>JAGALZ010000025.1 GCA_017848055.1 Oscillospiraceae bacterium | reverse complement strand
AAGGTGATGGAGCTTGAGGTAGTACATGACACCGACAGTAACGTCGTTGTCGAACTTTTCCCCTGTTCTTCCGTCATAAACTGTTGACTTGTATGTGTCCTTTAGACCCGCTTCTTTAAATGCAAGCTTTATGTCTTCGTCCTGAGCACCATCAAATACAGGAGTGGCAATCTTTACGAATCTGCCCTCACGTCTGTTGGCCTCAGCCTTCAAAAATTCTTCCTTGAATTTTTCGTCTATAATAGTATTTTCAAGTTCTTCTCTTGTCTTTAATGACAGGCATCTGTATGCGTAGCCAAGGTGCATTTCAAGTACCTGACCGATGATCATACGTGAAGGTACGCCGAGTGGGTTAAGACAGATATCAAGCGGTGTACCGTCTTCGAGGAACGGCATATCCTCCTGTGGGAGAATTCTTGAAACTACACCCTTGTTACCGTGACGGCCGGCCATCTTGTCGCCGACAGAAATCTTTCTCTTCTGAGCGATATAGCATCTTACGAGCTTATTAACGCCTGGAGCGAGTTCGTCGCAGTTATCTCTTGTAAATACCTTAACGTCGATAATAACGCCTGCTTCACCGTGAGGAACCTTGAGGGAGTTATCTCTAACTTCTCTTGCCTTCTCACCGAAGATAGCTCTTAAGAGTCTTTCTTCTGCTGTAAGCTCAGTTTCTCCCTTAGGAGTTACCTTACCTACGAGGATATCGCCTGCTCTTACCTCTGCACCGATTCTGATGATACCATCTTCGTCGAGGTCCTTGAGAGCGTCCTCACCAACGTTAGGAATATCTCTTGTAATTTCTTCAGCACCGAGCTTTGTATCACGGCACTCGAGTTCATACTCTTCGATATGAACAGAGGTATACTTATCCTGCTTTACGAGGTTTTCATTAAGCAGAACAGCGTCTTCGTAGTTATAACCTTCCCATGTCATAAAGCCGATGAGGGCATTCTTACCGAGGGAAATTTCACCGTTGCAGGTTGCAGGGCCGTCAGCGATTACCTGATGAGCCTCAATTCTTTCACCCTTATCAACGATAGGACGCTGGTTTGTACAAGTACCTGCATTTGAACGCTTGAACTTGATGAGGTCGTAAGTGTGCAGCTCGCCGCTGTCCTCTCTTACCTCAATCTTGTCAGCACTTACATTTTCAACAATACCGCCTGCTGTAGAAACAACAGCAACACCTGAGTCGAGGCAAGCCTTGTATTCCATACCTGTACCAACGATAGGTGACTCTGTCTTAAGAAGCGGAACAGCCTGACGCTGCATGTTAGAACCCATGAGGGCACGGTTAGCGTCGTCGTTTTCAAGGAACGGAATCATAGCTGTAGCAACAGATACTACCATCTTAGGTGATACGTCCATGTAATCAATCTTGCTCTTGTCGATTTCGAGAATCTGGTCACGGAAACGTCCCTTTACCTTCTGGTTAGCGAACTTGCCTTCTTCTGTAAGAGGCTCGTTAGCCTGAGCAACCATAAAGGAGTCTTCAACGTCAGCTGTCATATAAACAACTTCGTTTGTTACGACGCCTGTTTCCTTGTCAACCTTTCTGTAAGGAGCTTCGATGAAGCCGTACTCATTGATTCTTGCGAAAGAAGCAAGGTAAGAGATAAGACCGATGTTCGGGCCTTCAGGAGTTTCGATAGGACACATTCTTCCGTAGTGTGAGTAGTGTACGTCACGAACCTCGAATCCGGCTCTGTCTCTTGAAAGACCGCCAGGGCCGAGAGCTGAAAGTCTTCTCTTATGAGTAAGCTCTGCAAGTGGGTTTGTCTGGTCCATGAACTGAGAAAGTGGGGATGAACCAAAGAATTCCTTGATTGCAGCAGTAATTGGTCTGATATTGATAAGAGCTGTAGGAGTGAGCGCTTCAACATCCTGTGACTGGGTGTTCATTCTCTCACGGATAACTCTTTCCATTCTTGTGAAGCCGATTCTGAACTGGTTCTGGAGCAGCTCACCAACGCTTCTGATACGTCTGTTACCGAGGTGGTCGATATCGTCAACGGTACCCACTCCGTCGATGAGGTTGAGGTAGTAGGAAATAGAAGCTACGATGTCATCAAGAATGATGTGCTTTGGAATAAGCTCGTCGCATCTTGCTTTACATGCCTCAACGATTTCCTCAGCAGACTGTGATTCCTCGAGAATATCCTTGAGAACTCTGAAGGAAACCTTCTCGTTGATGCCGAAGTCCTTAAGGTCTTCAGCGATATATCCGGAAATGTCAACCATACCGTTACCGATAATCTTGACTTCCTTTTCTCTTGTCTTGAGAACGAGCTCGCCTGTTTCGGTCGGGAGGTATTCCTTAACTTCAACTGTTACGAATGCCTCATAAACACCGGCCTGCTCGATTTCCATAGCCTTAGCGTAGTCGATGAACTGACCTGCCTCCGCAAGAACCTCACCTGTCATTTCATTTACGATAGGCTGAGAAACTGTGTGGCCTGCAAGTCTTGAACCGATACCGAGCTTCTTGTTGTACTTATATCTACCAAAGCGGGAAAGGTCATATCTCTTAGCATCAAAGAAGAGGTTGTTGAGGTGTGTTACAGCGCTGTCAACCGTTGGAGGCTCGCCCGGACGGAGCTTTCTGTAAACCTCAAGGAGTGCTTCCTCTCTGTTAGCTGTAGTATCCTTCTGGAGGATTGTCTGGCTGAGTCTTTCATCATAGCCGAAGGTCTTTTCGATTTCGTCATTTGTGCCGATACCGAGAGCTCTTATAAATGTTGTAAGAGGAATCTTTCTGTTCTTATCGATTCTTACATAGGTAGCGTCGTTTGAGTCCATCTCGTACTCAAGCCATGCACCTCTGTTAGGAATTACTGTTGACTTGAACAGGTCCTTACCGGACTTATCCTTTTCGCTAGCAAAATATACACCAGGTGAACGAACAAGCTGAGATACGATAACACGCTCTGCACCATTGATTACAAAGGTACCGCTGTCTGTCATAAGCGGGAAGTCGCCCATGAACACTTCGCTCTCCTTGATTTCGCCTGTTTCTGTGTTTGTAAGTCTTGCAACCACTCTCAGCGGAGCTGCATAGGTTACATCTCTTTCCTTACATTCTGCAACAGTGTACTTTGGTGTGTCGTCAATACGGTAGTCGATGAAGTTCAGCTCCAGTGTTCCGTTATAATCGGTAATAGCCGATACGTCACGGAATACCTCTCTTAATCCTTCCTCGAGAAACCATTTGTACGAATTCTTCTGGACTTCGATAAGATTCGGCATTTCCAAGACTTCGTTAATCTTGGCAAAGCTCTTACGGACATTCTTACCGAGCTTTACGTCCTTGACATTCACCATTGGCCTTATCACTCCTTAAAGCATATATTCTTCGCCGCAAATACGCCATGTCAAGCGTATTGCAAAGCATGTTTTACATAGGGAATAGTCGCTTTCTCTGAGGCTTTTAACCCTCAAAAGAGGCTAAATATCCATTATGATTCAGTTTACTATTATAGTACAAGCCAAGCCTTAAGTCAACGAAACGCAAGCCCCAAACCGTCAAAACAGCAAAACAGCCATATTTCCCTTTCAGGAAACACAGCTGTATAGAAATTTTGCACAATCGCATTTTTGTAAAATTTTCGTTAATTAGTTTTATACTATAAGATTTGCTACAATATCGCCCATTTCCGAGCATGACACCTGCTTTTTGCCCTCGCCCATAATATCGCCTGTGCGGTAGCCTTCGTCGAGTGCCTTGTTGACAGCTGCTTCAATCTCGTCAGCTTCCTTAGCCATATCGAATGAGTATCTGAGCATCATTGCGGCTGAGAGGATTGTGCCGAGCGGGTTTGCAAGATTCTTTCCTGCGATATCGGGTGCCGAGCCGTGGATTGGCTCATACATACCGAGTGTTCCCGAGGAAAGAGATGCCGACGGCATCATACCTATTGAGCCTGTAAGCATTGAAGCCTCATCGGAGAGGATATCGCCGAACATATTTTCAGTTACAAGCACATCGAACTGTGTAGGATTCTTGATAAGCTGCATAGCTGTGTTGTCGACGAGTATATCGCTGTACTCAACCTCAGGATATTCCTCTGAGAGTCTGTGCATTACCTTTCTCCAGAGTCTTGAAGTGTCGAGCACGTTTGCCTTATCAACGGATGCAAGTCGGCGGTTTCTCTTCATTGCGGTTTCAAAGCCTACCCTGCCGATTCTTTCGATTTCGCTTTCCGAGTAAGGCATAATATCGGTTGCGACAAGCTCGCCGTTTACCTCTTCGGTTTTTCTCTCACCAAAGTAAACTCCGCCTGTAAGCTCTCTTACGATAAGCAGGTCAATTCCGTTTCCGACGATTTCCTGCTTGAGCGGAGATGCTCCTGCAAGCTGTGGGAAGAGCTTTGTCGGACGCAGATTTGCGAACAGTCCAAGCTCCTTTCTTACCGCAAGCAGTGCCTTTTCAGGTCTTATGCTTGCAGGACAGCTGTCCCACTTAGGGCCGCCGACCGCACCGAGAAGCACGCTGTCGGCATTCTTGCACTTTTCCATACCCTCGTCGGTAATCGGAACACCGTACTTGTCAATCGAACATCCGCCGATATCGACATAGGTATACTCAAATTTATGGTCATACTTTTTGCAGATTCTGTCAAGCACCTTTATTGCTTCAGCGACGATTTCCGGGCCTATTCCGTCACCCGGCAGAGCTGTAATTCTCTTGTTCATATACTCACACTTCCTTACTCTGCTATTGACTTCAAAAGTCCGCCCTTACGGATTATCTGCTGGATAAACTCGGGGAACGGCTGTGCCTTATAGGTTTCATTCTTTGTGTGGTTAGTGATAACGCCGGTATCAAAATCAACGCTTACGTCATCGCCTGCCGAGATTTTTTCGCTTGCTTCGTCGCATTCCAAAATTGCAAGGCCGATGTTAATTGCATTGCGGTAGAAAATTCTTGCGAAGGTCTTTGCGATTACAACTGATATTCCCGATTCCTTGATGGCGATAGGTGCGTGTTCTCTTGAAGAGCCGCAGCCGAAGTTTGCTCCACCGACCATAATATCGCCTGCCTTTACCTTTGTGACAAACTCCTTGTCGATGTCCTCCATACAATGAGACGCAAGCTCCTTATGGTTTGCGGTGTTGAGGTAACGTGCAGGAATGATAACGTCTGTGTCTACATTGTCGCCGTACTTATGTACAATTCCGTGTGCATTCATTTTCACATACCACCTTTCTATATATCTCTCGGGTCGCATACATAGCCCTTGAGAGCTGATGCAGTGGCAGTTGCGGGACTTGCAAGATAAATCTTTGAGGTAACGTGTCCCATTCTTCCGACAAAGTTTCTGTTGGTTGTTGCAACGGCAACCTCATCCTCTGCGAGTATTCCCATATATCCGCCGAGGCACGGACCGCAGGTAGGTGTCGAAACAACACAGCCTGCCTTTACAAAAATCTCTGTATAGCCCTTTTCGATACACTCGAGGTATACCTTCTGTGTAGCAGGGATTACTATGCAGCGTACATCTGGTGCAATATGCTTATCCTTTAAGATTTCAGCGGCAACAGCCATATCGGAGATTCTTCCGTTTGTGCAGGAGCCGATAACAACCTGGTCAATCTTTATGTCGGAAAGCTCGTTTGCGACCTTGGTATTCTCAGGGAGATGAGGGCAGGCAACTGTCGGCTGGAGTGATGAGAGGTCTATATTGATGACCTCGTCATACTGAGCATCCTCGTCTGCCTCGAAAGCAACAATCGGTCTTGTAAATCTTCCCTTGCAGTATTCGAGAGTCTTTTCGTCAACGCCGAAAATGCCATTCTTCGCACCTGCTTCGATAGCCATATTGCAGATGCAGAGTCTGTCGTCGATTGAGAGGCTGTGTGCTCCATCACCGGTAAATTCCATCGACTTGTAGAGTGCGCCGTCAACGCCTATCATTCCGATGAGGTGGAGAATTACATCCTTACCGCTGCAGCACTCGGGAAGACTTCCTGTGAGGTTAATCTTTATTGCTGAAGGCACCTTGAACCAAGCCTCGCCCGTTGCCATACCTGCCGCCATATCTGTGGAACCTACGCCGGTTGAAAAAGCACCGAGTGCGCCGTATGTACAAGTATGCGAGTCAGCGCCGATTACAACGTCGCCAGGGCCCACGAGACCTTTTTCAGGCAGGAGTGCGTGCTCTATTCCCATATCTCCTACATCAAAATAATTATCAATATCATACTGCTTTGCAAACATTCTGCACTGCTTTGTCTGCTGGGCTGCCTTTATGTCCTTGTTGGGAACAAAGTGATCCATAACGAGTGCGATTTTCCCCTTGTCAAACACGCTGTCAAAGCCGTGCTTTTCAAACTCATTGATAGCAACGGGAGATGTGATATCATTTCCCAGAACCATACTGAGCTTTGCCTTAATAAGCTGACCTGCCTTAACCTTTTCAAGTCCTGCACTGTTTGCAAGCAGCTTCTGTGTCATTGTCATACCCATAGCAATTATCTCCTTACTTATCAATTCTGCGGTTTACTGCTGAGAAGAGTGCATTGATTGAAGAAGCGATGATGTCTTCGCTGATACCTGCTCCCCAGACCTTTCTTCCGTCCTCAAGTGTAATACTTACATAAGTGATAGCCTGCGCTGACGAACCCATTGTAAGGGCGTGTTCCTCGTAGGTGAGCTTTGAAAACTCGATGCCCAGCTGTTCCTTGACGGCATTGCTGACAGCGTCGAGTCGACCGTTACCTGTTGCGGTGAGAGTTTTCTGCTCGCCTTCAATTTCAACGGTAAGAGTAACTGTCATCTGCGGTTTTCTTTCAAAGTGGTAATCTATAAGCTTTATGTGAGTGTTGATATTCACATATGTTTCTGTGAACACGTCGAGAACCTCCTGCGGTGAAAGCTCTCTGTGTGCGTGGTCGGAAACGCTCTTTACTGTATAGCCGACCTCTTCACGCATCTTTGCAGGGAGGACATATCCGAAGCTATGCTCAAGAAGATAACCTATGCCGCCCTTGCCCGACTGTGAGTTTATGCGGATAACGTCGGTTTCGTACTCTCTGCCGACGTCTCCGGGGTCAATCGGAAGATACGGAACTGTCCATGTGTCGCAGCCCTTTTCCTCACGGAAGTGCATACCCTTGGCAATTGCGTCCTGGTGAGAGCCCGAGAAAGCCGCAAACACGAGCTTTCCTGCGTAAGGCTGTCTGTCATAGACCTGCATTCTGGTCACTCTTTCATAAAGCTCGCAGATTTTAGGCATATTTGTAAGGTCGAGCTTCGGGTCAACGCCCTGGGCGTACATATTGAGTGCAAGAGTTACGATATCTGCATTACCTGTTCTCTCGCCGTTTCCGAAAAGAGTTCCCTCAATTCTGTCAGCACCTGCCAGCACGCCAAGCTCTGCGTCCGCAACAGCACAGCCTCTGTCATTATGCGGGTGAAGCGAAACAACAACGCTGTCACGGTATTTGAGGTTATCGCACATATACTCAACCTGGTTTGCATAGACGTGCGGAGAAGAAAGCTCAACGGTAACGGGCAGGTTTATGATAACCTTTTTGTCGGGTGTCGGCTTCCAGATATCCAGCACTGCGTTGCACACCTCGAGTGCAAACTCAGGCTCTGTACCTGTAAAGGATTCGGGCGAATACTCATAGCGGTAATTTGTGCCTGTTTCCTTTGCAATCCTGTCAAAAAGCTCAGCACCGTCGGTAGCGATTTTCATAATCTCTTCCTTTGACTTTCTGAACACCTGCTCACGCTGTGCAAGTGAGGTCGAGTTGTAGAGATGGACAATCGCATTCTTACAGCCGTCGAGTGCTTCAAAGGTTTTTCTTATAATATGCTCACGGCTCTGAGTCAGCACCTGAACGGTTACGTCGTCGGGAATAAGCTTTCTGTCGATAAGTGCTCTTAAGAATGCATACTCTGTTTCAGAGGCGGCAGGAAAGCCTACCTCAATCTCCTTGAAGCCGACCTTCACGAGAAGCTCAAAAAACTCAAGCTTTTCCTCGAGGCTCATCGGGATAATAAGCGCCTGGTTTCCGTCACGCAAATCCACCGAGCACCATATCGGAGCTTTTTCTATTCTGTTTTTCTGCGCCCACTTCATCTGTGGCTTTTCTATCGGGAAAAACTGCGGGGCGTACTTTGAAATGTTCTTCATTGTCTGTTTACCTCCGTTTTCTTGGATTAAAAACAAAAAGCTCCTTCGTCTCCTTGTTTTCCAAAGAGACGAAAGAGCATCAATTCGATGATTCTTCCGCGGTACCACTCTTTTTCATCTCTTGAAATCCAGAGATGCGCCTTTAGAGTCCGATAACTCCTAACCCTGTATCGGGAGTACCCGTCTGCATTTACTCTCGCAAAATGCGATTTGGTCGCAGCCACTCTGCGGCGAGTTCGTCATCTAAAGCCTGATGCCTTCCACCAAACGGCATCTCTCTGAAAAGCGTTGCGATGATTACTTTTCCGCTTCAACGTGTTAAACACATTATAGCACACACTTTTTTGAATGTCAAGGACATTTTTCGAAATTTACTTGTCAGTTCCAGTACTTTCTGTCAAGACTTCTGTACTGGACGGCCTGTGCGATATGCTTCTTATCGATGACGGGAGAATTGTCCATATCGGCGATAGTTCGAGCGACCTTAAGTATTCTGTCATAAGCTCTTGCCGAAAGACCGAGTCTGTCGAACACACCTCTCAGCATATCATTTGCGGCGTCTGTCATAACGCAGACCTCGTGGATTATATCCGAAGTAATTCTTGCGTTACAGGTAACCGATGTGCCCTTATATCTTTCGTTCTGGATTTCTCTTGCTCTTTGCACACGTTCTCTTATCTGAGCAGACGACTCCTCCTTGACTGTTGACGAGAGGCTGTCGTACTCAACGGGAGCTACCTCGAGATGTATATCGAATCTGTCAAGCACAGGGCCGCTGATTTTCGAAAGATAATTAGACACCTGCTTCTGCGAGCAGATACACTTTTTTGTGGGATGTCCGTAGTATCCGCACGGGCAGGGATTCATAGCAGCGATAAGCATAATAGAACAAGGATATGTAATACTTCCCGAAACTCTTGAGATTGTCACCTTCTGGTCTTCAAGCGGCTGACGGAGAATTTCAAGAGTCTGTCTTGAAAATTCTGCAAGCTCATCTAAAAACAGAAGTCCGTTATGTGCAAGTGAAATCTCTCCGGGACGTGGCACGGAGCCGCCTCCGCTGAGTCCCGCAGGCGAGATTGTGTGATGGGGTGAACGGAACGGTCTTTTGGTAACAAGCGGAGTTTCGGGGTTCAGAATACCAGATATTGAGTGAATGTTTGTTGTTTCAACAGACTCCTCAAAAGTCATCTGAGGGAGTATCGACGGCATTCTCTTTGCGAGCATACTTTTTCCCGAGCCGGGAGCGCCCACCATAAGCACATTGTGTCCTCCGCAGGCGGCAATTTCGAGTGCCTTCTTGGCTGTCTGCTGTCCCTTTACGTCGGCAAAATCGAGGTCAGAGAAATAATCGGTTTCCTTCGCCTCATACTTCTTCATAGGCTCGATAAGAGCCTTTCCGCCAAGATGCAGAATAAGCTCCGAGAGCGACTCTACGCCGTATACGGCAATTCCGTCAACTACCGACGCTTCAAATGCGTTCCCCTTCGGTACAAACACCTCGGTTATTCCCTGGGATTTTGCCATAAGCGTCATTGGCAGCACACC
This sequence comes from Oscillospiraceae bacterium, assembly GCA_017848055.1. Lineage (GTDB taxonomy): Bacteria > Bacillota > Clostridia > Oscillospirales > Ruminococcaceae > UBA7477. The sequence goes on along the minus strand of JAGALZ010000025.1, from coordinate 71,319 downwards.
GCTCACAGGTCTTATTTCTCCGCCCAACGAAACCTCACCGATAAACGCTGACTTGTCAAGCTGCTTTTCTGTTACAAGTCCCTGCGCGGAAAGTATTGCAACGGCGATTGAAAGGTCGTGTACCGAGCCTGATTTCTTAACGTCGGCAGGTGCAAGATTCACCATAAGTCTTGCCTTCGGGAACGGAACGCCCGATGAACGGAATGCACTTTTTATTCTCTCACGGCTTTCCTTTACCGCAACATCGGCAAGCCCGACAATATCAAGGCTTTCAAGCCCACGGCTCGCTTCGATTTCCACATAGACGGGATAGGCATTAAGCCCCAGAAGCCCCATACTGTTTATTTTTGCAAACATATAATTTCACTTCTTTTCTAGATTTCAAGTGTCTTTTTGAGTGCTGTCAGAACGTCCGAATAAACGTCCTGTCTGTTAAGCTCGTTTGTAAGCTCGTGACGGCAGTCGTCGTAAAGCTTAAGTGCAACATTCGCACCCTTTTTCTTTAAGTTTTCATACACGGTCATAACGCCCTCTCCCCAGTCGCCGACCGGGTCTTCGGTGCCAGACATCATAAGCACGGGGATTTCCTTATCGACATTCTCGTACCATCTGTCCTGGTTTACATATGTCATCAGCTTTGTAAGATTGAGCATACCGTTGAGCGTAAAGATTGTGACGCACTTTATATCAGATATAAACTCTCTTACCTTGTCCTTATCTCTTGTAAGCCAGTCAGACTGCGTTCTGGGCATTGAGATATGAGAATTGAATTTTCCGAAAGCAATATTCCATATCGTGTCGCTTCTGTGTCTTTCACCCTTGACCTTTATCAAGCTCTCGACAAGTGCAAGCGATGCGGTTGCGGCAGGTATTCCGCTTCCCGTTCCGCTGAGGATTACACAGTCTATGAGCTTGGGGAACTTCACCATACAAGCTCTTGCGACAAAGCTTCCCATGCTGTGTCCGAACATAATAATCGGTAGCTCGCAGAAGCGTTCCTTTCCAAGAAGGAGCATTTTTCTTGTGTCGGCTATCATATCCTTCCAGCCGCTCGGTGTAAAGAAGTAACCGAGGTCGTCGTTTGTCTTTACAGACGAGCCGTGACCGATGTGGTCGTTTCCGAAAACGGCGATACCGTTTTGACAGAGAAATTCTATAAACTCCTCGTATCTTTCAACAAACTCACACATTCCGTGAACAATCTGCATTGCGGCAATCGGTTTTACCTTCGGAGTATAGATGTAATATTTTATGTCGCTTATGCCGTTTGAGCTTTTGAAAAAGCCGGTTGATTTAATGTAGGAATCTCCATTCATAGCCGGTTGCTCCTTTCATCATTTAATATTCATAATATTATTCTATCGCATTTCAACAGAGATTACAAGTGCGAAAACGTTACAAACATAAAAATTATCTAAAAACACTTTTTGACTCTTGCAAGATTTCAAAAATGTGATATAATATTACTATCTATTTATTATGTATAATTTGTGGTGCATAACAGATTTATGCATCGAAACGGAGGAATAAATGATGATACTTTCACCTAAGGAAAAAGAGCTTTACAGCATCTGGTGCGAAAAGGCTGTTGACGACGCTGACCTTCAGGCAGAGCTTGCTGCAATTGCAGACGACGCTGAGGCAATCAACGACAGATTCTACCGTGACCTCGAGTTTGGTACAGGAGGACTTCGTGGTGTTATCGGAGCAGGCACCTACAGACTCAACGTTTACACAATCAGACGTGCTACACAGGGACTTGCTGACTATGTAAACGGCTCTTTCGAAAACGGCTGCGTTGCTATCGCTTACGACAGCAGAATCAAGTCTGACGTTTTCGCAAAGGAAGCAGCTTGTGTACTCGCTGCTAACGGAATCAAGGCTTACATCTACCCTGAGCTTATGCCTACACCAATGCTCTCATGGGCAGTAAGATACTTAAAGTGCAACGCAGGTATCGTAGTTACTGCGTCCCACAACCCTGCCAAGTATAACGGCTACAAGGTTTACGGCGAGGACGGCTGTCAGATTACACTTGATGTTGCTAACACAGTTATTGAAAAGATTAACGCTGTTGAAATGTTCGGTGGTGCTAAGAGAATTGACTTTGAGGAAGGCGTAAAGAGCGGTATGATTAATCTTATCGGTCAGGACGTTATCGACGCGTACCTTGAAGAGGTTTCAAAGCAGGGCGTTCACACTGACCTTGTTGCAGACAGCGGACTGAAGGTTGTTTACACTCCTCTCAACGGCTCGGGCAACAAGCCGGTAAGAGCTATTCTCAAGAAGATTGGAATTTCCGAGGTAACAGTTGTTCCTGAGCAGGAAAATCCTGACGGAAACTTCCCTACCTGCCCATTCCCTAACCCTGAAATCAAGGAAGCACTCCAGAAGGGTCTTGAGCTTTGCAACGAAGTAAAGCCTGACCTTCTCCTTGCTACAGACCCTGACTGCGACAGAGTTGGTATCGCTGTTCCTGCTCCTGACGGAAGCTATGTTCTCTTCACAGGTAACGAAGTAGGTGCAATGCTTCTCCAGTACATCTGCGAGGAAAGAACAAAGAACGGCACAATGCCTGAAAGACCTGTTGCTGTTAAGACTATCGTTACTACAGATATCGTAAAGAAAATCTGTGAGGAATACTCAGTTGAAATGAGAGAAGTTCTCACAGGCTTCAAGTTCATCGGCGAGCAGATTGGCTTCCTCGAGGACGAGGGCGAGGCTTGGAGATACATCTTCGGCTTTGAAGAGAGCTACGGCTACCTTGCAGGCTCTTATGTAAGAGATAAGGACGCTGTTGTAGGCTCAATGCTCATCTGTGAGATGGCTGCATTCTACCGCACAAAGGGCATCACTCTTCTTGAAGCAAGAGAGAATATGTACAAAAAGTACGGAAACTACGTTCACACCCAGAAGAGCTTCACCTGCGAGGGTGAATCAGGTATGGAGCGTATGAAGGAAATTATGACTGGTCTTCGTACAAATCCTCCTAAGGCTATAGCTGGTCTTGAGGTCCTCGAAATCGCTGACTACGTTGCAAGCGAAAAGGTCTGCACAAAGACAGGCGAAAAGACTACACTCACCCTTCCTAAGTCCGACGTTTTAGCATTCACTCTCGAGCAGGGTGCTACAGTTATCATCCGTCCTTCAGGAACAGAGCCTAAAATCAAGGCTTACTACACTACTATCGCTGCTGACAGAAATGCCGCTTGCGAGCTTGAAGTAAAGCTTTCCGATGACTTCAAGGCTATCTTAGGTTTCTAAAGAGATGGCAAGCACAATTCTTGACCTGCCTACCATATACTACTTCGAAAGTAAAAACAAATACTCAGGCTCTATCGATAAGATTTTCAGATATAAGATTTTCCCCGACGGAAATCTCCACTGTAAAATCTGGTACAGCGAGTTTGCTCTCGATTGTATAAGCGAGGACGAAATCATCGCAACTGCCGATTTCGAGCTTACCGCCCAGGGACTCGAACAGCTTATCGAATGGATTGAAAATCAGTATATGGAGTTTTTAAAGGTGCACCCACAGCAGTAATTCAGCAAACCATTCGCACAAGGGTAATACTTATATATGAGCTTTATATGTATTATTGAGGAAAACCCTTTTGAAAAAGGGTTATTCCTCAAACTCCTTTCCTAAAACTTTTGTAATAAAATTTCAGCCCCATAGGGTACACATCAAGGAGAACGTTTTGAAATTCTCGTGATTGTGATAGGTACCCTATGGGGCTGAAATCATATTAAAAGTCTTTGTAAGGGGGTTCGGGGGAGAAACTTTCTTCAGAAAGGTTTCCCCCGATAATATACATAGCTTATATGAATATTACCCTTATACGGATGGTTTTATTGAAAAATATGTTGTAACTTCTTGAATGATATGTTATAATTGAGTTTGATAAAAATTACGGGAGGGCATTTTAGATGTCATTACATACTCTTAATGAGGTTTACGGCGGAGCGGCACAGCAGCAGACTAAGCGTTACCGTCAGGCGATAGAAAACTTTGAGGCGATTTTCGGTGAGGAAGAAAATCTGAGATTTTTCTCAGCGCCGGGAAGAAGCGAGGTATGCGGCAACCACACAGACCACAACTGCGGAAAGGTAATGGCAGCGGGCGTATCACTGGACGTTATTGCAGTAGTAGTTCCAACTGATGACAACATTATCTTAGTAAAATCTGAAGGCTTTGAGGCTGACAATGTAAGCCTTGACGACCTTTCTGTATGCGAGGAAGAAAAGAACACATCGGCTTCGCTTATTCGTGGTGTTGCGGCAGGCTTTGAAAGAAACGGCTTTAAAATCGGAGGTTTCAAGGCATACACAACCTCGAATGTACTCAAGGGCTCGGGACTTTCATCATCTGCGGCATTCGAGGTGCTTATCGGCTCTATCCTCAACGGACTTTACAACGGCGGCGCAGTTGATGACGTGAAGATTGCCCAGATTGCGCAGTTTGCGGAGAATGAGTATTTCGGCAAGCCTTCGGGACTTATGGACCAGATGGCATCATCAGTCGGAAGCTTTATCACTATCGACTTTGAGGACACAGCAAATCCTGCCATCGAAGCTATTGATGTCGATTTCACAAAGTACGGCTATTCTCTTTGCATCGTTGACACAAAGGGCAGCCATGCAGACCTCACACCAGAATATGCGGCAATCCCGAAAGAGATGAAGTCTGTTGCTAAGCTTTTCGGAAAGACCACACTCCGTGAAATTACCAAAACTCAGCTTCTGCAGAAAATAGACAAGGTAAGGGAAGCCTGCGGCGACAGAGCTGTGCTCAGAGCGCTTCATTTCTTTGACGACAACAAGCGAGTTGTAAAGGAAGCTCAGGCCCTTAAGGACGGAGATATCAATACATTTCTTTCTCTCGTGAACGAATCGGGCAACAGCTCATATTGCTATCTTCAGAATATCTTTGCCTGCTCACAGCCTGAAAACCAGGGACTTTCTCTTGCACTTTACACCGCTAAGAGTATCCTCAAGGGCGAGGGTGCGTGCAGAGTTCACGGCGGCGGATTTGCGGGAACCATTCAGGCATTTGTTCCCGACAGCAAGCTTGACGAGTTTACAAACGCTATGGAGAATCTTTTCGGTGACGGTAGCTGCTATGTACTCTCTGTAAGAGGCATCGGCGGCACAGAGGTAGCTGTTGACGATGAATAATATATTCACAAGAGTAAAGAAGGAGCTTGAAAGGCAATATGGCGCAAATATGCCCTCTCTGAGATTTGTAAGCCTCGGTGCCGCAATGATTCACGGATTGCCGTTCAAGTTTGATATTGACAATGTCGGCGATGAGTCGGACAAGGGGCTGTGTGTTGCGATATCGGGTGACTCCATCGAAAACGGAAGCTTCACCGTCAAGGATATCACGCTCAACTGCTTTATCGGCGGAAGACAGACCACCATAAAGAAAAAGCTTTCGCTTGTTGAAAAAAAAGACGGCAAACACGTCTATCAGGCGAAGTTTTCCGATATTACGCTGCAAAGCGGACTTGAGCTTGACAAGGATGAAGAGAAGCGCTTTGAGCAAAAGCTTAAAAGACAGCTTCACTTTTCTTTCACCCCCTGCTACACCGATATCGAGGACGGCGAAGTAATGCTTACTGTATATCCGTATGCAAACATCCTTGAGGGTGCGGCAAACAAATACCGCAACGTGTGTGCTGATGAAAGCTCACTGATAAAATATCTGTAAAGAGGTAAAACATCTATGCGAATGAGAAGAAAAAAGAATCTTGAGGGCCGCCTTGCTGACTGCGGAAACAAGATTATCTATATGGACCGTGAGGACAGAAGCTTTCAGGCTATCGATGACTCGGAGGTTATTGACTTTACAAAAATTTTCGGGAACAACAATCCCATCCACCTTGAAATCGGCTGTGGCAAGGGACAGTTTGCATGCGAGATAGCAAGACAGAACCCTGATATAAACTACATCGCCGTTGAGAAAAGCAGTAACGTAATTGTTGAGGCCTGCGAAAAGGCACTCGAGCTTGATATTCCGAACCTTATTTTCATGCGTGGCGGTGCTGAGTACTTGGAGTGCTACATTCCGAAAAAATCAATCGGCAGGCTGTACCTCAATTTCAGCTGTCCGTATCCAAAGAAGAGCTACGCTTCACACAGACTTACTCACAGAAACTTCCTGAAAATCTACGAGAAGCTTCTTTGTGACGGTGCTGAAATTCACCAGAAGACAGACAACAGAAACTTCTTTGAGTTTTCCTTAGAGGAGTTTTCGACATACGGCTGTCTTATAAAGAACGTATCGCTCGACCTTCACAACAGCGATTTTGAAGGAAACATCGTTACCGAATACGAGCAGAAATTCTCAAGCCAGGGCTTCCCTATCTACAGACTTGAGGCAGTTTTCAGATAACAAATAAAAAAACAAAGACAGACTATTTTCCGATAGTCTGTCTTTTTATGTGCATCGTAATTATTAAGAATTTACAAGTCCGAGTTCCTTTGCGGTCTTCCAGATACCGTCTGCTATAGCTGTTGCGTACTTTTCACAGTTTTTATCAAACAGCTCATTGTCAGTTTCGTCCTGCATAAAGCCAAGCTCGATAAGGCATGACGGCATATCGGTTTCACGATTAACCTGGTAGTTTACGTGCGGATTTCCGATAAATCCGAAGTTTACTCCTCTGTTTCGTGAGATACCTGCGGCATCAAGTCCGTCCATGATATTCTGACCGAGCAAAGTATCTGCTTCAATCCTCTTGTTATTTACCCAGATTTCAACTCCCTGGGCTTCGCCGTCATAGAGGTTTCTGTGGATAGACACGAACAAATCCGCCTTCGCTTCATTTGCGATAATGCATCTGTTGTCGAGGGTAACGAAAACGTCCTCGTCCCTTGTCATAATGACTTCGACGCCCTTTTCCTTAAGCCTCTGTTCAACAAGCAGTGCAAGCTTTAAAACGTCATCCTTTTCAAAGTGGGTTTCATCATTCGGATTTATCGCACCTGCGTCCTTTCCGCCATGACCTGCGTCAACTACAACCTTGAGCTTCACCTGCGGCTGAGAAGAACTTTCAGGTTCTCTCGAAGAGGTTACAACCGGTGCACTCGAAGATTCAACAGATGCGGCGGCATCCTTTGCCGAAGAACTGTCGTCATCGGAAAAAGCACCTGCAATTGCACTTATAATGCTCACAATTCCCCAGATAACAACGCCGATAACTGCAGCTAAAATAATCAGTGCAATTATAACTCTGTGCCAGAGGATTCTGTATTTTTTCTTTTTTACTGTTGTCTTTCTCTGTTCCATTTGTCACCTAACTAAATCTGTGTTGTTTCGTCGCAGTACTCGCAGACAGCCTTGTTGCCGTTTATTACAAACGAATGAGGCAGATAGCTTTCCTGATGTGTTATGCACTTTGGATTTGAGCAGGTAATATCGTTTCTTACCTCGCCCTTCATAAGCGGTGCGGGCTTTGAGCTTTTCTCTAAGATAAGGAGAATGAGTGCCATTCTCACATACATTCCGTAATTTGCCTGCTTGAAATACTTAGCTCTCGGGTCGTCATCGACACCGATAGTAATCTCGTCAACTCTTGGCAGCGGATGCAGAACAGCGAGGTCAGGCTTTGCCTTCTTCATCTTTTCCTCGTCGAGGACATAGACATTCTTCTGCTCTAAATACTGCTGCTCAGATGCAAAACGCTCTCTCTGGATTCTTGTCATATACAAAACATCGAGCTCTGCGATTGCATCCTCGAGTCTGAAAACTTCCTTGAACTCAACGCCCTTGTCAGCAAGTGCCCGCTTTGTGTAGTCGGGAAGCTCCAGCTCCCTTGTCGAGATGAGCACGAACTTATTGTTCGGATAGCTGCTCATTGCCTTTAAGAGCGAGTGAACGGTTCTTCCGTTCTTAAGGTCGCCGCACAGACCGATTGTAAGGCCGTCAAGCTTTCCTTTTTCTTCATAGAGGGTAAGCAGGTCGGTAAGAGTCTGAGTCGGGTGGAGATGTCCGCCGTCGCCTGCGTTTACAACAGGGCAATCAGCAGTCAGAGCTGCTGCCTTTACGGAGCCGGGGAGCGGATGACGCATAACAACGATATCTCCGTATGAGGAAACGACCTTTGTAGTATCCTTTAAGTTTTCACCCTTTGCAACCGATGAGGTTGAAGGGTTATCAAATCCGATAATTCCCCCGCCGAGTTTGAGCATAGCTGCCTGGAAGGACATCTGTGTTCTTGTAGACGGTTCATAGAAAAGAGTTGCCATAATTTTGCCCTGGCATCTTTTCTGATACTTCTGCGGATTCTTCTTGATTTCGTGAGCAAGGACAACGATATCCTCCCACCAAATCGGCGGATAGTCGCTCAAATCTATAAGATTTATGTATTCCTGATTGTCCATAGCTTTTTCATTCCTTCCGTGAAAATTCACCACTAATTATTTTATCACTTTTCATTTTCTTTTTCAAGCAAATTGCAGTAACTTTCACAATATATTCTTATTTTTCGATATCCTCGGCCAACTTTTTATACTCCTCAAAGCTCATAACCGAGTTTACAACCTCTAAAGTTGCCTTCGAAGACAGCGACTGCGGAAGCCCAAGCTTAGAGAGAAGCTCCTTTCGTCTGAGTGTGCTGTTTTTTCCTCCCGAGAAGCCGTCCTCAAGAAAATCAGTCATGGTTACACCGCCGGTTTTCTTATGAGATAGCTTAGCTCCGCATTTTTCGAGTGCTTCGATAACAAGCTCGGGGCGTATACCCTCGACACCTAGCTTTCCTTCCTTTGAAGGAACACTCTTGCGTTTTTCCTTTCCGAAAATTTCGGGGACGTAAGCATTTAAAACCTTACCGCCTCTTACAACGCCCTTGATTTTGCCTCTTATCTGATTTCCTGCATTGTCAGAATCAGTAAGAATAATTATGCCGCTTGTTTTTGCGTAATGACGTATAAGCGAAAGTGTGTCCTCGTTTTTATATATCCCGAATCCGTTTGTAACAATTATCACCGCATCGACAAACTGCGAAAGGTGGATTTTATCATACTTCCCCTCGACAATTATCGCCTGCTCTATGTGTATCTTTTCTCTTTCCAAGTCTACCTCTCCAGCATTGTTGTTATTGCACGTTCCAATATAATTCTGTCATCTACTCTTGAAAACTTCGCCTGACTGTCCGCTTCAAACAGCGCTTTTATGCACCGTCTTATTCTCTCGTCAGACACGTTGCGACAGTCGGAAAGTGCATATTTTATCGCAAATTCACGGTTTCTCGGGTAATTGAAATCCGAAGCGATATCCGACTGAGTCTTGCCGTTTGAGGTAGCACATCTTGCTCTGTAGACATCACAGAAGGAATTTGTCATCGAGCCTATTATCGCTAAGGTTGAAACCTGCATATCATAAAGCTCCGACACCAGCGAGAACGCCGCCTTTGCATTTCTCTTTAAAATAAAGCCCGAGAGTCTGAACGCATCTGCGTCAAGCCTTCTCATACAAAGCTCGTCTATATCCTCTCTTGTTATCTCTCTGTCCACGGCATAGGACGAGAGCTTTTCTATTTCAGAATTTATTGCCGCCTGCTCACAGAGGCACTTCTGCGCAAGATATGAAGCATTGTCCTTTGAAATTGTGCATCCACGCTTCTGCAGCTTTGTAATAATCGTCTTTGCAAGGTCTGCAGGTGTTTTATATGCAAACTCACAGCTTACACCGACCTTCTGACAAAGTTTATTGAGCTTTTCGTTCTTGTCGGTAAGCGACTTCTTATTCTTGTAAAGGTCAACACCCGTTGCGTAGAAAATAAGCGTTGTTGTTTCGCTCAAATCCTCTACTATCGACATAAGGTAATCCAAATCATCCTTTGAAAGCTGTTCGGCATTCAGGTCATTAACGGCAACCACGACCCTGTCAGCAAAGCATGGGAGCATATTGCAGCAGTCCCAAAGCTCACTCATCTTAAGCTTTCTTCCGTCAAGCTTGTGGAGATTGAGGCTGTTTTCGTCCTTGCCCGCAAGCTTTACGATAAGCTTTTTTGTGTACGCTTCAAGCACGGCAGTATCCTTGCCGTAGAAATAGTACACCCTTTGTATATTACCCTCACGGATTGATTTTGCAAGCTCTGCGTCATTCATCAAAGCCATACTGAAGCCCCCTTACTGTTACTTTATTTTCATTTATAGTTATAAGCTCTGCGTCACTGAACAGCGCATAGCTTCTCTCATTCATATTATCAGTCAGCATATCACACGAAAGCGTTACATCATAAGATTTGTCATATATTTCATCAGGCGAGATACAGATATCCGCATCCCCGTATTCGATAACTATTCCGCCATCATAAACCCACGACGATGCAAATCCATCATAGTCTGCATTCAAAATCAGGCCATTCACAGATAAGCTATCGCAGAAACGGGTATGTGCCGAAGTGCTGTCAGATAAGTCGTAAAACGCCCTGATGTGCCTTATCCCCTTACTTTGAAGCAGAGGGCCAACTGCATCGGATACTTCGCCATCACCGCTTAAATTCACGGCAATACATTCGTTGCCCTTTGCAACGACCAGAACACTACTGTCGTCATCACGCAGTCTGTATATCCTGAGGATATTGCCTGCCATATTCTGATTTACAAAGGCACAGCTCATGCAAGCGACATATCCCGAAAGACAGACCATGCACATTTTTAGGGTGTCCTTCCTGCACAGAACTGCCGCACCCAACGTGAGAACAATAACGCTGAATACCGCAAGCTTTACGGAACGATATCCAATTGCAACCGAAGAAAACTCAAGCTCAGCCAGACCGTTTACCATAGCGAGAAAAGGTCGGGTTATTATTTCTGCGAGCATCAGAAGCGGCTTTGCAACTACCGACACAGCTCCGCACACTGCAACTGTCGCAACAAGACAAAGTGCCACAGAGCAAATAGGAAGCAATACAATATTTGCAACAATTGCTACCACCGACACTTCCGAGAAAAACAAGATATTCAGCGGAAACATTACAACGTTCAGAACGCCGAGGGATATAACCGTACATTTGGTTTTATAGAATCTTCTGCCAAGATTGAATGTGGGAATTACCTTTGGAGTAATAGCCGTCATTGAAAGCGTACCGGCAGCCGAAAGAATCAGCGAGGAGTTTCTGATTGAGTACGGCGAAAGTGCGGTAATTATCACGCAGGCAAGCACAAGCGAGCTGAGCGGGTCGTATCTTCGCTTTGTAAGCAGGCTCATATTATGAAGCGATATCATAAAAGCGGCTCTCAATACAGAAACAGCACCGCCTGCAAATATGGCAAAAGCCACAATAAGAAGCTGCGTTATCACAAAACTCAGAGCCTTACCAAGTCCCATTAATCGGAGCACCTGCATAACCATACACACGATGATGACAAGATGAAGTCCCGATACACTTAAAATGTGAATAAGTCCTGTTCTCGAAAGTGCCAGACTCAAATCATCAGACACCTGCGATTTATCGCCGCACAGCATTGCAACCAGGAAGCCCGCTACCTCGCTGTCACAACTTTGCATTATGGTTTCTCCAAGAAAATCTCTGTATGAAAGAACAGACTTTCTGAATGAAAATTCCTGATGCTCAATGTCTAGTATCCGAGCAAATCCGCCCGTCAGAAATATTTCCTTTGAGTTATTGTACTGCGTTGTCTGAGCGTATATGTTGTCGCTTAATTTCTCGACAGTTGCCTTTATAGTAACCGTGTCGTCGTAGCCGATAGTTCCCGTATCGTCTGCGACAAAACCGATAGTGGTATCTACGCCATCAAGTGTTACGTCAAGAGCAACCATAACCATATCACCTTCAAGGTGAGTAAAGTCAGCTACTCTTCCTGTTATTTCTACCTCCTGCCCGTCAAGTGCCAGAAGCTTATCGGCATTATTCACGGTATAGCTTGTATACAGCATTACACCGACACAGAAAAACGCCGACACTACCGCAATATATCTTGCCGCATCTCTCTTCATAATACAAACAGCAGGAGCTGTCGCAGCAGTCGCAACAATCACATACACCGAATGAACGGGTGACAAAAATGAGGCAAGAAAAAGCCCGCATAAGTATGAAACCCCTATGACTACCGTTTTCCGCCTCATTGATATCCTCGTTTCCAAAGTTTATGTTTTTGCCGTTTTCACGGCTCTCTCTTTACTGTTCCTCCCAGCCGAGCTTTCTGCCTGCCAAGAGATGGAAGTGAATATGGAATACTGTCTGACCTGCGTCCTCGCCACAGTTTGAAACTACTCTGTAGCCGTTTGTAAGTCCCATATCCTTTGCTATCTTTGCTGCAACCTCAAAGATGTGAGAGATAACAGCGCTGTTTGTTTCGTTTACATCCTCAAGCTTTGAAATATGCTCTTTCGGAATAATCAGAATATGAACAGGAGCGATAGGTGCGATGTCCTTGAAGGCATACACGGTTTCGTCCTCATAAACCTTTGTTGATGGGATTTCTCCCTTTATGATTTTACAGAAAAGACAATCTGACATAAGCTTATCCTCCGTTTACTTTACAAATTCTTTTACAACCTCGGTAGCCTGAGAAAGTGCCTCATCGAGCTTTGCAATATCAGCTACGCCAGCCATAGCGCTGTCAGGACGTCCGCCGCCCTTACCGCCGGTGATTGCGGCAATCTTTCCTACAATCTTACCGGCGTGAGCACCCTTTGCAACTGCGTCCTTACCTGCTGCACAGGCAAGGTTAGCCTTGCCGCCGTCTATACCTGCTAAAACTGCGATTGTATCAGCCTTGTCAGCCTTGATTTCGTCGCACATCTTTCTGAGCATATCAGGCTTTACTCCGTCAAGCTTAGCGGTGATTACATTAACGCCGTTTACCTCGGTTACGTTATCAAGCAGTGACTTGAGCTTCATATTGGAAATCTCAGACTGCAGAGAATCTCTCTCCTTCTCAAGGCCCTTGATTTCAGCCATAACGCCTGCACATCTGTTTGCAAGCTCTGCGGTATTGCCGATTTTGAGGGTTGAAGCACAAGCTGAGATAAGGTCAGCCTGCTCCTTGATAAGTGCGAGAACTCCTGCACCTGTTACAGCCTCGATACGTCTTACACCGGAAGCTACAGAGCTTTCGGAAACAATCTTAAAGAGGCCTGCCTTGGATGTATTGTCAAGGTGAGTACCGCCGCAGAATTCAACTGAAGCGTCGCCCATTGTAACAACTCTTACGGTTTCGCCGTACTTTTCGGAGAACAGAGCCATAGCTCCGAGCTTCTTAGCCTCGTCGATAGCCATTTCCTCAACCTTGATATCGTAAGCTGCGAGAATGTAGCCATTTACGATAGCCTCAATTTCGGAAAGCTGCTGTGGTGTTACGCCCTCAAAGTGAGAGAAGTCGAATCTGAGTCTCTCAGCGTCAACAAGCTGACCTGCCTGGTGAACGTGGTCGCCGAGAACCTTTCTGAGTGCAGACTGGAGAAGGTGTGCACATGAGTGGTTTCTCATTGTGCTCTCACGGTTTGCCTTGTCAACGATAAACTGAGCCAGCTGACCGCATGAAACTGCACCCTCGGTAACCTTAACCTTATGGGCAAACTTACCTGCTACTACCTTCTGGGTATCAATTACCTCGCAAACACCGCTTGCAGTCCTGATGATACCCTTATCGCCTGCCTGTCCGCCGCTTTCAGCGTAGAAAGGAGTCTTAGAAGACACGATATAAACCTCGTCGCCGATACCTGCATTGTCCAGAAGCTCATCGTCATTTGCGATGAATGCAATTTCAGCTTCAGCCTCGAGAGTGTCATAGCCTACAAACTCTGTAGAGAAATTCTTATCAATCTTATGGAACACTGTTTCGTCAGCGCCCATATACTTAGAGCCGCCTCTTGCCTTACGAGCTGTTTCTCTCTGCTCGTCCATAGCCTTTGCGTAGCCTTCCTCGTCGCAGGAAAGTCCCTTTTCCTCTAAGATTTCTCTTGTAAGGTCAATCGGGAAGCCGTAGGTATCGCTGAGTGTGAAGCACTTTACGCCGTCAAGCACGGTTTCACCGTTCTTCTGCATTTCCTCGATATAGCCTGAGAGGATGTTAAGACCTCTGTCGATAGTTTCGTTGAAGTTCTTTTCCTCAGTTGTAAGAAGCTTTACGATATAGTCGTACTTTTCTTCAAGCTCGTTGTACTCGCTCTTGGAGTTGTCAACTACAGTCTTTACGATATCCTTAAGGAAAAGACCGTTGATTCCGAGAAGCTTGCCGTGACGCACTGCACGTCTTAAGAGTCTTCTCATAACGTAGCCTCTGCCCTCGTTTGAAGGTAAAACTCCGTCGGAAGCGAGGAATGTAACGCTTCTGATATGGTCTGTGATAACTCTTATTGAAACGTCCTTCTTATATTCCTTGCCGTACTCACAGCCTGCGATTTCGCAGATCTTGTCTCTGATAGCCTTGATAGTATCAACATCGAAGATTGAGCCCACGCCCTGCATAAGAGCAGCGAGTCTTTCAAGACCCATACCTGTGTCGATATTCTTCTGAGCGAGAGGTGTATATGTACCGTCCTCGTGGCGCTCAAACTGAGTGAACACGAGGTTCCAGAATTCCATATATCTATCGCAGTCACAGCCTACTGTACAGTCAGGCTTGCCGCAGCCGTACTCCTCGCCTCTGTCGAAATAGATTTCGGAGCAAGGTCCGCAAGGGCCGTCAGTTCCGGCCTCCCAGAAGTTATCCTCCTTGCCCATTCTGAAAATCTTATTGAGCGGAAGTCCCATTTTTTCGTGCCAGATTTTTTCTGCCTCGTCGTCTTCCTCGTAAACAGAAACAAAAAGTCTTTCCTCAGGAAGCTCGAGTACCTTTGTGCAGTACTCCCAAGCCCACTCGATTGCTTCTTCCTTGAAGTAATCGCCGAACGAGAAGTTACCGAGCATTTCAAAGAAGGTACCGTGTCTTGCAGTCTTACCTACATTTTCGATATCGCCTGTTCTGATACACTTCTGGCAGGTTGTCATTCTTGTTCTCGGCGGAACCTCCTGGCCTGTGAAGTAAGGCTTTAAAGGTGCCATACCTGCAACGATAAGCAGAAGGCTGTTGTCATTCTGAGGGATAAGCGAATAGCTCTTCTTTCTTAAAGCTCCCTTGCTTTCAAAGAACTTGAGATACGAATCTCTGAGCTCGTTAAGTCCTGTCCATTTCATAGATAAATCTCCTTTTGAAAAATTAACGTAAAAATAAAAATGCTCCGCCCGAAATATGGGACGAAGCTTCTCCGTGGTACCACCCAAATTACCGCAGGTTTTCTGCAGTCACTTGAAGCCTTTAACGCAGGCTTTACGTTACGGTTTTCCGCACAGCTTCTCAGGGTAGCCACCGATTCGTTTATGAAAGCTTACACCAACCGCTTTCTCTCTTTAAAAAACTTATCGGATAATTCCGTCGTTTGCTTTTTACATATACACTTATTATAATACCGACTTTTACATTTGTCAAGGCTTTTTGACTTCTTTTGTGTGCGTTTGGCACAGCGGCGCAACACCCCGTTGGGGTGTTGCGAAAAGAGCCGCCGCAGGAGCTTCGCCCCGCGGCGGCTCGGAAAGATTTTGCGAAAGCAAAATCACCGCTGTGCCATGTCTTTGGAAACCACACGAGCCGTAAGCTCGTATGATACCGCCATAAAAATAACAAAGAACAAAAGGAAATACGGATACCAGAACGACGAAATATGCTGTGCAATAAGCCCGAAAACAGGCGGAATAAACGTAGTTCCAGTGTAAGCACACGCCATCTGTATGCCGATAATCGCCTGCGAGTTCTCCTTGCCGAAGCTCTGAGGCGTCGAGTGTATTATAGATGGATAAATCGGCGCACAGCCGACTCCCGTAACTATAAGCCCCGCAAGTGCTAAAACACCCGTGTCAATCGGCATAATAATCATAAGTACACCGACTGCAACAACTGCAGTTCCAAGCCTTATAAGAAATCTGTCGCCAAGCTTTTCTGAAACAAATCCGCATACAAACCTGCCAAGTGTAATCCCTAAGTAGAAAAGCGACGCAAACCTCGCGGCTGTCGTAGCAGATACTCCCCTGTCGTCGCAAAGGTAGGTGCTTGCCCAGAGTCCTGCGGTAGATTCAAGCGCACAGTAACAGAAGAATGTAAGAAGCATATACGGCACTCCACGAATTTTCATCGCGCCTCTTATGCCCAGCGTCTGTGTCTTTTCGCTCTGTGCATCACCACTGCTTTTCTTCCAGAGAGGAAGGCTTATAAATATAAACACAGTCAGAATAATCTGTATAACCGATACCGACAGATAGCCACCCTGCCAGCCCTTGCCGTGGCCTATGCAGTACGACATAATGTACGGGCTGAGCGATGCACCAACTCCCCAGAAGCAGTGAAGCCAGCTCATGTGCCTTGATGCAAAATGCAGTGCAACATAGTTGTTGAGCGCCGCATCAATAGAGCCTGCGCCAAGTCCGTAAGGAACGGATATAAAGCAAAGCATTACGAAACTGTCGCTTACAGCAAAGCCGACAAGAGATGCCGCTGTCAGCAGCACACTAAGTGCGGTCAGAAGTCCCGTGCCGAGCTTTTTTGTAAGCCTCTCGGATGCTAAGCTCGATAAAATCGTGCTGAAGGATATTATCATAGAGAGTATTCCTGCCCACGAAAGCTTTGCTCCTATGTCTGCATGCATTACAGGCCATGCAGAGCCAAGCAGTGAGTCAGGAAGTCCCAGGCTTATAAAAGACAGATATATTATCGCAAGTAAAAGTGTCGTCATTGCTCTGCCTCCACAGCCTGCTGTTCCTTAATCTCGGCACACCTGTTCTTAATCCTTTTGAATATCACAAAATACGCAACAAGCTCTGCTAAAAATGCCAGACTCCAGGAAATGATATACGATACATAAAGGCTCTCCAGCGAGTGAAATCTGTCTATACGGAATACCGTGTAAATCCACAGTATTCTCATTCCGCATACACCTAAAACGGTAATTATCATAGGCGAAATCGAAGCACCCATACCTCTGATAACACCCGTCGTTACGTCCATAAGTCCGCAGATAAAATACGGCACGCATATAAACTTGAGTCTTATAAGTCCGTAGGCTACCGACTGCGGAGAATCCGGCAGATATATCTTTAAAAGCTTTTCGCCGAATGCAAATGCCAGATTACCAAAGGTAAGTCCTGCCGCAAAAACAAGAGAGAGGGATATCCCCATAATCCTGCTTATTCTTCTGTACTTTCTTGCACCGTGGTTCTTGCCCGTAAAATTAAGAGCCGTCTGGTGGAAGGAGTTCATTATCGTGTATACAAAGCCCTCGATGTTCTGCGCTGCAGAGTTTCCGTTTACGACTATCTCTCCGAAGGAATTAACCGATGACTGGATAATTACATTTGATATTGAAAACAGCGAGCCCTGAATTCCTGCCGGAAGTCCGATTCTTACCATTCTAATAAGCTGATTCTTGTAAATCTTCATCTCTTTAAGGCAAAGCCTGCAAGCGTCCTTTCTCCTCATAAGAGCCATAACAACAAGCACCGCCGAAAGTGTCTGTGAGATAGCTGTCGCAAGTGCAACTCCCGCAACGTCCATATCAAAAACAATTACAAATATGAGATTTAGGACAACATTGAACACACCTGCACTCGACAGATATATAAGAGGCCCCTTTGTGTCACCTGCCGCACGAAGAATTGCTGAGCCGAAGTTATAAACCATGCTTGACGTAATTCCGCAGAAGTATATTCTCATATACACCGTCGACAGCCCGATAAGATTTTTCGGCGTATCCATAAGCCTTAGAAAAAATCCCGAACAGCATACACCGACCACTGTAAGCACAATTCCGCTAATTATCGCAGTAGGAATTGCCGTGTGGATAATTTTCTTTACATCATCCTCTCTTCCTGCACCGAGAGCGTGTGCAACAGTAACACCAGCGCCGACGGAAAGTCCGATAAAGAGATTTACTATTAAATTTATGATTGCACCAGTCGCACCTACTGCTCCGACTGAAAACTCCGAGCCGTAGCGTCCTACTACAACAAGGTCAGCGGCATTGAACAAAAGCTGCAAAACTCCTGTGAGTATTATCGGGATTGTATAGAAAACAATTTTCTTTAAAAGCGGCCCTTCACACATATCGACCGTTCTGTTTACTGACACCGAAGGCATCTCCCTTGCATAAAAAATCACAGCCCAAAAATAAATAAGCTGTGTTTCAAGAACATTATAGTACCTATTTAAATGCTTGTCAATCGGTTGTTTCCCAATTTGTGCAAATTATCTTGACAAGCTTTTTAATCTGCATTATATTTAATACAAACGCTCAAAGGACGTGATTTTTCTGAACATAAATACATATATACAAGACTCCCTTCTTGCAATGCGTGACGAGAACTACCGCAGCTTTCACCTTCCGCTTATTCCCTCGGTTGAGCCCGATAAAGTAATCGGAATCCGCTCCCCGAAGCTTCGGGCTTTTGCAAAAGAAATCTCCAAAAGGCAGGACAAAAACGAATTTCTCTTTGCTCTCCCTCACCGATACTACGAAGAAAACAATCTCCACGCTTTTATAATAGAAGCCGAAAAGGATTTTGACATCTGCACAGACCTGCTTGACAGCTTCCTGCCGTTTGTCGATAACTGGGCAACCTGCGACTGTATGTCACCGAAGGTATTTAAAAAACACCCTACAAAGCTTATGGAGCATATAAAAAAATGGGTAGGCGCTGAGCATACCTACAGTATACGCTTCGGGATAAAGTGCCTTATGAGCTTTTATCTCGATGAGCATTTTACACCCGATATTCTTAAAATCGTTGCAGATATCAGGAGCGAGGAATACTACATAAATATGATGATTGCCTGGTTTTTCGCAACGGCACTTGCTAAACAGTACGACCATGCCCTAGTATACCTCAAAGAAAATCGCCTCGGCAAATGGTGCCACAACAAGACCATCCGCAAGGCGATTGAAAGCTATCGTATTACAAACGAGCAGAAGGCTTACCTTCGTACTCTTACAATTAAATAGTATCGCATTTTCAAGCGGCAGCGTCGTTTCGGCTCTGTCGCCTGTTCATTTTTCTCCAGCTGAAAAAGCCGTACATATCATTTACAAGGAAAATCATAAAGCAGGTTATCATAGGTATAAACTGCTTGTCGCTGCTGCTTGCTGAAACCCAGAGGTATATGAGCACCAAATCGTTTGCCGTATATGCAAGTGCATAATACGGACTCCGAAGGAACGTAAGCCCTGCCGCAAAAAAGCTCGTTGCGATAGATACTGTGCTTGCCGCAAGACTCGGAGTGTCAAAATACCTAAGTATAAAGTAAAACACGAAAGTTGTTACCCCTGCAAACAAAGCAAGCAAAGCGACATCCAAAGCTCTGAGCTTTCGGATTTTCACCTCGCTCTTGCCTTTCTCAAACGGATTTCTGTACCACGCTATCGCCGCCATTGCCGCCATCGGCATACTCATTCCGAGGTAGGTTATCATCTCTCCCCAGTATCGGCACCTGAGCGACACTATTCCGTAGGCAAGCGAAAAGGTCACCGTCAGAATCTGCCCTATCGGATTTCCCTTCGCAAGGAATATCAGCCCCGTAGCTCCCATGAGGCAGGCTGAAAGCACCATAATATCAACCTCACCGCATATCACAAACGATACCACTATCGCTATCATCGAGCATATCCATATTCCCTTTTCAAGGGCTGTAAAATAATTCAAAAGCTTCTTCATATAAATTACCTCAAAAAAATACACCCGCCTGCGCTTCTTCAAAGACCTAACGAAACGCATACGGATGAACTCATCCGCTACCCGGTGGCAGCATATTATTTTCTTCCTATATATAATAGCACCGTATCCCCCTTATGTCAACTTTTCTGAGAAAAAATTTCAAAAAGGGGTTGACAAGTGTGTATATAGGTGGTATACTGTATATACAGCATATACACAGTATGAAATTTCCTGAAAGGAGTAGATATATGAACATCATTATAAGCTATACCAGCGACAAGCCGATGTACGAGCAGATTGAAGACGGCATAAAAAAGGCTATCTACGAGGGTGAGCTTAAAAACAATGAGCTTCTGCCCAGCGTAAGACAGCTTGCAAAAGATTTAAACGTCAGCGCTATCACTACAAAGCGAGCGTATATTGACTTAGAACACGAGGGCCTTGTCTATACGGTATCCGGCAAGGGTACGTTTGTCAGACTCGACAAGCTCTCTGAGCTTCAGAAAAACCACGAAGCGGAGCTTCTGTCAAAGCTCAAGGACTCGGCACAGCTTTGCCGTGACCACGGAATTGAAAAACAGAAGCTGACAGATGTAATAAGTGAGGTCTACGACAAGTAGACAGTAATATGTAAGTATTTATATGAAAGGACAAAACATTATGAAGGATTTAGCACTTGAGGTAAAAAGCCTCTCGAAGGAATTTCAGGATTTCAAGCTCGACAATGTTTCCTTTGAGCTTGAAAAGGGTATGGTAATGGGACTTGTCGGAGAAAACGGTGCCGGCAAGACAACCATCATCAAGCTTATTTTAAACGCTATCGAAAAGTCGGGCGGTGAGATAAACATCTTCGGTATGGATAACACCAAGGAAGAAATTGCCTGCAAGGAAAAGATAGGCTATGTTGCAGACGAGGATTACCTCATCGTTACCTCAAACATCAAAAACTACGCAAAGGCTTTCGCCCACATCTACAAAAACTGGGACCAGGAGCTTTTCGAGAAGTACGCAAAGATGTGGAAGCTTCCGCCTAAGAAGAAGTTTTCCACATACTCAAAGGGTATGAAGACAAAGGCAATGCTCGCTCTTACCCTTGCACACCACCCTGAGCTTCTTATCCTCGACGAGCCTACCGCAGGTCTTGACCCGGTTGCAAGAATCGAGGTTCTGGATATCCTCAGAGATATCGTTGCTGACGGTGACAAGTCGGTGCTTTTCTCGACACATATCACAGGCGACCTTGATAAGATTGCAGACTCGGTTACAGTTCTTATCGGCGGTAAGGCTACAGAAAGCATGCCGATTGATATGATTGAGGACAAGTACGCAGTAATAAGCGGCTCGCTCACAGCCCTCACTCCGACAAACACAAGCCGCTGTGTAGGTATCCGCCGTGGCACACAGAACTTCGAGGCACTCGTTGAAAGACGTGAGCTTTCGCACTTCGAGAATGTTTCCGTAAGAACTCCTAATATCGAAAACCTCCTCACCTTCAGCATCTGGGGACACAGAGAGGACATTGTAGAGCTTGGAGGAGAAAACAATGGCTAAGAAGAAAAAGGAGCAGGTTAAATACAATCCCTCCTACTCCAATGTAAAGAGGACAAAAAAGGTATTCCGCTGTCTTATCGGCAAAACCAATATCGTTATAAGCATTGTATACGTAGTTATGGCACTGCTTATGCTTGTAGCTGCTGTATTCGGGGCAATCTTTGACACAAAGGATTTCCTTGAGGACAAGTCCACTCTCCCTACCTTCTGCTGCACATCGGCATTTATGGCGTTTATGCTGTTTACACTAAACAGCTGTATCCCGAACGACCCTGCCACTGCAAGCAAGGCGAGAGGAAACCTGGACGGCTGTGCTACAATCACAGAAACCATGATGCACCTTCCTATCAGAAAGATTGACACATACAAGCTCTCCTTCCGTTCATTTATGATAGCTTCGACATTCGTATTCTTCTCATCGGTTTTCCCGAATGTTATGATAATAATTGACGACCGCTTTGAGGTAGTAAAGGGCACACTCGGCATCTGGGGAACTACAGCCGCAGTATTCATACTCGTGTCCTATCTTCTCTCCTTCTACGTTATAAGAGGTCTTTCGGAAAAGGCAAGAGGAATTATACTTTCAGCAGCTCTCATTATCTACTACATAGTATGGATTGGACTTATGCTGGACTTTGCGGATAAGTTCATAGACATTGATATGTTCGGCTTCCTTTCAGGATATGTCGGCATTGCTCTTTCCCTTATCTGCGTTATTGCAATCGTTGTAATCCAGAAGGCAGTTGTGGAAAAGAGAGCCGAAAAGACCGCATGGTATCAGAACTAATTCATTTTACGAAAGGGAAAAACAAATGGAAAACAAAACTCATCGCAAGGGAATGAGCGAAATATTCAGCCTGCTCCCTGTAAAAAGCGGATGTATGTGGCTTACTTTAGTAGCGGTAATCATAAATTTTGTCTGCGTGTACTTTATGTTCAGGCTGGGAAACGTTGAAGAAGCAGAAAACGGTGGAATTATGGGGCTTCAGGTTGCGTCCTCGCTGATACTGCTTTTTGCCTCGATACTTATAGGAATAAATATCGGCTCGAATTACACCTTCGTATCAACAATTCCTGCAAAGACCTCGAAGATTCCGCTTGCAATGTCGCTTACGCTCGACCTCGTACTTTTAGCAGCAGTACTTTCAGACGTTATATTCTTTATAATCTTCGGAATTGCAAAGTACGTTCCCGTAAAGCTTATCGCACACCTTGTAATGTACATTGCCTGCCATATATCGCTCTACTCGAATGTTATGCCGGGCGGCTCAAAAATGGACCCGTACAGAATGGGCTTTGTATCAGGATTTACAGGCTTTATGGGCTACATAATCTGCACTCTGACAAACGCATTCGTCGGTATGTTTATCGCAGACGGCGTAGACTACAGCCACAAATCAAAGCTGATAGTTACAATCTTGCTCTCCGTTCTCATTGTAGGAGCAATCCTCACAAGAGCACTCTCCTACAAGGGATTAAAGTCAAAGCTTCGTCTTATGAAGATATACAAGACAAAGAAAAAGAAGGTAAAGGAAGAGTCCTACGTTTAATACTTACATATAAAAACAGCTCTCAGACAGAAATTCTGTTTGGGAGCTGTTGACTTTTTATAATCAGTTTGCAGGGACAAACGGAAGCGTTATTACACCGGGGTCGCTGTCGTCTTTATTGTCACTTCCCTCACCCTGCGACGAATCTGATGAGCTCGATTCTGTTGTCGTAGTAGTTGTTACCGAGTTGTCCTGGGTAGGCAGGGTAACAATCTGACCGCTATCTTCCTCGGTGGTGGTTGTTGTTACAGTTTCAGACTCAGATGCGGTTGTTGTAGTAGTTGTTGTGGTTGTTGTATCCTGCGGCTCATTGAAATCATTTGAAGTCACAAAGGTTTCCTCTTCACTGCTGTCATCGTCGGGGAACTTTACGGCAGGCTGTTTTGTAGATGTGGTAGTAATTGTATCGCCTTTGCCCGGCTTACTGCTGCTTTCATTATCGCAGGAGCAAAGCGACATTACGCACACTGCCGCCATTGCGATTACTGCAATTCTTGCTCTTATATTCAAAGGACTCACCTCTCAAACCGAAATTATTTCCCTAGTATTATACCATAGCTTTGCACTTTTGTAAACAAGCACAAAGCGACAAATTCCGTCAAGATATTCGTTGACTATCGGGCGGTAATGTGGTATAATTTATAGGTAATTTTTAGCTGACAGAGGTGTTTTCAATGATTGAACTTAAGACCTACAGAGGACACATAAGAAACCATAAGGAGCTTTGCTCTGTTCTTTCGGTGGACAATAACCTTCCAAGAGAACAGCGTGAGGAACAGATACTTATAAAGGCATACGAAAAATGGGGCAAGGATATGGCGCAGTATATGCACGGTATGTTTGCATTTGCACTCTACGACACCGACGCTGACGAGCTTTTCTGCCTGCGCGACCATTTCGGAACAAAGCCTTTTTATTACTACCTTACCCGTGATAACAAGCTTCTTTACGGCACAATGATAAGAGATATCATTTCGCAGGAAGGCTTTGAAAAAGAGGTTAACCGTGACCTTCTTCAGATATATATGTCGCTCACATATGTAGGCGGCGAAGAAACCTTCTTCAAGGGTGTAATGAAGCTTATGCCGGGTCACTATCTTACCTTCAAGGACGGCAAAATTGAGATAACCCGCTACTTTGTACCTACCTTCAAGCCCGACAATGAAAAGTCACTCGAAGCGTGGGCTGATGAAATCCACGAAACCGTAAAGTCAATTGTACCCGAGATTAAAGAGGACGGCGAAACCGCAGAGTCGTTCCTTTCGGGCGGTGTTGACTCATCCTATGTGCTTGCAATGACCGACGCTATGGTTACAGATTCCTGCGGCTATGACGACGAACGTTTTGACGAATCGATGCTTGCTAAGAAAACTGCTGACCTTCTCGGCAGAGAAAACCGCAGATGCGTAATCACTCCAGAGGCTTACTTTGATATCGTGCCTTACGTTATGTACAATATGGAACAGCCGCTCGGAGATGCTTCGGCAATCGCATTCGCACTCGGCTGTATCGAAACCGCAAAGCACACAAAGCTCTGCTATTCAGGCGAAGGTTCGGACGAATTCTTCGGCGGCTACAATATGTACCGCAACGCTGAGAGATATGGCGAAAACCTCAAGACCTTCTATGTCGGCAACACCAACATTATGAAGGAAGATGAAAAGAAGCGTATCTTAAAGACATACAACGAGGATGTTCTCCCTATCAACCTTGCAAAGAAAATCTACGAGGAAACAGAGGGACTTGACCCACTCACCAAGATGTCGGCAGTTGATATTCAGATTTGGCTCGAAGGAGATATCTACCTCAACGTTGACAAGATGAGCGAGGCAGCAGGTCTTGAGGTTAGAATGCCTCTGACCGACAGACGTGTGTTTGACATTGCATCGAGAATGCCGTCAAAGCACAAGGTTACCGAGGAGCAGAACAAGGTCGCTTTCAGAACAGCTGCCGCAAAGGTTCTCCCCGAGGAAATCGCTTTCCGCAAGAAGCTCGGATTTATTGTTCCTATCAGAATATGGCTTGCAGACGAGCGTTACAACGCAGATGTAAGAGCGAAGTTTGACAGCGATATTGCAGCTGAGTTTTTCAATGTAGACGAAATCAAGGCAATCTGGAACGAGTACGTCGGCGGCAACTCCGACAACTGGAGAAAGGTCTGGACAATCTATACCTTCCTCGTATGGTACGAGGAATACTTCGTAAAAAGATAAAACACCCGCCCGGAATATGACGAACACTTTATAAAAGTATATTATACGAATTTATCGGGGGAAACCTTTCTGAAGAAAGTTTCTCCCCCGGACCCCCTTACAAAGACTTTTAATATGATTTCAGCCCCATAGGGTACACATCAAGAGAATGACATATATTCTCGAAACCATGATAGGTACCCTATGGGGCTGAAATTTTATTACAAAAGTTTTAGGAAAGGAGTTTGAGGAATAACCCTTTTTCAAAAGGGTTTTCCTCAATAGGTTCGTGTAATACTTTTATAAACTGCTTGCTATATTCTCGGCAGGTGGTTTTATTCGGTTTTGTCGGGGATATACACTGCGACATCTTCCACTCTGCACTCAAGAATTCTGCAAAGGTCATTGAGGGTGACTGTACTTATGGGCTTGTTATGCTTGAGCCTGTCGAGAAGGCTTCGGCTGATACCATAGGAATTTATAAGCTTGTAGGTAGATATATTCTTATCCTTTATTGTCCTGTAAAACGGCTCATATGTTATCATTCCCCTCACCTCTTGCTCTAATGATAAAACATACTTTATATCTTGACAATTGTCGATATATAGAGTATAATTGTCTACATACAGAGTATATGCTCTGTTGCAATTATTATGAGGAGTGAGAATTATGAAGATGAAAAGACTGCTTGCGTTTTTGATGTCGGGACTTGTAATGCTGTCCTGTACAGCCTGCAGTGAAGATGATAATACCAAAAAGGATAGCAAACCCGATACAACCATATCCGAAACAGATACCAGCGATAAGCAGGATAGTGATATAAACAACAGTACAGAAGATGACAACAGTACAAATAATGGTAGCACCGCAGACAGTGATGTTACTGTGCCGTATGCTGTTATTACACCATTTCGGTACACTGATAGCAACTGTAAAAGCATTTACATTTGCATAGACAACCTCGCTCAAAAATGTCAAACGGCCGGTAAGAGACTATCCATCACCGACGATGACTGCACAGGTGTATTGGTTATCAATTCTGCAACGGGGGAGTCTGTTAAGATATTAAACGTCGAGGGAGCTTCGTCTGCTAATCCGACATTATCCGAATCGGCTATAAAAGCGATATCAAAAGCTGTAGATAACTATTTACCAAAAAACTCAGAAAAGAACTTAGTCGGCTCGGTATATTGCGTGTATTTCAATAGTAGTGGTTTCCCTTCAGAAGTCTTCTGGGCAGAAGATGAAACATCAGAAATTGTCGGAAAGTATCCTTCCGAAGACACTTACGCATACACAGAGGGCGGAATAAAAAGCATAATCGAAAACGGCCCCGAGGCATTCGGAAACAAGCCATTGGTATAATACCGCAAAATTAAAAACGCTCCCCACTTTGAAAGTGAGGAGCGTAAATTTATGCTCTGATTATTCAGTTGTGTAGTTATCGAAGTAGCCCTGGATAAATACGATTGGTGTACCCTTGTCACCTGAGCCTGAAGTAAGGTCACAGAGTGAACCAATAAGGTCTGTAAGTCTTCTAGGAGTTGTACCCTCAGAAACCATCTGACCTACGAGGTTGCCGTCCTTCTCAGTAATCTTTTCCTTGATTGCTTCCTTAAGAGCATCGCCTGAAAGTTCAGAGAAGTCGTTATCTGCAAGGTACTTGAGCTTGAGCTCGTTTGGTGTACCCTCAAGTCCCTTTGTATAAGCAGGTGAAACTACAGGGTCAGCAAGCTCCCAAATCTTTCCTACAGGGTCCTTGAATGCGCCGTCGCCGTATACCATAACTTCAACGTTCTTGCCTGTTGCAGCCTTGAGCTTTTCAGCGATAGCATCAACTACCGGCTGACAGTCTCTTGGGAAGAGCTTTACAGTATCTTCAGTTGCCTTGTTTGAACCGAGGAGACCATAGTTCTCGTTGTAGCCGCTGCCGTTTACGGAAGCATTCATAATCTCATCAAGACCGAATACTTTCTCAGCACCTGCAGCCATTAAGATTCTCTTTGTTCTTGCTCTTGTGTGAATGTCGCAGTTGAGGACATTCTTTGTATAATCTAAGATTGCCTTAGGATTGTTTGCAAACACGATTTCGCACTCTGCACCACAGTCCTCGATAAGTGTCTTGTAGTAATCAACGTAGTCAACGCCTGTGAAGGTGTGCTTCTCGTATCCGAAAAGCTCACGGTACTTTTCAAGTGACAGAACGTCAGTGTATGGGTTGATTCCCTTTTCATCGAGCTGGTCGAGTGTCACGAGGTGGTTACCCACTTCATCTGAAGGATAGGAAAGCATAAGAACTATCTTCTTTGCACCCTTTGCAATGCCACGAAGGCATATTGCAAAACGGTTTCGGCTGAGAATAGGGAAAATAACTCCTACTGTTTCTCCGCCAAACTTTGTCTTAACGTCCTGAGCAATATCGTCAACAGATGCATAGTTGCCCTGTGCTCTTGCAACGATAGCTTCAGTCATCGCAACGATATCTCTGTCTGCAATCTCAAAGTTTCCATCCTTTGCAGCATCAAGAACTGACGAGGTTACGATTTCAACTATGTCGTCACCCTGTCTGATAATCGGTGCTCTAACGCCTCTGGATACTGTACCTATCATACGGCTCATTTGTCAACACTCCTTACAAATCTAACTAGCATGGATTTTCAAAAATCACAGCTTACATTTTATCACAATTCATTTTCTTTTTCAATAGCATTTGAAAACTTTTTTGCCCTGAAACTTAAATTTTGTGGGATTTTACTGTTTTCAAACTCTCATGAATTTCTCTTAGGTTATTTTTAACTAAACCAATAAAGCTATTGTCCCGCCAAACCACCCGTAATATGCTGTAAAAGCTTGATTTTACAGCTAAAATGTGTTAGAATAATCAGCGTAAAATCTTGTAAAAGGAGTCTGCTGACATGGTAAAAGAGCTTATGCACGACCCGATTTTTCTTGCAGGAAAATCTTCTCCCGCAACGGCAGACGATATCGGAGTCGTTACAGATTTGCTGGATACCTTAAAGCACCACAAGGACGGCTGCGTAGGTATGGCGGCAAATATGATAGGTGTAAAAAAATGCATCATCGCCTTTGACGATAACGGAAAATACACGGCTATGCTAAACCCCGTAATCACTAAATCCTCTGGACTCTACGAAACACAGGAGGGCTGTCTTTCCCTGCTCGGAGGGCCACGTGCAGCAAAACGATACAAGAAAATCACCGTTCAGTTCCAGAACGAGAAAATGCAAAACCGCATAAAGACCTTCGAAGGCTTTACGGCTCAGATTATCCAGCACGAAATCGACCACCTGAACGGAATACTTATTTGAGGTGAAAAGTATGTACTTTGATGATATAGTTCTCGGCACGGAATTTACTCTCGATGATGCCGTTATTGACAAGGACGAGATGATTGACTTTGCGAAGAAATACGATAACATCCCACTGCACACCGACGAGGAATACGCAAGCAAAACACCATTCGGCAGACTTATTGCACCCGGACTTATGTCCTTTGCAGCAGTCTGGGCAAAGTACCTGGAAAAGGATATTTTCGGCCCTGAACTACTCGCAGGAAAATCTTCTAAAATCGAGTGGCTAAAACCCGTCTTTGCAGGCGACGTACTCTCAACTACCGTGACCGTTTCAAAGCTTGTCGACAGAAGCCCTAGAAACGGCATCGCCGAACTGTCACTCTCCGTCACAAACCAACACGGCGAACTCGTTATGACAAACCTCACCGAAGCTGTCGTTAAAAAACGTCAGGAACATTGTTAATATAGTGGATTTACACGTGCTGTTGAGGAAAACCCTTTCCTAAAACTTTTAGTAAAATTTCAGCCCCATAGGGTACCTATCAGAAACAGAGAATTGAAATTAGTTCTCTCTTATGAGTACCCTATGGGGCTGAAGTCATATCAAAAGTCTTTGTAAGGGGGTTCGGGGGAGAAACTTTCTTCAGAAAGGTTTCCCCCGATAACCACATATAAGTTCACAATATCATCAATGTTCCTGACGTATGTATTACATTTCGTAGGTAGCATTGCCGCCCTTTATGTGTCTTGAATCATTGGCAAGTTCAATCTGCGGAGTTGTGATTGCACCCATTTCATCTGAAAGCGAGAGCACAGTAATTGCCGTAAAGTCGGGGCAGATTGCTCTGCAAAGATAGAAAAACGGCAGATTCAGAAGGTGTGACAAAAGAGCGGACGACGAACCGCCGTGACTGTAAAGGGCAATTGTGCGGTTTGTATTGTCGCCGACCACACGGTAGTTTGCACCTTCTCTTTTATAGCCGAGGGTTTCCATCCACTTATCGCACTCGGCCGCCACACGCTCCAGCTCATCAAAAACGACGTTGTTGCAGAAAGGCTCTTTTTTCGTCCACTCCTCATCCATAAGAGAATACCCGAGTGAGAGCGCATAGAGTGATGTATCCCATGGATGCCCTTCACCGTAAACTGTGGTATTTTCCTTTGCTCCCCACTTCAGTTCGTGCATGAAATCCAGGATACGGACATCCTTTGAAATAAGGTCTGCGGTGTGCTGTGCGGTTTCCATTGCTCTGCCGTAGGGAGAGGTGAATATTTCTTCAATACCCTCGTCCTTAAGACGCAAGGCGGCACTTTTTGCCTGCTCGTGCCCTAAAGGGGTAAGACAGTCGTTTACATAGTCGGGGTGTCCGTGACGGACAAGTATTATCTTCATAGCGACCTCCGAAATTCATTCGTGATGTAACTATTGTACCACAAAACACTCATTTTGTAAACAAAAAGCAGCACCTGAAAGGATGCTGCTTTTGATGTTATTTGGTGGTCAGCGTTGTTGTACCCGTCTGTCCCTTCTGATATCTAACGCCGCTTACATCACGATATCCATACACTACGACCTTGTATGTCGTTTTAGATGATAACGAATTGAAAGTACAATTTGTCGTGTTTGTTCCTGTCAATGTTACAGTCTTCAATTTGCTCGTTCCCTTGTAAAGCTCAACAACATACCCATCTGCTTTAACCCCAAGTGAAGCCCAGGAAAGAGTGATTGAGTTACTGGTGGATGAAGAACTCGTTATAGTAGAGAATGGTGGAAGAGTAGAAATAGATTTCTCTGTCCAAAGGCTATATGAGTACTTGTTTGATGAGAATGCACGAATTCTGAATTTGTATGTCGTTCCGTTATTAAGACCGCTTACAGTATGTGAAAGCGTAGAACCGCTTGAAATAGTTTTTATAGTAGTCCATGCACTATTCTTATACTGCTGAATCTCATATCCGCCAGCACCTGTAACCTTATTCCATTTAAGTGTGATAGCAGTCATAGTCGAATCGCTGGCTGTAGATGTTATTTTCAAGTCAGCAAGTTGAGTAGCACACGAGCCCGTTTTGGTGCCATCACTTTCATATCTTGTCCCATTAATTGTTTTGTACGATTTAACCTTAAAATAATACATGGTACCTGGTGTAAGCGACTTTACGGTGTATGTCAATGCATTTGTCCCGGGAACTGTAAAGCTTCTCTCATCGCTACCATTGGAAACGCTTAGGATATATCCATCCGCATTGCTTACCTTGCTCCATGATATAGCCGCTTCCGTGACCACTCTTGAAGGATAACTAATTGAGGATGGTGCTGAAAGTGTTATCTTAGCTGTATAATCATCCTTATAGCTGCTCGAACACTTTGAGCAAGTATAAAGTGTATAGCCCTGGGCTTCCGGTGTCGGGCTCACAACCTTGGATGTGTAGCTGTGTCCTGTTGCGGAGATACCTTCTGTGTAGCTGTGACCGCATGAGCAGGTATACGTTTTTTCACCTGCTACAAGACAAGTAGCATTCTTTGTTATCTTTGATGTATAGGAATGCTTGTGTGCTGTGGTGGTTGTAGTTGTGGAAGAAGTCGGCTTCTTGGTTGTAGTTGTGGTTGTAGATGAAGTCGGCTTTTTAGTTGTAGTTGTGGTTGTAGAAGAAGTCGGCTTCTTAGTTGTAGTAGTTGTTGCAGAAGAAGTCGGATTTTTTGCAGTTGTAGTAGTTGTTGTAGTTGACGAGCCGCTTGCTGGTGTTGTAGTAACAGAGCCCGAATTTTCGCCCTGAGTTGTTGTGGTAGTAGTTTCACTCTGACTATTTGTCTGCGAAGAATTATCAGTTGCATTCGTATCTGACGAAGAAGGCTCCTCAGAATTTGCCGTTGTAGTAACAGCAGGGTCTTCAGTCTGCTCCGGAACAGAAGAATCATCCCCGGATGCAGAATCTGTAGTTGTCTGAGAATCTGTATTAATGTCAGAATCCGTTGAAATCAAAGGAATAAACTCATCATACTTTTCGTCGTCTATAGCACCGCATGCCGCAAGCGAGGTCATCATACTCATCGCTACAAGCAATGCCAGAATTCTTTTTTTCATTTTATATCCTCCCGACCAATATCGCACTGGATGGTTAATTTACCTTAAAGTACATTATACAATTTATTCTATCGAATGTCAACATAAATTAACATACGACAAAATAGTTTCCCTATCCTCTCAGGCTCTATTCACGTGCAGCAATGCTTATGGTAAGAGTATCCTCAGATGGTATTGACTCTTTGCCGAAAACAGAAAACGGCAATTCGAGTGTATATTCAATCTCAAATCTTACCATAAGCAAATCCCCCTGCATCCAGGTTTTCGCACCTTTGCAGTTTACAGAAACCGATGAAAACCTGCTGAGTCCGGATTGCTCCTTCAGAAGTCTGTCAAATGAATACCTCAGATACTCCTCGCAGTCGTCCTTATCCATATTCGCATTATCTTTGTAAAACTGCGAATACTTTTCATTAACCGTTTTCCACGCATCATTGTAGCTGTCGGCATCATAGATACTCTGATAGGCATTTGCGTAATACCTTTCATCCTGCGTTTCCAATGTGCTGTATGAATGACTAAAATCCGTTGTAATCATATCATAGAACACTTCGGCAGACTTCTCGTCGGGAATTGCTCCGTCGCCCGTTTTCCCGACGCTTACACACATAAGCTCGTTCATACCGCACGGTGTGTAGACAATAAGCTTATCCGCAAGACCGGAAGCGGTGAAAGTCGAGAGTGACTGAGCGTATGAAAACGAGCTGAATATCTTAAACGCCATTGCCGCACACAGTATCACCATAACAAACATCGGAACTGTCAGCGTTGCTTCTACTGTATACACAGCCTTCAGCTTCTTTTTCATATCGCTCTCCCCCTTCTTATACCAGCGGTATTCTTTCCTTCGAATCGGTTCCGATGAATCCGAGCATTCCCACAATCGAAACCGGTGTGAACTTCACTCTGTACTCCCACTCACCCTCTGCCGTACAGATACGGTTTGCAAGATTTGTGTTTTCCTCAAAGCTTATAAGGTCAATTATTCTTGCATACAGCATCTCAAAGTTTGTGCTGTGATAAAGCCCGAACACAACATAGTCCTTGTAGCTCACGCTGTCACTTCCGCTATAGCTTTTCGCAGCATTGCTCATAGCAATAAGCTGCTCGTCGGTTGTGTCCTCATTGCACATAAAATGGTTAGCCGATTTGATAATCGGCACACTTTTGCCCTTAGCTAAAAGCATAACATCGAGTGCCGCTTCCTTCTCCGCAATACACACCGCCGCATCAGCACTGAGCTTTCCGTCCGATGTAAGACTCAGCAAATTCATAGCGTATCTGTAGTTGTAGATTTTTTCGAGCATGCATACAACATTTTCCTTATCCGACGGCTTACCGAACTGAATGTATTCAAGCTGTGCATTGAATCTCTTGCTCCCGCCGTTTCCGTAAAATGTGTCAAAGTGCTTCAGGAGATAAACTGTAAGGTCATTTGTAAAGTAATCAAAATCCCCTGACGAGAGAACCACCATTCCGTCAGATTTAGAAAACCAGATATTTTTCACAATATCGTCATTAGCCCTGTTTATTGACACAATATTCTCCGTAATCTTATCCCGGACATACGGATTATAGCTGTTCTGATAAACCCATTCTTCCTGCGTCCAGCTAACCTCGCAACGCAAGGAGTATCTGTCGCAGTAAAGCTTTGTAAGAGCCGGTGACGGGCTTTTGAATGCCGTGTCGGAAAGACAAAGCTTTTCCATCTTTGAGTAGAAGGTTTCACTGTCAGAGCTTTCTATAGGAAGCAGTTCCATATTTGCCGACAAAAGCTCTGCCGGTGATTTCATCTTGTCAAGAATTTCATAAACCTTTCTGTAATCGTCGGCTGTGTTTTCGTTTGATGCAATCTCACACACTCTGTAAATTATGTCTGACACGTCATTTTTCATTCCGTCAGCAGACCTGCCAAACAGACTAGTATGTACAGAAAAGCTTTTTGTGCTGATATCTGTCTGTGCCGAGCAATCTAAGTTTTCATCTGCAAGCGAGTAAAAAAGGGTTACAAGTCCGTCACGGCTCATGTCTTCACGTCCTACATAAAAGCCGTATTTTAACAGTATCTCACTATCTGTCATTCTGTCTGCCGATTCATTGTAAAGATATCCTGCCCTTGTCGCAACTCCCATAGCGGCATCGACTCTGATGATATCGATAAGTGTTGTAATCAGCGTTACAAAAACAGTTGTAATCAAAAGCAGAAATACTGTTATCGAACCCTTTACCCTCTTTTTCATTGCAGTTCTCCCTGACTCATTGCCTTGATAACGAGCATTATATCCGAATAGCTCATCTCATTGACACTGTAGATATCGCTTTCAAGATACGAACCTCTCAAAAGCTGAAGCTTCTTCGAAAGCAGCATGGTTACTCTTTCGTTCATTATCACGCTGTTGGTAGAAAACATCGTCTTTATATTTCGGCTCACGAACATATCATCCCAGTGGCTTGCGCCCTTTACCTGACCTTTGGTTTCCAGAAACACCTCGGTGTAATCATAATCTGTCGAAAACAGCTCTGCCTCATTTCTTATCTTCATGTGACTCTGATAGAAGCAGAAAATGATTACCACCAGAAGTGTTATCACTACCAGGAGCACGGCAGGAAACACCACGCTCATTTCAATTACGACGTTGCCTCTGAGCGTCTTTTTGCTAAAGAGCTTCATAGCAATCTCTCTGGAACGAGAGTATCTCATCGAAAAGCTTTTCAACAAAAGCACCGAGCTTATCTCTGAAGAGAATTGCTATTCCGATAAGAATTGCAAGCACAACAATCATAATAATGATATCGATGCCGTCCTCAGAATTTGCCATAGAAACAAGTCTTGCTCTGATGTTGAGCATAGCCTGTGTTAATGCTGTTGATACCTTTGTCATTGCGTTCTTCATAATTCTTACTCCTTCTAAAAGTTTGATTTAAGAGGTTTCCCTCTATGATTTAAGTATATACCTTTTAAATGCTTCAGTACAGCCAAATCTGTACCCTTTACAGTACGCTTTTGCTGAATTTTCAGATAATCATTGAAAAAACAAGTCCCAGAAAACACTGCGGAACAAACGGTGCGCTCTGCTTCAGAGCTTTCTTTATACCGCTTTTTCTCAGAAGCGAAGCTACTATAAGAATCACTCCGACAGCTCCGCCGACGAGAATAGAAAAGACGAGTATTCTTGCTATAAGTCTTGCTCCTGCCAGTGCTCCGAGTGCCGCAAAAAGCTTTACATCTCCTGCACCGATTGCGCCGATAACATACATCAGCAAGGTCAGCAGAAAGCCGACCGCCATACCGCCGAGTGCAAATTTCACCCCCTGCATAACGCACGAGAGCAAAAAGCACATTACCGCTGTTATCCTGACAGCTCTGTTATTTACCTTTCTGTATCTGAGGTCGTACAGTCCGAAAAGACCAAGCAATATAATAAGCAGAATCATCCTCAGCATGTATCGCACCTCCTAAACAAGTGTCAGCAGAAAACCTGCTGTTATATACGGAACAAACGGTATTGAAATCTGTTTTGCACTTCTTTTTTTCAAAAGCTTGTCTACGGTAATTATCCCTATTGTAATAACCGATGCTATAACCATAGCCGATGAAATCATAAGAATCACCGACGCTGATTTTACATAAACCGAGCAGGCTGAAAGTATTGCAACATCGCCCAGGCCGAGTGCCTGCTTTGATATGAGAGAGATGAGCATAAGCAGAGAAAACACCGCAAATGAAGTTATAAGGCTTTCCTTCAGCCTTCCGAGCTGTGCCGAATGAATCAGTGCTATAACCGCAACAGCCGGTGGCATCAGGATTCCAATTTCCCTGGACTTTACATCCGACACCGAGCAAATTACAAGTATCAGTGTAATCAGTACCGCTGTCAGCACAAAAACTCCCCCATTCAAAAATCAGACGAATCTGTCAAGTCCCATAAATGCAGGTGTTATAACAATCACCATTACAATTGCAAAACAGATAAGCGTCGGAATAAGCATCATTTCCTTTATCTTCTGTCCTCGTATTTTATCGACCGAGCGACGCATACGCCACATTTCATCAGCAAGTCCTTCAAGCACCTGCGCACAGTCAGCTGTTCCGTGAGTAAGGTTCTGCACAATCGCAGACGCAAATCTTGATATCTCAGGTCTCTTGCATCTTTGCTGCATTGCGTGAATCGCCTTTACCGCACCCTTTCCGTTCGATATATCCATAGCTACCATTTCAAGCTCTCTGTAAATCGGATTCTTCTCTTCCCCGCCCTCAAGGGCAATTCGCTGGAGAATTGTTTCCATCGGCAAGCCGCTTGCCTGGAAAACGGTTATCTTGTTCACTATATTAGGAAGCTCACACAGCATACTGTCGGTTCTGGTTTTCTCTGCTGAAAGATTCTGCTTGTACTGACCGTATACTATCGCCGCTATTGCAACCACACCTAGCACACAAAGGTATACAAGGTCAATATCAAAACCGTTGAGCCTGATATAAGCGATTGCGAACGATGCGATTATGTCACCCAGCACAACGCAAGCCGTGATAAGATTTGAGATGTAGGCTCTGTAATAACAAACCGTCTTTTCAACGCTTCCGAATCGGTGCTTATGTATCTCAAACACCCTGCCTCTGTACTTTGAAAAGCCGATAATTCTGAGCGCACCGTATCCCATATGCATAAGACTGCGGAACTTGAATTCGTCCTTGCATTCATACTCCTCAGACCTTTTGAATCTTTCGTATTCTTTAAGACCTGCTGTAAAAAGCACGAGATTTATCACTGCAAGAGCAATAACGGCTATCATCATTCTTCATCATACCTTTCTATGAATTTGTTGCCTATAATGTAGCTTGCTATGTTAAATGCAAGTCCTGCTATCATAACTATCCGTCCCTTACCCGAATACAGCGGAGAAAGATAATCCTGCATTGTCGCATTGAAAAAAGCAATGAACGCAGTCGGCATAAGCGACATTATGTTGAACACCATTGCGTTTTCCTGAACCATCGCTCTGAAATCCATCTGGGTGTTCAGCTTTTCTCCTATCAGCTCGTCAACAAGCTCAATTACCTTTGAGATTGCAGATGTATTTGTATTCTTGCAGGAAACAAGCACTCCCGCAAAATCGATGATATCCGATATACCCGTTCCCACCGCAAAGGCATAAAACTCAGCTTCTATTTTCCTTGACATATTGTTGGAGAGCGTCTTCTGAATGATTATCATATGACGCAGGAATATGTCCTTTTCCGAGTATATCTGCCTCATCTCATCTACTGCCTCGGAGAATGCTTTTTCAACGGGCTTTGCAGTGCCCTGAAGGCTTGCATTCAAATAACCTATAAACAGTCTGAAGCGTTCAAGCATCAGTCTTTTGTACCTTGCATTCTGATGCTTTATGTACTTAAGAACGAGATATGCTGCGAACGGTACCGTGCACAGAGCAAAAGCTACGTTATCAAAAAACACCATTCCGATTCCGAAGCAAGCAGCGATTGAAGCAATAATGCTTATCACAAGCCCCGGTATGCTGCAGTTTTTAATGGCACTTTTCATATCGTATTTCCTCCGTATCATGCAATATCGTCAAATCTTACAGGTCTTTGCTCCTCAAGCATTCTTTTGGTTTCAAGCTTACGGGTGTTCTTCAGCTCACCCACCTGCACAAGCTCATCCATCTCATCATCATACACAAACAGCGGAACAAGTCTTATACTTCCATCCTCATTGAAACCTCTGACCTCTGATATCTCGACTACCTTTCTTGAACGGTTTCTCATTCTCGAAAGATGTACGACAATATCTATCGCCGATTCGATTGTTCCTCTGACAGCCGCCAGCGGGATTGTGCTGTTTGTAAGAATCATAGTTTCAAGTCTGCGCATCATATCGCTTGCACTGTTGGCGTGACCTGTTGAAAGCGAGCCGTCGTGTCCGGTGTTCATTGCCTGAAGCATATCGTATGCCTCTTCACGTCTTACCT
Source organism: Oscillospiraceae bacterium (assembly GCA_017848055.1). Lineage (GTDB taxonomy): Bacteria > Bacillota > Clostridia > Oscillospirales > Ruminococcaceae > UBA7477. The sequence continues at coordinate 33,944 of JAGALZ010000025.1, read as the reverse complement.
CTCCTACAATTATTCTGTCAGGTCGCATTCTGAGAGAATTCTTGATAAGGTCACTTATAGAAACAGAACCCTTTCCGCTGGAGTTTGCAAGTCTTACCTCCATACGGATGATGTTCGGGATATGCTTTATCTGAAGCTCAGCGCTGTCCTCGATTGTCACGATTCGCTCATCCTTTCCGATGTACTCGGACAAGCCGTTTAAAAGAGTTGTCTTTCCGGAAGCAGTCGAACCGCTTACGAAGATGTTGTACTTTGCCCTTACAAGCTCCGCAAGAAAATACGAAGCCTCACCGCTGATAGTCTTGTTCTCAACGAGCATATGCATAGAATATGCCTTCGGGAAACGTCTTATAGTCAGAGAAGGGCCGTTTATGGCAATCGGCTCGAGAACAGCATTTACTCTCGAACCATCCTTGAGTCTTGCATCGACAATAGGATTTGCCTCATCAATCTGTCTTCCGACCTCACTTACCATACGGTTTATGACATTGCGGAGTCTGTCCTTGCTCACAAAGCACTTGTCTACCTTCACAAGCCCGTTTCTGCCCTCAACAAAAATGTTATCCGTTCCGTTTACCATAATCTCGGTGATTTCGCTGTCCTCAAGAAACTCTGTCAGAACATCAAATCTTCTGATAATATTGAACACATTTGTGCAAACGGCATCGTGAAGCCTTGGGTTTATAACTCTGTCTGAAGAGACTGTTTCCTCAATAAGCTCCCTGACATCATTATCTGTGTAATCAATATCGTTTCTCATTCTCGACTCAACAATGCCAAGAAGTCTTTCGGTGCTCTGCTCCTCGGTTTCGTTTCCGACTGCAAGTCCGAGACGTCTTTTGATTTCAGAAAAAAGCTCCTCTGCGGAAAAAAGCTCATCCCCGCCAATCATCATTTCGCCCGTAAAGAAATTTCTTCCCTCTCTCTGTCCGAGAACAACGTGGTCATATCTGAAAAGGTTCTCATCCTGACGAAGCTTCTGAAGATTTTTTCTGTATGTAAAATGTGCATATTCCTCGATAAGCGAAAGCATACGTCTAAGCTCTGCGAGCTTTGTGCTGTTCTCGATACAAATTGCTATATTCTTCTTTGTCATAATATCAACCCTTTCCTTGTTCTAAGTATACACTATAGCCGAAATTACCGCACGAAAAAAGCGTCCCTTTGAAAGGACGCTTTTTCAGAATTTCTATTGACAATAATTTGCCTGCGGGTTATAATCAAATATATAGAAAGGGTGATTTATATGCCATACAATGTGCCGGAAACAACGACTTCCAGGGTGCTTGCCGTACTTAAATATCTCAGAGAAAAGACATCCGCCGACAGCGACATCCGACAAGAGGATATATGCAGATACCTCGAGGAGCAATTCGGCTGGAAGGTTAAGCGACAGACTGTTGCTACATATCTCAGCGATATGTCATGCGAGCACTTCAATATCGGAATTACCTGCAAGGAGCAAAAAGGCAACATAAAAAAGTACCGCTATAAAGGTATCCTCTCGGATGCTCAGCTTTCGCTCATTGCAGATATCGTATGCTCCTCTGCGTTTCTGGACACTAAAACTGCCCACCAGATGCTCGAAGGAATCAAGGGCTATATGAGTGACAGCAGAAAGCTCGACTTCCCTGACGTAAACTCGTATATCCGCCCTAAGATGCTCAACCGCAACTGCCTCGACAATATAAAGCAGATTCATGCAGCAATCAGGAACAACCGTAAAATAGAGTTTTACTACACCAATATGGGTATCGACAAGAAGCTCTACTACTATACAAAATATTCAGACACAAAAGCACTTCTTCATAAGGTGTGGGTTGACGAAAAGACAGACACCGCCAAAGACAGCACTACCATTATCGAGCAGTCAGAGCTTGCGTTTACACCAAGACCTCTTATTGCCTCTCCGTACAAGCTTATATGGGACAGCTCCAAGTGCTATCTTGTAGCGGGAATAATCCGTGGAGATAAGTTCTCTATCGTCAATTACCGTGTTGACAGAATGATGGACATTCGTCTTTGCGGCGGCGAAATTGATGAAGACGAGGGCGTACCGGAGCAGTATCTGCGATACATTCCGACCGACAACGAATTCTTTGATAATTCAACAGGAGCGCTTGACACAGAAAGATTTCTCAAATCCACCTTCAAGATGTTCACATCAGACAGCGGCAGAACGACCGATATCACCTTCCGTGCACACGAGAATATCGCCAAAAGTATCGTAGACCGTTTCGGTTATGACACAGTTTTTGTCAAAGACAAGGACGACGACAGCCACTTCACCTTCCGCATATCTCTCCAGACTTCAAAGCCGTTCTGGGGCTGGCTTGCTCAGTTCAAGCACGACGACCTTCATATTGTCAGCCCGAAATCCGCAAAGGATGAATACAAGAAGCATCTTATGGATATTCTTGACAGCTACGAATAATCGCTAAAAAAGGGACACGTTACTCAAACGTGTCCCTTTAAATATTCAGTTGCTTTTCTACTCGGTTACGGCAATGTCAAACTTCAGGTCACGGATACCATCATCAAATGTTTCCTTTACCTTCTTGTCATCAACTTCAACCTTCTTGAGAATCTTGTTGCCATCAGGAGAAACATTCCATTCCTCATCAAGCTGCATTTTCATCTCATAAACAAGCTTTTCACCATCGTATGCGGTAATATGTACGGTAGGCTTTGATACAAGCTGCTCATCATCGCTGAAATTATCAACGATAATATCAAAATAAAGCTTGTCGTTTTTCCATACAGCTCTCTTTATATTGTAGTTCAGCGGTTCACCGTCGATCTGCTCCTTGAGCTTGTCATTCTCGTATGTTGTCTTTGGATTCATAAGCTTGTTTGCAACAAACACTCCGCCGACGACAATCGCTGCAACAAGAAGCAATACCACAAGAATCACCAGCGCACGCTTGCCCGACTTCTTATTCGCATTTGCACGAATGATTTCCACAGCCTCGTTACATTCCTCAGCGCTTGCATATGCAATTATGCTGTATGTATCGCTGTCGCCGTAAATTGCCTTGCATTTTGTCTTCTGAACACAAATCTGCTTTATTTTCTCATTGCTGAGCTTACTTTTTGAAACAGAAAGCTTTTTGCGTATCTTATCGCAGGTAATATAATTGTTTCTTATATCACGCAGAATCGACAAATATTCGTTATGGCTTGGGAATGATACACTGTGCTCATCACGGATTGTCACGCCGTTATCGGCAAGAATCTGCTTTGTGTCAATGTCCTTGATACCCGGGAAGATAGCTTCCATATCATGGAGTGCTTCCTTGATAGAATAGAGGTTATTCTGCTTGAGTCCGTCAGCAAGCTTTACCGCAAGTGAGTAGTAGGATTCGCCGTTTTCGTTGCAGAGCATCTTGTTGCTGTCAAACGGCTTGAGGATTCCGAGTACGGTAGAGGTTACCTCATCAAAGGTTACCTCGTAAAAATCTCTCTGAATCTTATCACCGTTTGCATGGAAGAAATAATTACGATAGCGGACTGCATTGCTGAACTTATTTATAAGAAGCGGCTTATCAGAAACCTCGTTCCATGCGTTACTGTTCTGGCTGTAGAATCTGTTTGCTTCGTATGTATTATTCTTCTTGATGTGTATCATGTAGCTGAGAAGCTTGTTTGCATCTGCTTTGGAGAGGTTGGAAGGAACCTTGTACTCATCCTTGATAGTTCTGTCAACATAGCCGTCATACGGAACCTTGTCCTGCCAGTTCTCGCCGAACTTGAGGTTGTAAAGCTTGATAAGAAACGGCCTTAAAATATTGGTATAACTATCCCAGATAAACAGCATCGTGCGCCAGGCTTCATTGTTTTCTATCTGTGTCATAATACTTTCCCCAATGATAATTTTTGTAAATATCGCAATTTTCAAATAGCAATATTTCTAATAATAACATTCTACAACAATATTCTACATTTGTCAACAATAAAAGGCAGGGTTATGCAGCATAATCCTGCCAATCTATCGGAATATATACTATTCGTACATATACTTAATAATTGTCTGTTTTTAATTGCATGTGATTGTGTATGACTCCGGGCCAACACCGTGAATATACAAATCGAATCCAATCCCTTTTATATCTTTTATAGTTTCAAAGCCATCGATATTAACCGAATATGGTTCGTTATCCATACGGTACTTTTCACCCGAGCTGACCCACTTATTAAACCCTATAGAATAATAACCATTAAGAGGAACCGCAAATCCGTCCGTATCAATTATATTTACATTACCCGATACATTAACCGTATCGGTATAATTATTGTGAATCTCTACAGACATCTGCAATTGATTATTATACTCTCTTGCCTTAAAGACAACCTTTATCTTTCCGTCTTTTGCATAAGTATAGCCAAGCTCTGTCCACTTGGTATTCTCTTTTGCTGATGTCTGGGTGGTAGTTGTCGTCTGCTTCTTGGTTGTGGTAGTCGTCGTAGCCGGCTTCTTTGTTGTAGTGGTTGTAGTCGTAGCCAGCTGTTTTTTGGTTGTGGTAGTCGGGTTCTTAGTTGTTGTGGTGGTTGTGGTAGATTCCTTGGTAATAGCGGTAGCCTCTGTTAATTTCTTAGTTGTTGTGGTATTAACAGTTTCTATATCGACATTTTCAATTGTTACCGTCGGCGTCGACGAAGGAGCCAAGCTCTCGTCATTCTCAGTAGCTTTCTCAGCAGTTGTTGTCTGCGATGTAATACTCGATAATGCATCTGACCACATAAGAGATGTTGATGATGTTGCAGGGACAAGCAACGTATAGTCTTCCTCATCCATATTGTTGCAACCCACAAGTAACGTCGTCATTATTCCTGCCAGCAATAACGCCACAAAACATTTTTTCATCATATCACTCCACAACTAATATCAGTTATCCGCTAATTTTAATACTTCCTTTACGTTCTCCAAAGTATCCCATAGTGAAGAGCTCAAACTCAAAGCTCTCTATATCTCCTATATCCTCAACACCTTCAACCAGGTAAGGGTCATTCTCAGTATTTGTCTTAGAACCTGCAGATGTCTCGCATTTAGGGAACCACATAAGCTCTTGTTCATATCCATCTACAATGATGCTTGGGTTTCCAAAGAAATGAACTTCTTCACTGAAGTCATTTACTATCTCACAAGCAAGCTCAACTCCCATCATTGTTTCACGTGCCTTGAGAGTTACCTTCACATTGCCATCTATGCCCGTTACAGTTCCGCATTCGATCCATTTCAAATCATCCCCTACTGCAGGGTCACGATATAATGGCTCAATTGCAAATCGACGATTACCTGTATATCCCATAGTGAAAAACTCTCCGGTGAATCCATCCAGGTCATCAATAGAATTAACTCCGTCAGCTACTACCAGATACGGATCAGCGTCTGTCTTTATCTTAGCTCCTGCAGAAACCTTACATTTCGGGAACCACGCGAGCTCTTGCTCATATCCGTCCACAATAATTTTAGGTTTTCCGAAAATACTAACATCCTCGCTGTAGTTATTCTCCAATTCACAAGCAAGTTCCACACCATATCTCGTGTTACGTGCTCTGAGAATTATTTTGACTTTACCGCCGATAGATGTTGCTTCACCAAATGAAATCCACGGTTCCTCATTCTGATGATTGTTATCAATATCAGGATTGGAATCTTTATCCGGCTCTTCAGGGAGTTGAGATGTAGTAGTGATTGCAGTAGAATCATCTTGATCGGCATCTGAGAATTCGCAGTCATTCCCCGACAAATCAACTGTGGATTCAGTCTCTGAATCCCTTGAAATTTCAGGAGAACTGCTTGTATCTTCCTCCTGACATCCTGCAAGTGACACTGTCATCATACCTGCCATTATTATCGCTAAAACACTCTTTTTCATAATCTTACCTCCACATTGAAATTGCACTATCTAATTCTTTATTTACTGTACCATTCGTATGAAACAACGGAATTGTTCAGAAGGCATATCTTAACGCAGAAATATTCCTCACCCTTCTTAGCAAGCAATTCTCTCTCGAATGCTGAATAGCCCTTGCACAGATACTCTACATATTCGTAGCCATTAGCAGCAGAAATATTGCAATCGGTTCCCATGATGCTCATAACATCGGTCTTTGTCATTCCCTGACCTATCTGCACATACTTCTTTTTGAATCTGCGTATACGGCGTTTGGTCATCGGGTACATTACAAGAAAAATCAGCACCGCAAGAATAGCGAAGATCCCAAGTATTCCGAAAGGCATAGCAATTAACATATCAATACACTCCTTAGTTTGTTTCGTTAGGTATACTATACCACATATTTTACATGGTTTAAACGCAAAAGCGTCCCATACGCAGGACGTTTTTGCTTGAAATTCGAGGAACAGCCTTCAAACACGCTCAACCATATCATCAAATTCTATTTTATTCCACAATCATTAAAATGTCAAGTATAAATATCATTTTGATAATGAAATATCTTAGTGATTATACTATTATCATTGTAGTGGGGTGATTATATGACATATGAACTATTCCGCATAGGTGAACGAATCAAGAATCTACGAGAAACAAACAGACTCACCCAGGCAGAGCTTGCACGAAAACTCGGACTATCACGTTCTGCTGTAAATGCATGGGAAATGGGACTCTCCATGCCTTCTGCGTTATATGTGGTTGAACTTGCAAAGCAATTCCATGTTTCTACCGACTATCTTCTTGGAATGAATTCATCATCAACGATTAGCATTGATGGTCTTGATTACAGACAAGTAAAAATAGTAGCTGACCTCATCGACTACTTCCGAACATTATATTAATTACAGCGTCGGCTTTCCCCGATGCTTTTTTATTGCAAATTAGGGCTTCTCGTGATATAATGGCTTTACATTATTTCAATAAGGAGAACCCCCATGATAAACGGATTACACCACATTTCAATGAAAACCACAAATGATACACAATACGCAAAGGCAAAAAGCTTTTACACAGAAGTCCTCGACCTCAGCGTTATAATGGAGTGCGACAGCTGTCTGCTACTTGATACCGGAAACGGCGTGGTTGAAATTTTCAAAAACGGTGATTGTGACTTAGGGCAAGGCGTTATCAGACACTTTGCACTTGCAACAGACGACGTTGATGCCTGTGCTGAGAAGGTGGAAAAGGCTGGCTACGAGGTTTTCATAAAACCGAAAAACGTCTGTGTCGGCGGTGACGAAGCGTTCCCTGCGAGGATTGCATTCTGCAAAGGCCCGCTCGGCGAGGAAATCGAGTTTTTCTGTCAGGGATGGTAAAGAGTTTGGAATATAGAATTATAAGAAGCTCACGTCGCACACTCTGCCTTGAAATCAAAAACGGCGAGCTTTTGGTGCGTGCTCCGAAAAGGATAAGCGAGAGTAAAATCGAGGAGTTTGTAAAAAGCAAGTCGGGATGGATTGAAAAGCATCTTGCGAAAGCCGCTGCTATGCCCATGTACCCGAAGCTTACAGCTCAGGAAATATACGAGCTTGCAATAAAGGCGAAAGAGGATATCCCCCGCCGTGTCGAGCATTTCTCAAAAATCTTAGGCGTTACCTACGGCAAAATTACCATCCGTAACCAGAAAACACGCTGGGGAAGCTGCTCTTCAAAGGGCAACCTTAATTTCAACTGCCTTCTTATGCTGACACCTTCCGAGGTTATAGACAGCGTCGTGGTGCATGAGCTTTGCCACAGAAAATATATGAACCACTCGAAGGAGTTTTACGCTCTTGTAAAAAGCGTTCTCCCCGATTACGACAGCCTCAGCGGCTGGCTTTCCAAAAACGGAAGGGCAATTATGCTAAGGGCACAGTAACAAGAAAAAAATATTTTTCCTCAATCGTTTTCTGCTATTGCAATAATATAGGGCTTGTGATACTATAAAAATACTAAATTGAAACCGATTCGGAGGTACAGCAGTATGGAAATATTTATCACAGGCGGAACAGGCAACATCGGACAGTATGTTACCCTCGAGCTTTTAAGCAGAGGCCACAGCATCAGACTTCTCACAAGAACCCCTGAACGTATTCCCGCATTTTCTCAGATGGAAAACGTAAAGGTAATAAAGGGCAGCATCCTTGATTTTGACGTTCTTAAGGAAGCAGTAATGGGCTGTGATGCGGCAATTCACATCGCTCTGGGCTGGGGCAACGACCCTGTCGAAATGCTTGCAAACGACACCCGAGTTACCGCATTTTTACTCGATGCCTGCGAGAGTGCGGGAATTAAGAACTTCATTTACACAAGCTCCACCGCCGCTACCGGAAATCTCCGCAACGGCATGGATGAAACTGCACTTCGTATCCCTACAGACCTCTACGGCTCCACGAAAGCCGCAAGCGAGCTTTATCTTATGGGCTTTAAGCAGTATTACAGCAAGCAGGGCGGCTACGGCGAAAAGGTAAAAATGCGCAGAAATGTCATCCGTCCCGGCTATACATACTCAAATCCTGCTGTCGAGGGCGGTGCTTCTCAGTCTGACGACCGCTTTATAAAGATTGCCCGTGCAATCGTCAATGACAACGACCTTTCCTTCAATGTAAACGACGGCACACAGTTCTTGTCCTCACGACAGATTGCAAAGGTTTATGCAGACCTATGCGAGAGCGATTTGAACGAGGAAATATTCTTTGCACTCGGTAAGAACTCGGTATCCTGGTACGAAATCGCACTTGCCGCAAAGGAAATGTATCCTCAGTCAAAGAGCGTTATAACTGCTGAGGGCGAAAAGGGCGAACCTTGGCTCTACTGCGTTGACAAGATTGAGCGTATGTTCGGACTTTCCTTTGATAGCTGGGAAGACCTGCGTAACCACATCAAGTGGAACCTGGACAGAGCGCTTGCCGAAAAGGAAGGCAAGGCAGTTCACAACACAAAACACGAATTCTGTTAAATAATGATAATCTCCTCACTGTAAAAGTAGTGGGGAGATTTAATTTTGTGCAAGAAATCAATATAAATTGCAAAATGTTTGTGTAAATACTATTTACATCATGCTATAATACACTCAAATAAAAATGAGGAGGTTTTTAATATGATAAACAGAAAAAAGCTACACATTATAATTCCTGTACTTTTATCCATACTCCTTATCGTAGCAGTTGTTGTCTTAGTGATTACAAGAGATATTCGCACAGAAAATGATTACGAGTACCGTGAGCGTAACGACGGAACCATCAGGCTGATTCGTTACAAAGGCGATGACAAGAAAGTAAAGCTGCCTTCAGAAATTGACGGCAAGGATGTTTCATACATCGAATGCTGTTTGTTCGATTACGGCGACGATGTCACTCACGTTACAATCCCTGCAACCGTAACAGAACTTGACAACGGAATATTCTGTCAGATTATGAGCCTTGAGCATATTGATGTATCTGGCGATAACGAGCATTTCACTTCCGAGGACGGCGTTCTTTTCACTAAGGATATGAAAACACTCGTCCGCTACCCTATCAATAAAAAGGATACTTCCTACACTATCCCACAGTCTGTCACCAAGATACAGTCCCGTGCATTCCTCAACTCACAGAACCTTACTGACGTGACAATTCCAATCGGAGTAGAAGTGATTGAAGCCGAGGCATTCAGCGGTGCCGTTGCACTTACCGATGTGACTATTCCCGATAGCGTTACAAGGATTGACGAAAAGGCGTTTCAGATCTGCACTTCACTCGAAAGCGTTACACTTCCAAGCAGTATAACCACAATCGAAGACAGTACCTTCAGTGGCTGTCACTCACTCAAAAGCATAGTAATTCCCGAAAGTGTTACCTATATAGGAAGCGCTGCATTCTTTAGTTGTATTGAGCTTGAGAGCATCACAATCCCGGCAGGCACATTGTCTGTTAAATGCGATGCGTTCTTACGCTGCGAGAAGCTCAGCAGCATCGAGGTCAGCGAAACAAATGAGTATTATACTTCGGAAAACGGTGTTCTTTTCAATAAGGATATGACAGCGCTTGTATTCTACCCTGCTGGCAAAGCAGACACTACCTACAAGGTGCCTGACAGCGTAAAGTCCATATTCACCGGAGCATTCGGGGGTTGCAATTATCTCACCGAAATATCACTTTCTGACGGCATACCTGATATCAAATCAGGTACATTCCGTAGTTGCCAATCACTTGTAAGGATAAATATCCCCGACAGCGTAAAGAGAATTGATGCGTCGGCTTTCGCGCATTGCTATAAGCTATGCGATATTACATTACCCGAAGGAATAACAGAGATTAAATACAGCACATTTATGTCCTGCGACAGCCTTGAGAGAATAAATATCCCGGAAGGCGTAACGCTGATTGAAGATAGTGCTTTCTCAGAATGCAATAAACTCACAGAGGTAACAATCCCCGAGGGTGTAACAGAGATTAATAACCGTGCATTTTCAAACTGCGAGAATCTTACGAAGGCAGTAATCCCTGACAGTGTTACCGAAATCGGCGATGACGTATTTTCAGATTGCGAAAATCTGACAATCTATTGCAGCGAAGGCTCCGCAGCACATATCTATGCCCAGCTCAATAACATAACCTTTAGCACTTCAGAAAACTGATACAACAAGAAAGCGCCTGCTCATCTTTTCGATGGGCAGGCGCTTTGTTTTACCTGAGTTTTATTTCCATTATGTATTCTTCGGCATTTTCATCTATAATTTCAAATCCGACTTTCCTGTACATTCTTACCGCATAGTTTTGCTTCTGCACGGCAAGCGAAGCTCTTTCATAGCCACGGCTTTTAAGCTCTGATACCATAGTTTCCATAAGCTTTGTGCCTATCCCGAAATTGCGGTATTCCTTGTAAAGCGAAATCGCAAAGGACGGCACACCGTTTGCAATATGTCCGTAATCGGGCATATCCCTCACCCATACCGCACCGACAGTCTTTCCGCCGACATCCGCAACAAAGCATATATCGTCCTTCCCCTTGCCGAAGTCCTTTATATACACCTGCAATTCGGGCTGAGATATAATAGACCTTGGCGGCGGCTCTACACCATCGGGAATGAAGATTGCTTCGTAGATAAAGTCGTCTAAAAGATTATATTCGTCCTCACGGATTTTTCTTATTGTATAGTTCATTTATATTCCTCCAATCAGTTTTTCTTAATTGGAAAAACGTCCACACATAACGATGCCTCCTATTGATTTAATATGCTTTCACAGCTGCTCTCCGAGCTTATTTAAGGTATCCTTGCGGATTTCTTCACGAAGTGCTGTAAGATACTCAGAAAAGCCTACTCTGTCGTCTGCGTAGGTCTTGTTGAATTCCCTCTCATTATCCGTCCAGGTTGACAGGTCGGAAATATTATGCTGAATGAGTGCTTCAAGGCTGTCGATTGCCTTGTAAATCTTAGCTTCAAGTGTCTGACGCTTTTTCATTTCATCAAACAAAGCCACCATCTCGTTTTTCTGCACCTGCGGAAGGCTCTCAACCCAGCCGGAAAGAAGCGTTTCTTCGGTGTTCTCGTTTTCCTTTGTCTTTTCAAAGGTCGGAATATCGCCGGTAAACGCTTCGCCAAGGTCGTGGATAATGCACATTCTGATTACCTTATCCATATCGACATCGGGAAACTCATCCTTTATAAAGAATGCAATCAGCGTCATCATCCAGCTGTGCTCGGCAACGCTTTCACGCCTGCCGTTTGCGGTGTAGCAGTGACGAGTAGCGTCCTTGAGTCTTTCCGCAACGCTTATTGCATCAAGTAGTTTTCTTGCATCCATAGACTTCTCCTTAGTCGTTTTTTAGATTATATCACAATAAGTAAGATATGACAACACCCCCGACAGTCAGAAAAGCTGTCAGGGGTGGTTTTACTATCTCATATATTATGGAGTACTAAGCGTTATTATTGTCAGCCCTTCGGCGAAAGAAGCTTTCCCTGTAGGCTTTCGGTGTGTAGCCCGTGTGTTTCTTGAACATCTGGATAAAATGGCTTTCCGAACTGAAGCACAGATACTCTGAAATATCAAGGCAGGAATAGTCTGAAAATTTCAGCATATTGGCTGCCGCCTCGATACGCTTTTTCACAATGTATCCCGATACCGTCTGCCCTACTTCCTTGTGAAAGAGCTTCGAGAGATATGCAGGGCTGAGGCTTGTAATCTCCGCGAGCTTTTCAAGGGTGATTTTAGTATGTAGGTTATCGTATATGTAATCAAGGCAAATTGTCACCGACTTAGGGTAGCGATTCTGCTTACGCAATATGCACATTCTCTGTGCGTAGTCGTCAACAACCTCACGGTGAAGCAGGTTGATTTCATCCTCGGTGCGGCATCTGTCTATGCTCTGAATGTAAATGTCGCTGAGGTTGTATGCTACCTCCATCTCCATTCCGCCCTCGATACAGTAGCGTGTGATAAAAGCAACGGTAATGATAAGATGATATTTAAGATTGCGGATACTGTCACGGCTCAGCTTTCCCATTTCTCCGCCGCCAAGCGGCTTGAACAGCCTTTTTGCCTCGGCGACATTGCCTTCCTTTATGCTCTGGAAGAATGCCATTTCACGCTCGTATGACAAATGCGAAACGTTGTATTCCCTGTTCAGAAACTCAATATGCGACAGCTTTTTCTCAATATTCATATTAACACCTCTGAGTGTATTTTACACCATTACACCGCAAATTGCAACAAGAATATGATACAAAACGCAAATTCGTATAAACCTTCCGTTAATTGAACGGAGTATACTTAATCCACTCGTACTCAGCTGTGAGCGGGATGTTCTTGTCATCAAACGGGCTGAGCCAGTCGTCAACGTCCTTTCCGCACCATGCGTTCATCATAATCTTACCCTTTGTGGACGGGATATTCTCGGTCGCTCTGTGAACCTCAGTTCCGTCAACATACCATATAATCTTGTCCTCATACCACTCAAAGGCATATGTGTGGAAATCCTCCGATGCGTCAAAGCCGAGGTCGTGCATATACTCGTGCTCACCCTTACTGTCGGTGAAATAATTGAACTGAACCTTTGTAGTGTCCTTGCCGAGAATTTCAACGTCAATTTCATCCCAGGGGTTATTGTCATAAGGGCCTGTGTATGTAAAGAAAGAGGATACAACGCCGTCATTCTTTATCGCCTTCATTGACACCTCGTAGCGTCCGTAGCCGTAAAAGCCGAGAGTTCTGAATTCTCCGCCCGAATACGGAATACCGTCAGCAGGAGTTTTATCCTTGTCAACGATTAGCTGCATATTGCCGCCCTTGAAGGTCACGTTGCTCTTTCTCCAGGTGACATTGAACACGCTTCCGTTTGTCCAGCCGTCGGAGCATTCCCAGCCCTCAGCCGGCATACCGTTTGTAAACTCGGCATAAACACTTCCCTCGGGTAGTGTTCCGTCAGCTTCGGATGAATCCTCCGTTTCCGAGAACTCGGTGTCTGAAGATGTCGTAGACTCAGATGATGACGGCTCAGATGAATTTACAGCCCCTGATGATGAAGCCTTGCCCGAGGAATCGTCCCCACCGCAGGCTGAAAGCATTGCAAGCGATAACAGTATGGGTAAAAGCTTTTTTAAATTGTTCATAACATTACCTCCTTCGGTCTTTACTTAATTGTAGCACCCGAAGAGAATCAATAATATCATATCGGTGCGTTCTGTGTTATATATTTGCTGTCAATATGGATTTCCCAGCAAAAATATGATGTAAAGATTATTATTGTGATATCTCAACAACCTTTTATATGATATATTTTAATCACATCACAAAACGAAAGGAACTTACATCTATGCTTAAGAACAAGGGCTTTTACAAGGGAGTAAACTTCGGGGGCTGGCTTTCGCAGTGCGACTACAGCGAGGACAGACTCAATAATTTCATAACCGAGGCAGACTTTGCCAGAGTGTCAACCTGGGGTATTGACCACGTGCGTATCCCCGTTGACTACAACGTGTTTGAAAACGACGACGGCAGCTACAAGGAGAGCGGCTTTGAAAGGCTCGACAGAGCGTTTGAGCTTTGTGAAAAGTATAACCTCAACGCCGTGCTTGACCTGCACAAAACCGCAGGCTTTTCCTTTGATAATTACGGAGAAAATGAGGCAGGCTTCTTTGACAGCGAAAAGCTCCAGGAGCGTTTTTACCGCCTCTGGGAGCAGTTTGCAAAGCGTTACGGAAAGCTTGATAAAAGGGTAGCCTTCGAGCTTCTCAATGAGGTTACCGACAAGGAATACATAGGCACATGGAACAGAGTTTCAAACGAGTGCATAAAGAGAATCAGAGTATATGCACCCGACACACTCATTCTTGTCGGAAGCTATCACAACAACAGCGCCCACGCTGTACCAGACCTTGCAAAACCCTATGACGACAACACTATCTATAATTTCCACTGCTATGAGCCGCTCATTTTCACACATCAGGGTGCTTACTGGGCAGGCAACATAAACCAGTCCGACCGCTTCACCTTCGAGGAGTGCGATATCACACCCGAGTACTTCGAGAAGCTTTTTGCTCCTGCTATCGAGGCTGCAAATAAGAATGGCACCACCCTCTACTGCGGTGAGTACGGCGTTATTGATATCGTTCCGCCAGCCGACGCTGTGAAGTGGTACAAGTGCATAAACGAAGTGTTCGAGAAACACGGCATTTCAAGAAGCGCATGGAGCTACAAGGAAATGGACTTCGGACTTTCCGACGAGAGATTTGACGATTTGCGTGACGAGCTTATAAAGTACCTCTAACCTCGCCTTAAGGTGATGGTCATATAATTTCAGCCCCATAGGGTATCTATCACAAACTTGAGAGCCTCTAATCACTCTCTTGATGTGTACCCAATGGGGCTGAAATTTTAATTAATAAGTTTTAGGAAAACCTACTTTTCAAAAGTTTTCTTCTGGACAAATCCGTGTAATATACTTCTATGTAGCTATGCGCCTTACGGCGAGGGTTTGTTGCTATTTTAGCAAAATTTATTAAATTTATGACTACCCCTTGACAATGTATATGTCGGGTGATATAATTGTATACATCGAGATTATACAATTTTAGCTTTCAGGCAGTTCGAAATGTCTAGTAGCTAATATCTCAGAAGGAGTGCACACCAAATGAATATCAACATCAGCAATTCATCGGGCGAACCAATCTATCTTCAGATTGTAAACCAGGTGAAGGCGCTGATTCTCGAGGGCAAGCTCAAGGAAGGGGACGCTCTTCCGTCAATGAGAATACTTGCAACCCAGCTAAGAATCAGTTTTATGACAACCAAGCGTGCCTACGAAGAGCTTGAGCATGACGGATTCATCGAGTCCTACACCGGCAAGGGCAGTTTCGTAAAGGCACAGAATATGGAGCTTTTCCGTGAGGAGTATCTGAAGGCGATTGAGGCATCATTATTTGAAGCTACAGAAAACGCAAAAAAATGCGGAATGACAATAAATGAGCTCCACAATTTACTTGACCTTATCAACGAAGGAGAATAGTTATGGGTAGCTATGAAAATGCCATTGAGATTTCCGGCATTACCAAAAAGTACGATGGTTTCACACTTGACAATGTAAGCTTTAATGTCCTAAAGGGCAGTATTATGGGCTTTATAGGTCAGAACGGAGCAGGAAAGTCAACCACAATCCGCAGTCTTCTCGGCATCACTAAAATAAACAGCGGCGAAATCAAGCTCTTAGGACTTGACCACATAAAGGACGAAACACAAATCAAAAAGA
Organism: Oscillospiraceae bacterium; assembly: GCA_017848055.1. GTDB lineage: Bacteria > Bacillota > Clostridia > Oscillospirales > Ruminococcaceae > UBA7477. Next base: position 18,276 of record JAGALZ010000025.1, on the reverse strand, counting down.
GAATAGCAGTAGTTTTTGACGAGCTTCCCTTCCACGATATTTTCACAGCCAAGGATATGTCTAAGATTTTCTCCGGCATATACCCCCAGTGGAATGATGCTCAGTATAAAAAGTATCTTGAACGCTTTGAGCTTCCGCTGAAAAAGAAAATCGGCGACTTTTCAAAGGGTATGAAAATGAAGCTCCAGATTGCATGTGCCCTTTCACACAACGCAGAGCTTATCATCATGGACGAACCGACATCGGGACTTGACCCTGTTGTAAGAGATGAAATTCTCCGCATATTTATGGAGTATCTTGAAGACGGAGAACGCAGTATCCTTATGTCCTCGCATATCACAAGCGACCTTGAAAAGATTGCAGACAGTGTTACCTTCATAGACCGAGGCAGAATACTTTTAAGCGGCTACAAGGACGAGCTTTTGGAAACTCACGGGGTGCTCAAGTGCAGCAAGGAACAGCTTTCCGAGATTGACCCTTCCGATATTGTAAGCACACGAGTAAACGCATTCGGTGCAGAGGTAATGGTTTCAGACAGAGAGTCCGCTTCATACAAGTACAGCGGTATGCTGCTTGAACCTACAACCCTTGAAGAGATTATGCTTTTCTATGTAAACCGTGACAAGAAGGAGTGGGCGTAATGACTAAGGCTTTGATTTTCAGAGAGCTAAAGATTTCAACAAAATCCTACCTTGCATCGCTTCTGCTGATAGTTGCTATGTCTGCCATGATGTTTCTTGCGTTATATGTTATGATTTCAAAGGATTTAGGCAGCGGCGAGACACTCAAAGGCTTCTCACTCATTATGGCATATACTATTGCCATAATCATCGGCGGCACGATAGCAAGCGATGACACAGTTCTAAAGTCGGACATAGCCAGCGGCTGGCAAAGATACTCGCTCGCCCTTCCCCTTACCGCTCACGACAAGGCAAAGGCAAAATACATCACAAAAACTATTGTTATAGCTGTCTGCGGAGTTCTTGTCTCACTTATATGCATACCCGTTTTCATAATTGGAAAGACCTCTTACAGCCTTGCACCGATTTATCTGTACATTTGCTTTGTTGACTTTCTGCTTGTTTACGACATTATACGCCAGTCGGTTCTTATGAGAGCGACTGACTTAAAGTCACTCAAGAAGCTTGGCATAATTGTCGGAGCTGTGCTTGTGGGAATTGTAATTGCTCTGGAGTATACTTTCACGAGTGTGTCAGAGCTTGGCAGAAAAATTGAAAAGGTAATGACAGAGGTTGAAACGGCTGATTCCCCTACGATTTTGAATAAGTACACGAGCTACATCACAATACCTGCCCACGTCGGAATTATTGCCCTTGTGCTTATGTTTGTGATTCTTTTTGCAAGCTATCTTATCACCAGAAAGAACTACGAGAGGAGAGAAGACTGATGAAGGGCTTTCTTTACAAGGAGCTTGTACAAAATAAGCTCAGGCTTGCGCTTACTGTCCTTATAGCCCTCTGCACGGTATTTCTCCCCGTCCTGCTTGTTTTCATTGACGAAGAATCCTTTTCGAAAAATGCTTTTTCAGTCTTTGTAAACGAGGGAGCAATTCTCAGATACCCCCTTGTTGTGCTTGGCTTCTTAGCGTCATGGATAATAACAGAATGGATGCCATCGGGCGACAGAACGAAGAAATGGTGCTATTTTGCAGCCTCAACCCCTTCGGGAATAAGCGGATATATATGCTCAAAGTATATCTTTATGGCGTTGCAGAGTGCTATGTATTTTGCACTTTGTATCGGGCTTAGCTATCTCCTCAAGTTTATCTGCGACAGCGTTGGCGGATACGATATCCCGTCATTTGCAAAGCTTTTTGTGGCACTGTATTTTATCCAGCTTGCATCTATCGCAGTAGACTTCCCGTTTTCAGTACGTTTCGGAGAAAGGGCAGGCGGAATTATCAAGGTAGCAATGTATTTGTCGCTGACTGCAATAGCACTTCTTGTGTTAAAAAATAACCCCGACGGGCTTTTAAGTGGCATTGAAAAGCTTATAAAGAAGCTTATTGCGGGCGACTTCCCTTCATACTTCAAATTCATCTTAGCCTCCGGTGCTGTGCTGTTGTACGCACTGTCAGGTGTTCTGTCAAGATTTCTGTATCTTAAAGGAATCGAAAAGCATAGTAAATAAACAAAACCGTCTGCGGAAAATCGCAGACGTTTTTTTATCAGCTGATATAGAATTTGAATATTTCCTTTGCCCAGCTCAGATACGACGGAACATTTGCATCAAGCCAGTCCTTTATGAGCGAAATATCTGTTTTCGTCAGCTCACCCAGAAAGCTATGCACACTTCCGTTCGCTTCGCTGTCTCCTACGGCAATCATAGCTCTTGCAGTATCACCGACGGCGGCATACTCTCCTATTGCATATGCTCCCACAGAAAACTCTCCGATAGAGAGTGCGCCGAACGATATCACACCAATGCTTATCGCACCTGCAGAAAGCAGTCCCAGTGCGATGCTGCCTGCTGCGACAATGCCGGCAGAAAGGATACCTGCACTAAGAAGTCCAAGTGAAAGCAGTCCGATTGACACAACGCCAAGTGACAGAAGTCCCATAGAAAATATTCCCCTTGACATAAGCCCCAGGGAAAAGAATCCCCTTGCCTTACAGCCGAGGGCGAAAAATCCTCTTGCGTTTTTACCTATATGATAAAGCGGCATACCGAATATCATCTTCTCGCTTTTCCTCTCACGCATCAGTGAAGCAAGCAGTCCTTTTGCATTCACAGAAATAGTTTCAAGACTATTTCCCTCGGGCTTCCGTGCATAACCGTTTTTATTGTCGCAGTCCTCTTTTAAAAGGTAATCTGTTGAGCAGTCAAAGAGCTTTGCCAGGCGGATGAGCTTTTCCGTTTCGGGATACGCTAAGTCTGATTCCCACTTGCTGACCGACTGTCTTGACACAGCCAGGATATCTGCGAGCTGTTCCTGTGTGTAGTTGTTTTCTTTTCTGAGTCTTGATAGTTTTTCACCGAATGTCATAGTATTTCTCCTTTACCTTGCGGTCGTTTTTTACAACATCATGATATCAAAGAATGACCGCAACTGCCACCAACTATGCGTTTCTTGTTGTAAACTTCAGGTTGCAAACGCCATTTTCCGCAGGTTTTTGACTTTCTTCTCTTATAGTATAAAGAAAGTCATAAAGTCCATCCTGTGACAGAAAAATATATCTCCATACGCTTTACACGGTTAACAAGCGATGCATTCTCCATACAAAACTGCTCCTTAAAAGACTTGTCACATAAATTATACCACATTGCAATCTGGTTTTCAACGTGGTTGATAGGTGCAAAATCTGAGGGTGGAAATATTATGTGTTCTTTATACCAAATCGCAGACGTTTATTTGTATCCGAAAGCGTGCGTCCGTCTTTACTTTTTCTAAAAAATGTAGTAAAATATCCTTATTGGAAAATTCTACTGGGAGGTATTATTTTGGATATAAATGCAGTACTGGCGCAGGAGTTCAAGCTTAAAAAGGAGCAGATTGATAACACCGTTTCACTCATCGACGACGGAAAGACAATCCCTTTCATTGCCCGATACAGAAAAGAAATGACGGGCTCTCTCGACGACCAGATTTTAAGAGATATTTTTGACAGACTCAACTATCTTCGCAACCTCACAAAGCGTAAGGAGGAAATCACAAACTCCATTACCGAGCAGGGCAAGATGACGCCTGAGCTTTTGGAAGCAATCGACAAGGCGGTTACTCTCGTTGAGGTCGAGGACATCTACAGACCTTACAAGCAGAAGCGAAAGACCAGAGGCTCTGTCGCAAGAGCAAAGGGACTTGAGGGACTTGCCGAGATACTGCTTGCACAGAACGAGAAAACAATCCCCGAGGATGAGGCAAAGGCTTATATCGTACACAGCGACGAAGCCGACAAGTCTGTTGAAACGGTGCAGGACGCTTTGCAGGGGGCTATGGATATTATCGCAGAGGATGTTTCCGACAACGCAGATTTGAGAAAATACATCCGCCAGCTATTCTCACAGATAGGTAAGATTTCTTCAAAGGCTACTGACGAGGAAGCCGAAACCGTGTACAAGACCTACTATGAGTACAGCGAAAGCGTAAAGAAGATTGCAGGACACAGAGTGCTGGCTCTTGACAGAGGCGAAAAGGAAGACGCACTCAAGGTATCCGTTGACGTTACCGAGGGCGCAGGAGAAAGAGCCTGCTGTCAGAAGTATGTGAAGAATGATTCCGCCTGCGGACAGCTCGTGAAGCTCGCCTGCGAGGACAGCTACAAGCGACTTATCTATCCTTCAATCGAAAGAGAGATAAGAAGTGAGCTTACAGCAAATGCCTGCGAGGGTGCAATAAAGGTGTTCGGCGAAAACCTAAAACAGCTTCTTATGCAGCCGCCTATCAAGAACAGCGTTACTCTCGGTCTTGACCCTGCCTACAGAACAGGCTGTAAGATAGCAGTCGTTGACGCAACGGGTAAGGTTCTCGACACAACCGTTGTCTACCCTACCCCACCTCAGAACAAAACCGAGGACGCAAAGAGAAAGCTCGTGGCTCTTATCAGAAAGCACGGCGTAACAACTATTTCTATTGGTAACGGAACAGCCAGCCGTGAGTCCGAGGCATTTGTTGCACAGATGCTCAAGGAGATACCTGAAAAGGTAAGCTACGCAGTTGTATCCGAAGCGGGTGCTTCAGTTTACTCTGCATCAAAGCTTGCAGCTGAGGAATTCCCTGAATATGACGTTTCACTCAGAAGCGCCGTTTCAATCGCAAGACGTCTGCAGGACCCTCTTGCCGAGCTTGTAAAGATTGACCCTAAGGCTATCGGTGTAGGTCAGTATCAGCACGATATGCCGAAAAACCGTATGGACGAGGCTCTCACAGGTGTCGTTGAGGACTGCGTAAACAACGTCGGCGTTGACCTTAATACAGCAAGCCACAGCCTGCTCTCCTACATCGCAGGTATCAATGCCTCGGTTGCAAAGAATATCGTAAAATACCGTGAGGAAAACGGCGCATTTACTGACAGAAAACAGCTTCTTAAGGTGTCAAAGCTCGGTGCAAAGGCATTCGAGCAGTGTGCGGGATTTTTAAGAGTCCGTGACGGAAAGAATCCTCTGGACAATACCGCCGTTCACCCCGAAAGCTACGATGCCGCAAAGGCACTTTTGGAAAAGTGCGGCTACACACTCGCCGATATAAATGCAGGCTCGCTCACAGACCTCTCCGACAAGGCATCAAAGGCAGGGCTTTCGACACTCGCTGCCGAAATCGGTGTCGGTGTTCCTACACTCGGTGATATCGTAAAGGAGCTTCAGAAGCCCGGCCGTGACCCGAGAGATGAGCTTCCCAAGCCGATTATGCGAAGCGGAGATATTATGGAGCTTAAAGACCTTGCACCCGGTATGGAGCTTGTGGGAACTGTACGAAACGTTATCGACTTCGGTGCGTTTGTTGATATCGGAGTCCACGAGGACGGACTTGTGCACATTTCCCAGATGACAAACCGATTTATAAAGCACCCTATGGAGGTCGTTAAGGTTGGCGATGTTGTCAAGGTCAAGGTTCTGGACGTTGACGTTAAGAGAAAGAGAATATCTCTCACAATGAAGATATAAAGTCAAGGCGTATGCAGATAATCTGCATACGCCTTTTTATAGCCTATTTACTTACACCAGCGCCCCTATGCCGATAACTGCAACACCGAGCGTAACAAGGATAATTCCCGTCGCACGGTTAAGCGTCTTTGAGCTTACCTTGTTTGCAATAACAGCACCGATACGTGCAAACAAAAGGGTGAACAGTATGCACAGTATCAGCACAAGCAAGTCGGGCATCCTTTTGTCGATGATAAAATGACTTACTGCACCCGTAAGTGCGGTAAAGGTCATAATAAACACACTTGTCCCGACTGCTGTTTTAAGCTCATAGCCCAGCACTATTGTCAGAATCATCAGCATCATCATTCCGCCGCCTGCACCGACAAAGCCACAGACAAAGCCTATAAGCATACCGAATATAACCGACTGTACAATTCTTTTCTTCCCTGAAACAGCGCTCATAGTTTCCTTAGTGGTATTTACAGGTCTTACAATGAATTTGATACCCATAATAGTTGTCATAAACACCGACGTTCCGCCCATCGCACTGTTCGGCACAAAGCTTGCGACAAAGCTGCCTACAAATGTAAAGGCAAGAACAGCGAGCATCATTATAATACCGTTTTTTATATCTATATTCCTGTTTTTGTAGTACGTGTAAGCACTTACTCCGCTTGCCAGAACGTCGCTTGCAAGAGCAATTCCGATTGCGCTGTACGCAGGCATACCCAGAAAAGTCACCAGCATCGGGGTAATAACTACCGCCGCACTCATCCCTGCAAAGCCTGTTCCCAGCCCTGCTCCGCAGCCTGCCAGCAGACATACTATTATTGTAATAAAAAGCTCCATATTATTCTTCTTTCACTGAAAATTGCTTCTCCCATTATAGCACACATTCCCCGTTATAGCAATACGTCACTTGCATTCACATAGACAAGATGCTATAATATCCTTGTCAAGAACAAACCGCAAAAACTGCTTACAAAAGACACACAAAAGACACACAGGTATGTTAGAGTGTAATCATAATATAAGGAGCTTCTTATTATGGACAAAATACTTGTAATTGAAGATGACAGTCAGATTTGCGAAGTAATCAAGCTGTTTTTTGAGAGAAAGGGAACGACTGTTGACATCATATCAGACGGAGATGATGCAATAGCTGCGGCAAAAGAAGTTGGCATAAATTATGAGCTTGTTCTGCTCGACATTATGCTTCCCCATATCGACGGCTTTACGATTTGCAGAGAAATAAGAAAATGCTGTGACATACCGATTGTATTTATTACGGCACGAGGCAGAGAGGAGGATATCCTCTACGGATATGACCTCGGCTGTGACGACTATATCATAAAGCCGTTTTCGCTTGCCGCACTGTATGCAAAATGCGAGGCGATAGTAAGGCGTGCAACAGGGACAAGCGACAAACGTTTAACCTGCGGTATGATTACCCTCGACACGAGAAAGCTTTGCTGCTATGTGTCAGGGGAAGAGGTCGAGCTTGCACCAAAGCAGTTTGCTATACTTAAGTATCTTATGGAGCATGAGGGCTGGGTTGTTACCAGAGACGCACTGCTCAACAGAATATGGGGCTATGACTTTTACGGGAACGACAGAGTCGTTGACAGCCACATAAAGAAGCTTCGCAAGGCACTTCTCGGTGCAGGCAAGCAGATAAAGACAGCTATCGGAAGAGGTTACAAGCTTACTAGTATGGAGTGATGTTATGGGCATAATTAAACAGCTTGAACAGAAAATCAGATTTAAGAAAAAGAAGAGAACAACATTCCGTAGGCTGTTCATAAAGGCTCTTTGTGTAGCTTTGGTGGCAACAGCAGTTTTCGGAGTGGTGTTCTATAAATGGCTTATGAACGAGATATATGCTCAGACTTTGGAAGACCATTCTTTTGCACAAAGCAGGATACTCACCCAAGTCAGCAATGACGATGAGTCGGGAAGCACCTCGGATTTTAATGCTTTAACCTATTCTTTAACCTTTGCTACACGCTTCGACGTCGTATTTGATATACTTGAACAACCACTTGTCATGTCAAATCTTGACGATAGCTATGCTTGCTCTGCGATTGTCCTTACCGACGGAACTATGGTTGCTGATAACAATGCCGTATTCATAGACTTTATAGAATATGTTGACGAAAACGGTGAAGAGATTAGCAGGACTGTATCCTTTTCTGCAACACCTGAGGATTACCCTGAGCTTGAGGAATTTTACGAAATGTATTATTCCGATTCTTTAAGCCCCGACCTCAGATATAACCCAACTCGAATAAAAAGTCAACGAAGACCGGAGTATATTTTCTCGCTGAGTGAGGTTTATTATGACAGCAGCACCGACGAGATAATTCCACGAAAAGGATGCGTTTTTTCAAACATATCAAACGGTGTGGGAAATGAAGCAGTCTATAGATTTGGGATAAATATTGATGATGACAGATTTGAGATTGTAAAAAGCAGCCCAATGGGAATGGTCTTTCCTGGAAAGAGTGAGGAAATAATTCTCAGTAACTATGCTATCCCTTCAGGAACAAGGCCGGAGCAGTTTGAGAAAATGATGCCGTTTTTTCAGTTGGATATTTATGCCGATGACTTCGTGCCGTCGAGTGAGCTGGATTCATGGAAGCCGGAAGGCTCTGACTCCAACGATATGTTTATATACTCAAGGACTCCCATAAAATATAATGGGCAGGATGCGTATCTTTGTATTGCTTATCTTGTAAACCCGATGAGCAGACGGACAATCATATTCCTGACAACAGTTATAGGAGGCTTTCTGCTGATAACTGTGCTGATTGCCCTTGTCTGGAGTTGGAGAAGGAATGTTATTAACTCATCCACCTACGCTATGGAGGACTATCAGAAGGCACTTATAAACAACCTTGCACACGACCTTAAGACGCCGTTTACCGCAATAGGAGGATTTGCGGAAAATCTGATAGAGATACAAAAGGGGCGCAACTCTCAGGACGAAAACAACTATCTTAATCAGATAATCCGAAATGTCAACTATGCAGACTCCATTATAAGCAGAGCATTCGAGCTTAACAAAATAAATGGTGGCTTCGGAGTAAAAAAGGAAACGCTGAAAATCAAGACGCTTGTACACGAAATTGTCGAAAAGCATACCGACGCAATTAAGGCACGGAATCTTACAGTAAGTATCAGCGGAGATATTTATATCGAAGCAGACCGTAACAGCCTTGTAATGGCGATAGACAACCTCATAACAAATGCAATAAAATATGCAAATGAGGGCGGTACGATTATCGTTTCCCTACTTACACACCAAAAGAAAATCCTCAGCATTTCAAATGAAATTGATGAGGAGATAGATACCACTGACCTTAAAAAGCCTTTTGTAATGGGCGACAAGGCAAGAAGCGGAAAGAAGGGTACGGGACTCGGTCTTGCAATAGCAGACAGCTCCTGCAAGCTGAACGGCTTTGAGCTTGATATATACTGCAAGAACAACAAATTTTTCAGCGACATTGTTTTTTAAGCTTTCGCTTATATACCAACAAACGCACCCTCACCGATTGGTGAGGGTGAAATTATATAAGATGTCAAGTTTGTGTGGCTATTAAAGTGTCATCATAAAATTTCTGATTCTTTCCTGAGCAGAATTCCAATCACGTTGAGGGTTGTCGACTATAAGTTTTTCCAACGATAAATTACAAAGAATTCTCAATTCACGTGCTTGCCTTTCTTCCAAGCATTTTATGTACCCCTCAAATCCTTCTGCACCAATCTGTTTTCCGTAGTTCCCATTCACGTGGTAATTGATAACATCATCAAGCCAACCCGGACGTTCATTTGCTGTATGTTTTATAGATTCAGCAATATCAGTGTTTTTCAAATAGATAACAACCGGTTTCATCGGCTGGATTATATCGACAATTTTACTTATGTAGCTTTCAGACTCCTCTACCGAAAACCCAAATCTCATCATCGTTTCGCACATAGGATTTTGCAGTAATACACAATTGAAGATATAAGTTGTATTCTCATCGCTGGTCTGAACAAACTGTCGCCATTTATCTAGCATTAACGGCATTTCTTTTTCCCAAGGCAAAAAATCATAGATTTTATATTGCAGTAGCTTATCAAACATCTCACCTGAGAATTGCGATAACGATACAATTTCTTCTTTATCTGACACAAGGCCTGCTGGAGCAAGTGCGTGAAATTCATAATCGGCAGGGTGATTCCCCGTACCTTCATCAACAAAACAAATACTCCCTTTTTGCTCCAAAAAAGACGCTACAAATGATGAAGTAGTACTTTTTCCGGAACAAGGCAAACCCTCAACAATAAATAATCTGTTTCTCATATATACCTCGTCAAATCTTATTTTTTAAGTTAAGTATACCACAAACCCGTAACTATGACAACACCCTCACCGTTTGGTGAGGGTGATTCCTTAGCATTATTTCTTTGTAAACTGCTTTCCTTAAAGATACTTTCCTTCGGAGATTTTTAACGCCTTAAATTAGTCGCAGGTTTTGGTCTTCCACATACGGTTTTTGAGTTTTGCTGATTAAAAGCTGTTTGCCCATTCTGTAAGCTCTGACATATCGAGCTTGCCATTCAGGAGCCTGCCTGTAATAAGCTGTGCTCCCTTACAGCTATCCTCAAGCTTTTCTGCCGTCTTTCCGAAACCGCTTGAGCCTGAGGTTGCAAAAAGTACAATCTTCTTGCCTGTAAAGTCGTAGCTTTCAAGGAAGGTATTTATAATTGTCGGTGCGATATACCACCAGATAGGAAATCCGAGAAAAATGGTGTCGTACTTGTCCATATCAGAAAGCTTTGTAGCAATTTGCGGACGGAACGAGAGGTCGTTCATTTCGACGGAGCTTCTGGAATTCTTGTCCATCCAGTTAAGGTCTGCGTCTGTGTAAGGTATAGCAGGTTTGATTTCAAAAAGGTCTGTGCCTGCGGCTTGTGAAAGAGCCTTTGCAACCTTTTCTGTTACTCCGCTTGCTGAAAAATACGCCGTAAGCTTTTTGCTCATAATATGCTCTCCTTTTCAGATTTTCTTTTATAATTCATAACAATATTTCCGTCTTTGCTTTCAGCCCTGACAAGCTTGAAGGCTGAAAAATCGCTGTCTGTGAAAAGCGGCTTGTCGCTCTCTTGTGCAATAAGCGGTGCGACAACGAGGCTAAGCTCATCAATAACATCAGCACGCTGAAATGCACCGTTTATAATGCTTCCGCCCTCAAGCAAGAGAACCTCACAACCGAATTTCTCCCTGAGCTTCAAAAGTGCAAGCGAAACATCAATCTCTCTTTCCCCTGCAAAAATGTATCCTATCCCCATAGCTCTGAGATAACCAAGATAACGCTCGTCTGCCAGCGTTGTGATTACCTCAATTATCTGTGCACCATCATATCCCGGGTCACCGTCGGGGTCGATAATTTTATCAGATTCCCAGCCGAGTCTTCCCTTTGTATCAAAAGCAACTGCATAAAAGCCTGTCAGGTTCTCAGGCACAAAGTCCTCGCCGCTATTTTCGGCAGGATACTGCGAGAGGTCGGGATAATAGCCGCCCGTGAAGCTCCCTTCCATTGTGACACGTCCGCAGATAAAGCCGTTTGATTTGAGCGTTCTGTTTATGTCGTAGTAGATTTCGGTTGCACTCTGACATTCGGGGCAAGAGAGAAAATCTCCCGTTACCTTTCCGTCAATCGACGTTGTCATGTGGCAGATAATATACGGTCTGTTCATTTCCTTACTCCTCGTCGGGCTGCTGTCCGTCATGGGCGAGCCACTTACATTCGGTTACTTCCATATCAGTGAAGGTTGCCTTGAAGGACGAGTTTTCATTTTTCATCCTCCGTCCACAAGTTTCGCTTTAGATGATTATATCACACTCATATGACTTTTTCAATATGAGAGGCTCCACGCAGATGTATCAACGTGGAGCCTTCCTGCATTTATTCAGACTTCGATTTCCGTATTACCTTTCTTGCCCATGCTCTGTCTATAACACATTCATTTTTGCTAAACAGTTCGATACGCTCTGCATAATCATTTGCTATTCTCTCATAAAGCCCGCTCGGTATTGTTGCAACCATAGGAGTATCGCCTAAAAACTCAAGGACATATTCTCCGTCCTTCACAATAAAATATACAGCGGAGATTTTTGCATCAGGATTGTCCTGCATAGCTTTGACATCATACAAAAGCTTTATTATTTCTATCGGTCTGTCATCGAGTCCGTTATCAAAAATTACAGCCTTTTCACGAAGTGCATTACGATTGGTTACAATGCGTTTTTTATACTCCGGCATCTCTATACCCATCATATCATTAGTATCAATAAATCCCTTCTTCGTTTCTTCGATTTCGCTCTCGTGTACATAGTAAACCATAGCCATGTTGGTCATATCGTGATAGAGCATCCCGTAATCAACATTACTTTCATAGCCACACTTTTCACACCTGTACCCAAACAACGTTCCGTTTAAAAGCTGCTCCTTTGCATCAGGGTCAATATCTGCATTCAGCGAATACCAGACATCGAAGCCCTGAGTATTATTACATTTCGGACAAGTTATTGTTTCTGTGAATCTTCTAGACATATATATCCCCCTTTTATCAACTAAGCTTTTCTAACCGTCTGCCTGTATATACGCATATAGTACCATTATCGGTTTCCATTGGTGCAAATCCAATTATGCTGCCTTCATGAAATCCAAAGTCCTGCTCCGGCTCATTGAGAAGCAAACCAAACAATTCGTTATCAGTATATGTATAACACTTAACCCACACCGCTTCAAGTTGCAGCCCTTCCTTAAACAATATCACTTGCAGGTCATCTGGATACTCTTTGCTTCTGAACGGGTCAAGGAACATAAACTTCCTCATCTGCTCAGTTTCTTCTCTGCACTTATAGAGCATATCTATATCTCTGATATGCTTTAATGCACTTTCTTCTAAATCCGATATTTCAACGTCATACTCCTCTATGAATGCAAAACTACAACAATTAACGTATCCTCTGCGAATAATATATAATCTCTGACTGTCATACGCCCCATATTCCAGCTTATTGTTCCTTATATGTGCTGAACAAATTATACGAAATGAAAAGCCACATTGATTATCTATATATCCATATGCCAGAAATCCCCTATCTTTTAAACATATATCCATATCTTCCGCAAGATGCTCTATGACTTCTTTTGTCGGCTTAATATATATAACCCTATGAAACAGCTCTCTGAAATCCGCATCATTAATTAGTCTTAAATTCTTGTTATGTGTCATTTCTACTCCCTCCTAAACTACAAAAGGCTGTTTCTCCTTGCCGTCGATTGCGAGGGAGAAGAAAATCACCTTGTTTATTGCTGCAAAATATCCTGTGCGTCTGAATTCGTCACCGAAATTCTTTTCGATAATGCCGAGTATCTCTCTGAGCTGGAGCATTGCCGCAAACTCGTGCTTGCAGTTGAAGCTGCAGAAGCAGGAGCATGTAAGATTGCTCACATCTCCGTTTTCGTACTCAAACTCTACGACGTAGCTTTCTGTACCTTCAACAACTGCGTAGCCCTTTTTTCCGTCGATGCTTATATATCTGACCCTGTCCCCGACATAGTATTCGTGTCCACGCTCTGCAATCCTTGAGCTTACGTTCATATCGCTGAGGTCGCCTATATTGAAGAAGCTGTCGTCGCTTCCGCTGACATATTCGTCTTCCTCCTTGTCGGGTGCCCTGAACCAGCAGACCGCCTTGTCAAAAGGAAGTGCCTCACGCTCAAAGGTTACAAACGAGCTTCCTGCGTTATAGAACTTGCCGTGAACCTCTGTGTCTATGACCGCAATAACACGCTTGTAATCAGCAACCTTGATTTTAAAGTTGTAGTTTACATCTACAACCCTTCCTCTTACGCCCTCAAGCTTTCCGTCAACGTAGACCAAATCGCCTGTGTGCAGGTCAAAGCTATCATTATAATAAGTGAATGTCGAATTGCTCTCCGGGAAGTTCACTCTGACAACCGACCTTCTCGGTGTTGTCTTTGCCTTCTGTACTGTGTCAACCTGTTCTGTCAGCTTGGTTTCGGTTTCTTCTGCTGAAAATCCTATTCTGAATGCCATATGTACTCCTCCTTGATATTGTTATCATATTTTACCTTGTGTCTTTTGAGGGAAATGTGTTTTACCTGTTATCTATATTATACGCCTGTTGTTTTGATTTTTCAATAGAGAAAGACAAATTTGTGACTGTCGATATGAAAGAACGACAGTTTTGTCCGTCTTTCGATACAAAAGAGCTTGTCAGCCGATAAAACGACTGGCAAGCTCTGATTATATGTTAGCTTTCAGCTCCTCTACCCTGCTTTTATACTCATCTATCACAGAGTCGGGAGACATAATTTTCATCTGATTTCCGAACTGGAAGACCCAGCCCCAGAAGGTCGGGCTTATCTGCACCTGCACGGTTGCGATACTTTCATCCTCACCGATTGGTATCATCTTTGTTTCTTCGCCGAACTTGTCATAGACAGAGCCGATAAGCTTGTTTGAAAACCTTATTGTAACCTGCTCTGTCTTACCGCTGTACATCTTGAACACCTGCTCGGTATAACCGACAACACTCTGCCTAAGCTCAAACGCCTTTTCGCATATCTCCTCCTGCGAAAGCTTCACTCTGTCCATTCTGTCAACACGGTAGTTTACTGTTTTATCATAGCGCACGCTATACGTCATAAGGTAATAGTTGTCCTCATTGAACACGAGTGCAACAGGCTCAACCTCATAAAGCTGACCGTCTCTGCGGTAGACTCTTTGTCCGTCGGTGTTGAGGTCGTAGTATCTGAAGGTGGCTTTTTTCTTCTGCTCGATTGCTTCCTCAAAACAGCCTACGTTATAATATATAGACTCGTTGCGGTGCTTTCTTGTATTGAAGCAGACCATATTGCCCTTCAAGATGTCGGCTCTGTGGCTTCCGCCTAGGCTTGCAATTTTCTCCGTAAGCTCTGAGGTTTTCCTCTCGGTAACAAAGCTTGCCGCCTGGACAGCGTCGATAAGGATTTTAAGCTCAGGCACGCTGAAGCTTCTGTCCTCTATATAGTAGGCTTTCTCGTGGCTTGCCATTACAGACATAACCTCGTAGCCCTGCTCGTTCAAAAGCTGTATATCTCTTAAAAGCGTTCTCCTGTCGCAGCTTATCCCCATATCAGAGAGCTTTCTGCAAATCTCTGCCGCAAGCATCGGGTTTTGCTCGTCGGTTTCCTGTCTGAGTATTTCCATTAGCCTTAGCATTCTTATTTTCCGATTTGACACTGTGCCACCTCCGATTCAGACTATTCTAGCACAAGTATAACACACCTTTCTCCGAATGTAAACACGAAAGAATTCACTTTTTGTCACTCTTTCAGAATACGGTGCATAATTCTGCACACAGGATTGTAAAAGCATATACTTTGTGGTACAATTATTATAACAGAAAAAGGGAGGGTGTGTCATGTCAATCTATCTTTCAAAATCAAAATACTGCAGTGCTTTGCAATGTCCAAAAATGCTCTGGCTCAACAAGAACAGGCCTGAGGCATTTGACAGCTCGGTTATGAACGAGTCCGTTCTGGAAACAGGAAACGAGGTCGGCGACCTTGCGATGGGGCTTTTCGGCGACTTCACAGAGGTGCCCTTCGGAAATCTTTCTGATATGATTGCCAGGACTCAGGAGCTTATAGATGCGGGAACAAGGATAATTGCAGAAGCGTCGTTTTCTTATGACGGGCTGTTCTGCAGCGTTGACATACTCAAAAATCTCGGTGACAGAAATGTTGAGATTTACGAGGTTAAGAGCTCAACTTCTGTAACGGACATTTATCTTAATGACGCTACATATCAATGCTACGTTCTTTCAAAGCTTGGCTTTAACGTAGGATGTGTCTGCATTGTACACATAAACAGCAGGTATGTGAGAATGGGCGAGCTTGATTTAAACGAGCTTTTTCACATTGAGGACATAACCGACAAGGTGTCAGAGCTTATCGGCGGTGTTGAGGGCAACGTCAGTCGGTTTGAGGAATATATGAAGCAGACTGACGAGCCTTGTGACCCCATCGGAGCACACTGCTTTTCGCCATACAACTGCGGATTCTTCGGCTACTGCACGAGAGGTCTGCCAAAGCCAAATGTGTTTGACATTTCGGGGGCAAGGTCCTCGACAAAGCTCAAGTGCTACGACAAGGGGCTTATTGCCTTTTCAGACATACTCGGCACAAAGGCGGTTTCAGCAAATCAGATGATACAGGTTGAGCACGAGGTTACAGGCTGTGCTGCGCACATTGACAAGAAGGCAATCGGAGAGTTCCTCTCACAGCTTTCTTATCCACTGTACTTCCTTGACTTTGAGTCATTCCAGCCTGCAATTCCGCTATACGACAACTCCCGCCCGTACGAGCAGATTGTATTTCAGTATTCCCTTCACTATATCGAGGAGGAAGGCGGCGAGCTGAAGCACCGTGAATATCTTGCTTATCCGGGTGCTGACCCTCGCCGTGCGTTAGCTCAGCAGCTTTGCGAGGATATTCCGCAAAACGTATGCGTAACGGCTTATAATATGGGCTTTGAAAAGGGCAGAATCAAGGGCTTGGCAGAGCTTTACCCCGACCTTTCACAGCATCTTATGAACATTCACGACAACATCTGCGACCTTATGGTGCCTTTTCAGAAAAAGCAGTACTACTCAAGGGCAATGCAAGGCTCATACTCGATTAAGTACGTTCTGCCTGCGCTCTTCCCAGACGACCCGTCGCTCGATTACCATAACCTCGAAGGTGTTCACAACGGTGCTGAGGCTTCCGACACCTTCAAGCGTATGGCGAAGATGTCCCCCGACGAGCTTTCAAAGTTCCGCTCACATCTTCTCACATACTGCGGCCTTGATACCTACGCTATGGTCAAGGTATGGCAAAAACTCTGCGAAGCCGCAAACCCATAAGAAATCCGCATAAGAACAACACTCGTACAGATATTCTATATGTATTTATCGGGGGAAACCTTTCTGAAGAAAGTTTATCCCCTGTACCCCCTTACAAAGACTTTCAATATGATTTCAGCCCCATAGGGTATACACCAAGAGAGAATAAAATCTCCACTAAGTTATGTACACCCTATGGGGCTGAAATTGTACTAAAAGTTTTAGGAAAGGAGTTTGAGGAACAACCCTTTTTCAAAAGGGTTTTCCTCAATAGACACGTGTAAAACATCTGTACGGGTATTGTTCTTATGTGGTTATTTCTTGGCATTAATACTATCAATTGCTGACAGTACGATAGCACCGCAGAGGGACACTCCCACTATCGGCATAGCGACCGAGAATATACGCCAGCGTGCCCCATCAGTATCTGCGAAAATGACACCCAGAACAAACACCGCAATACCTATTATCATAATTATCGTCAGAATATTTGCGATTTTCTTAAGCTTCATAATATCACCCTTGCTTTTTGCTTATGTACTTTGTACCGGTGAGATGGCACAGAAACGGTATCCTCACGCACATTTCACAGCACAGGAAGGTTGCGACGTACGATGCCGTTATAGTACCGAAGAACAAAAGCGGAGTGTTGTTTCCTGCCCACTTGTACAGAAGATACTGAAACAGCACCACCCATATAAAGTGCCAGATATAGAACAAAAACGACCTGCGGGACATATATCCTGAAACCTTGCCCGAAAAGTTCAGATGCCTCTTTGCAACGCCTATAAGCGAGAGCACCATAAACCACTCGCTTATGTATTTTGTCACCGTGTTAAGAAGGCTCAAATCCTTGTCACACCACAGGAACAGATACACATTCGCAATCGTCGCCAGCAGCCCGACTGCAAGCAGAGAGTATCTGTACTTCTCAGCCTTGTCTATTGTCGTGTCGCTTGAAAAGACAAAATATCCGAGCAGGAAAAGGTATGTGTATTCCGCTAAGCTCTTGCCGCCAATCGACAAAATCTCACTCAGTAGTGGCAACGGCAGACCGAGCAGTATTACAACCCAGAGCGGCAAAGCCTTCGACTCTCCGTCTGACTTGTGTTTAATAAGCCTGAGCACACCAACACATATTGCCGATATTACAAACAGGTACAAGCAGAACCAGAACTGCCCGAATGAAAAGCCGCCGTCTGCACCCGTGAGGTCTGTAAACCTTGTGAAGAACACGCCGTAATGCCCGAGAAACGTGCCATCGTAAGAGCTGTTGAACCTATCCGCAAGGTAGGTCATTATCGGCATAAGCACCACTGTTCCGAACAAAAGAGGCAGTAAAAGACGCTTCGCCCTCTCGCAAAGGTACTGCTTGTCTGTACGCTTTTTGAGTGCGTACCTTGTGCTTATTCGGAAACCACATCTAATGGATACAAGGTAAAATCAAGCAGCCATATTTCGATATAATAAGTACAATAATACAAGAAAAGGGCAATGTCCTCCGTTACAGTTGAATGGAAGGCATTGCCCATTTTTCTTTTCAGAAGCCTATTTGGTTTTTCATCATTATACTTGCGCTGCACCTTATTATGACAAGTCTAACTTTAGCTCTTGAAATAGCCTCTCCGATATGGTATAATAGTAACTGATACATAAAGCGTGACCAATCGTGAGGTGATTGCTATGAATATTGCTATCGTTGATGATGAACCTGTATTCTT
>JAGALZ010000024.1 GCA_017848055.1 Oscillospiraceae bacterium | reverse complement strand
GCACTTATACTGTTCATAGGCAAACAAAGCTTCTTAAAGGAAACCGTAATCTCATTCGGTATCTGGCACGCAGTAGTCTGCTTAGGTGTAATAGCCCTCTATCTCATACTCTCAATGATAATGCCAATCGCTATAATCGGCTCATCAGAGCCTAAAGATGTCCTGAAGGAGGAATAAAAACTTCTTTTAGACTGCAACCTTTTGCCTCTTTTCTGACTCTTATATAGTATAGAGAACTTATGAAAAACTTGCTTGTTTAGTATATACAAATGCAGATTTGTGGTTTTGTGCAACTTTATAATTGAAACGCAAAAAAAGCAGGTGTATAATGGCAATAACAAGTAAGTATACGTCGTGAGAATTGAAAATCGGAGGTGCATTATGTTCAAGTATCTTTTCAAGAACCTGAAAAGTCTTCTCACCAAGCAGGGAGTTATCTCCCTGCTTTTGGTGGTAAATATAGTAGTTTCGGCACTTGTTATCTGCTTTTCGTACGGTCTGTATCAGAATTATAATATCTACATAAATGAAGGCGAAGCCGAAAGAGTAGAACACCTGTTCATTGACATATATCACGAATACAAATCCAAGGACCCGTATAAGATTCAGCGGACACCTGTAACAGTAGGCATGGTAAAAGACTTCATATATATGCTCAGCGAGGATACAATGGACTATATTGAATACGTTACAGTTGACCCTGTTATCTGCACAGACCTTTATTTCAACAAGGATAAACCGGAGGAGATTGGTGAAGTCGGAAGGCGTTTCTGTTTAACGAGAATAAACGGGAATATAGTTAACTATTTGTACCATGGCTCATATTCGTATGAAGGGTATGAAATGGTTGATAATATGCTGAATTTGATTCCTGAGGAATCGGATATACGAGGCGATAAGGTTGTCGTTATATCAGATTCTTTTTTTAACGAAGAGTATTCATATGATGAATCTCAGCTTGTTATAAGCAATCCTGAGGCTGGAAGACATTATACCGTTCATGCGTCTACGCTGGACGAGGGAACAAAAACTGTTAAGATATATGGCGAGGATTATGAGATTATAAAAGTTACAAAGCTTCCGAACTGTGAGGGACAATTTCAGTTCCCATTCATGTCACTCCCGGATGATACGTTGCTAAACGCCGGCTATCTTAATGTAGTATTCAAGCCCGACGCCTACCTGACTGAAAGGGCATACAATGACATAGTAACCTGTATGGAAGCTACAATGTCACCGTATGTCTATACCTATGATGTTAAAATTCCTACCACAACCCAGATGTACTTTTACAAAACTATCCTCATAATCTCTCTGTTTATAGCAGTCCTTGCCGCAGTCAATATGGCAATACTGTATAGATACATACTCGAAAAGAGAAGCTCGGAGCTTGCAATACTGCGAATATGCGGCTGCTCCAAGAGAAAAGCAGTAAGAATGTATCTTTTAGAGTGCATGCTCGTCAACGCACCTCTGTTTGCACTTACCGAATATGTATACCACAAGCTCATTATGCCAAAGCTGACAGGTCTCTTTCCGCATATGGAAGGAGCGTACAGCAAAAAGCTGTACCTCGTTATCTTTGCAATGTATGTAATAGCTTCTCTCATAATCCTCTATGCTATGATTAAAGCACTCATCTCAAAGCATAGCTTAGTCGAGCAGAAAAACAGCTCAAAGGCAAAATCCCGCTTCGGTATAATGAAGGTCTTTGAAATATTACAGCTCTCTGTCGTAATAGGTATAGCAGTGTTCTTAGTATCCGCAATAGCGTCAAGATATACCTACTATATACCGTTTAAGGACATACTCACAAGCGACGGATATATGACTTATACAAGCTCAATGTATTACAAGGAGCTCGAGCAAATGTGTCCCGACTGTGATATAACCTATTACTCAGGTGGTTATGTACCGGTGGACAGAGAGAATGTACAGCTATATAATTACGATGACACTCTCTGCAATAACTATACTCCCGAAATGTCGCAGGGCGTGTGGCTGAGCGATACAGATATTTCTTACGAAAAGGATAAGATAATTCCGATAGTAGTAACTGAAGGAAGCGGCTTTACTCTGGGTCAGGAAATACCTCAGAAAATGACCTTGTTTAATCCCGACGATTATACAGAGGTAATAGGGGAGTTTGAGTATTCCTACCGTGTAGTAGGTCTTATCCCTGACAGAGCAACTGTAATAGGTGCTCTCGGAAGTGGAAACCGTATCCCCGATGATTTCAATGACTTCTATTCTGTATATGACTATGAGTTCTATGAGGAAAAACCTTATTTCTTCGGAAGAGTATCCGACCAGGTCGCAATGTATGACGATATGGGAGGTGCCGAGTATCCTGAGGGTATGGTTTCATATGTACAGTTCATAACTTCGGATAAGCTGACAAAGGAACAAAAACGGCAGATGGAAAATGCGTTTACAGACCTTGGCATATCCTTCAAGCCCCTCTCCGAAGTCAACGAAAACAGCCTTGAATACATCTACGAGCAAATGTACACCTTATTCCCGATAGCACTGTGTATCTTTATCTTAACAGTAATCTCCGCAGTATCAATAAACGCTATCTATACAAAGCGACAGCTTCGAAACTACGCAATCTTCTACATCTGCGGTGCAAGATGGAAAACCTGCGCATTAAAGAGCCTCAAGGACAGCGCAATTACCTGCGCAGTAGCATCAGCCCTTTGTGCACTTATACTGTTCATAGGCAAACAAAGCTTCTTAAAGGAAACCGTAATCTCATTCGGTATCTGGCACGCAGTAGTCTGCTTAGGTGTAATAGCACTTTATCTCATACTCTCAATGATAATGCCAATCGCAATAATCGGCTCATCCCAGCCTAAAGATGTCCTGAAGGAGGAATAGAAAAACTTCTTTTAGACTGCAACCTTTTGCCTATTTTCTGACTCTTATATTATAAAGAGAAAAAGCGGAGGTGTGCCTATGAATGAGCTTTCACTATTTATTACGTATATAAAGCGGTCTTTCTCTAAAAGACCGCTCATATACACACTTATCTTTCTTATGGAAACTGTCAGCATAGTATGTGTGTTTTTTGTGTTCGGACTGATATACAGGGCATACACTGTTTTCGAAGAGAGCGACAGAGATGAGAGAACCATAGTCGCTGTGTTCGAAAATCAGAATGCTGTTGACCTTGAAGAACAATTGGCGGGCTGCATTGACGGAGCGACGTTTTCGGCAGGTGCGAATAGTGTTTTTGAGAAAATTGAAAATAAGTATGAGTTATATATTGCCTACGGTCTGCTACAATATAACGGTGAAATGCATAAGTTCTACGTTAACAGTACTGACGATACTTCTGCAAAGCCCGGCGAGGTGTTTGTTGACAACAGCCGTATCGGTGAAAGCTTTTCTGTAGGAGATAAAATAACAATAGGCGGCAAAGAGTACACGGTATATAAAAATGTTATTCAATCCTCATCTGATTTCGTGTTCTGCAGTATTGATGATGTTCCGAAGGATTGTCTTATAAGGGAGTTTCTGTTAATACTTGATACACAGCCTACATACACTCAGGCGGAAGAAATCGTAGCTCTTATGAATGAAGTGTTTCATATTCCAAACGAAATAAGAACCCCCGAAACTCTGGAGCTTTTAGACCAACAGCTGAGCAGTATGCAGATGTTTGTTTCCCTGATTATGATACTTTTTGCAGTTTTCAATTGTTCGCTTTGCTATAAGTATCTCTATTCCACAAGCAGAGAAACTATGAGGGTTCTGAGAATCTGCGGTGCAACAAAGGGCTACTGTAATACAGTGTATATTCTGGAGATTGCGATGCACATATTGCTTTGTTTCGGAGTGGCTTATCTGCTGTTTGACTGGCTCATATTACAGCCGGCAATAAATGCATACAGCGGAATCGAGCTTGCCTACAGTAAATCAAACTATATGTTTATCCTGCTCTCATACATTATTATAAGTGTCGTTATTGCATTTGTTTGCGTTCTGCCGTCGGCAGTTTCGGGGCAGATTGCAAAGAGGCAGCAGTAGGAGGTGCAGAGTGATGAAGTATCTGAAATATGGGTTTGCTCAGTTCTGCAGAAGCTTTTCTCTGTATGTAATAATGATTGCAGAGCTTGCTGCTATTATGCTTGCGCTGAACATTGCAATAGGAAGCTACAACTCCAGAAATATGCTATACAAACCATTCGAACAGTATCTTACCCGTGACGGCTGGTTTATTCGAAGTGCCGGTATCGACAAACCGACGGAGGCAGAAAACGACAAGCTTTATGAGATAATAGACACTCTTGAGGGAGAGTATGAAATCATATCGTTTTATTCAAGTACAGTTTCCGCCGAAGCCGGTGACCTGAGGCTCACCATTGTAAATGATGATATATACAACTTGCTTTGTATACCGTTGGAAGAAGGCGACTACTCAGAGGCAGTTGTAACTCTTAATACGGATTTCGGACTCGGCGACACCGTACGGCTTGGTTCTACTGAGCTTAAAATAAGCGGAGTGCTCACCGAAAACACCTATGTTCCCGACATAAACAACTATAATATCGATATGGATGTTACCAAATTTTATAATGTTTTCCAGTCAAACGTACAGCTTGTACAGCTCAATGAAGGAGAAAAGCCGACACCTATTATGATTCTTCCGCAGTCGGCTGTGCAGAGCGAGATTGATAAAAATCTCAATCATGGCATTTATCAGAGCTTTTATCGGCTTGTTGTCTGCCGTACTGAGCTTACCGAACAACAGCGTGAGCACAACGCAGATATACTTGCTGAAAACAGTATGGAGATTGTGTATATGCCGTTTTCTAAAATAAACAAGCGAAGCGAGATATACGTAAACGAAAGTCTTCAGAAGGTAATTCCTATAATTGTATGCGTAAGCGTTATTGCAATTTTCGGTATTCTCTGTTGCTGTTCAATAAATGTTTCAAGAAGCATGAGAAATAATGCCGTGCTTTATGTGTGCGGTGCAACGCAAAAAGACATGCGAATAATAAACGCAGTTTCTGATTTCCTTGTAGTTTCAGTATCGCTTGTAATTTCAATCGCAGTACTGAAAATCATAACCCTTAACGGAGCCGACAACAGCATAGGGCTTGTGCTCGGCAACAATAATATTTTGGTAACAACAGTATTTGTTATCTCTGTTTTTATCATTACTCAGATAGTTTCGTATTTAGTATTTAAAAAGAAAACCATAAGAAGTATGTTAGTGTCAGGAGGATTTTAACCATGATTAAGCTTACAAACATCCAGAAAGTCTACAACCCGAGGAAAGCAAACGAGTTCGAAGCGTTGAAAGGTGTGTCCTGCGAAATAGAGGATGGAGAGCTTGTCGCAATCATCGGAAAGTCAGGTGCGGGCAAGTCAACACTTCTGCATATCCTAGCTTGTATCGACAGCTACCAGAGCGGTGAGTATGTAATTGATGATATTACAGTAAAAAAGCTCTCCGAGAAAAAGTACGCAAGAATCCGTAACGAAAAAGTCGGTATGGTAATGCAGGACTTCGCCCTCGTAGAGGACTTTACAGCCCTCGAAAATGTAATGATACCTCTGTCCTTCTCGAAAAAGAAGATTAAGAACAAAAAACAGAAAGCCCTCGACGCACTAAAGCAAGTCGGTATCGAGGAGCTTGCTAAAAAGCCTTGCAACAAGCTCTCAGGCGGACAAAAGCAGAGAGTCGCAATCGCAAGAGCTATCGTTAACGAGCCAAGTATGATTCTTGCAGACGAGCCGACGGGCGCACTCGACTCAAAAACGGGTGAGGAGATTATGGAGCTTTTCAAGAAGCTCAATCGAGAGGAAGGACGTACAGTCATCATCGTAACCCACGACCCGAAAATTGCCGAGCAGTGTGACAGAATTATCGAAATCTCCGACGGCGAGATTGTA
This sequence comes from Oscillospiraceae bacterium, assembly GCA_017848055.1. Lineage (GTDB taxonomy): Bacteria > Bacillota > Clostridia > Oscillospirales > Ruminococcaceae > UBA7477. The sequence continues at coordinate 7,030 of JAGALZ010000024.1, read as the reverse complement.
AAGAATGCGGGATAAAAAGTGTTACTGTTTCTGCAATTCCCCTTGCAGTGCATAAAAACAGCTCCCTGTACATTTCGTGCAGGGAGTTTGCTTTTTGCGTTGATTTGTAGTATAATGATTTTGTAAAGTATGAATTAAGAGGTGAAAGAAATGCTGTCAAAACCGAAGTCGGGATGGTCTGAATTTACGCTGGGCGATTTTAAGACCTGTGTCAGCTACCTTGTAGATATTCCGTTTGACTGGCTGATTTCCTGCAAAAATGCAATGAAACATAATATCCCCGTTTCCTTCTTTCTCGAGCTGGAGGGGGAAGAGTGCATCGTAACCTCATACAACGCCCGTACTCACATTGTTATCAGCGATGAAGAGGACGAATATATGCTGAAAACAGTCTGCGACGTTGACTTTATCGACCTGTCAGCCATGCTGCTTGAAGACATAAAGAAGTTCTTTGACGATTGGGTAAAATGGAGTCCTTATGAGCAGACGCAAGAGGATTTTACCAGAAGACAAGCTGCCTTGAAGGAGCTTATTGAAGAAACGGAAGAATACCTTGCTCTTGCTGCAAAAAAGTATAATAAGAAAATCTGATTTATATTAAATTCAAATCCACCCCTTGCAATCTGCACGAAAGTGTGGTATAATATCTTTACAATTTAACAGACGGGAGCTTGTGTTGCAGGCTGAGAGGAAGGCAGAACCTTCGACCGATAACCTGATTTGGATAATGCCAACGTAGGGACGACTGTAAAGCGCTGACGCTTGCACGTCGGTGCATTTTTTATATGCATTTTAAGGAAGCTATCAAAATCGGTAGCTTCCTTTTTTATTTTGGTATCGTCTGTTAAAAATAATTTTTCGGAGGAAAAGCTATGTACAAAACTCAGATGGAAGCGGCAAGAAAAGGCATCGTCACCAAGGAAATGGAGGCTGTTGCGAAAAAGGAATACCGCACACCCGAAGAAATCCGTGAGCTTGTGGCACAAGGCAAGGTTGCAATCTGTGCAAATAAGCTCCACAAGTGTATTGACCCCAACGGTGTAGGCTCAATGCTCCGCACAAAAATCAACGTCAATCTCGGCGTTTCAAGGGACTGCAAGGACTATGACATCGAGATGAAAAAGGTTATGACAGCGGTTAATATGGGAGCAGAGGCTATTATGGATTTGTCCTCTCACGGAAACACTCAGCCGTTCAGACAAAAGCTCGTTGCCGAGTGTCCTGCAATGATTGGCACTGTCCCCGTATACGACAGCGTAATCCATTATCAGCGTGACCTTGCAACACTTACCGCAAAGGACTTTATTGACGTGGTTCGTCTTCACGCTCAGGACGGAGTTGACTTTGTTACTCTGCACTGCGGAATTACACGCAAGACTATAGAGCAGATAAAGAAGCATAAGCGTAAGATGAATATCGTGTCCCGTGGCGGTTCACTCGTTTTTGCGTGGATGAGTATGACGGGCAACGAAAATCCGTTCTATGAATACTTCGACGAAATCCTTGATATCTGCCGTGAATATGATGTTACAATTTCACTCGGCGACGCATGCCGCCCGGGCTGTCTTGCCGATGCAAGCGACGTGTGTCAGATTGAGGAGCTTGTACGTCTTGGCGAGCTTACAAAAAGAGCGTGGGCAAAGGACGTCCAGGTTATGATTGAAGGTCCGGGGCATATGCCTCTTGACCAGATTGAAGCAAATATGAAAATCCAGCAGGCTATCTGCATGGGCGCACCGTTCTATGTTTTAGGCCCGCTTGTTACTGACATTGCCCCCGGCTATGACCACATAACCTCTGCAATAGGCGGAGCTGTTGCGGCAATGAGCGGTGCGGCGTTTCTCTGCTATGTTACTCCTGCCGAGCATCTTGCACTCCCGAATGTCGATGACGTAAAGCAGGGCATTATCGCCTCGAAAATTGCCGCCCACGCAGCTGACATTGCAAAGCACATCCCACACGCAAGAGATATCGACGACAAGATGGCAGATGCACGCAGAACGTTCGACTGGGAAAAGCAGTGGGAGTGCTCCATTGACCCTGAAACCGCAAAGAAAATCCGTGACGACAGAAAGCCCGAGATTGAGGAAAGCTGTTCGATGTGCGGAAAATTCTGTGCAGTAAGAAGTATGAACAAGGCGCTCGAGGGCGAGTATATCGACATTCTGTGAGGTGAAAAAGTATGGTAACAATTAACGGCGAAGAAAAGAACGTGCAGGGTAAAACAGTAGCTTCGTATCTTAATGAAAACGGCTACGATATAAAGCGTGTCGCAGTTGAGCTAAACGGCGATATCCTGCCGAAATCCCAGTACGAGGGCACAGCCTTGAAGGACGGCGACAGCGTCGAAATAGTAAGCTTTGTCGGAGGCGGATGATATGACAAGGGAAGAATGGTACAATGCCCTCGAAGAAAGGCAGGGCGCAGAGCTTGTACGCAGGCTTTCGGAAAGCTGTGTTGCAGTCTGCGGACTTGGCGGGCTTGGCTCGAATGTGGCGATTTCTCTTGCAAGAGCAGGTGTCGGGACGCTTTGGCTTTTTGATTTTGACAGAGTGGATATATCAAATCTCCACCGCCAGCAGTACAAAATCTCACAGCTCGGAATGCACAAAACCGACGCTATGAAAGAGCTGGTTTCAGAGATTAACCCTTACTGCAATGTCATAACGCATACAGTAAGGCTCACGGAGGAAAACCTCTCGCTTGTTTCTGATTGCGATATCGTCTGCGAGTGCTTTGATAACGCTGAGTGCAAGGCAATGCTAGTAAACACAGTAGCGGAGCGTTACCCCGATAAATATATCGTTTCAGCTTCGGGAATGTCGGGGCTTCATACGGGCAACACAATTACCACAAAGAAGCTTGGCAAAAGGCTTTATATCTGCGGTGACGGAGAAAGTGATGTAAAGGACGACATAACGCTCTTTGCTCCCCGTGTAATGCTCTGTGCCTCGCATCAGGCAAACACTGTACTGCGTATTATTGCAGGAAAATTTGAAGTATAGAAAGGTGTTTTTTATGGAAGATAAGTTTATTTTAGGTGGGCATGAGTTTAACTCACGCTTTATTTTGGGCTCAGGGAAGTATTCTCTGAAGCTCATTGAATCGGCTGTTCGTGACGCAGGCGCCGAGATTATAACACTTGCGGTACGCCGTGCAAACACAAAGGAGCAGGAAAATATCCTCGACTACATACCGGAAGGTGTAACGCTCCTGCCCAACACATCGGGTGCAAGAACTGCGCAGGAGGCTGTCCGTATCGCAAGACTTGCCAGAGAAATAGGATGCGGAAATTTTGTAAAGGTCGAGATTATGCGTGACACAAAATATCTTCTCCCCGACAACAACGAAACTGTAAAGGCAACCGAAATCCTCGCAAACGAGGGCTTTGTCGTACTTCCGTATATGTATCCCGATTTGTACGCCGCAAGGGATTTGGTGAATGCAGGTGCTTCGGCTGTAATGCCTCTTGCCGCACCGATTGGCTCAAACAAGGGACTCGCCACAAGAGAGTTTATTCAGATTTTAGTTGACGAAATCGACCTGCCTGTTATCGTTGACGCAGGAATTGGCAGACCGTCGCAGGCTTGCGAGGCTATGGAAATGGGTGCGGCGGCAATTATGGCAAACACCGCTCTTGCAACAGCAGGCGACCTGCCTATGATGGCGTCAGCATTCAAAAATGCGGTCGAGGCAGGACGAAAAGCGTATCTCTCAGGACTCGGCAGAGTGCTGACGAGAGGTGCATCGGCTTCTGACCCGCTCACGGGCTTTTTAAGAGATTGAGGTGCAGAATGGACAACAGATTTTTTGTAGACGGCGAGCATCTTTCTCCCTCGGCGCTTGAGAAAAAGCACAGGCTTGAAACCGACCCTTCGAGCCGCACAAATCACATGGAATATATGAGCGGTATGGAGAAGATAAGCTCCGATATTATGGAAAAGGTGCTTTGCGAAATGGAAAGCTACGATTACACAAGGTATACCGCAAAGGACGTAAAGTCAGCCCTACAGCACGAAAACTGTTCGGTAGAGGATTTCAAGGCACTTTTGTCACCTGCCGCACAGCCGTTTTTAGAGCAGATGGCGGAGCGTGCAAGATATGAAACGTCGAAGCATTTCGGCAACACGGTGTATATGTTCACGCCACTTTATATTGCAAACTACTGCGAAAACTACTGCGTATACTGTGGCTTCAATTGTTACAACAACATAAGCCGTATGAAGCTCAACATGGAACAGATAGAGCACGAAATGAAGATAATCTCCGACAGCGGAATGGAAGAAATACTAATTCTCACGGGAGAGAGCAGAGCAATGAGCGATATTGAGTATATAGGAAAGGCGTGCAAGCTTGCACGAAAATACTTCCGTATGGTAGGACTTGAAATATACCCCGTGAATACTGATGAGTATAAATATCTCCACGAATGCGGTGCCGACTACGTCACAGTATTCCAGGAAACCTACGACAGCGACCGCTTTTCCGAGCTTCATTTACTAGGTCATAAGCGTGTCTACCCGTATCGCTTCGACGCTCAGGAAAGAGCGATTTTGGGCGGTATGAGAGGTGTCGCATTCTCAGCGCTTCTTGGTCTTTCCGACTTTCGAAAGGACGCTCTGGCAAGTGCTTTGCACGTCTACTATCTCCAGAGAAAGTACCCGCACGCTGAAATGTCGCTGTCCTGTCCACGTCTTCGTCCGATTATCAATAACGATAAAATCAATCCCCTTGATGTAGGCGAAACACAGCTTTGCCAGATTATCTGCGCTTACAGAATTTTTCTGCCCTTTGTCGGAATCACCGTTTCGTCAAGAGAAAGCGAGAGCTTCAGAAACGGCATCGTGAAGATTGCCGCAACAAAGGTTTCTGCAGGTGTTTCGACGGGAATAGGCGACCACGAAAGCAAGTACAGCGGCAAGGAAACAGACGGCAATCAGGGCGATGAGCAGTTTGAAATAAACGATGGCAGAAGCCTTGACGTAATGTATAAGGATATCGAAAACGAGGGCCTGCAGCCTGTTCTTAATGACTATTTATATGTGTGAGGTGCGTATGAAAAAGCTTGATACAACGATGTATTTTATAACTGACAGCACAAATTTAAGCGAGGACGAGTTTCTCTTCCGTGTTGAAGAAGCCTGCAAGGGCGGTGTGACATTGATACAGCTTCGTGAAAAGGACAAAACAACAAGAGAGTATATTTCGCTTGCTCAGAAGGTGCATACAATCACGCAGAGATATGATATTCCACTCATTATTGACGACAGAGTGGATGTTGCACTTGCGATTGATGCCGAGGGCGTACACGTCGGTCAGTCGGATATGCCCGTAAAGCTTGCAAGACAGCTTATGGGTGAGGATAAAATTGTAGGTGCAACTGCCAAAACAGTTCCGCAGGCACTCGAAGCGTACGAGCAGGGTGCTGACTACCTCGGAGTCGGTGCAATATACCCGACTACCACAAAGGTGAAAACTGTGCTGACTAGTGTTGACACATTGAAAGAGATAGTTAAAGCCGTGCCGATTAAGGTAAACGCAATCGGCGGCCTTAACAAGGATAACATCGGCGTTTTAAGAAATAGCGGAATTGACGGAATCTGCGTTGTTTCGGCTATTATGAAGGCTGACGCACCTTGCATTGCGGCAAAAGAGCTGAGGGAGGCTTTCGATGAATTACAGCAAAATTAAAACCGCCCTCACCATTGCAGGCAGTGACTCAAGCGGGGGAGCAGGCATTCAGGCAGATTTAAAAACAATGCTTGCAAACGGCGTTTACGGGATGAGTGCCATTACTGCCCTCACCGCCCAGAACACAACGGGAGTTGAAGCGATTTCAGAGGTAACACCTCAGTTTTTAAGACAGCAGATAGATGCCGTGTTCACCGACATTTTCCCCGATGCGGTAAAGACGGGAATGGTCGCAAACGAGAAGCTTATTGAAACAATCGCAGAAAGGCTGAGCTTTTACAGAGCTAAAAACATAGTCGTTGACCCCGTGATGATTGCAACAAGCGGAGCAAGGCTCATATCAGAAAATGCTGTGAAAACGCTTTGTGAAAAGCTTCTGCCGATTGCAACGCTTGTCACCCCGAACATCCCCGAAGCACAGGTCTTGTCGAGGATGAAGATAGAGCAAAAATCCGATATGGAAAAAGCCGCAGAGCTTATAAGTAAAGCCTACGGCTGTGCGGTGCTTTTAAAGGGCGGACATAGCATCAATGATGCAAACGACTTGCTTTACGAAAACGGCACAATTACCTGGCTCCAAGGGGAGCGTATTGACAACAAGAACACCCACGGCACAGGCTGTACGCTTTCTTCTGCGATTGCCTCAAATCTCGCAAAGGGCTATGATTTAAAGCAGTCTGTACAGCTTGCGAAGAAATACATTTCTGGTGCGTTATCGGCTATGCTCGACCTCGGAAACGGTAGCGGGCCTATGCACCACGGGTTTGATATTAATAGCGTGTTTTCTGCGTTGCCCGAGGAATAGTAAGATTGCTTTCCGTGATGATTTGTAGTATAATGAGCTTGAAGAAAGATTTTCAGAGGTGTCGATATGATTTATACGCTTGAAAATAAAATGTGGCAGGCGGCAAAAGAGGGCAAAAAGTCCGAATTTGAAAAGCTTGTATCAGCCGATGCTGTTATGGTCTGCGGCGGCTATCGCTGCAGCGGTAAGCAGTATGCCGAGCTTGTCAGCGACTTTGGTATCTCTGATTTTGAGATAAGCGGTTTTGAGATTGTGCATAAAACGGACAAGACCGTGCAGGTGCATTATATCGTAAAGACAACTGCCGACACACCCGAAAACGCTGACCTTGCAGGAGTGTTCCATGTCACATCAACCTGGGAGAACCGCAGCGGCGAGTGGATGCTCGTGTTCAATATGGACTCACGCATTACGGGGTGAAGAATATTGAATTAAAATGCACAAAACCACCCTCACCAATCGGCGAGCGTGTTGTCATAGCTGTGGGTTTGTGGTATAATGTGATAGGTCAGACCGACCGATAAATATAAATTT
>JAGALZ010000003.1 GCA_017848055.1 Oscillospiraceae bacterium | reverse complement strand
CTTTTCAATTCTGAAAACAGAGTGTATCAATCGTGTGAAGCTGAACACCTATGAGGAGGCACGCCTCCTCATAGATGAGTACATTCATTTCTACAACAATGAGCGAATTCAGCTTAAAACGAAACTGACTCCGCTTGAAAAACGAAGTCAGTATGTTGCTTAAAATTTAATATTACACCATAGGGGGGGTGCTTTTTGTACTGTCCGTACAAATTGGGGCAGTTCAGGGGGTTCGGGGGGAGAAACTTTCTTCAGAAAGGTTTCCCCCGATAAGTACGAGCAAAACTGCTGTATGAATACTATCTTTAAGGTGTTGTTTTACTTATTCATAAAGCCGTTGAACCAGGCTCTTTCGTCGAAGGGCTTTCTTTTTGCTCTTCTGAGGTCACCAGCGGGGACACCGACAGGCAGAACGCAGACCAGGTCATAATCGTCGGGCACGCCTAGGCGTTTAGCGAGCTTTCCGCCGATATTATCGTCGTCGGTGATATGTCCCTCGTACCAGCAGCTCTCGTAGCCGAGGGCCTTAATGGCGAGGAGCATATTCTCGATTGCTGCAGAGTAGTCCTGCACGGCGAAGCACTTGTCCCTGTAGGCACAGATTCTCTGTGTCAGGACACAGATTATAGCAGGTGCAGTCTGACAAATCGGCGGGTCAATCATTCCCACCAGCTCCTTCAGAAGCTCCTTGTCATCGACGCAGATGAGCGAGGTTGTCTGCTTGTTACAGCCCGACGGTGCCTCGAGTCCTGCCTGCATAATCTTTACCAAATCCTCTCTGGGAACATCAATCTCCTTGTATTTCCAGCGGTAGCTGAGCCTTCCGCTTATAGCTTCAAAAACATCCACAATAATTCCTCCTTTTATATAATAAGGATACCACATTGCCTGACACTTTTCAAGACATAAAAACGGCACAGCCAACTAAATGACTGTGCCGTGATTTTTACGCTTAAAGCCTTTAGATTAAAGACCTCTCTTAACGTAAGTTGTGTGGAGAACGTGGTGTGCCTTTTCGGAACCAGGCTCACCGAAGTACTCGTCGTAGATAGCCTTGATAGCTGGGTTCTCGTGTGACTTTCTGATAGGCATATCAGCGTCAATATCGTAAAGAACCTTAGCTCTGAGAGCACGGATATCAACAGTATTTCTGATGTATCCAGGCTGCTGAGGCTGTCCGCCACCGTTTACACATCCGCCAGGGCAACCCATAATCTCGATGAAGTGGTAGTCAGCTTCGCCGCTTTCAACCTTCTTGAGGATTTCCTTAGCATTAGCAAGGCCTGAAGCTACTGCAACCTTTACAGTCATACCTGCAACGTCGTAGGATGCTTCCTTGATGCCCTGTGTGCCTCTTACGTCTGTGAAGTCGAGTGCCTTGAGCTCCTCGCCTGTGAGTGTTTCAACAGCTGTTCTGAGAGCAGCTTCCATAACGCCGCCTGTTGCACCGAAGATAACAGCAGCACCTGTAGAAAGACCGAGTGGCTCGTCAAACTTCTCATCAGGAAGCTGAGTGAACTTGAGGCCAGCCTTGTCAATCATTCTTGCAAGCTCTCTTGTTGTGATAGCAAAGTCAACGTCAGCAACACCTGCAGCGTTTTCGTCATCTCTGCCGATTTCGAACTTCTTAGCAGTACATGGCATTACAGCTACTACTACGATGTTCTTAGGGTCAAGTCCCATCTTTTCAGCGTAGTATGTCTTAACTGTTGCGCCGAACATCTGCATTGGTGACTTACATGAAGAAAGGTTCTCTGTAAGCTCTGGGAAGTAATGCTCGCAGTACTTAACCCATCCTGGTGAGCAGGAAGTGATAAGCGGGAGCTTACCGCCGTTCTTAACTCTTGAAAGGAACTCGTTTGCTTCTTCCATAATTGTAAGGTCAGCAGCAAAGTCTGTATCGAATACCTTGTCAAATCCGAGTCTTCTGAGTGCAGCAGCCATCTTGCCTTCAACGTCTGTACCGATTGGCATACCGAATGCTTCACCGAGAGCTGCTCTTACAGCAGGAGCTGTCTGAACAACAACTGTCTTTTCAGGGTCAGCGATAGCAGCGAATACATCATCGATGGATTCCTTTTCTCTGAGTGCGCCTGTAGGACATACAGCGATACACTGGCCGCAGGATACACAAGATGTATCAGCAAGGCCATTTTCGAAGCTTGTACCGATAATGGTCTTGAAGCCTCTTTCGTTAGCGCCGATAACGCCAACAGCCTGAACCTTTTCACATACAGCAGAGCAACGACGGCAGAGAATGCACTTGCCGTTATCTCTGATCATGTGAGCTGAGCTATCGTCAATTTCAAACTCAGTTCTAACGCCTGCGAACTTCTCTTCGTCCTCAACGCCGAGGTCACGGCAGAGCTTCTGAAGCTCACAGTTGCCGCTTCTTACGCAGGAAAGACACTTCTTGTCATGGTTAGAAAGAATGAGCTGAAGAGTAGTCTTTCTGGACTCTAATACCTTTGGTGTGTTTGTGAAAATCTCCATGCCCTCATTGATTGGGTATACGCAGGAAGCAACGAGGCTTCTTGCACCCTTGACCTCAACTACACAGATACGGCAAGCGCCGATTTCGTTGATGTCCTTCAGAAAGCAAAGTGTTGGGATTTCAATTCCGGCAATTCTTGCAGCCTCGAGGATTGTAGAACCCTTTGGAGCCTGAACAGGAACGCCGTTAATTTTAATATTAACCATATCCATTATTCTATATCCTCCCAATTACTTCTTCTCGATTGCGCCGAACTTACACTTTTCGATACAAGCGCCGCACTTTACGCACTTAGCTGTGTCGATTGTAAGAGCCGGAAGCTTCTTGCCCGGTGCGATGTAGTCTGTCTTGGAAATTGCGCCTGCAGGACACTGCTTAGCACACATACCGCATCCGATACACTTGTCCTTGTCGATTGTGAAGGAAAGAAGGTCCTTACATACGCCGGCAGGACATTTCTTGTCAACAACGTGAGCGATGTATTCATCTCTGAAGTACCGAAGTGTGGAGAGAACAGGGTTTGGAGCTGTCTGACCGAGACCGCAGAGAGAGTTGTCCTTGATGTAGTAGCAGAGTGCCTCAATCTTGTCGATATCCTCAAGTGTAGCCTGTCCCTTTGTAACCTTATCGAGAAGCTCAAGAAGTCTTCTTGTACCGATACGGCAAGGTGTACACTTACCACATGATTCGTCAACTGTGAACTGGAGGAAGAACTTAGCGATGTCAACCATACAGTTGTCTTCGTCCATAACGATAAGTCCGCCTGAACCCATCATAGAGCCGATAGCGAGGAGGTTATCGTAGTCGATTGGAACGTCGAGGTTTTCAGCAGAGATACATCCGCCGGAAGGTCCACCTGTCTGAGCAGCCTTGAACTTCTTGCCGTTTGGAATACCGCCACCGATTTCTTCAACGATTTCACGGAGTGTTGTTCCCATTGGTACTTCAACAAGACCTGTGTTGTTGATCTTACCGCCGAGGGCAAATACCTTTGTACCCTTGGACTTTTCAGTACCCATAGATGTGAACCATTCAACACCGTTTAAGATAATCTGTGGAATATTAGCGTATGTTTCAACGTTGTTAAGAACTGTAGGTCTCTCAAAGAGTCCCTTTACAGCCGGGAACGGAGGACGTGGACGTGGCTCGCCTCTGTTGCCTTCGATAGATGTCATAAGAGCTGTTTCCTCACCGCAAACGAATGCGCCTGCGCCGAGTCTGATACCGATGTCGAAATCGAAGCCTGTTCCGAAGATATCCTTGCCGAGGAGGCCGTATTCGTGAGCCTGCTCGATAGCAATCTCAAGTCTTCTTACAGCGATTGGGTACTCAGCACGAACGTAAACGTAACCCTGGGAAGCGCCGATAGCGTAACCAGCGATTGCCATAGCTTCGATAAGAGCGTGTGGGTCACCTTCGAGAACTGAACGGTCCATGAATGCACCTGGGTCGCCTTCGTCAGCGTTACAGCAAACATACTTCTGTCCGCCGTCCTTAACGAGGTCCTTAGCGAGCTGCCACTTGCGTCCTGTAGGGAAGCCTGCGCCGCCTCTTCCTCTGAGTCCTGAAGCGAGGATTGTATCAACAACCTCATCAGGAGTCATTTCTGTAAGAACCTTACCGAGAGCCTCGTATCCTCTTGTACCGATGTATTCCTCGATATCCTCAGGATTGATTACACCACAGTTACGAAGTGCAATTCTCTTTTGCTTTCTGTAGAAGTCTGTATCAGCGATGGATGTAATCTTGTCATCCTTAACTGTTTCATCATAAACGAGTCTTGTTACTACTCTACCCTTGAGAAGGTGCTCTGTTACGATTTCCTCAACGTCATCAACCTTAATCATTGAGTAGAATGTGCCCTCCGGATATACAATAGCGATAGGGCCGAGTGCGCAAAGTCCGTGGCAGCCTGTCTTTACAACCTGAACTTCATTTTCGAGGCCATTCTTTGCAAGCTCGTAGTTGAACTTATCGATTATAGCCTGGCTTCCCGAAGAAGTACAGCCTGTTCCGCCGCAGACCAGAATGTGTGAACGATACATAATTCGTACTCCTCCTTACTTTACTGATGTGTATTCTGCAACTACCTGACCGTTCTTAAGGTGCTTTTCAATAACTTCCTTAGCCTTGTCAGGTGTCATCTTAACGTAAGTAACCTTATCCTTGCCAGGTTCTGTGATTTCAACGATTGGCTCATACTGGCAAAGTCCGATACAGCCTGTCTGTGTTACTGTAATCTTGTCACCAAGTCCTGCTTCAGCAACGCCGTCAACGAAAGCGTTAAGTACAGGTCTTGCTCCTGCTGCGATACCGCAGGTAGCCATTCCGACAACAACACGCATGCCTTCAGCATCTTCCTTACGGAAGCCTACCTTGCCCTGCATCTTCTCGCGGATAGCCTTGAGCTCTTCTAAAGATTTCATTATAAATCCTCCATTCCTGAAAGGAGCATTTTCATACTGCCTTCCGTCTCAAATTATGTTTCTGGGTTTACAGGATTTTCCCCGAGTCTACCTCTTCCTTGTTTGAAGAAAGGTATTCCTTTATATACTGAGAAACCTCCGGTACATCGAAGGGCACGCCCTCGAGTATCTCACGGAACTCTCTTGTATCCAAGGTGAACTCCTTATCGTCTACCCTGTAATTATAAACAAAGTCAATGTCTGCGTTCAATGTTATAAGGCTGTGCATAGTAGCCGTCATATCGCCCAGCGGCATTCTGTCGATGTTTGAAATCTGAAAGGAAGCGGTTACCGTTGTTCCTACGCCCTTTTCAGAGGTTATCGAGAACTCCCCGCCTGCACTTTCTGCCGCAAGCTTGAAAAACGATACCCCAAGACCTACCTTTCTTGTCGTTCTTGTAGTATAGAACGGGTCACAGACTGCTGCGAGCTGCTGCTCGTCCATTCCGCAGCCGTTATCTGCAATAACGATAGTCATAAGGTCCTTTTCAAAATCGCTCCTGACGGATATTTCTATAAGCGACGCCTTTGCCTTGACGGAGTTTTGCGCAACGTCAAGCACATTGAGCGAAAGCTCTGTCATCATTAGCCCTTGTACTTAGCGATGATGTCTTCAACATCCTTGACAGTAAGTCTGCCATAAACGTCGTCATTTACAGTAAGAACAGGTGCAAGACCGCAAGCACCGATGCAGCGGCAGTCTACGAGAGTGAACTTACCGTCCGGAGTTGTTTCTCCGCCCTTGATTCCGAGTACCTCGCTGAGCTTGTCAAAGATATCGCCTGAACCCTTAACGTAGCAAGCAGTACCGAGACATACTGAGATTGTGTACTCTCCCTTTGGATAGAGTGAGAACTGGGAATAGAATGTTACTACACCGTAGACCTTCTCCATGGAGATGTCCATCTCAGTAGCAATAATCTTCTGCACTTCTACAGGCAGATAACCGTAAATCTCCTGTGCCTTCTGAAGAATAGGCATGAGTGCACCCTTGTCAGATTTATGCTCTGCAATAACCTGACGCAGCAAAGCTTCCTGCTCTGCTGTTCCCTTGAATGGGATAGCTATGTTTTTAGCCATTTCAAAACCTCCTGTAAAATTTTATATGTATGTATGGCAAAACAAAAACAATGACAGTAATTTGCAACCCTTTGCAGACCTCTTTACAGCCTACGCAGAGTATACCATATTACACTATGATAATTATATCACAAAGTCTTCAAAAATGCTATGAACATTTCCTACATACACAAGCGACTATTTTTGTGCATTTTGTTCATCTTTCACCAAGGGCTCCAATATTTGGACAACATATTTAAAATATACATCAAAAAACATGCCGTTTTATTGCCTGAAATCGCAAAAAAATGTTGCAAAATTTTGATAGAAATGCTATCATTATTTTATAGCAGGATTGCCTGCTTTAGAAAACCCGGAAACCAACATACTATCATGATGTGAGGAGAAATGCAATATGACAATTGCTGACGTTAAAAGACTTCTTGATGCTGAAATACTCTGCGGTGAGGAGTACGTTTCCAAGGACGTTCACACAGCCTGCGGCTCAGATATGATGAGTGACGTTCTGGCGTTTGTAAAGGACCAGTCTGTTCTGCTTACAGGTCTTTGCAATCCACAGGTAATAAGGACAGCTGAGATGATGGATATCATCTGCATCTGCTTCATAAGAGGCAAGCGCCCGGAGGAAGCAATTATAGAGCTCGCCGAGGAAAGAGGACTTGTTGTCCTGGCATCAGACAAGAGAATGTTTGAGGCATGCGGAATCCTCTATACAAACGGACTTTCCGGAGGTGCTACACTTGAGTAATCTTGTACTTAAATACACGGTTGACGACCAGGATTTTACCCGTGCGGGAGAGGCATCGAGCGATGTCAAGAAGAAGCTCAAGATGATGGGCGTTCCACCCGAGGCGGTAAGGAAGGTTGCAATTGCTATGTATGAGGGTGAAATCAATATGGTTATCCACGCAAACGGCGGAGAGATTACTGTTGAGATTACACCTTCACAAATTGTTATGGTTTTAAAGGACAACGGCCCGGGAATTGCAGACATAGAACAGGCAATGCAGGCGGGCTGGTCAACGGCATCAGAAAACATCCGTGCACTCGGATTTGGTGCAGGTATGGGACTGCCGAACATGAAGAAATATTCCGACGAGATGGATATTGACACCGTGCTGGGTGTCGGTACCACCGTTACCATGAAGGTAAACATCTGACCTTCAAAATAAACTAAGGAGGCTTTCTGTCGTGAAAGAAACTTTCTCCAACTCCGTAAGGCTCAAGGAGGACCTGTGCAAGGGCTGTATCCACTGTGTAAAGAGATGCCCTACCCAGGCTATCAGAGTACGAAACGGAAAGGCGCATATTATAAAGCAGTTTTGTATCGACTGCGGAGAGTGTATAAGAGTATGTCCGCACCATGCAAAAAAGGCTTACTATGACCCTCTGAGCGTTATGGATAACTACAAGTACAAGGTTGCACTGCCTGCTCCTTCGTTCTACGCTCAGTTCAATAATCTGGACGACATAAATATCGTGCTTCGTGCACTAAAGCTTATGGGCTTTGATGACGTATACGAGGTTTCTGCGGCAGCCGAAATTGTTTCCGAGCTGTCAAGAGATTACATAGAAAAGCACAAGGAGGACGCACCGTTCATTTCAACTGCCTGTCCTTCTGTTGTAAGACTTATACAGGTAAGATTCCCGAGCCTTATCGAACATCTTCTCAAGGTCAACGCACCGGTTGAAATTGCCGCAGCGGAAGCAAAGAGGATTGCAATCGAAAAGACGGGGCTTGCACCTGAGGATATAGGTGTAATCTTCATTTCACCATGTCCTGCAAAAATGACTTCTGTCAAGAATCCTGTCGGCTGTGACAAGAGCGCAATTGACGCTGTTATCGCTATAAAGGACGTTTACCCGAAGATTCTCCCGTTCATGCTCAAGGCTTGCGATATGAACGACGACCTTCTTCATTCGGGCAAAATCGGTCTTAGCTGGGGCTCCTCTGGCGGCGAATCGAGCGGCCTTCTGATTGACAACTACCTTGCCGCTGACGGAATCGAAAATGTAATAAAGGTTCTCGAGGATTTGGAAGACCAGAAGTTCTCCGACCTTGAATTTATCGAGCTTAACGCCTGCTCGGGCGGTTGCGTCGGCGGAGTGCTTCAGGTGGAAAATCCTTACGTTGCAAAAGCAAAGCTCAAGCACATAAGAAAGTATATGCCGGTTGCAAACAACCACCTAAAGGGCGCAATCCCCTGCAACGCATACATAGACAAGGAGATTGAATACAGACCTGTTTTCAACTTAGGCGAAAACTTTGCCGACGGACTTGCGAAAATGGAAAGAGTCGAAGAAATCTGCTCGAGGCTCCCCGGTCTTGACTGCGGTTCCTGCGGTGCTCCTACCTGCAAGGCACTTGCGGAGGATATCGTAAGAGGTCTTGCAAACGAGAAAGACTGCGTTCACATGCTTCGTGAGTACATTCACAACATGGCAAAAAACTTAGGCGAAATATAATCTGCGGAGGAAAAACCAATGACAGTAAATGAGCTTATAGAAAAATCAGACTTGAAGCCACTCAATCTTGCCGACGGTGAAAGACAGATAAGCGGAGTGTACAACTGCGACCTTATGAGCGTCGTAATGTCAAAGGGCTTTTCAGGTGCGGCATGGGTTACAATTATGGCAAACATCAATGCCGTTGCGGTAGCTTCGCTTACAGATATGGCTTGCATTGTCCTTTCTCAGGACGCCGCCATTGACGAAATAATGATAGAAAAGGCAAAGGCTCAGGATATCAATGTCTTAAAGTCGGAAAAGCCGATTTTTGAGACCTCTCTTGAAATTCACAGCCTTATTACAAATGCTTAGCCTCTCTTACGACCTTCACATTCACTCGTGCCTGTCACCCTGCGGTGACGACGAAAGCACTCCCGCAAACATTGTGGGAATGGCATATGTGAAGGGTCTTGACGTTATTGCACTCACTGACCACAACACTGCCCGAAACTGTGTTGCGGCAAAGGAAGTTGCCGACGCTTACGGGATAACGCTCATCTGCGGTATGGAGCTTACAACCGACGAGGAATGCCACGTCGTATGCCTCCTGCCGACTCTCGAAAAGGCTCTCGAGCTGGACGAGTATGTTGCTAAAAAAATTATGAAGGTGCAAAACAGCCCCGAAATCTTCGGCAACCAGCTAATTATGGACTCGGACGACAACATCATCGGCAGACGTGAGGAGCTTCTCATAAATGCCTGCGCTATATCCTTCGAGGATGTGTTCCCGCTGGTCGAAAGTATGGGCGGAGTCGCAATTCCTGCGCACGTCGATAAGTCCACTACCTCGGTTATCTCAAACCTCGGCTTTATCCCACCCGACAGTATCTTTAAAACTGCCGAGTTTAAGGATTTGTCAAAGCTCGAAAAATTCCGTCAAATGCACCCCTATCTCAATACCTGCAAGGCGATAACAAGCTCCGATGCCCACTACCTGGGCGATATAAATGAGCCCGTGAACTTTCTCCACGTCAGAGAAAAATCCCCCGAAGCAGTTATTGACGCTCTCCTGCATCCGACAATCCTGTAACCCCTATACACCCAAAGACAATATTTGTATGGAATTTTTACGTGTGTATTGAGGAAAACCCTTTTGAAAAAGGGTTTTTCCTCAAACTCCTTTCCTAAAACTTTTGTAATAAAATTTCAGCCCCATAGGGTACCTATTACAATCACAAGAATTTCGACAGTTCTCTTGATGTGTACCCTATGGGGCTGAAATCATGTTAAAAGTCTTTGTAAGGGGG
>JAGALZ010000023.1 GCA_017848055.1 Oscillospiraceae bacterium | reverse complement strand
TATGTAACTTTTAGCTTCGTTCTTTTCAATGCCAAGTTCCTTGGTAAATTCAAGGTATCGGGATGCAGCTCTCTTAGATAAGTCAATCCTGGTTCTTTTTATTATTGATTCATCATCGGTGATAAAGTAGTTTCTGCTGTCAGAAGATGATAAAAGACCTTTGTCCACAAGCTCTTTGAAAACTCGTTTGGCAAGCTCTGGACTGCAGCTTTGTTGTATCGCAAAGTCTAACGGTGAGCCGACTAATTCTTTAAGCTTATAATGTCCACGTGCAATCTTTACTTCCATAAGTTCTGTTAAATCATAAAATTTCATCATAAACGCCTCCAAAATAAAAAGCAGTTGAAATCTCTTTAAACTGCTCTGTTTGTGTTATGTGGTGTGTCATAAAGACACACTTGACGCAAATTCTATTGTTTTAAATTTTGAGAATCAAAAAAGTCACCTACGTCATAGGAAAGATATATATCTTCGCTTACGTCGTAATATTTTGTACCTTCGAACATCGTGTTGTCATATTCATATTCAAAGGTAATATGTATTCTGTATATCGTAGGGATATATGTCTCATTCCCACCTAGGAAATATCCAGGTTGACCGTTTGCGTAAATTAAGCCCCCCGAACTTGACACCTTACCATTGACGATTTCTTTATCAGATATAATTCCAGATGATGTCTTTTCTATTATTGATATCTTAGTCATCGTATCGTTATAGGTATCTGTCAATTCTATCGTTGAATTTACAATTATTACAGCCGCCACAACGATGATAGAAACAATTAAAAGTAACATAACGATTGTAAAGACATCCGGTTTTTTAGTGTTTTCGTTTGCTTTGAGTTCAAGGTCTTTATTTTCCATAAAATCAAATCCTTTCTATAACCGTCTATAATGATACCACACAGTTAACTGCTTCTTCTTTATTGACACCCATTTCCGAAGCAAACACGATATATCTCCTTGCTGCTCTCTCACACAATTCGTGCCGAACCTTCTCGATTGACTTCTCGTTGTGCGTAACAAAATAGTTCCTGCCGTCCGAAGAAGTTAGGAGAGCTCTATCCACAAGCTCCCGAAAAACTTGTTTAGCAAGCTCTGGGCTGCAATTGTGACAAATCGCAAAGTCTAACGGTGAGCCGACTAATTCTCTGGGCTTATATAGCCCACGTGCAATCTTTACTTCCATAAGTTCTGTTAAATCATAAAATTTCATCATAAACGCCTCCAAAATAAAAAGCAGTTGAAATCTTTTTTCAACTGCTTTGTTTGTGTTATGTAAGTAATATGTATTCATAGTGTACTTAAGCACTATGATAATTGATAATACAGCTCATCAAGTTTTCTCGCACTTTGAATTTTGGCTGACGATGAAACGTGCGTGTATGTAGCCAGAGTAAAGCTTGCAGTAGCGTGTCCCAGGTTGCTCTGAACAGTTTTGATACTATCACCGAGTTCAAGACAGTTGGTTGCATAAGTGTGACGTAAGTCGTGAAAACGTGCATTAGGTCTACCGACCTTTTCTGCTAACGCTTTGAAATCATTGATGACAGTTTTTGCTCGAAGGTGGTCTCCGTTTTCCTTATTTATAAAGACAAGGTTTAAACGATTGGCTGTGTGAGAGTGTTGTTCCTTTTTTTCTTCTGCCAGACGTTCAGCGAGAAAGTCGGGCAAACTGACTGTACGGACTTTGTTGTTTTTGAGGCTGTTGAATTGCCAGCCTTCTCCGCTTCCAAAGTATGAGAGTTGCTTTTCAAGCACGACAGTCTTTCTGGATAAGTCTACGCAATCCCAGGTCAGCCCTAGTATTTCTCCCTCTCTTGCTCCGGTGTAAAGGGCAAAGAGGTACAGCAGTCCAAACCGATGAAAACGCCACAGCTCCATAAGCTGTTTTATCTCGTCAGAAGAAAAAGGGTGAATAGCTTTTGCAGATACCTTCGGGAGCCTCACTTTGTCGGCAGGATTGGAATCAATCAATCCAAGCTCAACAGCGACTCGCAGGGATTCGTGGACGACACCATTGATATTGCGTAAGGTTTTCGGACTAACTCTCTCGTTGCGATACTTTTGAGTGTAGAACTCCTGCAAAAGCTGCAGAGTTATATCCTCAAGGTTGTATCGACCAAGAGAATTATGCAGATGAGTGTTAATGACAGATGTGTAGTGTTTGAAGGTTGTTCGCTTGATGTTAAGTGTATATGTCTCAAGCCAGGTCTTCAGCCATTCAGAATATTGCATTTTATCGCCTCCATTTTGTTTTCTGATAATTATAGCATTTTTAAGACGATATGACAAATTTAATGCAAATTCGAATCCTTTTACCCCAACCATTTTACGATAAGCCGTCAGATTCTGGCGGCTTGTTTTTATATTCTGCCCCGTAGCCAAGTGGTAAGGCAACGGACTTTGACTCCGTCATTCCATGCGTTCGAGTCGCATCGGGGCAACCAGCGGCGAGCCGCCGCAGGCGATAAACCCCTGACACTAGCTGTCGGGGGTTTTGCTTTTTATGAAAAGTACTGAGTATTCACGAAGAGGGCGAATAGCGGCTCCGATAGAAAAATCGGGGTCGCTTTTTTTGTCGCCGCATCATAAAAAGCTAAGGCATAGTGTTTGTCGTTGCAAATGCTGACAAAAGGTGATATAATCATACAGAAATATTTTTTGATAAAATGCAACCTTTTCTAATCTTGCTCAGTGTTATATACAGGATGAAGAAAGGATTAACGGGAGGGTAGAGTTTGAGTAACAACGGTGTAGCCGAGCTTTCTGCAAGAGAGCTTGTTGACAAATATTCGGCAATGATTTATCGTCTTGCCTATGCAAGACTCCAGAGCACCGCTGACGCAGAGGACGTCACGCAGGAGGTTCTGCTTCGGTACATAAGGGCGGACAAGTCGTTTAATGATGAGGAGCACAGAAAAGCGTGGCTTCTTAAGGTCACGGTCAATGTTATAAAAACGCTTGTATCCTCGGCACACAGGCGTCACGATGTCGAGCTTGAAGAAGCGTCGGGTGTGACCTATGAACAAGAAGAACCAAGCGGAGTTAAGGAGGCTGTCGCACAGCTTCCCGAAAAATATAAGGTGGCAATCCACCTGTTCTATTTTGAACAGCTTTCAATCGAGCAGATATCGAAGATTCTAAATAAATCTCAGGGCACCGTCAAATCCTTGCTTTCACGAGGGCGGGAAAAGCTCAGAGAACTACTTTCAGAGGAGGGGCAGTATGTCTGATAAAATCCAAAGCAAATACATCGAAGAATATAAAGACGTAAAACCAAGCGCAGAGTTTTTAGACAAGCTCACTTTGACACTTGAGCAGGAGCAGGCAAAGAAAAAACGCAGCAAAATCAAATTGGTTCGCTCGGTGGCATCAATTGCGGCTTGCCTCGTTGTCGCAGTTGCGGCAGGCGTGCTCATTCTTAATAATACAAAGCCTTCAAGCACAGCTTCATCATCCACCGATTCATCCGAAATTCCAAACAGCTCAATAAATAACAACGTCAACATCTATGGCGACAACACCGCAATTTCCGGTCAGCCGATTAAAATCGACGAGTGGGACACAAGCACGCTCTCGCCTGACGAGTACGCAGACGCAATGGCTCAGATGCTCTCAAGCGACAGCCTTTCCTATATCTTAAAGAGCGGCTCCAACAACTTCGTTGGCGCTGACAGAATAGGCGATGACGAGATTGCCTCGTTATCACAAAAGTTCAAAAATGCAACGCTTACCGACAAAGCTGACGACTCAGCGACCAGAACTTACTACATGGCGGTGTTTGAGGACGGGCTTATCATAAAGCTTTCGACCGTGTCTGACAGCTATGTTGAGATTCCTTCAAAGGACGTATTTTTAAGCGTTAATTAAGCCTTAGAAAAAGTTTTTAAAATTTTTTTGAGAAAAATGCAACCTTTTTGGAAGTTGTGTAGTGTATAGGGTGTAAGACGCAAAAACAAACACAAAAAATCAAAACACCATATACACACGGAGGAAAAGATTATGAAAAAGTTATCAAAGGCAGCAGCATTTCTTATGGCACTCTCAATCCTTATGACAGGCTGCTCGGCAAACGAAGGCTCATTTGATTCATCAGACAGCAGCTCTTCTGTACAGACAGGAACCGTTTCAGGTACTATGACCTACAGCGGTGCGACTGTTTCGGTTGAGGAAATCAAGAACGCCTACAACTACAACGCAGACGGTCAGACAGAGATTATGCCTCTGTACAACGTTTCTGAAACAGAGAGCTTCACATTCAAGTTCAATTTCAGCTGGTACGATGCAAACGTCGAGCTTTATGACCTCGTGAGCATCCATACTCAGCGTGACTGCCTCGCAGACAGCAAGATTTACTACAACGCAAGCGTAGAAGAAAACAGCGACGGAACCTTCACTCTCACAGTTGCACCTATGTCACCTGTTCTCGGAACTGAGTACCAGGAAGAAAACTATATAAAGAATGAAATCGATAACTGGGGCAACGCTCCTATGTACTATATCTCGCTCAACTATGATATGGAAGCTAAGGAGCCTACAAAGCTTTCCAGCCCTACAGTTATTCCTTTCACTGTAAAGCACGAGGTTGAAGCTCCTAACGCTAAGGGTGTTGTAAACGAGCAGGGCAGACTGAAGCTTGAGTGGGAGCCGGTTGAAGGCGCTGAAAAGTACAACATCTACAAGCTTACAGACGGCACACCTGACACAGGAAAGGTGAACAATCCTATCAACGGTGCGGCTCTCGGCTACGACGGCGGCAATGCAAATCTCCACCTTCTCTATGACGGAACAACCACAGAGTGCAGCTTTGACAACTTCGCAGGCGAAGGTCACGGCCTTGCAGAGGTTCAGAGAGAAAACGGCAGATACTACTGCACAGGTCAGAACTACTGCGTAAATGGTGAGTACTATGTTACAGCAGTTGTAAACGGAGTTGAAAGCGGACTCAGTGCTGCTATCACAACAAGCGAGCTGGCTATTCCGTACAGGGTTACTGAGGAAACAGACATCCTTTTCGCTAACTTCCCGAGTGCCGAGGATTTCCCTGCAACAGTTGACGTTATCAATATCGACGGCTCTGTTACAAAGAGAAACGTAATCTATGACGGACCATACGTTGTTGATGTTTACGGCTACGAGGTTGTACAGTACAACTACACAATCGAGGGAACAGCTCTCGCAGGCTATGTTATCCCTGAAGACGAGTACTCAGAGCACGTTTCAAAGCTCCTCGCTGAGCAGTATGACGCAGGTAAGGCAGAGCCTGAGGACAACATCGACAAGATTCCCGACAACGACGTTGACACAATTATCCCGACAGACGACAATACAGACGTTCCGGGCGAAGACCTCGTTGACACTCAGATTGAAAACACACAGGAGCATATCGAAAACGCTGACAGCCAGACTGTAAGTGCAGCTCCGAAGGGCGTTTATGTCAACGCTGAAACAGCAGAAGAGGAGTGGCTTGCTCTTAATCTTATCGAGGGCAATACAGAAATCTCTCTCGAAGCTTTCCCTGCACTGCAGGACCCTTACTACCTCGTTGACGTGTTCAACAAGGTGTACTACCAGAATCCTTATATCTTAGGTGTCTGCTCTTATTCCTATGATTACAACACACTCACCTTCAAGGTTGAATATGTTTATGACGCTGAAACAATCAAGGCTAAGCAGGGCGAGATAACAGCCAAGGCTGACGAAATCGTTTCTTCTGTAATCACCGAAGGCATGACAGATGAGCAGAAGGTCAAGGCTGTCTATGAGTACCTCGTTGCAAACTGCGTTTACGACAACGACGCTCTCGCCAATGCTGAGGCAAATAATTTCGTAAAGGACAACACGGGTAAGTTTGAAGACGCCTTCAACACCTACGGCACACTCATCAACGGCAAGGGCGTTTGTATGTCCTACGCTTACAGCTTCAGAATCCTCTGCGACCTCGCAGGCGTTGAGTGCAAGGTTGTTACAGGCTACCTCGACGGAAATCTTCCACACGCTTGGAACACTGTAAAGCTCGGCGATGAGTGGTACGAGGTTGACGCTACAAATAATGCAGTTACAACAGGTATCCCGTACTTCCTCTACCAGGCAAGTGAGGAAATCGCAACCGCAACGGGCTACACAAAGGACGACAAGTTCGAAATTGATGATGTTGCAAAGTCCTTTGGCGGTGACGATTCAGCACTCGAATACTACACACAGAGCGGTCTTACCGCAGATAATTACGACGCACTTGTTACAGAAATGTGCGAAGGCATCACAGCAGACACCCAGGTTTTCGCAGTTCGTTGGTACGGCTCGGAGGTAGACGAGGCAAAGCTTGCAGATTCTATCAGCCTCGCCTTCAATACTCTCGGTATCGAAAGCAAGCTCGAAACATCAGGCTTCGTCGCAACTAATGGCTTTGTAGTTATCATCGTTAAGTAATCCATACACACCGCAAGAAGTCTTGTATAAAAGTGAAACCCGTGAAGATTTTTGCATTGTCTTCACGGGTTTTTTGTTGTTGCCAAATCTTATTTTATCCACCATTCGGGTGTTATTTCTCCGAGCCTGATTGTGCGGCCGCTCTGGTAGTCGAGCATAATCTCGATGTCATAATATTTTCCCGCCATAATCTGCACCATAAGCTCACGGCAGGCTCCGCAGGGTGCACCACACGAGCCGTCGGGCAGGATACAAAGCACCTTGTCTATTTCGTTTTCGCCGTTTGTAATCATATTGAAGATTGCGTTTCTCTCGGCGCATATTCCGAGGGTGGAGCAGGTGTCAATGCAAACGCCTGTGTATATTCTTCCCGATTTTGAAAGAACGGCGGCAGCCACCTCGCCGCAGGTAACGTAGTCTGAGATTCTGCGTTCATTGAGCACGGCTTTTGCAGCCTCGTACATTTGTGTCCATATCTTTTCCATAATAGTTCTCCTTAAATTCTGGCAAGAAACCGCTTGAAGCTTTCCGCCATCTCGTCAGGAATTTTTGTATACATCATGTGTCCCTTGTCTGTGATTTTGTACTGGGCACCGATTTTCTCGGCATATTTTATTGCGTATTCCTTCCAGGTGCCTTCCTTCATAGGTGCCTTGAAGTCGCTGATATAGAAGAATGCAGGAACGCTTAGCATACCTGTCTTTCCTGCCTTTTCGGCGTTTGAAACAAGATTCATATTTTCCTCAAACACCTCTTCGTTTGTAATGTTCCTGTAGAACAAATCGGCGTAGAGAGTCTTTTCCTCGTCGCTGAGGTGGTCTGACGACATAAGTCCCGAGACATCAACTGTAAGCTTTTTAGCGAGCTTAGCAAGCAGGCCTCTTTTCTGGATTTTTGCAAAAAGCTTCTTGTTCTTTTCGTTGGCTCTGAGACGTTTTTCCTCAGTCATAACCTTTCCCATTTCGGCGGCTGTGTCGGGAAGTCCCATATCAATGCTCAGCACAGCCTTTATTTCATTAGGGTAAGTATTCGCCCAGTAGATTGCTTCAAAGCCCGAGTAGGAGTGTGCGGCAAGGACGTATGGTGGCATAATGCCTGCCTTTTTCAGCGCCTCACGGCTCTCGTTTACCATATTTTCAACAGTACGCTGTGTGCCTGTGCTTTCGCTCATACCGTAGCCTGATTTTTCCACCACGGCAATTCTGTATGTGTCAGACAAACGGCGGTACAGCGGACTGTATTCAAGGACAGGGGAGGTTACTCCGCCGCCCGAGAGAAAAACGATAGTGATGTCGCCGACACCCTCAGTGTAAATGTTAAGGCTGCCTTTGCCGACGCTGTATTTTGTTCCGTAGTTTACTGCCATAATGTTGTCCTCCTTCAGATAGCTTAATCTGCTTTTCGTCTGCTTTGGTGGAGCATAGCGGTCTATCCGATTCCTCGCCCTGCTCGGAATCGGCGACAGTTTCCCTTGCGGAAAACTGTACACCCGTGAGTGACCCTGCCTTGCGGTCACCACGATTTCTGCTTACAACGCATACCCGATAATAAAACAAGAGAGTTACCAAAAAGGCAACTCCTTGTTTTATTGGTGGAGCATACGGGATTCGAACCCGTGACCTCCACACTGCCAGTGTGGCGCGCTCCCAACTGCGCTAATACCCCGTGTCTTTACTTCTCTATAATAGCAGGCTGAAGAGCGTTTGTCAATAGCTTTTAAAGCCCCAAATTTACCGCATTTCTTGCACCTTTCCTATTGCAAATTTGTGCTGTTTATGGTATAATTACATTGTTATAGCTTTGTCAAAGGCTTGAAATTCTGAATATACATTATTTTTATGCATAAAATTGTGTAAATTTGCATTAAAAGTGCTGAATATACTGGTTTGTATGTATAAACGGCTGAAATTATGCACAAAAGCTTGCATAATATGCGGATGTGATGTATAATCAGAATAACAGATTATAAGCAAAAGGAGAATCATTTTATGGCTAAGGAAATCAAGAAGGTAGTTTTAGCTTATTCGGGAGGACTTGACACATCTATCATCATTCCGTGGCTTAAGGAAAACTACAACAACTGCGAGGTTATCGCTGTTTCAGGTGACGTAGGACAGGGCACAGAGCTCGACGGACTCGAGGAGAAGGCACTCAAGACAGGTGCTTCCAAGCTCTACATCGAAGACCTCACAGAGGAATTTATCACAGACTATGTATATCCTACCGTTCAGGCAGGTGCTATCTACGAGAACAGATATATGCTCGGCACTTCATTTGCAAGACCAATCATTGCAAAGAGAATTGCTGAAATCGCTCTTAAGGAAGGCGCTGACGCTATCTGCCACGGCTGTACAGGTAAGGGTAACGACCAGGTGCGTTTTGAGCTTGCTATCAAGGCATTTGCTCCTGATATGGAAATCATCGCTCCTTGGAGAATCTGGGACATCAAGTCCAGAGATGAGGAAATCGACTATGCAGAGGCTCACAACATCCCTCTCAAGATAAACAGAGAAACAAACTACTCAAAGGATAAGAACATCTGGCACCTCTCACACGAAGGCCTCGACCTTGAAGACCCTGCAAACGAGCCACAGTACGAGAAGCCTGGATTCCTCGAGATGGGCGTTTCCCCAATCGACGCTCCAGACAAGCCTACATATGTTACAATCCACTTTGAAAAGGGTGTTCCTACCGCAGTTGACGGCAAGGAAATGAACGGCACAGAGCTTGTAAAGACACTCAACAAGCTTGGCGGTGAGAATGGTATCGGTCTTGCTGACCTCGTTGAAAACCGTCTTGTTGGTATGAAGTCAAGAGGCGTTTACGAGACACCGGGCGGAGCTATCCTTTACCACGCTCACGAGGTTCTTGAAACTATCACTCTCGATAAGGAAACAGCAAGAGTTAAGCAGTACCTCTCAATCAAGTTTGCTGATATTGTTTACAACGGTCAGTGGTACACACCTCTGCGTGAGGCTATGAGCGCATTCGTTACAGAAACACAGAAGACTGTAACAGGTGACGTAAGACTCAAGCTCTACAAGGGCAACATCATCAACGCAGGCGTTACTTCTCCATACACTCTCTATGATGAAGAAGTTGCTACATTCGACGCTGATGAAGTTTACGACCAGAAGGACAGCGCAGGCTTCATCAACCTCTTTGGTCTTCCAATCAAGGTAAGAGCAAAGCTCGAGCAGAAGAGAAACAACAAGTAATTTGTCTTTTGTCTGCTTCAGGGTAAACTGATATGAATTCAAAAATTACGGCAATCGCCTTCAGAGTAGCAATATTTGCTGCTCTGCTTGCGATTACACTGTCAGCCGGAAATCTGATATACGCTTTTGTGCAGTCGGTGTCTGAAAAGGAAATCGACAATGTCGAGGAGTATTTGTTTACACAGCTTGTTACTCCGCTCGGAAATGCCACAAGATGCTATTATGCAGCATTTGCTTGCACTATAGTCGCTATCGTGCTGAGCATGTTTGCAAGAAAACATTGCTCGGGTGCATCGGTGGTAATGAGAACAATTTCCATGGCAGGTGCAGCGGTTTCGATGTGGCTTGGAATGGCAGTAAACCATATCTTTTCCTTTACTACAAAATTTGCTGATGAAATCCGTGGCGTTAAGGATTTAGATTCTCTTGACCGTGAGGATTTCGGTATTTCAAAGTGGCAGTGGGAAAGCATGGTTGAGGCTATCGAAAACGAAGAAGCACATATTGTCTATTATATTATAGCATATGCGGTTACAGTTACAGTTTTCTTTATCCTGGCTTGCACTTCGCTTCACTATCTTCTGAAAAAGAAAAATGACAGTTTGGAAGCGTCTGACAGTCAGTATTTGCGTGATGAATATACCCTGACAAACGAGCAGGAATACGAAGAATATTACAACCGACCGGATGACGACAGATATAATTTTTAGAAACGGAGGATTTTACAATGGCTGATAACATCAAATACGAGCACGAGCTTGATAAGAAGGTTGCAATCTCATACGACAGCCTTCCGAACTCTTCATTCGAAGACGTTAACCTCGGAGATACAAAGTTCAACAACGTAAACCTCAAGGGCGCACATTTTGATGACGTTAACCTTGAAAAGGCAACGCTCAACAATATCAATTTAAAGGGTGCGGATTTCACCGACATCTATATGGCAGATGCAAGATTCTTAGGCGTTAATATGACCGGCACAAGATTCGGCTGCAGCATCATGAACAATGTCGAATTTAAAAACCCTGTTATGAGAGGCGCTACATTTGCATATTGCGACCTTACAAACGTTGAGATTAACGACTGTATCATCGACGGACTTAAAATCAACGGAATCGATGTTTCAAAACTGATTGAGCAGTATCTCATGGAAACAAACAAGGACTAATCTTTAGTCAAAAACTGTAGAAATAATGCAGGGCAGAGTGTCGGATAGTGCTTTTTTAGAGCATTTTTCACGCTTTGCCCATATGGTTTTTATTGAGGAACAAAATCCCAGAGCAAAATAATTGAACGGAGCATAATTATGACACAGATTAACAGTAAAATGATGTGGGCAGGAAGATTTTCAAAGGAAGTCGATGACAGAGTAAATGACTTCAATTCGTCTATTTCCTTTGACGCAAGAATGTATAAGCACGATATTATGGGTTCTGTAGCACACGCTACAATGCTCGGTGAGTGCGGTATTATCGAAATGAGCGAGTCTGAGAAGATTATCGAAGGACTCAGCGGTATTCTTGCGGATATCGAAAGCGGGGAGCTTGCCTTTGACCCGACAGCCGAAGACGTGCATATGTTCGTCGAAGCCGAGCTTACCAAGAGAATAGGCGATGCAGGCAAAAGACTTCATACAGCAAGAAGCCGTAATGACCAGGTTGCGCTCGATATAAGAATGTATCTGCGTGACGAAATCGATAATATCGTGGAGCTTTGCGAAAGCCTTATCGAAACAATTGTCAAGCTCGCAAAGGACAATATGACAACAATTATGCCGGGCTATACTCACCTCCAGAGAGCACAGCCAATTACCTTTGCTCACCACGTTATGGCATACGCTCAGATGCTCCTGCGTGACAGAGAAAGACTTATGGATACAAAGAAGCGTATGAATGTGCTTCCACTCGGAAGCGGAGCGCTCGCTTCTACTACATACCCGATAAACAGACAGAGAGTCTGCGACTTGCTTGGCTTTGACGAGATTTCTCAGAACTCACTTGACGGTGTTTCTGACAGAGATTTCTGCATCGAGCTTGCAAACGCTATTTCTATCCTTATGATGCACCTCTCGAGATTTTCTGAGGAAATCGTAATGTGGTGCTCGTGGGAATTCAAGTTTATCGAGCTTGACGACGCCTTCGCAACAGGCTCGTCAATTATGCCGCAGAAGAAAAATCCCGATATCACAGAGCTTATCAGAGGTAAGACGGGAAGAGTTTACGGCGACCTCAATACACTTCTCACAATGATGAAGGGTACACCGCTTGCGTACAACAAGGATATGCAGGAGGATAAGCCTGCAATATTCGACGCTGTCGATACAGTAAAGCTTTGCCTCAAGACATTTATTCCGATGCTCGATACTATGAAGGTGCTCCCTCAGAATATGAGAAATGCCGCAGCAAGAGGCTTTATCAATGCAACCGACTGTGCAGACTACCTCGTAAAGAAGGGACTTCCTTTCAGAGATGCCTACAAAATTACAGGCACACTCGTTGCAAAGTGTATTGATATGAATCTCACACTCGAAACCTTGCCTCTCAGTGAGTACAAGGCACTCTGCGAAACCTTCGAGGAGGACGTTTTTGAAGCAATCAGCCTCGACACCTGCGTTATGCAGAGAAAGGCTGCAGGCGGCCCTGCACCTGAGTGCGTAAAGGCACAGATTGAGTATGTTGAAAATAAGCTTTCAAAGTAAAGAAGGATAAATATGTATCTTGACGATAAAATCACATACGAGGAATATTCCCACCTGCGTGAGCTTGTCGGCTGGCACAAGGTGTCAAAAAGACAGTTTAATATAGGTCAGAGCAAGGGGCTGTTTATGGCGGTGCTTCGTGAGGAAACACAGGATAACAGATGTATAGGACTTGCCAGAGCCTCGGGCGACGGCGGATATTATCTGATGCTTACGGATGTTATCGTCCACCCCGATTTTCAGGGGAAGGGCTACGGCAGAAAGCTACTCGAAGCCTTTATGCAGTATGTTGATGAAAATACATTGCCGGGCGAAACAACAATGCTCCTGCTTGCTTCCGCAAAGGATAAGGAGGGCTTCTACGAGAAGTTCGGCTTCAAGAAAAGACCGCACGACAATTTCGGCTTCGGAATGTCGCAGTGGATAACAAAGGACTAAATTTTAAGGGATGAAATAAAATGACAAAGGTTTTTATAGACGGTAAAGAGGGAACAACAGGACTTCAGATTTTCGAGCGTCTTCCAAAGAGAAACGATATCGAAATTCTGCTTATCGACGAGGATAAGCGTAAGGACGTAAACGAGAGAAAAAGACTCATAAACGAGTCGGATATCACTTTTCTCTGTCTGCCCGACGCTGCCGCAATCGAAGCGGTTTCACTTGTTGAAAACCCGAATACAAGAATTATCGACGCTTCAACAGCACACAGAACCAACCCTGCATGGGACTACGGATTTGCAGAGCTTTCAAAGGCTCACAGAGAAGCAATTGCAAATTCTAAGAGAGTAGCAAACCCGGGCTGTTATGCAAGCGGATTTATCTCACTTGTCTACCCACTCGTGCAGGCAGGCGTTATCCCTAAGGATTACCCCGTTATCTCGCACGCAGTTTCTGGCTATAGCGGCGGCGGTAAGAAGATGATAGCTTCTATTGAGGGAGCAGACAAGACAAAAGCAATGTGCTCACCAAGACAGTATGCACTGCCGCAGAGTCACAAGCATATCCCTGAAATGCAGAAGATATGCGGACTGCAGTTTGAGCCTATGTTTAACCCTATCGTTGACGACTACTATGCAGGTATGGTTGTAAGCCTTCCGCTTATTACACGTACTCTGCCGAAGAAATATACACCTGCCGATATCCACGAAATTCTGTCTGCACATTACGCAGGACAGAGATTTGTAAAGGTCATGGAGCTCGGCGGTAAGGAAACTCTCCCCGACGGATTCTTGTCCGCAAATGATTTGGAGGGTACAAACGATATGCAGCTTTTCGTCTTCGGAAACGAAGAAAGAATACTACTCTGCTCTAGACTTGATAACCTGGGCAAGGGAGCATCAGGTGCCGCAGTGCAGAATATGAATATTATGCTCGGCATCGACGAGGCAACAGGACTTTAAGGAAGGAATACACTTATGAACTTAGTTGGAAATATGAATTTTATCGAAGGCGGTGTCTGTGCCGCTAAGGGCTTCAAGGCAAGCGGTATCTACTGCGGAATCAAGAAGTCGCCGGTGGCTGACGGCAACGAAAGCCCAGTGTCAAATCACAAGAACGATATCGGTATGGTTGTTTCAGATGTTATCTGTAACGCCGCCGCAGTCTATACCCTCAATAAGGTAAAGGGTGCACCGATTTTAGTTACAAAGAAAAACCTCCTGAAAACAGGCGGTAAGGCAAGAGCCGTTATCGTAAACTCAAAGAACGCAAATACCTGCAACGCAGACGGCGAGCAGAAGGCTTTCCGTATGTGTGAGCTTACAGCAAATGAGCTTGGAATTGCTCCTGAAGAGGTAATTGTAGCTTCTACCGGCGTTATCGGTCAGATTCTCCCTATCGAGCCGGTTGAGTGGGCTGTTCCAAGACTTGCGCAAAAGCTTTCCTATAACGGAAACGTCGAGGCGGCAACCGCTATTATGACAACAGATACCGTTAAGAAGGAGGTCGCTGTCGAGCTTACAATCGGCGGAAAGACCGTCCACCTCGGCGGTATGGCAAAGGGAAGCGGTATGATTAAGCCTAATATGGCTACAACACTCAACTTCATTACAACCGACTGTGCAATTTCCGCACAGATGCTCCAGAAGGCACTTTCTGAAGTGGTTAAGATTACATACAACTGCCTCTCGGTTGACGGCGATACATCCACAAACGATATGGTTTCGGTTATGGCAAACGGACTTGCTGAAAATGCGGAAATCACGGGCGAGGGCGAGGACTTCGATGCCTTCAAAAATGCTCTCTATGTCGTTATGATGAATATGACAAGAATGCTCGCTAAGGACGGCGAGGGTGCAACAAAGCTTTTGGAGTGCGAGTGTGTCGGTGCTCCCGACCTCGATACTGCAATTATTGTTGCAAAGAGTGTTATCGGCTCAAATCTTCTCAAGTGTGCAATGTTCGGCGCTGACGCTAACTGGGGACGTGTCCTCTGTGCAATAGGCTATGCAGACGCACAGTTTGATATTATGAAGGTCGACGTTTCAATATCCTCTTCAAAGGGCAAGGTCGATGTTTGCCGTGACGGAGCAGGAATTGAATTCTCAGAGGAAATCGCAAAGGAAATTCTCCTCGAGGATGAAATCACAATTACAGTAAACCTTAATGCAGGCGATGTATCCGCAAAGGCCTGGGGCTGTGACCTTACATACGAATATGTCAAGATAAACGGAGATTACCGTTCGTAAAAGGAGAACGCTATGTTTTGGAATCGTAAGGACGAGGACGACGAATATCAGCGCTATATGGAAGAGCGTGATAGGGAAAGAGGCTCGGATTTTTCTGACCGAAGCTATGAAAGCTCCGGCTATATCGAGCCTGTAAACGATGAAACCCACCACGAATATAACTTCGGCGAGGAGCCGTGCGAGTACGGCAGAAATGCCCAGGACTTCGAGAAAGCCTCGAGAGCCGTTCAAAGACACCTCTACCAGGGTGAAAGAATTGTCTGGGCTGGTACAGGTGTTGCAAATGACGATAAGGGCAGCGCTGTAGTACAGAAGGTATTCGGAATCTTCTGGCTTGCCTTCTCAATATTCTGGGTAGTCGGTGCGTTTTCAAGCGCCGGAGTCTTCGGGCTTTTCGGTGTGCCGTTTGTGATTATCGGAATAGGTATTGTATTTGGTAAAGCCAATAATGTGGTGTGCTACGCTGTTACCGACAATAGAGTGATTGTGAAATCGGGCCGTGGCACCTCGACTATAATGCTCAATCAGATATCAAATCCACGGCTTATCCCGCTGTCGCAGGACTTGTATAATGTAACCTTCAATTCGACTGTACCCGTGAATAACTACGGAAACTTCGGAATGGGCAACGGCTTTTTCAATATCAAAGACGGTGAGGCAGCCTACAAGGCATTAAACGACGGAATATATGTCAACAAAACTTAAGCTTTTCAGGAGATAAGTAATGAATAATAACGATTACTATAACGAGCAGGACTACTACAGCGATGAACGCTATGAGCAGAATATCGGTGCCTATAATCAGCCGGCAGATTCAGAGAATATAATTGCAAAGTTTTCACCCTACCTCTTGCCGGGCGAGCAGGTGTATTGGGTAGGGAAAACCGTAAAGGGCGGCGGAAAAGGCGTAAAGACGGGCGCCAACCCAGGCAGATTTATGGGTGTGTTCTTCGTTCTGTTTGCGGTTATGTGGATTTCATCGACAATAGGAATAGGAAGGTCTGCATCGAATGTTCCGGGTAGCGTTTGATGCTATGGCTATGATATTCCCGCTGTTCGGCGTGATGTTTCTGATAATCGGAATCGTAATGATAATCGGAAAAACACCCGATAGTTGTTACGCAATTACCGACCACAGAGTTCTGACGATTACCAACAATAAATTTTCATCCTGCGAAATTGCCCAAATCAGCAACGTTACCGTCAATATGGGCAAGAACGGAATCGGTACTGTGAATTTTGCAAATATGAATCTGATGATGTTTGCAACACAGAACGCCTTTAACGGACACGCTCCACGTCACGTTGCAAACGTAGGATATCACAATATCGCACCCTCGGCACTTTACAGCGTACAGGATGCCCAGAATGCCTACCGCATTCTCTCAGGGCTTGTAATAAATATGCAGAATCAGCAAAGAAACTAAAAAAGAAGGACAGATTAAACTATGGAAATCAGCAATAAGATTCGAAGCGAAGTGCTTATCGACGCACTCCCTTATATACAGAAGTATAATAATAAGGTAGTAGTCGTAAAGTACGGCGGAAACGCAATGACAAACGAAAAGCTCAAGGACGCAGTTATGAACGATATCGTGCTTTTGTCAGCAGTAGGCATCAAGGTCGTTCTCGTTCACGGCGGCGGCCCTGAAATCAACTCAATGCTCAAAAGACTCAATATCGAGAGCAAGTTTGTCGGCGGACTCAGATATACAGATGCAGACACCATGGAAGTAGTGCAGATGGTGCTCGCAGGAAAGCTCAACAAGGAGCTTGTGGCACATCTCCAGCTCCACGGCGGTAAGGCACTCGGTATGTGCGGAATCGACGGCGGAATGATTATGGCAAAGAAGCTTGAGGCTGAAAATGACCTTGGCTATGTAGGCGAAATCACTACAGTTTCAACAAAGCCTATTATCGACGCTATGAACGCAGGCTATGTTCCTATCATCTCAACTGTTGCAACAAGCGAGGACGGCCAGACCTATAACATCAATGCCGACACCGCAGCTGCAAGAATTGCCGCTTGTCTGAGAGCTGAAAATCTTATCCTGATGACCGATATCGCAGGTCTTTTAAGAGATAAGGACGACGAAACAACACTTATCCCTGAGTGCAGCATCAGCGAGGTCGCATACCTAAAGAAGCAGGGGATAATCGGCGGCGGTATGATTCCGAAAATCGACTGCTGTGTTGAAGCAATAAGACGTGGTGTTAAGAAAACATCTATCATCGACGGCAGAGTTCCTCACTCAATTCTCATCGAGCTTTTGTCAAACGAAGGTGTAGGAACACAGTTCCAGCCTTAAAGCCTTCAGCGGAGGATAAACAGATGAATGAAAAGCTGTTCTCAGCAAAAGGCGTGTGCAAGAACAAAAATGAGTATTTCGAGCTCCATAAGCAGAACAAGTGCTTCAAGGACAGAAAAATAAGACCCATACTCATTGCCTGCGGAATTATCAGTCTTGCAATGTGCGTGTATGATATAGTCATCAAGGAGGATATCCTTGCTCTTATGTCAGCAGGTTTTGCATTCTTGTTTTTGTACCCGACTCTCTTTTCTCACATATTCGACGCTCAGAAGCAGTATGATGAGGATAAAAACAGAATACTCAATGTAGGACTCTACTGCGATTTTTATGACAACCGCTTCACAGTAACCAAAAAGGAAAAGGAAAAAGCGGTAAGCTACTCGAAAATTGTCGCTGTCAGAAAAACAAAATCCAAATATTATCTCTTTTCAAAGGACGATATGACCTACTACATCAACCGTGATTTGTTCGAGATAGGCGACAGCAATGAGTTCTATGACTTTATAAAGGAAAAAATCAAAAAAGGGAAGTAACAACAATGGAAACTATAAATCAGTTCAACAGCTACGTTATGGGAACCTACGGCAGGTTCGACGTGGTTATGGAAAGCGGTGAAAACCGTGTCGCTACAGGTGAGGACGAGAAGAAGTATATAGACTTCGGTTCAGGAATCGGTACAAACTCCCTCGGCTTCTGCGACAGCGACTGGGTGGAGGCTGTCTGCAGCCAGGCAAAGCAGATTCAGCACACCTCAAATTACTACTACACAAAAATCCAGGCTGACTTTGCAAAGAAGCTCTGCGAGGAAACAGGCTACAGCAAGGTGTTCTTCGGAAACTCGGGCGCTGAGGCAAACGAGTGTGCAATAAAGCTTGCAAGAAAGTACAGCTTCGATAAATACGGCAAGGGAAGACATACTATTATTACTTTGGTAAATTCCTTCCACGGAAGAACTCTTGCAACACTCTCCGCAACAGGTCAGGATGTTTTTCATAACTACTTCTTCCCGTTTGTGGAAGGCTTCAAGTACGCTAAGGCAAACGATATCGCCGACCTTAACGAAAAGCTCGACGATACAGTGTGCGCTATAATGGTCGAGTTCGTCCAGGGCGAGGGCGGTGTAATCCCGCTTGATAAGGAGTTTGTTGACGAGGTCGCAAAAATCTGTAAGGAGAAAGACCTTCTCTTTATCGCAGATGAGGTGCAGACAGGTATCGGCAGAACAGCAAAGCTTTTAGCTTCTCAGCACTACGGTGTAAAGCCGAATGTGACAACTCTCGCAAAGGGACTCGCAGGCGGTGTTCCGATTGGTGCATGCCTCGCTGACGACAGCTGTTGTGAGGTGCTCTCAAAGGGTACACACGGCTCTACCTTCGGCGGAAATCCGATTGCCTGCGCAGGAGGATATGCAGTCCTCAATAAGGTATGTGCAGACGGCTTTATGGAAAGCGTTGAGAAGAAGGCTCAGTACCTCTGGGAAAAGCTCTCTGAGATTGACGAGGTTGTTTCTGTCAGCGGTAAGGGACTTATGATTGGTATGACTCTCAAAACAAAGACAGCCGCAGATGTCTGCAAGGCTTGCCTTGACGAGGGACTCTTGGTGCTTACAGCAAAGGAAAAGCTCAGACTTCTCCCACCGCTCAATATCTCGTTTGAAGAAATCGACGCAGGTCTTGAAATACTTAAAAATGTACTCAGTAAGTAATTTATAAAACAATATATACGGAGGTAAACAAAATGAAGCATTTACTTAAGCTCCTTGACTTGTCCAAGGAGGAAATCATCGACATCTTAAATCTCGCAGACCAGCTCAAATATGAGCAGAAAAACGGCTTCGAGCATAAGCACTTAAAGGGTAAGACTCTCGGAATGATTTTCCAGAAGTCCTCAACCCGTACACGTGTTTCTTTTGAAACCGGTATGTACCAGCTCGGCGGCCAGGCACTCTTCCTTTCAAGCCGTGACCTTCAGATTGGACGTGGCGAGCCGGTGCAGGATACAGCAAGAGTTCTCTCCCGCTACCTCGACGGTATCATGATTCGTACCTTCGAGCAGAAGGAAGTAGAAGACCTCGCAGAGTATGGCTCTATTCCTATAATCAACGGTCTTACAGACTTCTGTCACCCATGCCAGGTTCTCGCTGACCTTATGACAATCCGTGAGTATAAGGGCGTTCTCGAAGGCCTCAAGCTCTGCTTTATCGGCGACGGAAACAATATGGCAAACTCCCTTATCGTCGGCGGTCTTAAGGTAGGTATGAGCGTTTCAATCGCTTGCCCTGAAGGATATGAGCCTGACGCAGAGGTTCTCGAGTTTGCAAAGGCTTACGGCGATAAGTTCACACTCACAACTTCACCTGTCGAAGCTGCAAAGGGCGCAGATGTTCTCTACACTGACGTTTGGGCTTCTATGGGCGAGGAAGCTGAGGCAGAGGAGCGTAAGAAGATTTTTGCCGGCTACCAGATTAACGATGAGGTTATGGCTGCCGCTAAGGGCGACGCTATGGTTCAGCACTGCCTGCCTGCTCACCGTGAAGAGGAAATCACCGCAAAGGTGTTCGAGGCTCACGCAAACGAAATCTTCGACGAGGCAGAAAACCGTCTCCACGCTCAGAAGGCTGTAATGGTAAAGTTAATGGCGTAAATTGCCTTAACAAAAAATTTATAATTTTTTTGAAAAAACTATTGCAATCTGAAAAAAAGTGTGGTATTATATATTCAATGTAAATGATATTTACACCACGAAACCACATTATATTATGGGAAAGGAGTAAGAATATATGGAATACGGCTTAATCATTTTTTGGGCAGCCGCACTTGTATTCTTTCTTGTGCTTGAAGCAGTAACCTTCCAGCTGGTAAGTGTCTGGCTCGGACTCGGCGCACTCGTGTCGCTCCTTCTTGCAATCTTTGAAGTACCTTTCTGGGTGCAGCTTTTAGTGTTTGTTGCAGTATCAGCTGTGGCTCTGTGGGCTACAAGACCGCTTGTCAAGAAGTTTTTGAGCAACAAGGTGGCAACCAACAGCGAGCTCGATATCGGTAAGGTGGCAATAGTTACTGAAACAATCAATAATTCTCTCTCAAAGGGCAGAGTAAAGCTCAATGGTACCTATTGGGCAGCAAGAAGCCTTGAGGGCGATATTATCGAGGAAGGTTCAACTGTCACTGTAGTTGAGGTTGACGGCTCAAAGCTCATCGTAAAGAATTAGTTTTATTGGAGGTAAACAATTATGGAATTCGGCGGA
The DNA here is from genome assembly GCA_017848055.1 of Oscillospiraceae bacterium. Classification (GTDB taxonomy): domain Bacteria; phylum Bacillota; class Clostridia; order Oscillospirales; family Ruminococcaceae; genus UBA7477. Next base: position 1,611 of record JAGALZ010000023.1, on the reverse strand, counting down.
TATGTACTTATTGCAATCGCTGTTATTGCAATCATCTATCTTATCACAAGAATTAAAATCGTACCACAGGCTTACGTATATGTAATCGAAAGACTCGGTACATTTAATTCCGCAAAGGGAACAGGTCTTATTTTCCTTTGGCCATTCGTTGACAGAATCGCTCAGAAGGTTTCCATCAAGGAAAGAGTAGTAGATTTCAGACCTCAGTCTGTTATCACAAAGGATAACGTTTCAATGCAGATTGACACAGTTGTGTTCTATCAGGTAACAAACGCTAAGCAGTACACATACGGCGTTGAAAGACCTCTCTCTGCTATCGAAAACCTCACAGCTACAACACTCCGTAACATCATCGGTGGTATGGAACTCGACGCAACTCTTACTTCAAGAGATAATATCAATACTTCAATCACAGCTATCCTCGACGAAGCTACAGACCGTTGGGGTATCAAGGTTCTCAAGGTAGAGCTTAAGAACATTCTCCCACCAAGAGAAATCCAGGACGCAATGGAACGTCAGATGAAGGCTGAACGTGAAAGACGTGAAAAGATTCTTCAGGCTGAAGGTGAAAAGAAGTCCCAGATTCTCGTTGCAGAAGGTGAAAAGGAATCTAAGATTCTCCGTGCAGAAGCTGATAAGCAGGCTGCTATCCTCAAGGCTGAGGCTGAAAAGCAGGCTATGATTTTAAGAGCTGACGCTATGAGAGAAAAGAAGATTCGTGAGTCTGAAGGTGACGCTATGGCTATCGCTAACGTTCAGAACGCTAACGCTGAGGCTCTCGAAAGACTCAATCAGGCTTGTCCTAACGAAAACGTACTCAAGTACAAGGCTATCGAAGCATTCCCTAAGGTTGCTGACGGTAATGCTACAAAGATTATTATCCCTAGCGAAATCCAGAGCATCGCAGGTCTCGCAGCAGGCTTAAAGGGCGTAATGGAAGACCAGCAGGGTGCTACAAAGCCACAGGCTTAATCTAAAATCCATTCGACAACTTTTACCGCCCGTGATTGAATATCATGGGCGGTTTTGTTATAGGGAGGAACAGTATGGTAGAAAAGATTCTGGCAATTCTCATGTTCGTTGCAGCTGTATTGTGTGCTGTGGCAAGTATAAGAGCCTTTATGGAAAAGGGATATCTGTTTCATAATAACTATATCTATGCTTCAAAACAGCAGCGTGAGCAGATGACTGACGAGGAAAAGAAACCCTATTACCGACAGACCGCAGTCACTTTCCTTCTGCTGTCAGTTATGTGGGTTTTTAATGGTCTATATGTGCTGACAAAGTCCGGAGCATTCCTGGCAGTTGCTACCGTTGTCGCCTTCGTGATGTTTTTCTATGTAATCGCTTCATATATCAAAATGTGTGACAAAAAATAAAACCGCTAAGGTCATAAGGTGAATAGGTATATAGAATATATTATATGAGTTTATCGGGAGAAACCTTTCTGAAGAAAGGTTGTCCCCCGAACCCCCTTACGAAGACTTTTAATATGATTTCAGCCCCATTAGGGTACTTACCAGAGAGAATATTTTTTGAATTCTCTGCTCTTTGATAGGTACCCTATGGGGCTGAAATTAAATTACAAAAGTTTTAGGAAAGGAGTTTGAG
>JAGALZ010000022.1 GCA_017848055.1 Oscillospiraceae bacterium | reverse complement strand
TTTCAACATAAGTGAAACCATTGATACGTGCAATAATCTGAGCAGCGTCCTTGCCAAGACCGTTGAGGATGACGCGGAGGGGCTTTTTACGTACCTTGTTAGCCTTTTCAGCGATACCGATAGCACCTTCAGCAGCAGCGAAGGATTCGTGTCCTGCGAGGAATGCGAAGCACTCTGTATCCTCTTCAAGAAGCATCTTGCCGAGGTTACCGTGGCCGAGACCAACCTTTCTCTGGTCAGCTACAGAGCCAGGGATACAGAATGACTGGAGGCCTTCACCGATTGCAGCAGCAGCGTCAGCAGCCTTTGTGCAGCCCTTCTTGATTGCGATTGCACAGCCTACTGTGTAAGCCCACTTTGCGTTTTCAAAGCAGATTGGCTGAATACCTTCAACGAGCTTATAGATATCGAGGCCCTTAGCCTTGCAGATTTCTGCGCACTCTTCGATAGAGTTAATGCCATATTCCTTAATGCAAGCGAGAATCTGCTTTTCTCTTCTTTCATATGATTCAAATAATGCCATTGTTTGTTTCCTCCTTATTCTTTTCTTGGGTCAACAATCTTAACAGCATCAGCTACTCTGCCGTACTGGCCCTGAGCCTTTTCAAATGCTGTGTTTGCATCGTCGCCAGCCTTGATGAAGTCCATCATCTTACCGAAGTTAACAAACTTATAGCCAATGATTTCATTATCTTCATTAAGTGCAATACCTGTTACGTAGCCGTCGGTCATTTCGAGGTAACGTGGGCCCTTTGCAAGTGTGCCGTACATTGTACCTACCTGTGAACGAAGTCCCTTACCGAGGTCTTCGAGGCCTGCACCGATTGTAAGTCCGTCTTCAGAGAAAGCACTCTGTGAACGGCCGTATACAATCTGGAGGAAGAGCTCTCTCATTGCTGTATTGATAGCGTCACAAACGAGGTCTGTGTTGAGAGCTTCGAGGATTGTTCTGCCCGGAAGAATTTCAGAAGCCATAGCTGCTGAGTGAGTCATACCGGAGCATCCGATTGTTTCAACAAGACATTCCTGGATGATACCTTCCTTAACGTTAAGTGTGAGCTTGCAGGTACCCTGCTGTGGTGCACACCAGCCAATACCGTGTGTAAAGCCGGAAATATCAGCGATTTCCTTAGCCTTAACCCACTTTGCCTCCTCCGGGATAGGAGCAGCACCGTGAGCTACGCCCTGAGCGATAGGGCACATCATTTCAACTTCATGTGAATAAGTCATACTGTTTTAAAACTCCCTTCTGGTTTAGTAGCGGAAAGCATTCCGCAACACAATATATATTATAACTTATCTTCTCCCATTTTGCAAGTGATTTTGATAACTTTTTATCAAATAAACCATAACTTTTACAGATAGCACTAAGAAAACTTATTGCGACAAGTGAAATTTTATGCTATAATAATACATAACGAGAAATCCTTTTATCCGGAGGCTTTATGGCTACGACTACTTACGATGATTTTAAATTTGAAAACCTGGGTGACGGCATTGAAATCTGCATTTCAGATGAGCATCGCTTCGGCACTGATGCTTTTTTACTTGCAGATTTTGCGTCGCCGAGAAACAAGGACTATGTATGCGATTTATGCTCAGGAAGCGGAATTGTTGCACTTCTCATGATAAGAAACTGTCACCCTTCCTATGTTGCGGCTGTGGAGATACAGCAAAAAGCTGTAGAGCAGCTTGAGCTTACAAAAGAAAAGAGTTCACTTTCGACACTTGAGATTTTCGGCTGTGATTTAAAGGAATACAAGTCCGAAAAGGAGCTTGACCTTATTACCTGCAATCCGCCTTACAAGATAAATAACACGGGCATCAAAAACAAGACTGATGCGGTGACAATTGCAAGGCACGAAATCCTTTGCAACATATCCGATGTATGCAAGACGGCAGCAAGAAATCTGAAATTCGGCGGAAGACTTTGTATCTGTAACCGTCCCGAAAGACTTTGCGACACTATGCTTGCTATGAAGCAAAACGGAATCGAACCCAAGCGACTGAGAATGGTTCAGAAGACTCCCGAAAGTGCACCGTGGCTGATACTTATCGAAGGCAAGAAGGGTTCAAAGCCATACATGACTATTGAACCGCCACTGTTTACGACTGATGGCAACGGTGAATACTCAGACGAGATGAAAAGAATTTACCGACTATAAAATACGGAGATTATAACTTATGAAAATTTTGGCTATTGACGGCAACAGCATAATGAACAGAGCTTTTTACGGAATTAAAATGCTCTCAAATTCAAAGGGCTTCTTTACAAATGCGATTACGGGATTTTTGAATATTTACACCAAGGAATTTTCAGAGGTTAAGCCTGACTGCGTTGCAGTTGCATTTGACCTGAAAGCTCCTACATTCAGACACAAAAAAGTTGCAAGCTACAAGGCAAACAGAAAAGGTATGCCTTCGGAGCTTGCACAGCAGATGCCGATGATAAAGAAGATTCTCAAGGCTATGGGTGTTACTGTGATTGAGTGCGAGGGCTGGGAAGCGGATGATATTCTCGGCACTCTGTCAGAGGCATTCAAGGGCGAAGATGATGAGTGCTGTATTGTTACGGGCGACCGTGACTCTTTACAGCTTGTAAGCGACAAGACAACAGTAAGACTTGCGACAAACAAGGGTACTGTAATCTACGACACCGATAAAATAAGAGAGGTTTACGGGCTCGAGCCTTCCCAGCTTATTGAGATAAAGGCACTTCAGGGCGACAGCTCAGACAACATTTCGGGAGTTGCGGGAATCGGCGAAAAGACGGCGCTTTCGCTTATTCAGCAATTCGGTAGTGTTGACGGACTCTATGAGAATCTGGAAACTGCTTCGCTTACTCCGTCGGTTAAGGCAAAGCTCACAAACGGTAAGGACAGTGCATACGAGAGCCGCTGGCTCGGCACCATTGTAAAGGATGCTCCTATTGAAAAGAGCTGCTGTGCATACAAGCTCAGAGAACAGGACACAAAGGAGCTTTCTGACATACTTTCCGACCTTGAGATGTTCAAGCTCAAAGAAAAGCTTGTTTCAGACTCCCCTGCCGAAGCAGTTGCAGAGGACAAGGCAAAGCTTTCGGACCTTGCAAAATACACTGTAAGAGAACTTACCGCTGAAGAGGTAGACGGAATATCGGAAAGCTGTTTTATTTACGAAAACGGCAAGCTCGAAGTTGTTTATAGGGACGAAATTCTGGTAAGCGAAGATAAGGCTGTAATCCTCAAATATCTCACTTGCGAAGGAATTAAAAGATGTTTTGCGGCGAAGGAAGCTTTCAAGCTTTGTTTTGAAAACAAGGAAGAAGCCAAGAATATTATGTTCTGCTGTGATTTGGCAGGCTATCTTTTAAACTCACAGTCTTCCGATTACACCTGCGAGAATCTTTGCTCCTGCTACAAGGTACACTACCGCAAGGACGTTGAGGGGCACTCGGATATTGCGTCGCTTCCTTCTCTTTGCGAGAGGCTCGAGGCGGAGATAAAGCTCACCGGAATGGACAAGCTTCTTTACGAAATCGAACAACCTCTCTGCGAGGTTCTGGCATCCATGGAAGTTGATGGCGTAAAGATTGACATTGAAGGTGTTGAAAGCTTCGGCAGACAGATAAAAGACGATATTGACGTTTTAGAAAATGAAATATACGCTCTTGCTGGACGTGAATTCAATATAAGCTCGCCAAAGCAACTTGGAGTTGTGCTTTTCGAAGAGCTTGCACTCCCCTGCAAGAAAAAGACAAAGTCGGGCTACTCGACAAACGCTGAGGTATTAGAGTCTATTGCAAACCTGCATCCTATTGTTCCGAAAATCCTCGAATACCGCACACTTACAAAGCTCAGCTCAACCTATGTTGACGGACTTCTGAAGGTAGTTTGTGATGACGGCAGGGTTCGTTCCGTTTTCAAGCAGACTGAAACAAGGACGGGCAGAATTTCATCAACCGAACCAAACGTTCAGAACATTCCTGTAAGAAAAGAAATCGGCAGGAATATGAGAAAGTTCTTTGTCGCTGACGAAGGCAAGGTGCTTCTGGACGCTGACTACAGCCAGATTGAACTGAGAGTGTTAGCGGCAGTATGCGGTGACGAGAACATGCAGAGGATATTCTTAGAGGGTGGCGACATTCACGCTTCAACTGCTTCCCAGGTGTTCGATTTGCCTATAGATTTTATAACGCCTGAAATGCGTCGTGCGGCTAAGGCTGTAAACTTCGGAATAATCTACGGAATAGGTGCATTTTCTCTTTCAAAGGACATCGGAGTTTCTGTTGCAGAAGCAAAGAAATACATTCAGGGATATCTTGATAATTTCCCGAAGGTTTCTGAATTTATGGACAAGACTGTTGAAGACGGAATAAAGAACGGTTACGTTACTACACTATTCGGCAGAAGACGATACATTCCTGAGCTTTTATCTTCAAACAAGATGCTTCAGGCATTCGGCAAGCGTGCTGCAATGAATGCTCCTATTCAGGGTGCGGCGGCTGACATAATCAAAATCGCTATGGTCAAGGTTTACCGCAGGCTTAAAGAAGAAAAGCTTGATGCAAGGCTTATTTTACAGGTACATGACGAGCTGATTGTCGAGGCATCTGAATCTGATGCTGAACGTGCATCAATAGCACTTTCTGAGGAAATGAACAAGGCCGTTTCACTTGCTGTGCCGATTCCTGCTGACGTAAATCGTGGAAAGAGCTGGTTCGATGCAAAGGATTAGAAAAAATTGTTGAAATTAGCAAATTTATATGTTATCATATAATCAGAACTATATTTTGAGAGGGGTTAGTCAATATGAGCGTTACTATAAAGGATGTTGCAAAGGCTGCAGGTGTATCGGTTGCTACTGTTTCAAGAGTATTGAACGGAAGCGCCAATGTTTCTGAGGCTGCTACAAAAGCCGTAAACGACACAATCAAGGCACTTAACTACAGCCCGAACTTTCTTGGCAGAAACTTAAGAAAGTGTGTTACAAACAGCATTCTGGTTATTCAGCCATCTTCCGAACATTCACTTTACTCAAAAATCATCGCAGGAATGCAGGAAGCCGCTGCTGCTGAGGGTTATGACATTATAACTTCAATCTCGAACGGTACCCCTGAGATTGAAAACAGACAGCTTAATATGCTCTATAACCGAACTGTTGACGGTGCTGTGCTTCTCGGAACTGTACTCGGAAGCGGTACTATCAATTCACTTGCGCAGAACTACCACATTGCACTTTGCTGTGAGGGTTGCCAGGGCGCAGATGTTCTGACGGTTGTTGTTGACGACGAGCTTGGCGGATATGATGCGGCTAAGGCTCTTATCGACAAAGGACACACTAAGATTGCGATTATTTCCACCCTTTCCGACACAGTTTCCTCGGCTAACAGAGAAAAGGGATTTTTCAGAGCACTTGAACAAAACGGAATCGACATTCCTGAGGGCTATGTTTACAGAGGAGACTACGGCTATGAGCACGGCAGAGCTGCTATACAGCAGTTTATGGCTCTCGAGGACAGACCGACTGCCGTATTTGCTATTTCAGACCTTCTTGCGGCTGCAGCTATCAAGGAAGCAACTGATATGGGCGTAAAAATCGGAAGTGAGCTTGCTGTAATCGGATTTGACGACATCACTTGGTGTGAGCGTTACATACCGACAATTTCAAGTATTGCACAGCCATGCGATGAGATGGGAAGATTTGTACTTAAGAAGCTTCTTGAAAACATCAACGGCAAGGCTGATGACACCGGCTACTACACTATGAAGCACACCGTAATGTTAAGAGCTTCAACCGGCGACTAATAAAATAACAAAGCCTCGGAAAATTTCCGAGGCTTTTCTTTTAGTTTCTGTAGATGATATAGGCTGTATACACTGCATACATAAGCACTGCGATAATACCGTTGAGTCGTGAATATTTGTCATCCTTTACAATCATAAGAAGCATAACAATCGAAACTGCTATAAGAACTGCTGTATCGATAATTGACGCTGTAAGAATCGGAATCGGGCTGATTGTAACTGACATTGCAAGAACAAACAGTATGTTGAAGATATTTGAGCCTACGACGTTACCGAGTGCAAGACCCTTTTCTCCCTTTCTTGCGGCAACTATTGATGTTACAAGCTCAGGGAGCGATGTTCCCAAAGCGATGACAGTTAAGCCTATAAGGGTCTTTGACATGCCGAGCTTTCCGGCGATTATTACTGCATTGTCAACTACCAAATCTCCGCCTATTACAACTGCGGCAAGACCTGCAACAATAAATATAATGCTCAGAAGCGGAGAGAGCTTCTTTCCCTCTTCCTCTTCGGTTTTGTTCTTGAGGGCTGTTCTTATTGTCTTGAACAGATAGAACGCAAATATGACTAACAGAATGATACCGTCAAGCCTTGAAAGCTCCTTATCAAGGCACATTACAAGTGTAACAGCGGCAATCAAAATAGAAAACGGAAAGTCGAACTTCTTGATGTTCTTATCGACGAGCATCGGCGAAATTATCGAACAAACGCCAACAACCATAAGGAGGTTGAAAAAATTCGAGCCGATTACGTTTCCTATTGAAATCTCGTTATTGCCTGTTATACTTGCTGAGATACTAACAGCCGCCTCCGGTGCACTTGTACCGAATGAAACGATAGTAAGACCGATAATAAACTGCGGGATTTTCATAAGCTTTGCGATAGAGCTGCTTCCGTCTACAAAGACATCGGCACCTTTAATAAGAAGCACAAAGCCCAGCAAAAGCCATAAATATTCCATTTTAAATTTCCTCCGATTATTATTTTCACAAACAAGATAAATTATATCACATCGGGCTTGTTTTAGCAAGCATATTTTCACAAACAGAGGACCCCTTTTTCAGGAGTCCTCTACTGTTTACTTATCAAAGTAATCGTCAGGGAGTCCGAGCTCGCTCTTCAAGAATCTTTCCATATAGACTCTTCTGCGATTTGCAAAGCTTCTGATATTCTCAGTTCTCTTGAGATATTCATCATACCATATCCATATTGATGAATCAGAAGACTTCATTCCTTCGAGGTGTTTGAAATAAAACTGCATTTCGTTATATCTTTCGGCGTTCATAGTATCCAGCGTATTTGACATATTCTCATAAGAAAGCGCTCCATCCATAAGTCTTTCCATTTCATCGAGGAAATACTGCTTGCAATCTTCTCTGTTCATAAGATTTGCAAAGAGAGGTGAATAACGCTCGCTTCCCTCTTTGAGAATCTGCTTTAGGTTGTTATAGCCGGCATTGGTTTCGGTCTGCTCATACAAAGCAAGCGAGAAGTCGGTATCATGGAAAAGGAAACGCCATCTTCCATCCATTGCACCTTCGCCATACTCTTCTCCGTCTGCGGCATAATATCTATAGCACTTATAGTTATTCTGCGGCCAGTCGTAGTTATTTACATAAATATTAAATGCATAGTTCTGCAGATAATTCTCTACATCCATAAACTCGCAAAGCTTCTGATAGTTTGCGTCATCAGTAAGGTCAGAATACGCAAGCTCATTATACTTTTCGTTAAATTCAGTTGCAGCTGCGACTGTTTCCTCGTCGTCATCGTCGGTTTTCTTTTCTGCTTCAGTACCCTCGATGACTTCGTAACTTCCCTCGCCTGCACCGTATTTATCGGTAAAGAAATCATTGCAATATGATTCATGGAGATATACAAGTCCATAGTACTCTCCGTTTATATATACAACAGCAGGAACAACTGCTTCCACATCGGTGTAGCCTGCCTGTGCAGCCAGTCTTTGATTGAACTCGTCACGGATAAAAGCAAACTGGAAGTCGTTGCCGTAATTTCTCAGTACAAGCTTGTCGTACTTGTTCATTACCTCGCCGTCGGCACCGATTGTACCGAACGAATCAATTTTGAACTTTCCGTGATTCGGGTCATATTCCTTTCTTGCGAAAAGCTTAAGGGACTTGATTGATGAAGCTCTTGAAGCTGCGCCGTAGACTCTGACACCTGCTCCTTGTGAGAAAACGGTACTACCGTCCGGATTCAGAGCTTCAACATAGACTTCTCTTTCGCTTTCTCTGCCTCTTTGCTCATAGTTCTCGCCATAGAGTATGCCGTCCGGGCCGTCTGTCAGCACGGCGGGGTCAGCAGAAATCGAGAATACCAGGGTTTCGAATCTGTTATCTATTCCCTTTTGTGCAAACATTGTATGTGTAACGACTTCAGACTCAGTACCATCAGAATAATAAGCCTTAGCCTTCAGCACCATACACTTAGGGAAATCGCCTGAAGACGCTCTGATTCTTACCGGCTTTTCATACAGTTTTGAATCCTTGGTCGGTTCGCTTCCGTCTGTTGTATAGTAGACAGATGCTCCTTCGGGACAAGCGATTGTAAGGTCGGTATGCTCTGTGAAATAGCGCTGTGTTGTTACCGTAGCACTACCATCAGCCGAAAACGCCAAAACCTCGTGAGTCAGGGTAGCTGATTTATCGTCGCTGTCGTCGTCCTTCTCAGAAGAAGATGATGACGAGCTTAAATCTGATGAAGATGAACTGTCGGAACTATCACAAGCGGAAAGCAGTGACAAGGCAAGGGTTGCTGAAAGAAGTATTGCAAGAAGCTTTTTGAGTTTCATAGTTTAGTCCTTTCGGTCTCGATATAACTTACTTGTCTAAGAATCTATCCATAAGTGTACAGCCCTTGGCAACAAACAATCCGGTTGCTTCAGCTGATTTTTCGCTGAGCTTTTCAACACCTTCTACCTCTGCATTTTTATGATAAATCATAAAAGGAACAGGTGTATTTGTGTGTGTTTTAAGGCAAAGCGGTGTCGGGTGGTCAGGTAAAATCATAATCTTGAAGTCGTCATACTTCTGGAGTGCTGACAAAACGGGAGCTAAAATCTTCTCGTCTATAAGCTCGATAGAGTGAACCTTATTCTCCATTTCATTTCTATGGCCGCACTCATCAGGAGCTTCAACGTGGATATAAACAAAGTCCTGTCCGTTTGCAAGCTCATTTATACAAGCCTGGGCCTTGCCATCGAAATTTGTATCTATGTAGCCAGTTGCGCCGTCAACGCTGACAACATTCATTCCACTGAACTTACCGATTCCCTTCAAAAGGTCAACGGCAGAAATCATAGAGCCCTTGAGTCCATACTTTTCTTCAAAAGGCATAAGTGGTTTTCTTACTCCCTCGCCCCAGAACCACATTGAGTTTGCGGGACGCTTGCCGTTTGCGATTCTCTTTAAATTTATCGGGTGGTCTTTGAGTATGCCGTAGCTTTCACGCATCATAGCATAGAGCTTCTGAGCATTTTCGTGCATCGGAACATATTCCTTTACAGGTCTGCCGGTGATATCGTGAGGCGGTGTAAGTGTTCCTACATCCATAGTACCGTTATTCCAGATAAGGCAATGACGGTAGCTTACGCCTGAATAGAGCTGGAACTCTTCGCTGTTGAAATGCTGGGCGAGAGTTTTAACAAGCTCAGCGGCTTCTTCGGTTGAGATATCGTCTGCGCAGTAATCTACGAGGGTTTTATCCTCGTAATTCTCCTCAGCGGAAACGGTAACGAGGTTACATCTGAACGAAACATCGGTATCCTTCATATCTATGCCGATAGAGCCTGCTTCAAGCGGAGAACGTCCGCTGTAATAAATCTGCGGGTCATAGCCGATTACAGAGAGGTTAGCAACGTCGCTTCCCGGCTTCATATTGTCGTCAACTGTTTTAACAAGTCCGACAGTTGACTTTGCGGCAAGCATATCCATATTAGGTTTATTTGCTGCCTCCATCGGTGTTTTTCCGCCAAGCTCCTCGACAGGCAAATCTGCCATACCGTCACAGAGCAAAACTACATACTTCATTATATTTACTTCCTTTCAAGGGGCTGCGAATTTTTATTATATACTGCAATACCCGCTTTTTTACGTTTCTGTTTATCCTTATACATTGCGTCGTCGGCTTGTCTTATAAAGTCCTCGAGAGAAGAATCCGCATCAGGGACTGCGACATAAGTACCGACACTTACTGCAACGATATACGGTTTTCCGCTTGTTTTGTTATACTCATCGAATGAGCGTTTAAGCTCCTCGACAAACTCCTGCGCAAGCGACTTTGTATAGCTGAAAGCCATAACCTCAAACTCATCTCCGCCGAATCTTGAGCACAGTTCTCTGTGTCTTGAAATTCGGTTTAAGATATTTCCTACCTGGACGATAGCATTATCGCCTTCGTGGTGTCCGAACTGGTCATTGATTATCTTTAAATTATCAAGGTCTGCGGTAAACACGAACACCGGCTTGCGGCGCTTCTTTGAAATCTCAAAGAGCTCGTTTGCCTTATTGAACAGTCCTCGTCTGTTAAGCAGGTTTGTGAGAGGGTCTCTTATATACATTCTTTCGAGCATATTGGCATAGACCGCCTGCTCGGTTTTGATTCTGACATTTTCAAGTGCTGTGCAGACGTTCATTTTCCAAGTATTAAAAAGCGTATTGCTTCCGATATAGCCGTCACAGCTGAGGGCAAGATATCCGAAATTTCTATCCTGGAAGTGGAGCGGTGTTATAAAGAACACATTCGAGAATGGCCCTTCGTCCATAAGTCCGGGAACTATATCCGCCTTATCAATGGAATACGACTCACGATATGCACCATATTCTCTTGATACACGGACATTTATTCTGTCGGTATACTCTGTATAATCGACGTCTGCAAGCTTATTCCTCGGTGTTTCAAAATGAGTATTAAGGCAAAGATAAATCCTATCGACATAGATATCCTGGAAATAATACTTCAGCTTATGGAAAGCAGCATCGAATGAATTTACAAAGGTTAAATCCTCGCTCATTCTGACAAGCCTCTTGGAAAAGCTGATAAATCTGTCATTTTCGGCATTGAGTGAGTGAAGAAACTCATTTTGCAATCTTGCGTCATCAGTTCCGCAGCCACAGCTTCCTGCCAATACAAAATCGTTCTTCAGTTCTGCATGAATATACTCGCCTTTATCAAGTCTTAGAACATCGCCTAAAATTGCAACCGCACTTTCTCCCGCTTTGTAATAGGAAACCTTAACCGTTGTAATAGAAGGGACATGGCTTGAAGCATATCTGATTCCGTCAAAGCCTGTTACTATGACATCCTGCGGAACCTTATACCCTCTTTTGGCAAGCTCATCGCAAATGCCGATTGCCATACTGTCATTTGCGCAGACAAAGGCATCCGGAAGGTGGTTGCCGTCATCCAGATACTGTCTGACCTTCAGAATTGCTTTATACTCATCATACTCGGCAAAGCAGACACGCTTATGCTCATAAGGTATGCCAAACTTATTCAGTGTCTTTCTGAAAGCTAAAAAACGCTGGTCAGTTTCAATTTCGTTTTCAAAGGCACCTATGTAATTGAGCTTTCTTGCATCATGTTCAACGATAAGATGTTCGATAAGTCTGGAAAAGCCTTCGGCATAATTTAGCTCGATACTATGACATCCGCCGATTTTTCTGTCTATTGAAATGACAGGTACTCCTGCGCTTCGGGCATCAGACAAAATCTTGTCCGTAATCTCCTGCGAATGAATCGTTGAAGGCAGGATAATAACTGCATCAAAAAGCTCATAGTTTATAAGGTCGAAAATCTTGCTTTCACCTTTATCATGCAACGAATGAGAGGTGGTGTTGCTCAGAGGGGCAAAAATTCCGACGTTGTACTTATTAAGCTTTGCGGTGTCTACAATACCCTGGAGAATCTTATCCTGATATTCAGAATTTATTCCGCCATATACCACAGCGATTGATATTCTTCTTGCCATCTGTTAACACCTGCCTTTCTATTTCATTTTATTATATCACATTATCCTGGATTTTTCAATATTTACCGGCATATTTTTTAAACGGGACTTGCCAAGTCAGAAAAGTTGGTATATAATTATACATAAGGTTAATTCAATCAAAAGGAGTTGTAGTGGTATGCTTAACGAAAAAGAGCGTGAAGGCGGAATTGTACTTATGGACACCGCAAAGCATCTGGCGCTTATGGCGGCGGCTGCCGGGGTTGCTCTCATATTAGGCACCGGCAAGAAAAAGGATGCTGGCAAGAAGAAAAAGAGCTTTATGAAGCGTTACGGAAAAATCAACAAGATGCTTGGTTCTGCTGCAGACAAGGCTTCGCTTATCTGGCTTGAAAAGGACGTAAAAGCTCACCCTGAAAAATACACAAAGCGTGACAAGGGTGTTTACCTCGAAGACGCTGAGATTGTTGAGATTTAATTTAAACTGCTATGAAAAATTACCTTACACAATACAGACTTTATTTCCGCAAGGCAATTGAAAGCGGCGACTGCGATTTAGAGGAACTTTTAAAGTATCACGAGCGTCAGATTGCATTTTTTCAGCACGAAAGATTTGTGCATCTTATTGTAACGGTACTGTTTGCGATTTGCACGATTGCATCATTGATTACATCCTTCTGCACAAGCTCAATAGCCTTTATAGTGCTGACTTTAGCTTTTCTTTGCCTGCTCATTCCTTACATTGCACATTATTACTTTCTCGAAAATCAGACTCAGGCTTTATATGACGATTTCAATGAACTTCACATAAAGCTTTACGGTTTTGGTTATGAAAGTCATTCACAGAAAAAGTAGGCGGAGAAATTATGAACTCAGAAAGAATAACATGGAAGGGCTCTGTGCTGACGGCTCCCGTACCGCCTGCGCTCATAACCTGCGGCCCTGCCGACAAGCCGAACGTGTTTACTGTTGCGTGGACAGGAACGCTTTGCACTCAGCCGCCTAAGACTTACATATCGGTAAGGCCTGAGAGATATTCCTATGGTCTTATCAAGGAAAGCGGAGTATTCTGCATAAATCTTCCGACAAAAAAGCTAATACGAGCGATTGACTACTGCGGTGTAAAGTCTGGCAGAGATATTGACAAGATTAAGGAAATGAAGCTTGAAACGACAGATGCGAAGACTGTTCCGACGGTGCTACTTTGCGACTCCCCTGTTTCCCTTGAATGCAAAGTA
>JAGALZ010000021.1 GCA_017848055.1 Oscillospiraceae bacterium | reverse complement strand
GGCTGTAGTATTTTTTATACCGAGTTCCTTTTGTGGGGGCAGTTATTATATAAAGAAATTATCTCTACAAGTAATGGGAATAAGCCACCTAAAATTGTTCCTGATTTTCAGAAATACTTTTTAGAAAACAAAAAAGCCGTCACATAGACAGCACAAATAGCGGTAGGACATTTCATCCTCTCGCACAGTTTGTACTGAAACTATGTAACGGCTTAAAATTTAAGCTCTGATTGTCCGTATGTTACTGACCGAGTATCAGACTATACTTTTTCAGTCAGATAATATGTGTTGGCATAAAGCCAATAAGTAAAAAATATGTGTTTCAGTTGATATTTAGTTGTAGGGTAAATACATTATTTACCAATTTACCATTATAAAGAACATTTGTTCTTTTGTCAATAATTTTCTACAAATTTCTTGCCGTTTCACCTGAAATAGTTCCTGCCCCGGAATCTCACCGTAGCGTTGCCTTGCTCGTATCATCGCAAAGTCGTATCACTTTCAGACGGTCATTCAGTTGTCAAGGTGCATAAAAACAAAAAAGTCCTCACCTCCGATGAACAGAGGAAAGGACTTTTACCGTCGGTATCACGCAAGACAAACAAAAAAACACCGGATGAAATAAGTGCAGATTACCTCTGTTCTTATCTTCATACGGTGCTTGGGTAGTCAATAAATATTGCTCCGCTTACGCGCTACAAAGTTAACTATTAAATTGTGTATTAAGTATACAGAACGAATGTATGCTTGTCAATATGGTTTCTTCAAAAAAGTGTCGTGTTGATAAAAAATTTATTAACCTCATAAAAATCGCCGAAGGAACAAAACCTCGGCGATTTATTTAGAGCTTATCTCCAGATGAGATTATTGAGAATTTCGTTTCCAGAAGGTACATTAACCTGATTATATAAATACGCTTCTCTTAAGAGTTCATCAGGCACCATATAATCATATTTATCAATTCTCGGCGCTTGATTTTCATTAAGCACCATATTCGGGTTATCTTTATCAATCACAAGTTCCTGTAATTTTTTAGTAAGATCGAAGGTTTCTAATCCACTAGTAAAACTTAAATAATAAATCGAATTAGAAATTGATCTAATATCAAGATATTCCTTTAGTCCGTAGGCAAAAAGATTAACAATGGTTCTGATTTCCTTTGTACCTATCCACGGACAAATATAATAAGATTTATCTGCATATTGAATAATGTCACTATCTAATATACCTGATGTTCGTGCTAATTCTCTGGCTTTTTCTAAAACCTCAATTGCATTTTTCTGAAGATATGGATATATAACATCTTCTTGCAGTACCTTTTTGATTCGTTGTATAACTTTCGAATCAATATCTCCGCCCTCGCCATTCCATAATGGAATCTTGCTGCTTTTTGTCTGATTAACATGGATCGTTTTTCTTTCCTCGTCAATGGATATAACCTTCCATGCCCTTCCTGCAAGAATAAACACCTCATCAATTGCCGGGCACTTATTTAACGTGCCGACTTCACCGTTACTGCTTAGGACCTTGTATGCTTCCTCTTCTTTAAAAACAGCATAAAAAGTAAAATGATTGCAAATCTTTTCGCCTTTTAAGCCAACTATTATTCCGCCATTGTCCAATCTTTCAATATATTCTTTCTCTAACATATATTTTAACAAGATACGATACTCATCAGCGGAAATAATATTTTTAAAGGCTGGAAGCAATAATACCTTCTGTGCAAGTTCAGATGGCATTAGTTCACCATAAGACATCAAAACACTCAATGTTTGATGGGCCAATAAGCTAAAGGGCTTTTTCTTTTGTTCAAAAGGCTCAACCCAACGTTCCTCTAAATATAACTGTATAATAGCTATTGAACGCAACAAGTCCCACGGAAGTGCATCTAATGGATTTTTATGGGACGGTTTAAATAGATTAAGAAACATCATTTGAGATTTTCCGGTTCTTCTGCCTGAACGACCTAATCTTTGTACAAAACTTGAACAAGTGTATGGAGCGCCTATTTGGATTGTAGAATCCAAATCACCAATATCAATTCCTAACTCAAGCGTTAGTGTTGCAGCAGCAACAGTTGGTCCATCATTATCTCTAAGAGCTTCTTCTGCCTCTCTGCGTAATGATGCAGAAACACTGCCATGATGAACATAAAACACATCATTTTCATTACGTCGTGCAGCTTCTCTTTTCATATCATCGATTGTTTTTTCTGCACTTCCTCTGCTGTTTGTAAAAATCAAACACTTTTTATTATGACAATTGTCATATAAAAAGGAATTATATTCATCAATTACATTGTTTGCGTCCTGTTCTTTTTCAGGAATTACAAACGATTCGGCACAAAGAGAAATAGTTCTTTTATGAGCCTGAATGCCAACGGACACGGCCGTTCTATTGCTACCTGAACAAAGATATTTCATTGCCGGTTCATAGTCATTTAATGTTGCGGACAATCCAACTCTTCGAGGATAACAATTTGTAAGTTTTTCTAACTTATCAATCAAACACAAAACTTGCAGGCCTCTATCTTCACCCATCAAAGCATGTATCTCATCAATAACAATAAATCGCAAATCAGAAAACAACCTGCTTGCATCACCCGGATGTCTCATAATTAAGGCTTCTAATGATTCAGGAGTAATCTGCAACACTCCTTTTGCAGTCTTTAATGCCTTTTTCTTATGCGATTGCGAAATATCACCATGCCATGACCAAACAGGAATATCAACATCATCCAACAAATCATTTAATCTCTCAAACTGGTCATTAATAAGAGCTTTCAATGGTCCTATATACATGATACCAACAGAATCAGACGGATTGTTTTCTAACAGTGTTAAAATCGGGAAGAAAGCTGCTTCCGTTTTTCCTGAAGCTGTTCCGGAGGCAATTATCACATGCTTGTCTGTATCTAAAATTGCATCACAAGCCTCAACCTGAACCTCTCTTAAATCAGTCCATTTTTTTCGATATATGTATTCCTGAATAAAACCGGCATAACGTTCAAAGGCACTTCTACTCATATATCAAACTCCGCAAACAAATTATCGCTTTCTTCATCAATTTGTTCAGGGTCTTTTTCTGCACTCTGCACAGAAAATCCCTGCTTATTAATTAATTCATCAAATGTGGTACCGGGATTTTGATGAAGAATATTTAATAAACCAAGAAAATCTCTTGTAACTTCTCGAGGTGTAAGTAATTGGTCGGCACCTAATCTTCCGAGAACCATATTTAAAAATACAGTAAGTTCTTTTTGTCCTAAATTGCATTCGTATGAATAATGTGAACTATGCAATTCACAAAGACGCTCAAGTAGTAAATATATTTCTTCAGGTGTCAGCTGTTCAAGCTTAATTACAGGACTTGTAAAATCAACAAAACCTTTAATTGCAAAACGATTATCTGCAAGACGTGAACGTAATGCTTCATAACTAAACAAACCTCTGCGTTCATCATAAATAAATTGCGGAGTACCACTCATAAATACACCAATATATTCCGCTTTTCCTTGCATTGTATCATTAAAGATTGTAAGTACCTT
Source organism: Oscillospiraceae bacterium (assembly GCA_017848055.1). Classification (GTDB taxonomy): domain Bacteria; phylum Bacillota; class Clostridia; order Oscillospirales; family Ruminococcaceae; genus UBA7477. The sequence goes on along the minus strand of JAGALZ010000021.1, from coordinate 85,844 downwards.
TTCATAGTTACTGTCTCTCGCTTGCTTGTGATTTATCTTATAAAGATTTACTCCTTCATCAATAAACACGAGTAAGCCTTTATATCCTGCTTTTTTCACAAAAAGAGCAAAAAGTTTTAAAAACTCATACCAATTTTGGTCATCAATAATACTATCAACAGGAAGCTCTCTTTTTGCTTCGGTTTTATTTGCATACTCACCTCGCAACCACCTTAAAGCAGATGTTTTTAATACATCATCTCCGTTTTTCATACCTTTCCAATAAGAATCTATTACATTTGAAAAAGCAAAACCGTAAGCCATTTCGGAAAGTTCAGATAAAACTTCTGCAATTTTATCACTTACTGCTTTTATTAATGCCGGGTCATTAACCTGCAAATTCTCTTCCTTTGCTATTGTAGTTTGCATAGAAGCAATCCATTTTTGCAAAATTGATTCCAATGCACTTCCTTCCGGACGTGTTCTTGTTGAAAGATGCTGTATCAATTCTCTGTATGTAGCTAAACCTTGTCCGCCTGCACCAGTCAATCTTCTTTCAGGAGACAAATCGGCATCCATAACAACAAAGGAACGCTCCATTGCATTATTACGAATAGTTTGCAACAAAAAGCTTTTACCGCTACCATATTGACCGCAAACGAATCTGAAAGCAGCACCACCATCTTCAATAGTTGATAAATCTTGCAAAAAGGCGTTAACTTCGCCTTGTCTACCTACAGCAATATGCCTGAGACCTATTCTCGGTACAACTCCCGCTGTTAATGAGTTTATTAAAGCCGCAGATTCACGACGATTTATTGTTACAGACATAATTTATTCCTCTCTTTTCATTGCATCTTTTAATTCATTCTCATATTGTTCTAATACACTAATCTCATCACCAAATGTATCTATCAATATATCACTAATAATTTGTGATGAAATATCGTTAATTTCGTCAATTAACATTTCCGGCATTGATAATTCTGCATTAGCTATCTCCTCTAATTGAGAACTGATATTGTCTTTGTTTAAGATAACATATACTATTTCTTGCTGTATCGGAGAAAGAGTTTCTATTAACTGTTTTAATTCATCAGTAAGAACATCTACATTAAACTTCGAACAATCATCAGATTCTGCTTCGGAATTGTCACCACACTCAAATTCATCAAGGTGGTTACATATGTACTCGAACTCATCCCTATAATCATCTTCTAAAAGGAGATGATCTCCTTCAACAACCAAGATGGCACACGCCAAATACTTTAAAGAAATCTCGTTTACTTTATCAATTGTCGGTTGAGTTGATGAATCATATTTTATCTCCCATGTATTTGAATGCAATTCATCAATTAAAGGACGACAATATGTCGGTATCAAACCAAAGATTGTTTTTATAACATCAATATCCGTCAATAACTCTTTTTGTTCTGCAGGATCTTCAGGTACTTTAAGAATGGTTCTTACTACATCCGATTGATTTCTTAACTCTTTAATGTTATTAAAATCAAGATTTACTTCAGCTTTTTTAGGAACTTCTGTGGTTGTTTTCTTCGGCGAATATTCTTTAATCAAAAATGATTTTACCATTTTAGCGGTTTCATCGTCTATCTCAACGCCCCTCAGACGACCTCTTGAACCATATAACTCTCGTAAAACATTTTCGGCATAGCGAACCAATTCGTTGATATAACTACGTAACTTTTGGCTGCTTGTGTAACCTTTTACAGACACGTTGATTCTTTTATTTGCATTTATGCAATTTGCACTTTGAAAAGCATAATAGCTTTGTTGTTTCGTACGTTTTGGACCGTAAATTTCAAGAATGCCTTTACCCTTATTTTTTATCAACATAGCATCTGCTAATGCTACCACTCTCGGGATAGCTTCACTCATTAATAATTGATGCCCTTCTTTATAAAATTTACTGTTTACTAAAGAATAGTCACACAAAGCATCAATCAATGCGAAGGACAGTTTTAAAGGCTTTTCAGTGCTGTGTGCATCAATCAAAATATCTCTTATTGCAGGTTGATACGGCAAAGAAATATCAGAACAATCAGGAACGTGATATTCCAAATTATGCAATTGTGCAAAATCAAACAGCCAGTTAAGCAAATAATGGTCAAGCTTAGGATGTTCTCCTCTATAATTTGTCCATAACGCAAGAATTTGATTGTAACCATCTTCCGGAGCTTTCCATCCAAAACCACTTAGTAGCTCATATATGTGAACAAATATATATGATAAATCAGTTTTTAAATACACGGATTGTCTGACTTGGGTTCTCCAATAGAAATACCAATTCTTTTGTTGTCTGTTCATACTGTCATATGACGGCCAATATTGCATAAAAGGAACAAAAGGCGCCTTGTCGCCGGTTTTATTTACCAGTTTAGCCATATCTTTTGTAAAATTAGAACCATATCTGTAATCATCATCAAAATCAAAAGTTAATCCATCATCTGAAACACTTGTTTTGATTCTTATTGCTCCTGCCGAAGCATAGATATTTTTTGTTTGCTGAGAAGTTGTATCTATTTGGGGTATAGCTTGTGATTTTTCATCTGCGCCAGTTATAGATATATCTGTGAATGGCGAAGACCTACTATTATTTTGAATGTTGATTCCTTTTTCAGAATTGTTTTTTACAGTTTGTTTTACTTTTTCAACTTTATCAACAATTACATCTTTATTAATCTTTGTTTTTGCATCTGCAAAAGATGAACTTAATGACTCTTTGTAACCGTTAATCTCATCAGCAAACCTTTGAGTATATATTGCTGTTTTATTACTATTGCTTTGTTTGTTATATTTAATCGGTCTGCCTACTTGGTCAGTAAATTTTCCGGATAAAATGAGAATTAAATCTATGACATAACCGAATCCAAAACAACCCATAGTGAAAATATAGATAATTCCTGAGGTTTTCTTACCCGCATAAAACCTATGCAAGCCTAAAGGCCAAAAGAAAAAACATAAGAGAAATAAAACGGTCCAAGATTTATCTGAAGTAAATTCATCACGTGTGCTTTGCCTCGCTTTAATAATTTTATCAAAAGCTATCGCAGGAACAAGAAAGAAATTACTGAAAATAATATAACCAACAAATAATATTGTTATATCGTCGGAAGTTAAATAGCCTCCTGTTCCAACTGCACAAGCAAATGTTACCACAAACATACAAAACATCCATACACCGATTAATATTTTAGACGGCACTTTTAATCCTTTAAGATATTTAAAAACCTTACTCATGAGTCATTCCTCGAATCCTTTTCTTTTTTTATGACACTTCTTAAAATCTTAACTCCCCTTGAAGTTAGATTATCTTCGCTCATTCCTCGCGCCTCAAGAATCCTTTCTATTGCCTGTGCAGGATCAAATGAATGATATGGGTAGTAGAGTCCTTTTAATTCTTTCGGCTTTATAATTTTATATATCTGTTTGCTTGTTTTTTGGTGTGTATATGCCCAATATCGATAGATATACCCAATCCAATATAGTTCTGAGTCAGAGTATTTTTCTTTACCGTAAGAACTCTCACCAAATTCCACATTAATATCTTCAAAAATACTGTTAATATCACAAGCTTCAAAAAGGAAACCATCTGTATCCATACGTTGTGCAACCTGAGAATTCATAAACCTTCTTATAAATATTAAAGAACTGCACTTTTCTCTGGAGGCGGATGCAGAAAACACATCCGCCTGCATTTTGCATAATTTTAATCCTATTTCGTCAATTTTTCTCATTTTAATATATCCTCTATATAATCTCCTTGACCTCTGTATTGTTTTCGGGCTATTTTAACTTTATCATTGCCTATTCTTGATTCTTCTTTTTTAGAGGTAAGGTAATAATCCTTTTCGTCCGGTGCCAGATAACAATGTCGCAAAACTTTAAGTTGCTTTAACGATTTATCGGTAATAAAAACATATTGATTACCCAAGTTAGTTGCCGAAAGACAGTGTTGACATTGCACATCTGTAATTTCGCCATCAATAAAGCTATCAATTATTTCAAACATGCGATTATCGGCAATAGGTGCTATAATATAATCTACACCTTCAAGTTTTGAAAGAAGATTTGCAATAATAGGATGTCCTGAATAATCGTTTAGCTTATTTCGAAAATAAGCAATCAGAAGCATCCAATCACGGTCAACATTAAGTTGGGTATATTTTAATTTGCTTTTATCAAATTCTAAAATGTAAAGAGAGGATTCCGGATAGTTTGCAACAAACATTGCCGATTGTTCTAAACTTTCTCCACAATAAAAACCTCTACCAAAGTCATTTGTATTTTTTGATTTTTCTATCGAAATTTGTCCATCTATATATGTTTTTGCGCCGTGAAAAAGAATAGTTGAATTTGTAGGACAATCTTCCTTAAATAGTTGCTCCTTAATTTTATTCAAACGAATTCCTTTATTAAAGGCAAAGTTGTAAAAGGCATTCAAATTAGAAATAGTTACATTTTCCTCGTTTTTTCTCCAACGAGAAATAGTTGTAGATGTAACTCCAATATTACCAGCAAGGTCTGATGCTGTAATACCCAGCAATTCCATTACTATTTCAATATCAGCACAAAGCTCAAAATTTTTCATAGTTATTCCCCTTTATCAATTTTGCAAACTTATTATAACATATGTTAAAAACAAGTTCAAGACATTCACAAAACTTATTTTTACTTATGTTGAAAACAAGTTATGAATATAAAAATCACGGCCTACCTTTCAGTAAGCCGTGTGTTTATCCATTAGCAGCAAATCAACTCATTGCAAAGAATCTCATTTGCCCTTTGCTGAATATTGTGCATTCTCTGTACCCACTCCATCTGATTCTCTTCTTTAAGTTGCTCGGTTACACCTTCAGTATCTTTCAGCTGTTTTACGAGAGCATCGAACATATTCTGTGCTTGATTCTCCACCTCAGCACAGTGTTGATACAGTTTGCCTTCGGCGAGCAGAGTTGCAAACACCACTTTTTTATGTTTTAGAAGATAATCCTTATGTAGCATACCCCATTTGCCGAGAATGATATTTGTTTCTTCGGGTGGTAATATAAGGTTAGGTATGTTGAAATCTCCAACCTGTCTGTATGTAATATTTTTCATAATCGCATCATCCTTTCGTATTCTCAACAAATGTGTCGTATGTGAATTTTGCTCCGAGCCTAAAGCCTGATATAAAACTGTCAGCATTACTTGTAGTTGAAAATTCAATATAAGCACTGACATAGTTTTGAAACAGCTCCTTATCTTCACCAGTCAGCCTTGCTGTAAGCTGTTCTTCTTTCTCGGCGAGGTTACTCAGTTTCTTCTTGAGTTTCGGTGTTAATTCAGAATTAACTTCTTGAGGCTCAATGTTACCGTAATAGAAATCTTCAATGATATTTGACATTATGTATTCCTCCGTATGTTTCTCTACTAAGCAACAGCATGAGTGCAGAATACTATGTTTGAAGCCGGTTTTACTTATATTTTGAGTAAATCCCTTATGAACACTCGCACCAAAAAGAAATCTTGACCCGAGGAAATTGAGGGTTAAGGTTTCTTTTTTATGGTGTGAAACACGACTTGAAGCTGATGTTCAACGTCCTGTCACCCGCACCAAACACACAGCATAATTCTTTAGTTATATCATAACAATCAGAAAAGAGGCAAAAGGTTGCAGTCTAAAGAAGTTTATATTCTATTCCTCCTTCAGGACAACTTTAGGCTCTGATGAGCCGATTATAGCGATTGGCATTATCATTGAGAGTATGAGAGATAACAAGAGCAGAAACTACAACATTCACTACCAGCAGCAACGAGATAACTCCCTGCTTGGTGAGAAGGGATTTAAGATTCTTTACAAGATACTTGAACATAATGCACCTCCGATTTTTTTAATTATTACGCAAAATCAGAAAATAAAATCGACCTTCGAGCTGTCATAGCAGAACACATCGCCTGTAATTGTGTCGAGATATATGTATCTTCCAAGGCTCCAATCCCCGTATCTGCTGGGATACTCAGATACTGTAAACACCCACATAGGTCGGGTTTCGCCTTCATCGATAAAAATACCGTCTCGTCTTGTACAGTACTGAAGAGAAATATCCGTCATTTCATAACCGCTGTACTGAGCTAAATAATCTTCAAGATAGTCAAGTGCTGATTCGAGGCTGATTATTTCCCTTACCTCTTTTTCATCCTTTCGAAAACGTGAACTATGGACACTGCATGTATTTACAAGTCCATCTCCAGCAATTTCAATATGGAAATATGTCTCCATCATAAAGTCTTCAGCCATCGAAGCTCGTCCAAAATTAGAAAACTCGGTTCCTTTATAAACAAGATTGTATATAATCGAGTAATAATATTCGCCTTTTGTATTTGGCATAACATAGACCGCATATGGCTTTGTTGTTATATCATCCTGAAAGAACGGTGCAAGCTCGTTGTTTATGTAATCGGTGCAGAAGTCAAGAGCCTCCTGGATTGAATAATCCTTTCCGGCAAGCTTATAGCTTACGGAAGAAATATCATCTACACCTATTTTGTACACCTTCTCATATTCATCCTGCGCATCAACACAGTATTCTCTCATTACATCGTCGTCTGCTGCTGTGAAGGAATCTGAACTATGATACTCAAAAAAATATCTTTCGCCGATAAACCCGTGGTATCCGCCTGCAGTAAAATTTTCAGTTTCAAGCGGTTCCTGTCCTGCAAATGCTTTTGACAACTCGATAACCTTTTTCTTGGCGTAGGAATTCTGGTCTGACATACCGCCCTTGGAATACGAGGTAAATGTAAATAGTTTATCACCTGCTGTGATATCTATGTTTTCTGGGATTGTGAAATTCTGATATTCTCTGCCCTCGACTTTTTCAGCCTGAGCAACTGCTTCTTTTATGGGTAAATATTCGAATTTACTGTTCTTATCAAACTGAAGGTATCTTTTCTGTTCGTAAATATGAATAATAATCCCGACTATAATAAGCACCGTGAGAAGTACAGCGAGGACAATAACCAGTTTTTGCTGCGACTTTAGCTTGCGTTTTGTATTGTTTTTTGACATAATTATGCACCTCCGATATTTCTCTATATACTATATAAGAGTCGGGAGAGTGACATTTGGTTGCAGTTGTAAAAAAATATACACAGAATAATACAAAAAAGCTCAACCCTTAATCAGGATTGAGCTTTAATTAATCTCCAATCATATCCGCAAAGCATTATTCCAAGTATCTGAGAAGCTCGTAAGTGTCATCTACGATTCTGTCTGCTCCGAGATTTCGGAGCAGCTCTTTGCTTCTGAACCCCCAGGAAACAAGAATGCAGTCAAGTCCAGAATTTTTAGCAGTCAGAAAATCAACATCCGAATCACCTATATACACAGCCTGAGAAGCGTCTATGTCAAAGTATTGCAGGATATTGAAAACGGCATCTGGTGCAGGCTTTCGTGGTATCCCCTGCTTTTCACCCGCGACATAATCAAACAGCCCCTTAAAGTACAATTCACAAAGCACTGACACGGCAAAATCCGCTTTATTCGACAGGACTGCAAGCTTCACACCATTTTCTTTAAGCTGCATGAGAAGCTCGACAACACCGCTATAAGGCTTTGTTTTATTCGCAGAATTCATCTTATAATGCTCACAGAACGTTTCATATACAGCTTCTATAGTTGATAAGGAAGTGTTTTCAGGTACAGCACGTTCAATAAGCTTCATAATACCGTTACCGACAAATGCTCTTACCTCATCAAGTGTTCTTAAAGGCATTGAGAAAGCAGAAAGCGCAAAATTCACGCTGTCGCAAAGGTCATCAAGTGTATTTAGAATCGTTCCGTCTAGGTCAAATATTGCAAGCCTGTATTTCATACGATTAACCAAGGTGAGAACCTGTAATATTGACAACAGCTACCTTTGTGCCGAGATTATCGGAAATTTCTATTTCAAAAAAGCAGACACGCTTGCCGTTTTTGATAAGCTTTGCTTTTGAAGTAAGGATATCGCCCTTTGGAGATGCGAGGTAGCTGATATTACTCATTGTTGTAACAGTTGGGAAGTTGGAAAAGTTAGAAGCTACTGCAAATGTAAAATCTGCGAGAGTATAGATAGCTCCGCCCATAATGTGTCCTGTTGCATTCTGATGCTTTCTGTCAGCCTTTAAAGAACACATTGCGTAGTTTTCACCGCATTCTACGATTTCAATTCCTGTTGTTTCTGTTGCATAGATGTCCTTTGAGAAATACTCTCTTGCTTCTTCGATGTTTGTCATAAATATCACCTTTTAAAATCTCTAATTTAGTAAGACTTCAACCGCTGGCTAAAAATAGTCCGCAATTGAAGTCTTAAATTTTATTCGCTTACTTTACCGAATTCTTTCTTAACAATTTCAAGAGCAGCTCCGATAACCTTGTCCATATCGTAATACTTATATTCGCCGAGTCTTCCGCCGAAGATTACCTTATCTTCCTTATCTGCAAGCTCCTTATACTTAGCATAAAGCTCGCCGTTCTTTTCATTGTTTACAGGATAGTAAGGCTCGTCGCCCGGCTTCCATTCAGCTGAGTATTCCTTGGAAATAATAGTAGTAGGCTGAGTTCCGTACTCAAAGAACTTATGCTCAATAATTCTGGTAAACGGAGTTTCTCTGTCAGTATAGTTAACAACCGCATTACCCTGGAAATTAGATGTCTGAAGCTCTTCTGTTTCGAATCTTACGCTTCTGTATTCGAGGTTACCATAGCAGAAATCATAATATGCATCGATAGGGCCTGTATACACAATCTTATCAGCCATTGCATTAAGATTATCTCTGTCTGCAAGATAATCCTTTTCAAGAAGGACATCAATTCCTTCGAGCATTTTCTCAACAATCTTAGTATATCCACCCATCGGAATACCCTGGTAGCTGTCGTTGAAGTAGTTATTATCGTAGGTCATTCTTACAGGAAGACGCTTGATAATGAATGCAGGAAGCTCCTTACAATCTCTTCCCCACTGCTTTTCGGTATAGCCCTTAACAAGCTTTTCATAAATATCTCTGCCGACAAGTGAAATTGCCTGCTCCTCGAGGTTCTGAGGCTCACCGGTAATTTCCTTACGCTGTTCATTGATGATAGCCATAGCTTCATCAGGAGTTGCGATATTCCACATCTTCGAGAATGTGTTCATGTTGAAAGGAAGATTGTAAAGCTCGTTGTAATATCTTGCAACAGGTGAGTTTGTGTAACGGTTGAACTCAGCGAATCTCTGGATATAGTTCCAGATAAATTTATCACTTGTGTGGAAAATGTGAGCACCGTACACATGAACATTGATGTCACTTCTGTTTTCTGTGTAGATGTTTCCTGCGATGTGATTTCTCTTATCAATTACAAGACAAGTCTTTCCGTTACGCTTTGCTTCATAAGCAAAAACCGCACCATAAAGGCCGGCACCGACAACAAGATAATCATAGTGTTTTGACATAAAATCTGCCTCCATTCAAAATATAAATCAATATAAATTACAGCAAGCGCAGCTTATTTCTTATTATTTTTCTCGCTTGCTTTCTTCTCTTCGATTGTTGCAAGGTATTCGTCACAAACCTTTGTCATATCACCCTGCATAACGACCTTACCCTTATTGAGCCATATAGCTTTATTGCACATTTCTCTTATCTGACTCATATTGTGTGAAACGATAATCAGCGTTGTTCCGTTATTAAGCATCTGTCGCATCTTAGCCATACACTTTTTACGGAAAAGCACGTCACCAACTGCGAGAACCTCGTCAACTATAAGTATATCGGGTTCTACCATAGTTGCAACGGCAAAACCGAGTCTGGATTTCATTCCTGAGGAAAAATTCTTTACAGGAGAATCCAGAAAATCTTCAAGTTCTGCAAATTCTACAATTTCATCAAATCTTTCTTCGATGAATTTTTTACTGTACCCAAGCAGACAGCCGTTAAGATAGATGTTTTCCCTTGCTGTAAGACGAGGGTCTATTCCTGCACCGAGCTCGATAAGCGATGCTACTGAGCCGTTTACCTTGACTGTACCTTTATAAGGCTTGAGTATTTTACTGATAGCCTTGAGGAGCGTTGATTTTCCGCTTCCGTTTGTTCCGATGATTGCCCACGCTTCGCCCTTCTTAATTTTAAGCGAAACATCCTGCAGAGCAAGAAACTCCTGGAACATAAGCTGACGCTTTACGAGCTTTACGAAATACTCCTTAAGGTCATTGATTTTTTCAGTTGCTTTATTGAAGCGTATAGTGATATTATCAACGTCAATTACATACTCCGGAGCAGATTCCTGAGCAGTGGTTATAATTTCATCAGCCATAAATCCCTCTCCTTAAATATATAATATGAACTTGTCCTGTGAACGTTTGAATGTAAACACACCAATAATGAGCATCAGAAAAGCATATCCGAAGCCGAGTACAAAGTCCATTCCCGAAATCATTGCCCATTCAGGAACTGTGCCTTCGAGTGTCGGAACCCAGATGAAGTATCTGAACTGCTTGATATAAATATAAATCGGATTGAGATACTCGATAATCCAGGCAAGATACTTTGCATAAGGCTCACCGCCTGCAGCAGTCTGCTGCTGAGCTTTATCGTAAAACATTCCTATATCATAGAATATTGCAGAGCAATATGTCAGCATAGTTATAAATGCATTGTAAATATATCTTATATCTCTGAAGAAAACGTGAAGCTGGGCTAAGAAGAAGCCAAAGCCGAGGGAGAATACATAAGTCTGAATTACAACAACAATCAGACCTAAATTCCATGGTGAAAACAGACATTTTCCGTCAACAAGCGAATAAAAAAGCATTACGATTATCAGAGCACCCAGGCTGAAAACAAAGTCGATAAGCGCAGCCGTAATCTTTGACATAGGAAACATAAATTTTGAAACGTATGTCTTTTTAAGGAGTGATGCGTTATCGGTTATGGATGATAATGCTCGCTGTCCCGATGTATTTACACACTCAAAGACAGTTCTGCCTGCCAGAAGATAAATTGAAAAGTAAGTAAGGTTTCTCTGGAACAGGAACGAGAACACTATCGACATAATGACCATTATCAGAAGAGGATTGAGGATACTCCAGACGTATCCCAAAAAACTTCTTCTGTACTTCAGCTTTATATCTCGTGTTACCAGCTGATAAAGCAGGTCTTTGAATTTAAAGGCCTCAAGAAAGGAGCCTTCCTTTATCTTGTTATTCTTATTCTGCGACATTATTTGCCTCCGAAAAAATTATGAAAAATCGTGATTTCCACGAATTCTGTTATACAGTTTAGAGGATAAGATTTTAGTCCATGTTTTCTTAGTAATATGCATATAATTCATCATCAGAAAGATTCCGTACTGTTTTTTTGCAAGTTTGAAAACAGCAGGAAGCTTAGCTTTCACCATCTGCATTTTTTCCTTTGCAAGCTCTCTTCCCTGCTTTCTGTCCTTATTGACAAGCAGGCAGGTTGTCAGATAGCTCAGCAACAACACCTGAATCTTCATAGCAGCAAACTCTCTTCCCTTACATTTTCCAGGAAGGCGAAGCTTTGAATACTTTTCAAGCATTACGTCAATTACAGTGCTCGTATGACAAAGTCGCTTAAGCTGATTTTCATCAGAAACACTCTGCGCAACGTCACCTATTCTGTAATTATATATGAACATATCAAGCGGTACAATTTTCTTTGCATTACAGCAAGGGAAAGTAGAGTACTCATGGTCTTCATAAAAAACATGCTCAGCAAGAGGTGTGGCATTGTTCTTATAAAACTGAGTATTATAGGTAATGCCATGGAATGTAAGGCTTCTGTTATAGCTTCGCCAGTCTGACATAATATGCTTAAAGCTATATACCTTATCAAATTCGGGTGGATAACACATCCACTTCTTAACCTCGCCGCTAGAAATATCAGTTGTGTAATGATGCGTAAGCACAACATCAGCATCAATGGATTCAAGCTTTTTTACAAATTCGGGCATATTATCAGTTTCTACCCAGTCATCGGCATCGATAACCTTGACATACTTGCCTAAAGCGTTCATAAGACCGGTATTCAGAGCACCGCCGTGTCCCTTATTCTCCTGAGAAACTGCTTTAACAACGCCCGGGTATAATCCCATATACTTATTGGCAATATCCTCAGTAGAATCCGAGGAACCGTCATTAACAATAACAATCTCCAGCTTATCAAGTATCTGTTCATTAAGCATTGATGTTACACACTTGTCCAGAAACTTCTCGCAGTTATACGACGGAATAACGATAGAAAGAATCTTATTCATTAGTAAGCTTTCCTTTTATTGATTAGTATTTTTTCGCATTTTTGATATTTTATTTTCAAAAATCCCTTCGAATATTGAGGTCAGTGCTCCTATGAAAGAAATATCAGATTTATACTTTTTTCTTTTTTTGATTACATAGTATAGAGCATAAAGACTTGCTAGCGGCAAACCAAGAATGTATCTTGTAGTATTGCCACGGTTTACGAAAAACTGTTTGTCAAATCCGTTGAACCAGGTAGACTGCTCCTGTGCAACCGATGCAATTTCAGATGGAACGTAGTAAATCTTAAGCCCCTTTTTTTCACAATCACACATGAGCTTGAGCTCTTCCTCGGCACCGTTTCCTGTTCCTGCTCCCAAAAGTTCGTCAAAGCGGATATCGTTATCGACAAAAGATTTACGTCTGAAAGAAATCTGCCAGGAACTTACATTCAATGTTTTAGGAAACCTGAGCCTCATAACCTTGTTTTTAAAAGGAGATGCAAAATTTTTCATTTTAAAGATAATAACATCAGCATCAGGCAATCTTTTATAAGCTGAAAGAATCTTTCTTCTGTAGTCGTGTTCAAAGACCTCATCATCATCACACACAAGGCAAATATCTGCATCAGACTTTGATATTGCAAGGTTGCGGCTTTTAGTAAGTCCCCTGTCTGTCACAGAGTACATTTTAGCATTGCCAAAAGGAGTTCTCATTTCGCTGTAGCCGTTGCTGTCACACTGATTGATTATTATTGCATCGCCTATGATACCTGACCTTGTTATAATCGACATATCATCCTGATGCATACAGGAAATCAGAACTTCAAGCTTGTTTTCTTCGCATAGTTTTTTGTTACAGAACATAGGTCTTGTATCACCTGCCCGAGATTGTGATTTGCGCATTTTTACGCAATTATACATTATTTATTTTATCACAATAGCAATACTATGTCAAGCAAATGCGTCATCCACTACAACCAAATACTATGAAATGATTAAGTATATCGATTACTGTTGAAATCATTTGGTTAAATAGATATATAAGAAAAAATGCTGTGGTTTGGCTTGACAAAACAACAGCAAAGATGTATAATATATAAGGTCAAAATCGAGGTGTGGCTCAGTTTGGTAGAGCGCTGCGTTCGGGACGCAGAGGTCGTGGGTTCAAGTCCCGTCACCTCGACCAATAAAATCCGCGATGCTTTGAGGAAATCGAGAAGTGTTGTGGATTTTTTTCATATTATAAAAGCCTCCGCAAGCTTTGTGTCTGCGGAGGCTTTCGTTATTCCATTTTTGATTTTACATATTCTATGTATTTGCCTACTTGTGCATATATTCCTCATAACACTTATGTCCTGCAATAGTTCTTTTTGGTTTTTAAACATTATTTCTATAACATACAACCTATTGCCTATGGCATCGTAATACATCCGCCCATCGTCTGTCATATCTGATAAAAGCTAATCATCGTTTACTTCTCGTTTAACACTTCCGTCTTCACAAAATTGATTGCTTCCTCAATCGAGAATTGTTCAAGAAGCAAGCCAAATATAACAACACTCAGATTATCCATTAATTCCGGAATGCATGCTGTAAGATAATCCTCTGTTTCAAGTTGTGCAACTTCATAAAAATCATACGGTATAACAATGGTTGCTGTGATATCATAGCAGCCATCTTCTGTCATATAGATTCGAGGAGTATATAAATATGACGGATGATATAAATTGCTAGCGTACACATCAGTTACGCAAGGCCAGACCATAGCGTTAATAAAATTAAACAAACGAAACAGTTCCGTCCGGCAAGAACTATTTCTGCAAATCTCAGCACCAAGGTTAGTGAAATAAGCTCTGTATTCCATACAGTTTGAGTGGAAAAATATGCAGCTTTCAATCGTATTGTCAGGGCAGTTCGGGTATCCATTGTAAGCCATATTAATCTGTTCAGTATTTTCATAAATGTCACAAAAATACTTTATATAATGCGATTTGAGATATCGAGTAATTTTATCGTAAGCTTTTTTCTTATCCATTGTGCAGCATCCTTTCTTATCTTAAAACCGTTTTTTGAGAATTTTAAATTTCTATGTCAACAATAACTGCTGCATGGTCAGTGATGCCACTATTCATCGTCGACAGATCAATGTCGATAGTAACAATTCGATTAGCAAGAGAAGGTGAAGCTATCGCATAATCCAGTCTACCCCGTGACCTTGCTTCCGTCGGCGTATCTTTATTTCCATGAGCAATCCATATATCTACAGCTCCTTTTTCAAGCAATTCATTAACCATTTTTCTGTTAGCTTTTTCCGGGTCAGATGCATTTAAATCTCCAATCAGCAGAAAATCATCGTTAAGATTTTTGTCTGCATACTCACTCATATGCTTTAAAAATACCTCATCAGAATCAAAAGGAAAATGACTTCCACATATAAGTATATCATCATATCTGCATACAACGCTTCTGTTCTCACGATAGCTACCAGGAGAATTTATATATTCAGGGTTGCTGTTTCCATTTTTATAAAATGCCATGGTCAAGGAGTAGTTCCCGCTTTTGGGCAGGCATTCATCAACATATGAATAGCCCATTTCTTCCAGGTCACCTATGAAATCAATACTCTCAGAACGACTTACCAACATCTCTTCTAAGAACATCAGGTCAGGTTTTTTCTTTTCAATATATGCCTTGAGCTTCTCCCATGTCTTTGTCTTATCAATCTTCGCCCAAGCTTTCCAATCAATGTAATACTTCTTATCGTTCTCATTAAGGTATCTATAGTTCATCAAGTGAGAAGTCTTTCCGCCAAAGTCATTAACGTTAAGTGACATTATTCTTTTAATTTTCATAATTATCTTCCTTTCTATTTTCAGTATAATTCTTTATGAATTCAGTTAATATAGTAGCTGGTTTCTTTCTTTCTGCATTACATAACACTTTAAAGTTGTGATATAAATTTTCATTTATGCTGAATGTTATTTGTATATGCTTTATTTCATTGTTTTTCAATAGTTTACTCCTCCCTTTTTTTCTGTTGTGATTTTTATCACAGCTATATTCTATCATGTTAACCTGTTTATAAACATGCACAAATCGATGATTTTAATTTTTAAAAAAAAGAGAGCCTCTTGGCTCTCAGTTTTTTTGTGTTGCTGTTGTGATTTTCAGCTAATATCTTCCTCGTACTTCTTTAATACTTCTCGTAGTTTATCCCTGACCTGATTTCTAAAATCCTCTGTTTCAAGCACCTGAACGCATCCACTGTATTGAAGCACCCAATATATAAAACTATTTGTGTTTACTTCCACATCTATATCGAGATAGCGTTCCATGTTTGCATCATGTCCTATAACTTTAAATCTATCACCAAACCAATCTACTATCTGTGTAAATTGTTCAGCATCCACACGAATTCTTACCTTTTCCACCTTACCTGTAAACATGTACGGGTTCTCAATCCTGTATCTGAACAAATCTTCTATTTCTTGAATTCCAGCCTCTTCTTTTGTAATGGCCACAGCTCTCGTAACAGACAAATCTGTCATAAGGTCTATTCGATACAGTTTATATTTCAGGCTTTTTCCATCTTCAGTTTTCTTTGCTTTATCTGTACCTAACATATAGTAACGACCATTAGAATACACTATTTCAAACGGAGAACAAATTCTGTGAACATCTTCCCTATACTTTTCTGGCGTCTCCGGAAAAACTTTTCCTCTCTTTCCGTAAGGAATTAACCTTACTTTCTGTTTTCCATAGTCATATACACATAAATTGAACTTGACTTTTTTACCTTGCTTAATCGCAGTTCTTATCATATGTACCTGTTTTAAAACACGACTTTCAATATGTCCTTTTTCATTTATATCTACGTCACCAACAAAATAAGGCTGGTTCTTCATTCTGTGCCTATATGTTGCAATATCAGAAATTCTCCTTCCCGCAAGTAATGTGATTCTATATACTAAGTTGTCAGCTTCTTTTTTTGTTAAAATCTTACTATATAATACCGAATCCAAAAGATACATCCACTCACTGTCAGAAATGCTCTCATGCATCCAATATCCTTTTGTACGCCGACCATCTTTGCTGGTTTTACAAAGAATGATTTCACGTTCTTCCGCTTTCCAATCTTTTAAAAGTGTATCACACTCTTCGTCTGTTTCATAATTTTTCACCAGCATTTCATTCATGAAGTTTTCAATAGCGTTCCTTCCAATTGTGCATCCCATATTTTTTGCACATTCTTTAATTTTAGTTATACCAATGGGGAATTCTCTGCTTGCATTTTCACGTAAGATACAACGTATTAGGTCATATTTGTTCTGCTCTCCAATTTCCTTTAATTTTTTCATGCATCTAACCTCCGAGTTTTTGATTTTGTCAAACACATTATACCACACCCACCCAGAAAGCTCAATACTTACCCCACCTCTTCTTTTATCCAGACTTTTCCTGAGACTATGATTGTTAGCATCAAGTCTTCGGTGGTGTATTCGGCAGGTGAAGTGAATTTGTCGCCTAGTGAATTACTGATTTATATGTCGTCATCGGTGATTTCTGCGTAAATTTTCTGCTGGGTTTCACCTCACCATTAAAGCATAACAAACCCCGCAAGTATCTCTACTTACGGGGTATTACCATACTATTCTGTTTGGACATTTATTATCATCATTTCACATACAGCTCCATATCGATACACTCCCATGTACCGATTGGCATTTCACAATTACGTCTACCGTATTCCTTGAAGCCCACCGACTCGTAGCAATGTCTTGCACTTTCGTTATTCGCAAACACGCCCAAATCAATTCTCTTTACGTCCAGATGTTCCTTGGCATACTCGATACCGAGCCTTAACATCTTCTTGCCGTTGCCCTGCCCTCTGAGTTCAGGATTAAGGACAATAAACCCAAATCTTACAAACGAATTATCGTCAGTAGGATAGCGAATTATAAAATGACCGATAGGATTTCCTTCGTCATCAACAGCTGTGAGCGGTATAAACCTTTTTGTTTTAATCAGCGGTGCGTAGTGTTCTTCAATGTCATTCTCTTGGATAGGGAATTTATTGAATCTGTCGGCTGACCATCTATAAAACTCGGCTTCACTTCTGAGCCACTTGCAGATTACCGCAGAATCTTCTTTTTTATAATCTCTGAGAATCATATTATCCCTCCGATGTTTATTTTTTTAAATTTTTCTCTTTGTTGAAGAACGCTTTTTCTAATGCGATGTATTCCTGTTCAGTGCATACTTCTTTGCACTTTATTTTATACTCATCTGAACGCTTTAGCATATCTATAATCTTAGTGCAAGGAAACTCATCACACAAATTACACCTGCTAACATTATGCTCTTTTGTACACTCAACAAGTTGATATGTACACTTCTTATGCGAATGGCAGCCGCTACAAGCGATTTCTTCATTTGTAACAACACTATCTCTCCAACCCATTTTGTACCAAAGCTCAGCAACTGCTTTCAGTTCATCATCGGTGTGGGCGTTGTATCTTGGACATTCGATACAGTTATCGCCACACAGAGTTATTTTCTCTTCCATTACTCTTCTCCAACAAATCTTTTGAAAAACTCGCACTCGTTATCGTTGCAGATTTTAGCTTCCTTCAGTCTGCAATCCACGTGAAAAACGTGGCCGATTTCCGGGCGTTTTTTATCACCATATATCTTGATTTCGCAAGGCACGCCCAGTTCTGTCAGGTAATCATACATCGGCTGTGCACAGCCGAGCAGGAAATCACACTGAGAGCTCATAATATATGACGGCGGGAAGCTTCCGTTCATATATTTCAGTGCATCTATTCTTTCTAAAAGTGCATCATCGGGAATCTTGTCCACACAATCTATATACTCCAAGAACACCTCGTCGTTGCGGTTCAGTGCCATTGCTCGGCCGTCGTATGTTCCGCAGTTCAGACCTATTGCCTTGACAGTTACCTTTGCAACCTCGAAGTCAAAGAGCTTTGCAAAAGCTTCGTTTGTGAGGATTGTTGCAAAATGGCTTACGAGCTGTCCGCCTGCGGAATCGCCGACAAGCACGAGCCTGTCCTTATCGGCAAAGTATTCTGAGCCATGTTTTTCTATGAATTTCAAGGCGTTGTTTATATCCTCTACAGCCCCCGGAAAACGTGTTTCAGGTGCTACACGGTAGTTTATATTCACAACAGTATAGCCTCTTTGCGCAAGCCCCATACAGTAATACTGATATACTTCCTTGTTGCCGTACACCCAGCCACCGCCGTGGGTGTTGACTATGGTTGGTAAAGGTTTATTTGTACCCTTTGGAACATAGATATCAAGCAGATTGTCTACTCCATTGACACCGTAAGATATGTTATCAAAGCGGATAATATCGTCAGGAGTCGAAAGTCCTGCGTCACGCTTAGCGTCGCCGATTGCCCAGTTTGTTCTGATATCCTGAATCGTTTTGCTGATTTCCATAAATTAGCCTCCGTCCAAAGTTTTATTCATTATATCATACTTAATTTTAAAATTCAACAAAAAAAGCCGTACTGGTGTACGGCTTGATTAGGATTATATTCGGCTATTCTTTAATAAGCGTTTCTTTGAAAAACTTTTTTAAAACATCTGTCGGGATATCCTGCCTAAGATAGATTTGAAGCATTCCCTTCGGAGTTATTTTATAACCCGATAATTCGTCCTTGTACTTGATTATTTCTTTTGCTTCAATGTTGATGTGGTCCTTGAAAGGTATAAGTCTTACAAATGAATCCCCGAGATAATAGCTAGGGATTTTTGCCCACAATGTTTCATTCAAGTCACAAGCTGTGCTCTCAAATATAATTTGACGCAATTTACAGAACAAATCCGAAATTTCCGTCGGGTATTTTTCAAGATGTATTTTAATCTGTTCGTTCATAATCGCCCTCCGCTATCTCTTTTTATAGATAACAAGCTCGGGATTTTCGCCATTTTCTTCATATGTACAGACAAGAATAAACTCCATATTTGCGGCAATACCGAAGCACCTTCCGCCGAATTCACTTTCCAGCTGATTGCCTAAGTATGTTGCGCTGTCGTCGAGAAACTTTACAGTTTTCCCGTTAGGTAGTTTATACCCTAGATTTATGTAGCTTCCGACAAGTGCGTTGAGCTTTGTAAGTTTTGGCATACCCTCGATATTAAGTGCATTGATTTCATCGATAAGCTGCATTTTGAACTGCTCAAACGCTTTATTACCGCCAAGCTCGTCATAACGTTTCCAGTAATCAAGATTCGGAAGAGTTGATTTCAGATACGCACGAACCTCATCCTCAGAATGCTCATCACTGACCATATTCTTAACACAAATATCAATCAGGTCATCCATATCGCTGTACATGTATTCGCCGTCGGCGTAACACCATTTGCAGTAGTGTTCGTTGAAGTTGCCGTCCTTCTCACGGCTTGTAACGGCGTCTTCCAGTGGCATTCCGCAGCACTGACAGATAAGCTCTCTTGGAGAACCAAGGAGCGTATTGATTGACACATTAAAAAGTTTTGAGAGAAGTTTTAATGTTTCGGTATTCGGAATAGTGTCACCATTTTCCCAGCGTGAAACCGCCTGCCGTGTTACAAAGACCTTTTCAGCAAGCTCGTCCTGTGACAGTCCGTTTTTTGTACGAAGCTTGAGTATTATTTCTTTAGTTTCCATATCCTCACCTCGCTGATATTATAGCACAACGCTATTCTCACGACAAGCAACTCGCTGTTGCTGTAATTTATTTAAGTTCAGCCGAATACTTTTTCATTCGCATGAGCATAGTAGACAACCTTAGGAGATTGATTCATTATAAGCTCCCAGTCGCTTTTGAGCTTTATATTATTCTCATAACCGCCGAGATACTCCAAAGGTTCCAAGTCACCGACAAAGCATTCACCGCTATCGAGTATAAGCGAAATGCTGTCGTCGCTGTGACTTGCAGTGACAAAGATTTCGCCGTCTATTCCGATACTTTTCAGAAACCCCCTGCTGTTTTCACAGCTGATTACGATAGCATTATCACAAGAAATCGACTGATAATTCAGGTGCTTTTCCCTTGCAAAAATATCATCGGAAAAATGTACGTAAGTGCGCTGAGCATCAACCAAAAGAAGCTTTACTCCCAGCTTTAAAAGCTCACTTACAAGACCGATATGGTCTGGATGATAATGCGTTGCAAGAACATAATCAATATCGCATACTCTGATATTATGTTCTTTTATCGATTTGTAAAACGCAGGCAAAGTTCCTGCATAGTCGGTATCGACTAGCAGATTGCCCGTTGCTCCACGAATGAAAAATGTATTTGTGTTGCCGTACCTAAGCTTCGTTACCACGCAATCACCCCTTAAAACTCATCTCAAAGTAACGGCTCAGTCTTCATTTATTGAAACTGGTTTAAACTCTCTTTCAATAACATTATACAGTCCTCTTGTTGTAACACGAAGCTGTGGGATTACAGGGAGTGCGAGGAATGAAAGAGTGATAAATGGGTCAATGTCACCCGGAACACCCATTTGTCTTGCAAGTTCAATCATTTCCTTGAGTGTTGATTTTACGTCTTCGTGTCCCTTGGTGCTGATAAGTCCCATAATTTCAAGCGGAAGGACTTTCGGTTCCTCTCCACTTCTGACAACAGCATAGCCTCCGCCGCACTCAATCAGTGCCATAACCGCTTTGTACATATCGTCGTCGTTATCCCCGACAACAATCAGATTATGCGAGTCGTGACCGACAGTAGATGCTATAGCACCATTTTTGATAGAGAAACCTTTGACAATGCCGAGTCCTTTTTTACCTGTAGCATGATGACGCTCGAATACGGCTATTTTCTGGTAGGTTTCATCTGCAACAAAGAGTCCGTCCTCAACAGTAACGTTTTCAAAGATTTCCTTTGTAAGTATTTCGCCTCCGACCACCTGCATAACTCTTGCTTTTTTAGATGACATAGGTAGCTTGAGCTCTTGTATTCCCTCAATTTTTACGTTCACAGTATTAAGAAGCTCTTTGGGAACACTTCGTTCTCCGTTATCTGACTGTACAACCTTTTCGCCCTTATAGTAGACCTGCTCGATATCTACGCAATTCAAATCATTCATCACAAGCAAATCAGCCTGGTAGCCGGGAGCTACTGCTCCAAGATGTTTTAAGCCGTATTTTTTAGCTGGATACAGCGTTGCAATTTTAATCGACTCAATCGGGTCAAGCCCCAGCTCAATTGCTTTTCTGACATTGTAGCTTATGTGTCCCTGACTTTGGATATCCTCGATATGCTTGTCGTCTGTGCAGAACGCAAGCTGATGACAAGGAAGCTTGTGTTCTATGACACCTTTTATAATGCTTTCCAGGTTCTTAGCAGCAGTACCTTCTCTTATCAGAATCTGCATTCCGCTACGCATTTCTCTGAGTGCGTCTTCAAAGGTACAGCATTCGTGGTCTGTGCTAATGCCTGCAAGAACATAGCAGTCTGTTTCCTTTTCACTGAGATATCCTGCATGACCATCGATATTCTTTTCCCTGAATAGGTCAATTTTTCCGAGCATATCTTCGTCGCAGGAAATAACCGCACCACAGTCCATTACTTCCCCGAGTCCGAGTACACGTGGATTATCAGTATAAGTCCTCATATCCGAAACCCCAAGAGAAAAACCATTATCCTCAAAAGGGCCTGCTGGTACGCAAGACGGGAGCATTACATACACATTAGCATGCGAGTTTTCTGTCTCATTCAGGATATAGTCTATTCCTGCTGTTCCAGAAACATTTGCCGCTTCGTGAGGGTCGACAATAAATGTAGTTGTTCCCTTAAGACCTGCTTGCAATATAAGCTCAGCCGGATTGACGAGGGTTGACTCCAGATGAAGATGTGAATCAATAAATCCGGGGCAAACATATTTTCCGTTCAAATCAACTTCTCGCACGCCTTCATAGTCACCGACACCGACAATCATACCATCACAGACGGCTATATCTGCTGAAATAATCTCGTTTGTAAACACCTGAACGACCTTTGCATTTTTAAACACTAAAGGTGCTTTACTTTTTCCGAGTGCAATCTGTGCGATTTCTTTTGAATACATACTCATATATTATCACTCCTAAACTTTATTTTTCAATGGACAATCAAAACATATCATCGATAATACTACCGCTTATATCGGTGATACTGTCAACCCCAATCTCAGATTTATCGTCAAATATGAGCTTATGCCCGTATTCATCATATCTGCTGAGAGTACCCGTTTTAGTGATAAATTTACCACCTTGCTTGACCTTATCGGGAACAAAATAGGTTACCGAAACTACACACGACTTATCAGCAAGCTCGAGTACAAAGCGTAATTTTTCGTTAATCACAAGTTTTGCACTTTCGTCAAGCTCTACATTTTCGTCAGTAAGACGTGCAGTTTCCTTTATTGCATCATCATGACCCGTAAGAGCTGCAAAAGGAGCAAACTGTGCCGCACGGTCAAGCCGGCTCATCTGCGGATGCTTTTGAGAAACGTGATGAGGCATATTGAATATATCTGAATACTTCTCTTCGTTATTTACCACCTTGCACCTCCGTTGAATAATTCTCATATTAAAACATCAAGCATTTCACGCCTTGTGACCGCCAATCTGTGCGTTGCGTTCTTTGGCTGTGGCGCCTTCTTCAAAATTCATGCCCTTTAGTATAGCGTTCTTTCCGAATTTCTTTTTTATATCAAGCATTGCTTTCTGCATTTTCCTTTCCTTTTCAAGAGCCTGCTTTTGCTCATTCTGCTCACGTTCAACTGCTTCATAGTCAGTAAAAAAGTCGAGCTGTCTTGCTGAATCATCAGATGGCACATCGTCTTCGGAAATCAGCCTGCAGGCGGCAAGTGTTATTCTTCTTACAAGAAGCTTTTTGTCGACAATACGCTCAAAAAGGCTCATAACAGCCTCGGCTATAAGCTTTGTTGAAGATGAGTAGCTTTCAAGATTTGCAGTACCGTGGGCATGCTTAGGAATTTTTCTGCCATAACGGTCTACAGTTATCTCGCCCTTATAGCTATCCTCTAAATTCTGGCTTTTAAGGTTTTCAATATCGTAGCCGACGGTCAGCACAAGCTGATTTGTCATAAGCTTTTTGTCCACGATATCCAGGACAAGCTGTTCTGTCATTTCACGGGTTACAAGTTTTGCCTTCTCAAATTCATAAGGATGCTGCAGCACCTGACCCGAGCTTAGGCTGTTAGTTCTGGGTTTATATGCTTTGACCTCGGCAATAGTACAAGGCTCCCAGCCCCACGCATGGTCTATAAGCAGCTCAGCATTTACACCGAATAATCTATACAGGAAATCCTCATTATACACAGAGCATCTTGCTATATCTCCCATTGTGTAGATACCTTTTGCCTCAAGCTTTGTTGCATACCCTTTTCCGACACGCCAGAAATCAGTAAGCGGACGGTGTGACCAAAGCTTGGTGCGATAACTCATCTCATCAAGCTCTGCAATTCGGACACCGTCCTTGTCGGGTTCTATATGCTTAGCGGTAATATCCATCGCAATTTTTGCAAGATACATATTTGTGCCTATCCCTGCGGTTGCTGTAATTCCTGTTGTGGCTAGAACATCCCTTACAAGCATTCTTGCAAAGTCGTGTGCGGACATTTTCGCAGCCTTAAGGTACTGAGTAATGTCAATAAACACCTCATCAATCGAATATACGTGGATATCTTCTGGTGCTACATATTTGAGATAAACGTTATAGATTCGGGTGCTATACTCCATATAATAAGCCATCCTCGGCGGTGCGACGATATAATCGAGCATAAGAGAAGAATCCTTTAAAAGCTGTGTATTATCAGAAGATTTGCCACTAAATTCTCTCTTGTGTGATTTAGACAGCCGATGGGCATTTACTTCCTTCACTTTCTGAACGACCTCAAAAAGTCTAGCTCTTCCGGGTATGCCATAAGATTTCAAGGACGGAGTTACAGCAAGGCATATGGTTTTCTCGGTACGGCTTATATCAGCAACAACAAGATTTGTTGTCATAGGGTCAAGTCCACGCTCTATACACTCAACAGAAGCGTAAAATGATTTTAAATCTATGCACAGATATTTATTTTCCATAATACGCTCCTTTCATTTTCAAGTATATTTAAATTCTATCACAACTGACGCTCAAATTCAATACTATCAATCTACTGTAAAAAAACAACCATCGAAAAACTCGATGGTTGTCAGTTATACTTAATTAAAGACAATATTTAGCGATAATCTTTGCTACCTGTTCAGATGCTGTACCGTTATCGTATGCCTTGGCATCATCAAGATGAGCTTTAACCTTTGCCTTGTAATCAGATTCATCAAAATCTGCAATTCTTGCAACAAGCTCATTATTGTTCTTGGCAACCGGGAACGGCCACTTCTCAAACGGATAAGCGAACGACCTGTCGTTATTCATATAGCTGTCAAGGTCGGTTGCATACACAAATGCAGGCTTCTGAGTCATACAGAAATCATACAGACAAGATGAATAGTCACTTATCAGCACATCAGAAGCTACCATAAGCTCCTGCATATCATGGTAAGCGGAAACATCGATTGCACCCGGATAGCTCTGCTTACCCTTGACAAAATTATGGTTTCTGAAAAGAATCACCCACTCACCGCCGAAACGCTTCTCAAGGGCTTCACGGAGCTGGTAGAAATCCATACCGTAGGTATTTGACTTCATACCACGTCTGAAGGTCGGAGCAAATACAGCAAGGTGCTTATCCTTATCGATTCCGTAGAACTCTCTTACCTTAGCATCAATCGGTGCAGGGTCTTCAAAGAACACGTCGTTTCTCGGAAGTCCGGTATTAACGAAGACCTTCTTATTGAGTCTGAAGGACTTTGAAGTGTCCTCGGTAAAGAATCCACTGCCGGAGAGATAGAAATTCGGCTGCTTATTCTTTATACGGAAAAGCTTTGCGGCAATCGGGCTCTGAGGAGCGAGGTAATCATAGCCGATATGTTTATAGTTCATACCTGCGTGCCATGTATTGAGCCATTTCTGCATAGGACGCTTCATTGCCCATGATGGGAACGCATCGTTTGTGATAAAGAACTTTGTACGCAGATAGAGCTTGAACTGCTCGGCTGTGTTGCTCTTGACAACCTTTACGCCGAGGTCTTTAATTTCCTGGCAGGTTTCGGGGTGCATTGTTGCCCAGATAATCTCGAGCTTCTTTCCATAAAGCTCAACAAGCTTTTTAACAATATATTTAGGATTACATGTAAAGCCCTTACGGTCGTGGATATACACCATTACACGCTTTTTCTTGACGGGCAGTAAGAATAACAGTGCTTGTACGAATTTCAGAAATCGGGCAGTTCTCAGCTCCTTTTTCTGAGCTTTTGTATTCTTAGGACGCTTGTTATTTTCAAGCACCGACTTTATCTCAGGAACATCGCCCGGATTAAAGAGGTAGTCGTTCCAGAACTTGATGTTAATAAGCTCATCATATCTGTCACGATACTCATTTGTAACTCTCTTGAAGTTCTTCTTTATAAGCTTTACAGTCTTGCGGTACATTTTCCAGATACGGCGCATAGCTGTCTTATCACGATTTGTGATAAAGCCTGTATTGGAAGCTTCTTCGTAGTTGAGAACCTTTCCTGCACGATAGAAATAGTGGAAAGAAGGCTGATAAGCAGGAACTACAACGCTCTTATTTGCAGGAAGTAGCAAACCGTTGAGAGTAAGCTTTCTTATAATCTTCTGCTTTCTGTTGAGCTTCATCGGGTTGATGTTGCCCTCGTAAACGCCGTGAATAAAGACGAAATCGAGGTTTTCGAGCGGCTCCTTCTTATAGCCAAGCTTCATAATTTCGCCGTTAAGACGCTCGCCGTCCTGAGCCTTGAGCCAGTCGATACCAAGCAGGTAGTGCTGAACACCCAATAGGCTGAGTTCTGCGTCCTTATATCTGTAGCGAAGCAGGAATCCCAGAATACGTTTTTTAACTTCAGCGATAAGTCTGTCTGCATCAAAGCTGAGTCTGTGTCTTGAGTTCATGATGCACATATTTCTGAAGTAATAATACTCAAGATAAGATGCACTCTTATACTCAAAAGGCTCATGCCAAACACAAATACCGTTGAGTGTAATAAACTTTGTACCGTTTCTCAGTCCGTACTCGATATCGTCACGTTTAATAAAGATTGGAAGAGGGAGATTATTGTCTGTAATAACATCCATCGGCATACAGCAATACCACCAACCAAAATAGTTTACAGATTCTTCAATATCATTTTTAATAATAAATTCAGTGTTTTCAAGATTATAATTGTACTTAACTGGATGATGTGTAACAATATTCCAGTGGTCAGCAGCCTCACTCTGAGTAGACTGAGCGTCAATCTTGAGCATATGTCCGCCGATAAAAGCATCTCTGTGCTCAGGCTTTAGCAATCTGAGCATGGTATATGTTCTGATAAGCGAATCCGGATTGAGTCGGATATCATCATCCATCATGAGAATATGTGTAAAATTCTTGGTTGCACTTGCCTTTTTGGCTTCAATCATAGAACGTGTAAATCCACCCGAGCCACCGAGGTTTCTGTTCGGGAAGATATGAATTGTATCAGTAGCAATCGAAGGCTTGAGCGACTTGCTGTTGTCGCTGATGAAAATCTCTAGCTTGCCGAACATCGGACTATGAGGATTTTCAAGAATATTTTTTCTGAGGACATTCATATTGTTTTCAACATAAATCTCTCTTCTGAAGGTACAGATACCGATAGCAATCTTAACATCCTGGAGTCTTGATTCATCGACATCTGTCACATACGCACCGCCGTAGAGGCAAGAGTCAGCATTCAAGGCCTTTGCGGTTACATACAATATTCCCCTTTTCTCCTTGAGAGGAACATCGATAACACAATCAGTTGCTTCATCAGATTTGAAATACTTTTCAGCAACGATTGTAGATTTTACCTTATTATGCATCTTATGAGCCTGATGCACGGTTATAACAAATTCACCCTTAAGTGAAAGGCTGATGCTAAGGTTATCTAAAATTGTATACTTAGTCCATTTTTCAATTGAAAAACTGTTGAAATACGTATCGGTTGTAACACTCGAGCCTGCTTGTACCATACAACATTCCTCATCAGAGATGACTGTTATCTGGTTTCCCTTGTAAAACATCTGTGGTACTGAACAAACATCCGTCTTTGGAAACAATAACTTTTGAAGTATCACGTCAACATTCTCCTTTTCTTTTTTTATTTCTCAGAAATACTATTTCTAATCTGTGTACTGCTTGTACCCTTTGTATAGTCAAAGTAAACTATCTCGACGTTTTTATCAGCAAAATACTTTTCATATCTGATAAAGCGTTCTGTACCCTTATAATCGCTTCCCACAAAAAGCTTATCATAATGGTACTTGTCCCATGCATCGCTGTCCTCAGGGCATGAATCAACAACTCTGTCGACATATCTGCAAGCAGATACAATTGCCTTTCGCTCTTCAAACGGGATGAATGTCTGCTTACCCTTATGGCTTGCATCCGGGTGAACACCGACAATCAGGTAATCGCACTGTTTCTTTGCACGACGAAGCAAATTGAGGTGTCCGATATGGAACAAATCAAATGTTCCCGAGAGATATCCAATCTTTACACGTCTTTCATTAACGGCTCTACCTGACTGGATTTTATAGTTATAGCTATGAACTCCATATTCGTGCGGGTCAGCATTATATCTGTCTATAACGCCCTTATAAATCTCGTCATACTGAGGGATAAACAGCTCTTTCTTTGAAAACAGCTGCTTGAGAATTTCGGTAGCAAGAGTGCTTGTAGACTCAACGTCATTAGAACCGCCGTTGAATTTTGTTCCCTTGATTGAACCGGGTGAAACATTTAAAATTCTGTTCGAGGTGCCGGACACTTCAAGCTCTACATTTACGCTCTCAACAAATCTGCATATTGCAGCCTTGGAAGCTGCATACACAGAAAACATAGGTGAGCTTATCAAACCAGCAATAGAGCCCATAACTCCGCAATAAAAGTCATTTTCAGATTTGATTCTGTCATAAAAACTTCTGATTATTTTAATTGCCGAAACAGTATTTACCTGCATCATATTCTGGATTTCTGCGGTATGAAGATACTCAAAATCAGCAACTCTTCCAAAACCGGCGGTTATAAACAGAGCTTCAATTTCCATATCCTGAGAAAGTCTGTCAATGAGCATTTCATCATAATCGAGAAGGTCACAATACTCGTATGAGAACTTATCGCAATCAGACAATAAACCGCTATCCGGAGCTACTCTGTCAAGAATCACAACATAATATTTTGCCTCAATCAGCTTCATCGCCAGTGTGAGACCTATACCATTACTTCCGCCAACTACGACAGCTTTTTTCATATTTTTTAGTCTCCTACAATTTTATAATATCACATATTTAAATACATACTCATTCGATTATATATTATATCACAAAGCATTTTTATTTTCAACAACCAAACAACAAATATATAGACTGTTCCAATATTTGTGAAATTATGAAGCTAAATATTATGAATTTTAACGCACAAACAGATTCATACGCTTCGTTTATTTCAGATTAATTCGGTTAAAGCTCTGTAAAGCTTAACGGCTTTACAGAAAAAACAGCACCAATTTTGGTGCTGCTTTGAACTTATATGCTACTTTTCAGCTCATCTGCAACCCTCATAAGCTGCTCGATTGTAAGCTGTTCGGGACGCACCGTCAGGGCAAGTCCTGCCCTTTCTACAGCTGAATTTACATGCTGCTTATCTGCAGACAATCCAGCCGAAAGCGAATTTGTAAGAGTTTTTCTTCTCTGCGAAAACGCAGCTCTCACTACCTTGAAAAAGAATTTTTCGTCACTTGCGTTATATTTGTTTTCGTCCCTCAGTTTAAACTGAACAACACAGCTATCGACATTCGGAGATGGCATGAAGCTGCCTCGAGAAACGTTAAAAAGCACTTTCGGTTCAGAGAAATAATTTACTGCAACCGTAACAGCGCCCATATCCCTGCTCGGAATTTTTGCACAAAGTCTTGTTCCTGCCTCTTTCTGAACCATAACCGTAACAGTATCAATCGGAAGTCTTTCTTCAAGAAGCATCATAATAATCGGTGAAGTAATATAGTACGGAAGATTTGCACAGACGGAAACCTTCATATCTTTGAATTCTTCTTCAATTAGTTTATGGAGATTTACCTTCATCACGTCTTCATTTATTATCTTTACGTTGTCATATTCACTGAGCGTTTCATCAAGAATCGGAATCAGTCTGTCATCAATCTCGATTGCAACAACCTTCTTTGCTCTCTTGGCAAGCTCATTTGTCAGCACGCCAACACCTGTTCCAATCTCGATTATTCCGTGTTCCGAATCTGCCATTCCGAGCTCTGCTATTTTCGGACACACTGAAGGATTTACAAGAAAATTCTGTCCCAGCGTTTTCGAAAACGAAAAACCGTGTTTTTCAAAAAGCTCCTTGATTACGCTTATATTTGTAAGATTATCCATATCGTTACCTCTTATTGAATTAGTAGTTTAATTGTAATATTTTTAGCTGATAATGTCAAGTCGGATAAAGCTTTTGAATATTAGAGAAAAAAACAAAAATAATAATGTTAGAGGTGAAAACTACAATGAAATACAGCTATCATAAGGGTGCGGCATTCCCATATCGTTTTTCAAGAGAATTACGCACAAGCAATGAATTCTCAAATAGGATTAACAAGCTTACACACAGAGAGCTGTCTGACGTTATAAACAAGTATTATTCCGCTGAATGCGGACTATATAATTTCACACATATTGATACCGAAAGCTTTGAAGATATCAATATGTCGTATGGCAAGGATATTTTTATGTAGACAGATGTTGTATTTTGTCTAAAATGCCTAATAGGATTTTAGATTTTTAGAATAAATTCTATATAAAATATGTTGAAAAAAAATCTGTTTTACGATACAATAATATTAGTAGAATGACAAGTGAAAGAGGTGCGGATATGAGACCGTTTTGCTCGGTGTTTTCACGATACTGTTTCGGCAATTGCGGTTGCCTCGGTTTCTCGTACTTTTTTTCACTTTCAACATACGAATAAGTGCAGCGTTTTTGAGTTGCACTTTTCTTTTTTACAAGACACGAAAGGATGAAACAACATGAAAAAAGTTGCTATCATTATGGGCTCCGACAGCGATTTGCCAGTTGTAAAGGGCGCTGTTGATGAACTCAAGGCTTATGGCGTTCCGTATGAAGCTCACGTTATGTCGGCTCACAGAACTCCTGAGCTTGCAAGCAAATTTGCTATGAGTGCAAAGGACAACGGCTTTGGCGTTATCATCTGTGCTGCAGGTATGGCTGCTCACCTCGCAGGTGTTATTGCAGGACACACAACCCTTCCTGTCATTGGTATTCCGATTAAGTCGGGTGCTATGAACGGACTTGACGCTCTTCTTGCGACAGTTATGATGCCATCGGGTATTCCGGTTGCTACAGTTGCAATTGACGGAGCAAAGAACGCAGCAATTCTCGCTATTCAGATGCTTTCTCTTTCTGACGATACTCTCGCAGAAAAGCTTCTCAAGGCAAAGCAGGATATGATTGACGGCGTTATCGCTAAGGACACAAAGCTTCAGGCTGCTTTATCCGAATAACACAAAGTTTAAGCTTCTTGACAAGGAATGCCTGACTTTTACCTTGTCAGCAGAAAACGATAAAAATAATACAAGTGCAGACTAACCGCACACTTTTGAAAGGAATGTTACATATATGAAGAGTTTTTCTGAAAGCTACAAGGACGCAGGAGTTGACGTAACAGCCGGCTACAAGGCTGTTGAGCTTATGAAGCAGCACGTTGCAAGAACTATGACAAGCGGTGTTCTCAGCGGCATCGGCGGCTTCGGCGGTCTTTTTGAACTTGACATCACAAACATTAAAAAGCCTGTTCTCGTTTCGGGTACAGACGGCGTTGGTACCAAGCTCAAGATTGCTTTCCTTATGGACAAGCATGACACTGTTGGTATCGACTGTGTTGCTATGTGTGTAAACGACATTATCTGCTGCGGTGCTAAGCCTCAGTTCTTCCTTGACTACATCGCTGTAGGCAAGAACTACCCTGAAAAGGTTGCAAAGATTGTTTCAGGTATCGCTGACGGCTGTGTTATGGCTGACTGTGCACTCGTTGGCGGCGAGACCGCTGAGATGCCAGGCTTCTACCCTGTTGACGAATACGACCTTGCAGGCTTCTCTGTAGGCGTTGTTGACAAGGACAAGATTTTGAAGCCTGAAACACAGAAGCCAGGTGATATCATGATTGGTATCAAGTCAAGCGGTGTTCACTCAAATGGTTTTTCTCTTGTAAGAAAGGTTTTTGCTGTAACTGAGTCTAACCTTTCAAGATACGAGACTGCTTTGGGCTGCACACTCGGCGAGGCACTTTTAACACCTACAAAGATTTATGTAAAGCCTATCATGAATCTTCTGGACGTTTGCAACGTTAAGGCTATTTCTCACATCACAGGCGGCGGCTTCTACGAGAACATGCCACGTTCTCTCCCTAACGGTATTTCTGTTAAGATTGAGAGAGCCGCTGTTGATGTTCTTCCTATCTTCAAGCTCATCCAGGAAACAGGCAATATTCCTGAGAGAGATATGTTCAACACCTTCAACATGGGCGTTGGTATGACTGTTGTTGTTGATAAGAACGATGTTGACAAGGCAATCGCTTCTATCAAGGCTTCAGGCGAAGAGGCTTACGTTCTCGGTGAGCTTACAAGCTCAGATGAAGGCGTAATTATCTGCTAATATGATTTATGAGGAGGGAGTTTCTCTGAAGTTCCCTCCTTGTTTGGTTTATTGTAATACTAATTTTCGGCGGTGAGAATAATGAAAAACATTGTTGTACTCGTTTCAGGCGGCGGTACAAATCTCCAGGCACTTATCGATGCTCAGGCAAGAGGCGAAATCAAAGGCGGAAAAATAACCTGCGTAATTGCTTCGAACGCTGAGGCATACGCTCTCGAGAGAGCTAAGAATAACGGCATCGCTACCAGAGTTCTTGTACGCAAAGAATACCCTGATGTTCACGCATACAGCAAGGCTATGCTCGATGCTCTGAACGAAGAAAAGGCTGACCTTGTAGTGTATGCGGGATTTATGACAATCCTTGACGAAACACTTTGCAGAGCCTTCCCTAACAAGATGATAAATGTGCACCCGGCACTTATTCCTTCCTTCTGCGGAAAGGGCTTCTACGGACTCCATGTTCACGAGGCAGCTCTGAGCAAGGGCGTAAAGGTAACAGGTGCTACCGTGCATTTTGTTACTGAGGTTTGCGACGGAGGCCCTATCATTCTTCAGGACACAGTTCCCGTTCTTAACGGTGATACTCCTGAAATCCTTCAGAGAAGGGTTATGGAGAATGTTGAGTGGAAAATCCTGCCGAAGGCTGTTTCGCTTTTCTGCGAGGACAGAATCACAGTAATTGATGACAAGGCTTACATTGACTTGGAAAAGTAAATTCAATCTATAATATTGGAGGTCATATATATGAAAATGCTTAACATCTACGAGGAGCTTAAGGAAAACTCCTACCCGGGCAGAGGTATTGTTATCGGTAAGTCCGAGGACGGAAAGAGTGCTGTTACTGCTTACTTCATTATGGGCAGAAGCGTAAACTCAAGAAACAGAGTCTTCACTGAAACTGAAGACGGAATCAAAACAGAAGCTGCTGACCCAAGCAAGCTCACAGACCCACATCTTATCATCTACTCACCTGTAAGAGTGCTTGGAAACAAGACTATCGTTACAAACGGTGACCAGACTGATACAATCTACGAGCTTATGGACAAGCAGATGACTTTCGAGCAGTCACTCAGAACAAGAGAGTACGAGGACGACGCTCCTAACTACACACCTAGAATTTCCGGTATTATGCACGTTGAGAACGGCACCTACAACTACGCTCTTTCAATTCTCAAGTCTGCTGACGGAAACCCTGACTGCTGCGAAAGATTTACATACTCCTACACTAATCCGCTTTGCGGAACAGGTCACTTCATCCACACTTACATGGGTGACGGAAATCCACTTCCAAGCTTTGAGGGTGAACCTAAGAAGGTTGCAATTCCAAACGACATTGATGAATTTACAGCAAACCTCTGGGATGCACTCAACGAGGACAACAAGGTTTCACTTTTCGTAAGATTTATCGACATTGAGACAGGTAAGGCTGTTTCAAAGATTGTCAACAAGTACACTAAGTAATCAAGGGAGGAAAAACTAATGGCAAATGAAATGCTTTTAAAGTACGGCTGCAACCCAAATCAGAAGCCGTCAAAGATTTTTATGGAAAACGGTGCAGAGCTTCCTATCGAGGTGCTCAACGGTAAGCCGGGCTACATCAACCTTCTCGACGCTTTCAACGGCTGGCAGCTCGTATGTGAGCTTAAGAAGACTACAGGTATGGCTTCTGCTACATCCTTCAAGCACGTTTCACCTGCAGGTGCTGCTATCGGCAGACCGCTTTCCGAAACAGAAGCTAAGATTTATTTCGTAGATGACCTCGGTGAGCTTTCCCCTCT
Organism: Oscillospiraceae bacterium; assembly: GCA_017848055.1. Lineage (GTDB taxonomy): Bacteria > Bacillota > Clostridia > Oscillospirales > Ruminococcaceae > UBA7477. Next base: position 51,984 of record JAGALZ010000021.1, on the reverse strand, counting down.
CGCTTGTGCTTACGCAAGAGCAAGAGGCGCTGACAGAATGTCCTCCTACGGTGACTTCATTGCACTTTCCGACGAGTGCGACGCTATCACAGCTAAGATGATTCAGAGAGAAGTTTCCGACGGTGTTATCGCTCCGGGCTACACAGACGAAGCTCTCGAAATCTTAAAGTCCAAGAGAAAGGGCACCTATAACGTTATCAAGATTGACCCTGATTACAGACCTGAGCCAATCGAGAGAAAGCACGTTTACGGCATTACTTTCGAACAGGGCAGAAACGAGCTTGACATCAACAACGAGCTTCTTTCCAACATTGTTACTGACAACAAGGATATTCCTGATGACAAGAAGGCTGACCTTCTTATCTCACTTATCACTCTCAAGTACACACAGTCAAACAGCGTATGCTACGTTAAGGATGGCCAGGCAATCGGTATCGGTGCAGGTCAGCAGTCAAGAATCCACTGCACAAGACTTGCAGGAAACAAGGCTGATATCTGGTGGCTCAGACAGCATCCAAAGGTTATGGGACTTCAGTTTGTTGACAACATCAGAAGACCTGACAGAGATAACGCTATTGACGTTTACATTTCCGATGAATACATGGACGTTCTTGCTGACGGCGCTTGGGAAAACATCTTCAAGGTAAAGCCTGAAGTATTCACAAAGGAAGAGCAGAAGGAATGGCTCGCTAAGAACACAGGCGTATGTCTTGGTTCTGACGCATTCTTCCCATTCGGCGACAACATCGAAAGAGCTTACAAGAGCGGTGTTTCATACATTGCTGAGCCGGGCGGTTCTATCCGTGATGACCATGTTATTATGACTTGCAACAAGTACAATATGGCTATGGCATTCACAGGAATCAGACTTTTCCACCACTAAACCATATAACGCACCAAAAGGAGAATTATAATAGTGAAAAAAATCCTTTCGATTATTCTTTCATTAAGCTTATCAATGATTCTTGTTTCGTGCGGTAACGACGATTCAAGCAGCAAGGCTACTGATTCTGTTGACAGCAGTTCATCTGTAACTTCTGATTCTTCGGTTGATACTGAAAAAGTCCCCGGTGAGTATACTGTCAGTGTATCGGACGATAAAAAGCTTTGCTTCAAGGTAAATCCCGATGAATGGACAGAAAAGTCTTCCGGCAGCACAGAAAACGTACTTGTAAGGTCTTCATCCAAGCTCAACCTAAATACGTTTACAACATCCAACATGAATGTTGACAGACTCGGCAGTTTTTCTCAAAAATACGAAGCTCAGTACGAACAGTTCGGCCGAAATGTTTCAAGAAATGAAATCATCAAGATAAATGATTTTGATGTGCTCGTCATCGAGGCGTTATATAGCAATCCGTCAGAAGGCCCGGACACAAAATATGTTGAATATTATATTCTTACCGAAGGAAGTACTGTTGCTTTTGGCTTTTCTTTAGATTCAAACACATACGAAGAAAATAAGGCTGTAATCGACGGAATAATCAACTCTATTTCTATTAAATAACCACAATTAAAACACAAGGAGGACATTCCCCCATGAAAAATATTCTCGTAGTCGGCGGTGGCGGACGTGAGCATGCTATAATTATGAAGCTCAGCGAGTCTGACAAGGTCGGCAAAATATACTGCGCTCCGGGTAACGGCGGTATTTCCAAATACGCAGAATGCTTCGATGTTGCTGCTACCGACATTGACGGTATGCTTAAGCTTGCAAATGAGCTTAAGCCTGATATGGTAGTAGTTGCTCCTGACGACCCACTCGTACTGGGCATGGTAGATGCTATGCAGGAAGCAGGCTTTATGACCTTTGGCCCTAAGAAGAATGCTGCAATCATCGAAGGCTCCAAGGTTTTCTCCAAAGACCTTATGAAGAAATACAACATTCCTACTGCAAAGTACGAAGTCTTTACAGACAGCGAGAGTGCTATTGCTTACATTAAGAGCGAAAACACCTACCCTACTGTTATCAAGGCTGACGGACTTGCACTTGGAAAGGGCGTTATTCTTGCTCAGAATGAGGAAGAAGCTGTTACAGCAGTAAAGGAAATGATTGACGAGCTTAAATTCGGAAAGAGCAGCTCGACTGTTGTAGTTGAAGAATTCCTCACAGGCCCTGAGGTTTCCGTTCTTTCATTTACCGACGGAAAGACAATTATCCCTATGGTTTCATCTATGGACCACAAGAGAGCAAACGACAATGATGAAGGTCTCAACACAGGCGGTATGGGCACCGTTGCTCCGAACCCTTATTACACTCAGGACATTGCAAAGGAATGCATGGACAAGATTTTCATTCCTACAATGAATGCTATGAACGCTGAGGGCAGAACCTTCGAGGGATGTCTTTACTTCGGTCTTATGCTCACACCAAAGGGCCCTAAGGTAATTGAATATAACTGTCGTTTCGGTGACCCTGAAACTCAGGTCGTTCTCCCTCTTCTCGACGGTGACCTTTACGAAATATTTGAAGCAATATACAACCACACACTTTCTGATGTCAAGGTTGACTGGAAGAGAGAATTCTGCACATGCGTTGTTATGGCAAGCGGCGGATATCCTCTTTCCTACCCTAAGGGAATCGAAATAGGCGGTCTTGACGAAAAGGGTCAGGTTGACGGCGCTTTTGTTTACCACGCAGGAACAAAGCTTGATGGCGATAAGTTCCTTACTAACGGCGGACGTGTTCTCGGTGTTACCTGCACAGGACTCACACTCCAGGGTGCACTTGATAAGTCATACGCTGCTGTTTCAAAAATAAGCTGGGACAAGGTACACTTCCGCAAGGATATCGGAAAGCGTGCACTTATGGCTTCTGCAGACCCTCTTGACCTCGATTACAAGGATGATATGGAAGACTACATCGAGGAAAACGGTGTTTATTTAAGACAGTAAAAATACTAAATGCAGTCCTTGTTCTGCTTGGACTGCATTTTTTATGTTTAGCATTTTAGTGCAAGAAAATAATATTTATGTAATCATTTTAATAACAGACTGTTGAACAACTCTTCAATTTATGATATATTTATTTTGATATCCACAAATATTCGGATAATACATATTTTAAGGAGATGTTTACAATGATTAATGTAAAGGGTAAATGGGCATTCATTACAGGTGCAAGCAGAGGTATAGGATATCTCACTGCAAAGTTTATGGCTCAGCAGGGCTGCAATCTCGTTCTTCACGCAAGAAAGCTTGAGAATACAGTCAAGGTTCTTGAAGAAGTAAAGGCACTCGGTGTTGAGGCATATTCTGTAGCAGCAGAGCTTTCCGACCTTGACGCTGTTGCAAAGATGCTTTCTGACATTGACGCTCTAGGCGTTCAGATTGACATTGTACTTAACAATGCGGGACTTCAGATTGCTTACAGAACCGAATACTTCAAGACTCCTGTAAATGACTACACAGAGAGCTTCAAGATTAATACAATCGCTCCTGCAATGATTTGCTATCACTTTATGCCAAAGATGATTGAAAGAGGCTTCGGAAGAATCCTCAACACAACAAGCGGTATTGCACTTGAACCACAGCAGGCTGGCTACTCTGCAAGTAAGGCTGCTCTTGACAAGATTACTATCGACCTTGGTTCAACCGTTGAAGGCACAGATGTTTGTATTAACCTTACCGACCCGGGCTGGTGCAGAACCGACCTTGGCGGCCCACACGCTCCTAATGCACCTGAGAGTGCAATCCCAGGCATTGTAGTAGGTGCTTTCATCGACGACAAGAAGTCGGGCAGATACCTGAATGCTCCGCATTTTACAGGTATGACTCTTGAGGATGCTGTTAAAAAGGCAGAAGCTGAGTTTGATAGCCCATACTCAAAATAAAACTAAAAAAGGCATGATACTTTAATGAAAAAAGCTGTTATAGGGATTTTAGCTCACGTTGACTCGGGCAAGACCACCCTTTCTGAAGCACTGCTCTACAAGTGCGGAGAAATCAGAAAGCTCGGACGAGTTGACCACAGAGATTCCTTCCTTGATACTGATACAATTGAACGTGAAAGAGGTATTACTATATTTTCAAAGCAGGCGAGCTTTACATATGGAGATACTGAATTTACATTGCTCGACACACCGGGACACGTTGACTTTTCAGCTGAAACCGAAAGAACACTCCAGGTGCTTGATGCCGCAATTCTTGTAATCAGTGGTAGTGAAGGAATTCAGAGCCACACGGTCACCCTATGGCAGCTTTTAAAACGTTATAACGTCCCAACATTCATTTTCGTAAACAAGATGGATATGCAGGGGGCGGACAGAGATAGTGTGCTTGCCTCGTTTTCAAGAAAACTGTCTGAGGGCTGTGTTGACTTTACTTCAAAAAAAGACCTTCTTTATGATGAGCTCTCACTATGCAGTGAGTCGCTCATGGAACGCTATCTCGATGACGGAATTCTTGAAAAGCAGGACATCTCCCAGGCAATCTATAAAAGACATGTTTTCCCGTGTTATTTTGGTTCTGCGCTTAAGCTTGACGGCATAGATGACCTTCTTGACGGACTTTGTGCTTATACCGTTACAGATGATGAAAGCGACGTATTCTCTGCAAGGATATACAAAATTCAGGAAAGCCCAAATGACGGCCGTCTTACATACTTGAAGGTTACGGGCGGATGTATCAGCGTCAGAGATACTATCACTTACACGGACAAGCTTGGAAATGAAAACTCGGAGAAAATAAGCCGAATCAGAATCTATAACGGAGAAAAGTTTAAAACCGCTGAAACTGCCCGTCAAGGAACTGTGTGTGCAGTTTTAGGTCTATCAGCAACTTACGCAGGTCAGGGACTCGGCGCTGATTGTGCAGTAAGCACTCCGCTTTTAGAGCCGGTGCTCACATATAGAGTTACTACCACTTCTCAGGGCGTTGACTCACCTACTCTGCTTCGACAGCTAAAAGTTCTGGAAACCGAAGACCCGACTCTCAGTATTATTTTTGATGAATCAACCTCTGCAATCCTCATTCAGATTATGGGTAAGGTTCAGCTTGACATTATAACCAGAATGATGATGGACAGATTCGGCACACAGATACAGTTTGATACCGGTTGTATTTCGTATCGGGAAACTATCAAAGAACCCGTCAGAGGAGCAGGTCACTACGAACCGCTGAGACATTATGCCGAGGTTCATTTGCTTTTAGAGCCTCTGCCGAGGGGAAGCGGTCTTAAATTTGAATCCGACTGCAGTGAGGATGTTCTTTCAAGAAACTGGCAAAGGCTTATCCTTACACATTTAAAAGAAAAGACTCACAAGGGTGTTCTTACAGGCTCACCTATTACAGATATAAAAATCACTCTTCAGGCGGGCAAGGCACATCTAAAACACACTGAAGGCGGAGATTTCAGGCAGGCTACATACAGAGCTGTAAGACACGCACTAAGACACGCAAGCAGTATGCTCCTTGAGCCATACTATGACTTTAATCTTACAATCCCCTCAGAATGCATAGGCAGGGCTATGACAGACCTTGAAAATATGCACGCTGATTTTGAAGCTCCACAGATAATTGACGATGAAGCAACAATCACGGGACGTGCTCCGGTGAGCAGGTTGCTCGACTATCCGAATGATATCACAGCGTACACCAAAGGCAGGGGCAGGATTTTCTGCCAGAACAGCGGTTATGACATTTGTATTGACCCTGAAAAGGTTATTGAAGAAATAAAATACAACTGTGACAGCGATATTGATAATACTGCCGATTCTGTTTTCTGTTCGCATGGTGCGGGTATTGTAGTGCCTTGGGACGAGTGTGCTTCCTGGATGCACGTATCGCCTGATATCAAACGAGGTGCCGACGAAAGCTTCATTACGCTACAGAGAGCAAGCGATTTCTGTCGCCGTGCTACAGAGGACGAGGAGCTTATGAAAATCTTCGAGAACACCTATGGCACTATAAAACGTGAAAAACGTTATGCTATGAGAAAGCCAAAGGAAGAGATTAATACCAAGAAGCAGACACCTTCTATTGTTGCGGGAAAAACTGAATATCTGCTTGTAGACGGATATAATATAATCCATTCTTGGGAAAACCTCAAAAAATATGCTAAGGACAGCATGGAGCTGGCAAGAAGTCAGCTTATCAACACAATGTGCAACTATCAAGGCTTCAAACAATGCGAGGTAATAGTTGTATTTGATGCATATAAGGTTCCATCTCACTCGGGAGAAGTTGAAAAACACGGAAACATTACTGTTGTGTACACAAAAACCGCTCAGACTGCTGATACTTACATAGAAAAGACGGCACATGAGCTTTCAAAGCAACATAGAGTAAAAGTTGCAACGTCAGATGGACTCGAACAGATTATTATTCTGGGTGCAGGTGCTCTGAGAATGACCGCAAATGAGCTTTACGAGGACGTAAAATCGGTAGAAGAAGCAATCAGGGCATACATTGATTCACTCGACAAATAAATATACTTGACCTTTGGATAAAATAGTGATATACTATTACGGGGTGAATTTTGACCTACTCTGCAAAAACGGGTGATTGAAATTATGAAGAAAATTGCAGTTGTTACCGATACTAACAGCGGTATCTCTACTGATTACGCAAAGGAACTTGGTGTATACCTGATTCCGATGCCTTTTATTGTTGAAGGAAAAGAATATTTTGAAAACGAAAGCTGTACATATGAGGAGTTCTTCGAGATGCTCGCTGAGGGTAAGAATGTTACAACCTCGCAGCCTGCTCCGTATGCACTAACTTCCATTTGGGATAAGCTTTTAGAGGAATATGACGAGATTGTTTACATTCCGATGTCGTCGGCTTTAAGCGGTTCTTGTGCTACTGCAAAGTCCTTGGCGCTTGACTATAATGGCAAAGTGTGTGTTGTTGATAACAAGCGTATTTCCATAACACAGATGCAGTCTGTACTTGATGCTTTAAAGCTCGCAACCGAGGGATTTTCAGCTAAAGAGATTTGCGAAAAGCTTGAAGAAACCGCTTTTGATTGCTCAATTTATCTTGCTGTAAACACTCTTGAGCTTCTTAAAAAGAGCGGAAGAGTTACATCGGCAGGTGCAGCACTTGCTACAATTCTCGGACTTAAGCCTGTACTTCAGATTCAAGGCGAAAAGCTCGATGCATTTGCTAAGGTAAGAGGTATGGCAAATGCTGAAAAGACAATGCTCAATGCTATTAAAAAAGACTGCGAAGAAAGATTTGCGGGAAGAAAGATTACAATCCGACTTGCATACTCTGGTGATATTGAGCCAGCAAACGAATGGCTCAAAACCTGCAGAGAGTTTTTCGGTGATGACAGCATTCAGATGTACAAGCTCCCTATCAGCATCTGCTGCCACGTTGGTGCAGGTGTCAAGGCAATCGGAGTTCTTACATCAATTGATGAATAATAATTATTAAAAGTCACTTTTGATATTCTGTCAAAGGTGACTTTCTGTTGCTGTGCAGTTGACTGAATATGACACGTCCGATATGTTCGGTTAAGCGAAAGACATAATAAAGAAATGAGGGTGGAAGTATGTTCAAAGAATACTATCAAAAGCTGTTGCAACAGTTGTCAATAGATTACAACTGCACTCCTGAAGACCTTCAGGCAAACGAGAATACAATCACAGTATCAAAACTCAATGAGGGCAGACGTGATTACAGCCCCGATAAACCATTTTTGCAGATGGTGACGCTTGGCAGAGGTACTGTCATTATGGCAAACGAATGTCTGCACAAGTTCCTGAGTGGATTTATCAAGGATGTTGAAGGTCATAGACTCTTTGAATTCGGAAACCTTACTGCTTTGAACGAAGAACTTAAGAAATACGGCTATAAGATGGCATCAACACATCATATGTTCCTGCCTTGCAGAAATGTTGAGGTTGAAAAACGCTATCAAGTGAAATGGTTCTATGATGACGAAATAGCACAGTTTTACGGTAATCCGCAGTTTCCTAATGCAATCGCTTTTCCTACGCCATGTCCTGTTCGACCTGACAGAATCGCTGTCGTCGCAGTCGATGGAGATACTATAATGGGAATGGCAGGCTGTTCAGAGGATGCACCGCATTGGCAGCAAATTGGAATAGACACCCTGCCTCAATACCGTTCAAAAGGGATAGGCACCTATCTTGTGACGCTACTCAAGAACAAAATCATCGAAATGGGTGACACTCCCTTTTATGGTACCGCAACAGCTAACACACAGTCACAGAATATCGCTCTCAACAGTGGTTTCAGACCGGCTTGGGTGGAAATTGAAGCTAAGAAAATCAAATAAAGTAGTTGAAAGAATAATAAGCAATAAAAAGCCCGTAGAAGAAAATACTTCTACGGGCTTTGCTTTTTACATCAACTGTATTATTTGCGTCAGGTATCAATCCTGATAATCTCACTTATGGCTTTGTTTCTGTATACAAGGTCATCACGTTTAGAAAAACCGATATTCTCCCAGAATTCGTTGCCATTCTCGTTTCTTTCAAACACGACAAGCGCAACCTTATTTATCCCACAATCCTTAAGTGCAGAAAGTGCTTTGTCGACAAGTGCCTTCCCGATTCCCCTCTTTCTAAACTCGGGATTTACTGCTGTGTGATATATGTATCCTCTTCTGCCGTCATTTCCTGCAATAATAACGCCGACAATTTTATCATCGACCTGCGCAACAAAGCAGGTATCGGGATTTCTCTTCAGAAATCTTTCTATGCCGTCTTCTGAATCATCAAGATTATTCAGTCCCATTCCTTTGCACGAGAGCCACAAAGCATATACAGACTTATAATCATTTATAGTCATACTTCTGATAGTCATTTAAATCATCTCCCTAACAAAGTATATCATACGTTCCCGATAAATTCAATATTATAGACATATTACCCGATATAAACGTTAGAAATTATGATGCATCATACACATTTTCAAAAAGATGTTGACAAATCAACAAGTATAGTGTATAATAATCAAGATGTTGACAAATCAACAAGTTGGGAGGAACCGAAATGGTTGAAAGATACGAGATGTTTTCGGTCGCAATAGCGGCAATTTACAAGTATATTCAGAAAATCGAGAGAGATGAAATGGTTAAGTTCGGACTAAAGGGGCCTCACGCACAATGCCTAACTACACTTTTCCGTTTTAAGGACGGACTTACCTCTACTCAGCTCTGTGAGCTTTGTGACAAGGACAAAGCAGCTATATCAAGAGCTGTTTCTGAGCTTGAATCAAAGGGACTTATATACAGAGAAAAAGTAAATAATAATATTTACAAGGCACTTTTAAAGCTTACAGCTGACGGATTTGATGCTGCTGCACATATCTCTGACTCGGCAAGAAGAGCTGTTGAAGGTGCAGGAAAAGGTATGTCCGAAAGTGACAGAGATGTTTTTTATAAAACACTTAATCTGCTTGCACACAACATCGAATCTATGAGTACGAAAGGAATACCTGAAAATGAATCCAATTAAGAAGCTTTACTGCAGAATTTTTCAGACTTGCTTTCGTATAGCACTTCCTCTGCTCCCCTATCGTGAACCTAAAATTCTCGGCAGTACTGATATGATACCTAAGATACTGAAGTCAAAAAATATAGAGAAGGTTTTACTTGTTACCGATACAATGCTCAGAGTAAATAAGGTTACTTTATCTCTTGAAGAAAATCTTAAGGACAAAGGTATCGAATGCTTTGTTTATGATAAGGTTCAGCCAAACCCGACGGTCAGCAATGTTGAAGCTGCTCTAAAAATATATAACGATAATTCATGCCAGGTTATTATTGCTTTCGGTGGTGGCTCTCCCATGGACTGTGCAAAGGCAGTCGGTGCAAGAGTTGCATACCCGAACAGAACACTTGATGATATGAAGGGTATTCTTAAGATTATAAAGAAGATTCCTCTTCTTATTGCAGTTCCGACAACAGCCGGGACCGGAAGCGAAGTTACGCTTACCTCTGTTATTACTGACAGTGAGAAAAAGCACAAGTACACTATGAACTCATTTCCTCTTATTCCAAGATACGCTGTGCTTGACCCTGAAGTAACATACTCACTTCCAAAGCACCTGACTGCAACCACCGGTATGGATGCCCTCACCCACGCTGTCGAGGCTTATATCGGACGTTCGACAACTAAAAAGACAAGAAGAATGGCTATTGAGGCAATAAAGCTTATCTATGAAAACATCGAGACGGCATACAATCATCCCCTCAATAAGCAGGCAAGAGAAAACATGCTCAGAGCGTCGTATCTTGCAGGAGCGGCATTTACACAGTCCTATGTTGGTTATGTTCATGCGGTTGCACATTCCCTGGGCGGTCAGTACAACATTTCTCACGGACTTGCAAACTCTGTACTTTTGCCGATTGTACTCAAGGAATACGGCGATACCATACATAGCAAGCTTCACAAGCTTGCAGTTTCAGTAGGCATGTCAAAAGAAAGCGATGATATCGCTCTGTCAGCAGAGAGATTTATCGCACACATAAGAGGTCTTAATAAAAGAATGAATATCGGGGAAAGCTTTAGTCAGATAAGAACGGAAGATATTCCTGTAATGGCAAAACACGCCGACAAGGAAGCAAATCCTCTTTATCCCGTTCCAAAGCTTATGAATGCTAAGGAGCTCGAAAAGTTCTACTATATGGTTTACGAAGGGACTGAAATATAATGCAGGAAAACAGAATGGACAGGCTGATAAACGAGCAAAGAGATTTTTTTAGAACGGGTGCAACAATTCCTGCTGATTTCAGAATATCCATGCTCAAAAAGCTTAAAAACAAAATTGAAGATAACCGACAGAAAATCTATTCTGCGCTTGAACAAGACCTTGGAAAAAGCAATTTTGAGGCATTCATGTGCGAAGTAGGAATGGTTCAGAGTGAGCTTTCGTACATGATAAAACACACAAGGAAATTTTCAAAGGAAAAACGTGTTCACACACCCCTTCACGAGTTCGTTTCAAGAAGCTTTAAAAAGCCGTCGCCATATGGAAACGTGCTGATTATGAGTCCTTGGAACTATCCGTTCCTGCTTACTCTTGGGCCGCTTGCCGACGCAATTGCCGCAGGAAATACGGCAATCGTAAAACCGAGCGCGTATTCCCCTGCTACGAGCAATGTAATTGAGGAGCTTATCAAAGAATGCTTTGACGAAAAATATATTGCCGTTGTAACGGGTGGACGAAAAGAAAATGCAGAGCTTCTGAACAAGAAGTTCGATATGATTTTCTTCACCGGTAGCCAGGCTGTAGGCAAGGAAGTTATGAGGCACGCTGCTGAGTATCTGACACCTGTTGTTTTGGAGCTTGGCGGAAAGAGTCCTTGCATTGTGGACAGTAGCGCAAAAATTAAGCTTGCGGCAAGAAGAATTGTATTCGGAAAGTACTTGAACTGCGGTCAGACCTGTGTTGCACCTGATTATGTTCTTTGCGACAAATCAATAAAAGATGAGCTTGTGAAAGAGATTACTGTTCAAATTGTAAAGCAGTTCGGCGAGAATCCTCTCCAGAATAAAAACTACGGTAAAATCATAAACGAGAAGCATTTTAACAGACTAATTGGGCTTATCAATAATGATAAGGTGGTATGTGGTGGAAACTACGATGCTGGCGCTTTGAGAATTGAGCCGACAGTAATGGATAACGTATCGTGGGATGATGCTGTAATGGGTGAAGAAATCTTTGGCCCTGTTCTCCCGATTCTCACATATGACAGCCTTGATGATGTTATCTCAAGTCTTCAGAACAAGCAAAAGCCACTTGCAATGTATATTTTCTCTACTAACAAGAAAAATATTAAGGCACTTACCTCAAGGCTCTCATTCGGCGGCGGATGTATCAACGACACAATAATTCATCTTGCGACAAGCGAAATGGGCTTTGGCGGTGTCGGAGAAAGCGGAATGGGCTGTTACCACGGGAAAGACGGTTTCAATGCATTTTCGCATACAAAGAGCATCGTTGACAAAAAGGTATGGCTTGACCTTCCTATGAGGTATCAGCCTTACAACAGCTTTTACGAAAAGCTCTTGCATATTTTCTTAAAATAAGGAGTTAAACATAATGGCAACAAGAATTATTATTGACTCGACAGCAGACATAAACGAAAGCCTTAACGGTAAATTCACCGTTGTTCCTCTATCCGTTCACTTCGGTGACGAAGAATACATTGACGGCGTTACAATCAATCACAAACAGTTTTATGAAAAGCTTATTGAAAGCGATGTTCTTCCGACTACAAGTCAGGTTACACCTGCGGCTTTTTCAGATGTATTCAAAGAGGTAGTAGAAAGCGGCGATGATGCTGTTGTTCTGACAATTTCTTCGAAGCTTTCGGGAACTTATCAGAGTGCTGTTATTGCGGCTCAGGATTTCGGCGATAAAATCCAGGTTGTAGACAGTCTTACTGTAACTATCGGTCTTGGTGTTCTTGCGGAATATGCACTCAAGCTTCGTGATGATGGTATGAATGCTAAGGAAATAGCAAAGATAATTACTGAGCAGAGAGAAAAGGTACTTGTCATCGCACTTCTTGACACACTTGAATACCTGCAGAAGGGCGGAAGAATTTCAAAGACTGTTGCTTTTGCAGGTGGATTACTCTCCATAAAGCCGGTAATATGTGTTAAGGATGGCGTTGTCGGAATGCTTGGCAAGGCAAGAGGCTCAAAGCAGGGCAACAATCTTCTTGTAAAGGAAATCGAAGCAGCTGGCGGTGTTGACTTTACAAAGCCTGTTATGCTCGGTTTTACAGGTCTCAGCGACCACCTTCTCTTGAAGTACAAAGAAGATAGCTCTTACCTCTGGGAAGGTAATGTTGAAAACTTAAGCTACACCACTATCGGCAGCGTTGTCGGAACTCACGTTGGCCCGGGTGCTGTTGCAGTTGCTTTTTTCAAGAATTAAATATAATGGGCTGTGGTTGACACAGCATAATAACAAACAGCCACCGTATCGGATTTGATACGGTGGCTGATACTTTTTTATACTAGATAAGCTTCTTGTAAAGCTCTGTGATTTCTTCTACACTTGTATCCTTTGGGTTACCAGGACGGCAAGCATCGTCATAAGCTGACTGAGCAAGGAAAGGAATATCCTCTGCCTTAACGATTTCCTTAAGGTCGGCAGGAATACCTACATCTGCAGAAAGCTGCTTTACAGCGTCACAAGCTGCCTTTCTGTATTCCTCCTGAGTCATATCGTCAACGCCCTTAACGCCCATAGCTCTAGCGATTTCTCTGTACTTCTCGCCTGTGCATTCTGCGTTGTACTCCATAATTGTAGGAAGCAGGATTGCATTAGCGACACCGTGCGGTGTATCATAGAGAGCGCCGAGAGGATGTGCCATAGAGTGAACGATACCAAGTCCTACGTTTGAGAAGCCCATACCTGCAACATACTGACCGAGTGCCATATCAGCCCTTCCCTCGTCAGTGTTCGCAACGGCACCTCTGAGGCTTCTTGAGATAATCTCGATAGCCTTCAGGTGGAACATATCAGAAAGCTCCCAGGCACCCTTTGTGATGTAGCCTTCGATTGCGTGTGTAAGAGCGTCCATACCTGTAGCAGCTGTGAGTCCCTTAGGCATAGTTGCCATCATATCAGGGTCAACGACTGCAACAACAGGGATATCGTGAACGTCAACGCAAACGAACTTTCTGTTCTTTTCAACGTCTGTAATAACGTAGTTGATTGTAACCTCTGCTGCTGTACCCGCTGTTGTAGGAACAGCGATAATAGGTACGCAAGGATTCTTTGTAGGTGCAACACCCTCGAGGCTTCTTACGTCCTCAAATTCCGGGTTAGTGATGATGATACCGATAGCCTTGGCTGTGTCCATAGAAGAACCGCCGCCGATTGCAACGATACAGTCAGCACCGCTTGCCTTGAAGCTTGCAACACCTGTCTGCACGTTTTCAATAGTAGGGTTAGCCTTGATTTCGGTATAAAGCTCATAAGGGAAGCCACCCTTTTCAAGAAGGTCTGTTACCTTCTGTGAAACACCGAACTTAACAAGGTCAGGGTCGGTACATACAAAAGCCTTCTTAAAGCCTCTTGCGATAAGCTCAGGGAGGATATTCTCGATAGCTCCCTTGCCGTGGTATGAAGTTTCATTGAGTACAAAACGATTAGCCATAATATAGCCTCCTAAAAATATTCTATTGTTATTTTACCACAAGTAAATCCAAACTTCAATACTTATTTTGTGAAATATGCAAAAGGTTTAATAAAAGTCAGACTGCCCAGCGGTTACCTTTAGGACACTTCATTTCCTTTCTTAGCGCTCTGAATTCCACATAACATCCGCACACCTCGCAGGTTCCCCTGTCGAGGTAGTCGCACTCAAGGCAAATGCCAAGCCTTCTTTTATACTCCTCATCGCTTACACGCTTTTCGGTTGGATATTCAGCAATATACTTTCTTACAGACCTTACATAATCATTCTCATCTATTTCATCGAGCAGGCATTTCCTGCAAAAAGGCTTTTTCTCCATTATGCAATTTCAAAAGAAACGACGCTGTGTGCAGGGATAACAGCCTTGAGCTTTCCGTTTATAATTTCATAAGAGCTGTTTTCCTTGATTGTAACCGGTTCACTTCCGTCAAAGTCATTGAATGCATGGATATCAGTACAGATAATTTCAGATGAAGCACTGCTGATGCCAAATGTTTCAGAGTCAATGAGAAGCTCACAGTCCTCGTCAAGCGAGCAGTTTGTAACTGTGAGGAACACCTTTGAATCTTTCTCTGATACAGAGTAAGAGAGCATCGGAACGGTTTTGTCAAACTTATCAAGCTCAGGTGCGGCAAGGCTTGAACGGATGAGATTTGCCTCGTGGTGACGAAGGAACATCTTGAAAACGTACCATGTCGGTGTTTTGACAAGGCTTTCGCCGTCGCTGAGAAGCACTGACTGGAGAACATTCATTACCTGGGCTAAGTTCGCCATAATCACTCTGTCAGAGTGGGAATTGAAAATATTGAGGTTGATTCCTGCTACGATAGCGTCACGCATGGTATTCTGCTGATACAGAAAGCCTGGATTAGTTCCCTCTTCAACATCGTACCAACAGCCCCACTCGTCGACGATAAGTCCGATTTTCTTGTCTTTGTCGTACTTATCCATAATTGCGCTGTGCTTTGTGATAATCTCGTCCATAAAGAGAGTTGAAGAAATTGTCTGGTAGTACTCCTTGTCGTCAAACGAGAGTGCGGCACCCTTATGCGACCAGTCGCCTGTAGGTACGGTATAGTAATGAAGGCTGATTGCACCTGTATGCCAGGTGTTTAAATTCTTCATAATTGTTTCAGTCCAGTAGTAGTCATCTGCATTAGGGCCGCAGGCTACCTTAACCATATCCTGGTTGTTATAATTCTTCGCAAACTGCGCAAACTTGCGGTACTCATCAGCATAATACTCAGGACGCATATTTCCGCCACAGCCCCAGTTTTCGTTTCCGATACCGAGATAATCTATTCTCCATGGCTTTTCTCTGCCGTTTTCTTTTCTCATAAGTCCCATAGGAGAATCTCCCCAATGGGTAATGTACTCGAGCCAGCTTGCAAGCTCTCTGACAGTTCCGCTTCCCAGATTTCCTGCAAGATACGGCTTACAGTCAAGCATTTCACAGAGGTTGAAAAACTCGTCTGTTCCGAATGAATTGTCCTCTACTACTCCTCCCCAGTTAGTATTGAGGATAGACTTTCTTTCCTTACCGACTCCGTCGAGCCAGTGGTATTCATCGGCAAAGCATCCGCCGGGCCAGCGAAGCACGGGAGTTTTGATTTCCTTAAGAGCCTCGACTACATCGTTTCTGATGCCGTTGGTGTTTGGAATTTCGGAATCCTTACCGACATAGATTCCGTTATAGATACATCTTCCGAGATGCTCGGAAAAATGTCCGTAGATTTCTTTATTTATCTTGCTGAGCTTTTTTGTACTATCAAATTTAAGGTATGCTGTTTTCATAATATGTACAACCTCCGATATGTTTTTTATCATTATAACACGCTTAATCTCCGAGTTCAACCGCTTTAAAATATTTTTACATTTTTCTTCTAAAATTGACAAGAAGACTGCACAGTGGTATAATCTAACTATAGCAGAGGGGTGAAATAATGACAAAAATTCTTATCGTCGAGGATGACAAGGAAATAAACAAACTCTTGTGCAGATATCTTTCAGACTGCGGATACGAAACTGTATCTGTAGAAAACGGTCTTGATGCAGTAAGAGTAATAAGAGATGACAGCTCCCTTTCACTTGTGCTTTTAGACCTTATGCTTCCGTATCAGAGCGGCGACAGCGTACTTTCAAAGGTAAGGGAATTTTCGCAGGTTCCCGTTATCATACTTTCAGCTAAGGACACCGTAAGAACAAAAATTGACCTTATAAGAATCGGCGCTGACGACTACATAACAAAGCCGTTTGATTTAGATGAGCTTCTTGTAAGAATCGAGGCGGTGCTAAGAAGATGCTCCCCTTCTCAGACAATCGAAAATAGCACGATTGAATTTAAGGACATCGTTATCGATAAGCAGAACAAGAGCGTTACTGTTTGCGGGAATATAATTACTCTTACAAGTAAGGAGTACACTATACTTGAGCTTATGCTGGAAAACCCGACAAAGCTTTTTTCCAAGGCTAACATCTTCGAAAGTGTATGGGGCGAGACATATCTTGGTGATGATAATGCTGTCAAGGTACATATGAGCAATCTTCGTTCTAAAATTAAAAAATACTCCCCTGATGACGAGTACATCGAAACTATCTGGGGCATGGGATATAAACTAAAATCTTAACCTTTTCTAAACCTTTACTTTACGTTATCTTAATTGAGCAGTTGTACAATAAGGATAACAAAACAAAAGGAGTTGATTTGGGTGGATACAATACTGAGACTTAACGGTATCACAAAAAAGTATAAAAAAGCTACCGTAGTAGACAGCTTCTCACTTACAGCAAAGCGAGGACACATCTGCGGACTTATCGGCCCTAACGGTGCGGGTAAAACTACAATAATGAAGATTATGGCAGGTCTTACACTTCAGACTAGCGGCGAGCTTGAGTTCTTCGGCAATAAGGATAACCTTGACGAAGAAAGAAAGCGTATGAGCTTTATGATTGAGTCGCCTGTTATAGACCCGCTTATGACAGCAAGAGAAAACATGGAATATGTAAGGATTGTCCGTGGAATTGCTGACAAGAGCAAAACTGATGAGATTCTCAAACTCGTTGGGCTTGCAGATACAGGAAAGAAAATCGCAAAGAACTTTTCTCTCGGTATGAAGCAGCGACTCGGAATAGGTATGTCACTTATTACAAGCACTGAATTTATGGTTCTCGACGAGCCAGTTAACGGACTTGACCCTGAGGGAATTGTTGAAGTAAGAAATCTTCTCAAGAAGCTTGCAGAGGAACAGAATGTTACTATTCTTATTTCAAGTCACCTGCTCTCTGAATTATCTGAGCTTTGCACAGACTTTACGATTATAAATCACGGAAAGCTCATCGAATCATTCAGTGCTGAGGAGCTTATGATAAAGTGCAAGAGCCGTATCAGCATTAAAACTGATGATATCAATAAGACTGCCGCTATTCTTGAAGACAAGCTTGGCATCAGCGAATACAAGGTTATACATAACGACGAGATACATCTTTATGAAATGCTCGACAAGCCTGAGACTGTATCAAGAACTATTTTTGAAAACGGGCTTAACATCACCAAATTTGTTATTGAGGGTGAATCTCTCGAGGAATACTATCTTTCGAAAGTAGGTGATGTCAATGAATAAGCTCGTTAAAGCCGAATGGTACAGACTCAGAAAGTCAGGTTCATTCTTATTTTATACAGTATTAGTCTGCGTTCTTTGTGTTGCAGTTGCCCTGCTTGGAAACAGAAAGTTCTTTGAAAACGACCTGTCTACAAACGCTTTTTCAGTGCTTTTTGGTGTAGGCTCGTTTATGTATCCGGTATTCATTTCTACTATGCTTTGTGTTGTTGCCAGCATGGGCCATCATTCAAAAGTAGCTTATTATGAAATCATGGACGGCAACAAGACCTCGCATATCATTTTAAGCAAGCACATTGTATACCTGCCAATAGTTTTATGTCTGTTCCTTATTCCGATGATTTCACTGTTCGGATACACATGTGTTAAGAACGGAAGCGGTGAGTTAATTGACAAGCCGATATGGTTCTTCGTTCTATTTGCAGCTATCATTTTGAGAATTGTTATCGGTGCGATAAACATTGCAATGGTTCTAAAAAAGCTCGTGACCTGCGCTATTTTCAGCTATGCAAGAATGTTTGTTGAAATGCTTGCAATTCTTCCGTTCCAGATAATCGGCGAAACACAAAAGAATAGCGATATACTTAAAATAGCTGATTTTCTTAAAGATGTCACAATATCATTCCAGATTGAAAATCTCACCACAAACTGCAATGACACAAGGTTTATCGTTATGGTAATCACTTCAGCAGTTTTGGAAATTGTATTCGGTTACTGTATGGCATACCGTTCTTACAAGAAAAAGAAGTTCAACTAAACAAAATATAAGGAGGTGCAAATATGGAGATAGCTTTAGCTATACTATGTCTGTGCCTTCTTGTTGCTTTTATTGTTGTTTTAACACGTCATATCGGCTATAAGAAGCAGATAAAGAGTATCTCGCAAGAAGTCCACAAGCTTACTCATGACGAATATTCTCAGCCTATCAAGACGAACTATTTTACAAAGGATATGACTGAGCTTGTCAATTCTCTGAACGAACACATAAAGCACGAAAAAGAGCTTACGATTTCTTATTACAATGACAAGAAAGAGCTTTCAAACATTATATCAGGTATTTCCCATGACTTCAGGACTCCCCTGACCGCTTCGCTTGGATATCTTCAGCTTTTAAAGAAAAACGGGCAGTTCACAAAGGAGCAGAGCGAATTCCTAGATATCATCACAGACAAGAATATTTACCTTAAAGAGCTTGCAGATGATTTCTTTGAGATATCAAAAAAGAATGATGACGAATTGACACTCAAAGAGCTTGACCTTAGCAATCTTCTCACTGAGCTGACTTTACAGCAGTACAGCTGGATTGAGAATGCATCCATCAAAGCAAATATTGATATTGAAAACGGTATATGCGTTGTATCCGATACTCATTCACTCAAAAGAATAATCGACAATCTTTTTTCCAACTGCAAAAAGTACGTTAAAAGCAGTATATCGGTTTCTCTTAAAAGAGCAGAGGAAAGAGCTGTTATCACAATCTCAAATGACCTTGAGAATGATAACCAGATAGATGCAGATAAAATCTTTCTGCCGTTTTACAGAGGTGCATCAAGAAGCAAGGAAGGCAGCGGTTTAGGACTTTATATCTGCAAAGCACTTTGCGACAGAATGAATGCGGAAATTACAGCTTCAATAAACAACAATATAATCTCTATAACACTCAAAATATAAACAAAGCCTATGGACGTAAAATCCATAGGCTTTGTTCTACACAGCACAGGCGAGGTTTTCAAGTGAGAGTCCGTTTAAATGCTTTTCCATCAGGCTGCTTGTACATTTTAAATACGCATTATATGTTCTGACAGCCAAATCCTCATTATCATATACTCTCCAGCAGCATTTACATGGTATATAGTCCTTCTTGCCTTCAATAAAGCATGCAACATCAAAAGGAGGATAACCGAGGAAAAATCCGATTTCGTGAGGAAAATCATTCTGACTTTTCAGCTTTTCTATAAGCCTTACAAGACATCCCGGCATATTATCTGTCTTGTATCCTCTGGTGAATAATGCTTCACGTGCTGTTTCATTATTCAAATCTTCCATTAGTTTTTGCGGTCTAAAAAAATAAAGCAATGTAACACCATCAACTGTTCTCAACGGAACTACCCTTATACCCTTCGAAGCAAATATTTTATTGAGTTTTCTTAAAGTGTCTATCATCTCTCTTTTATCCGAAAACTTATATGAAAACATATTGGCTGTCTTAATACCTGCCAGTGTCGGAGAACAATGTCTGAGAATCATTTCTTCGGGCATAAATATTCCTCCTTAAGAAGTATGCTTGTCCAAAATGCATCTTAGCGCTGACAAAGAACTAGAATGCGACCTTTCAATAATTGTAGAATCCGATGATGTAATCCCAATCGCCTTTTTTACAAGCTTATGGGATGCTGTAGATGTAAAGACAACCAAAAGGTCAGGCTTTCCGATGTTATTCACACAGCTGGACATTTTAGGATATATTTTCACATTACAATTATACGCTTTGCAAAGGTTTTTATACTCCCTTTGCATACACTCGTTTCCGCCGATTATTACAACACTCATTAATTGTCCCTCCCAGCGAGTTAGCATAAGCTAACTCATTCTTTAAAACTGAGGACGCAGATAGAATCTTACGTCCTCATTATATTACTACTTTTTATTTCCGTGGCAATACTCGCTCATTGAGCACTCACCGCAAGAACAGCCGCAGGAACAGATTCCCTTACCCTTCTTGATATTGATGATGCCTTTGACTACTATTGCGATGAAAATTATTGCAATGATTGATGCGATTATAATTGTAGGAAGCATTTAAATTCCCCCTTATGAATTTGCCTTATTGGTTGATTTTTTGTTATACTTATTTGGTCTTACCAGCATAAACAGCACGAGTGCTACAGAAGCAAACGCAAAGCCTGTTGCAACGGTGAAGCTACCGCCGGATATAAGTGTACCAATCTGGTAAACGCTGAGAGATACCACATAGGCAAACGCTGTCATATATCCAAGCGCAGCAGCTGTCCACTTAGGGCTGTTCATTTCTCTCTTGATTGCACCCATTGCGGCAAAGCAAGGTGCGCAGAGAAGGTTGAATATCATAAACGAGAAGGCGGCGAGTTTACTGCCAGCGAAGAATTCCTGACCGATTAATGCGAGTCCCTCGGAATTTCCAGCTTCAACAAGCTCGAGTGCGAGGTCTGCGTCCGCCATTGATGAAAGTGAACCAAATACACCTACTACTTCTTCCTTTGCCAGAAGACCAAGGATAGTAGCAACGGCTGCCTGCCAGTTTCCAAATCCGAGAGGCTTGAAGAATACGGCGATAGTTTCACCGATAACATTGAGTATCGACTTTGAGTCACCATCTCCGATATAATGGAAGCCGTTTTCAAAGCTGAAGCTGTTGAAGAGCCAAATCAAAACGCTTGCTGCGAGGATAACTGTACCTGCTCTCTTGATGAAGTCCCAGCCTCTTTCCCAGGTTACTCTGAAAACATTCTTTGGAAGCGGTGCATGGTAAGCAGGAAGCTCCATAACAAACGGTGCCGGCTCGCCTGAGAAAGGCTTTGTCTTCTTTAAGATTATACCCGAAACGACTACGGCACCAACACCGATAAAGTATGCAGAGGTTGCAACCCAGGCGCTACCACCGAAAAGTGCACCTGCAATAAGACCTACTATCGGCATCTTTGCACCACACGGAATAAAGCAGGTTGTCATTACTGTCATACGTCTGTCTCTTTCCTGCTCAATTGTACGGCTTGCCATAACGCCAGGTACTCCACAGCCTGTTGCCACAAGCATAGGGATAAAGCTCTTTCCTGAGAGTCCGAACTTTCTGAAAAGTCTGTCGAGAATGAATGCAACTCTGGACATATATCCGCAGTCTTCAAGAAGCGACAGGAGCAGGAACAGAATCATCATCTGAGGAACGAATCCCAGAACTGCACCTACACCACCGATAATACCGTCGGCAACGAGGCTTGTAAGCCAGCTTGCACAGCCTATTTTTTCAAGCCAGTTTGTTACGTTAGGAATAATCCACTCACCGAAGAGGGTATCATTCATAAATCCAACTGTCCAGTCGCCGATTGTTCCGATTGACAGAGTATATACTCCGAGCATAATAAGTATGAATATCGGGATTGCAAGAATTCTGTTAGTAACGATTTTATCGATTTTATCTGAAACTGACAGACTTCCGATGCTCTTTTTCTTTGCGCACTTTTTCATAATTTCTTCAATGAAATTATAACGCTCGTTTGTAATGATACTTTCAGAGTCATCGTCAAGCTCAGCTTCAACTCTGCGGATATCCTCTTCGATATGCTTCAAAACCGAAGGCTCTATATCGAGCTGTTCCCTTACCTGCTTATCACGCTCAAAAAGCTTTACCGAATACCATCTCTGCAGAGTTTCGGTTAAATTATGTACGCAGGCTTCCTCAATATGCGCAAGCGAGTGTTCTACAGTTCCGGAAAAATATCTTCTGGGAGCTGACTTTCCTTCCTTAGCGGCTTCAATTGCAAGCTCGGCAGCTTCAATTATTCCGTCACCCTTAAGTGCAGAAATCTCTATAACCTTGCAACCGAGCGCTTTAGAAAGCTCTTCAATTTTAATCTTATCGCCGTTTTTTCTGACGATATCCATCATATTGATTGCAATTACAACAGGAACACCAAGCTCCATGAGCTGGGTAGAAAGATACAGGTTTCTTTCAAGGTTTGTACCATCAACTATATTAAGTATTGCATCGGGCTTTTCACCGATGAGATAGTTTCTTGCAACAACCTCTTCAAGTGTATACGGTGAAAGTGAGTAAATGCCCGGAAGGTCGGTGATGATTACGCCGTCGTGCTTTTTAAGCTTTCCTTCTTTTTTCTCAACTGTTACACCAGGCCAGTTACCTACATACTGGTTCGAACCTGTGAGTGCATTAAACATTGTTGTCTTGCCGCAGTTCGGATTTCCGGCAAGGGCGATTTTAATCTCCATAATTGTCCTCATTTCTATAAGTATATATTCTCAGCGTCGCTTACTCAACCTCAACCATATCGGCATCGGCTTTTCTTAACGTAAGCTCATAGCCCCGAACATACACTTCGATAGGGTCACCGAACGGGGCAACCTTACGCACATATATCTGCACGCCCTTTGTGATACCCATATCCATAATTCGTCTTCTGAGTGCACCGTCGCCGTGAAGCTTAACCACCTTTACGGTCTGACCGATTTTCGCATCTTTCAGAGTTTTCATCATTTTCCTCCACTCTATTCTATGTCAGCCTGCGCTAATTAGCATAGGCTAACTTATAGATATAATTTACAGTTAGCCTTAGCTAACTGATTACAGTTTACACCATTTTTTCACATTTGTCAAGCAGTTTTTCACATTAAATTTACCAATAGAAAATTTTGTTTATTTTGATTTAAACAGCACACTTCCCCTATACAAATTTGTATAAAATTCTTGTCCACAAAATAGTATGCAAAAAGCCGCAGGATAATTCCTGCGGCTATAAACTTACATTGTCATATCTTTATCGACTACAATTACAGCAAAATACTTTTCGTCAATCTCGTGAAGCTTATTTCTTATCATTTCGACCGTCTTATCATCGCTGTATCTGAAGCCATACGGCACCACAACGTCAAAAAGCAGATTGATATGTGTTGTTCCCTTAGTCATTCTGAAGTCGTGTATTGTAAGACTTGTATCAATCTCAGCTACTACCTTTTGCACCATAGCTTTAGCATTCTGAGTTTCCTCATCATGTGAAGCTACAGGGTCCATATGAATAGTCGCAAGGCAGGTATACTGAGTCTTAAGGTCATCTTCGATGATATCGATAAGCTCATGTGCCTTTTCAAAGTCCATCTGGCAAGGAACTTCCGCGTGGAGTGAAATAACAAGATTACCTACACCGTAGTCATGAACCATAAGGTCATGAACACCAACAATCTCAGGATAGCTCATAACTCTTTCATACACTTCGTTTACAAACTCCTTGTCGGGACGGCTTCCCAAAAGCGGAGTAAGGCTGTCTTTGAAGGTATTGATACCTGCATAGAATATAAAGAGCGAAACCAGAACGCCTGCATATCCGTCAGCATCAAAGCCTGTAAACTTAGATACAAGCATAGAAATTATAACTACAGTTGTTGCAACTGAGTCGGTAAGGCTATCCGTTGCGGTTGCTTTAAGAGCAGTTGAATTGATAATTTTGCCGAGTTTTCTGTTAAACAGCGACATCCAGAGCTTTACAAGCACCGATGCGATAAGAATACCGAGAGCAAGCGGGCTGAATTTGATATCTTCTGGCGACAGTATCTTCCCTACAGACGATTTCAAAAGCTCGAAGCCCATCATCATAATGACAAACGAAACGATAAGTCCCGTTACATATTCCATTCTGCCGTGACCAAACGGATGCTCCTTGTCGGCGGGTCTTCCAGCGAACTTAAAGCCCACAAGAGTGAGAATTGAAGAGCCGGCATCGGAAAGGTTATTGAATGCATCGGCGATAACTGATACCGCACCTGCGATAATTCCCGCAATAATTTTTCCGATAAACAAAAGAATATTGAGTGCTATACCTGTAAACGAGCCGAGATATCCATACTTTCTTCTGACCTCGGCATCCTTTACATCGCCGTTTTTTATAAAAATCTTTATCAGCAAAGAAGTCATAAGACTTCCCCCCTAGAATTTATTTAAGAATAAAATGCAGAGGCATACCGTTTCTCATAAACGTATCAACCTCACCCTGGATAAGTGGCAGGAAGTACTTGAGTGCATCATCGGAAACATTATTTCCTGCATCATTTATCCACTTCTTCGGGAACATTTTTTCCTTATTTGCAACCTCTGATGCATCGGTTTCCTCGATTGTAATTACATAAGGAACAGAGCTAAGACGCTTATAATACATCATCTTGCCGCTGTTACCGTTCATTGCGGAAATGAGTCCCTTTGCACCGATTTCCTCAGCCTCATCAATGTCGGTCTTTGAGCAGATATGGCTTGAGCATCTCTGCATAACGTTGAGCTCGATTGAACGAACCTTACAGTTTATTTCCTTGGCAATAATCTTTTCGAGGCACTTACCGATTCCTGAAAGATATGTATGACCAAATGCATCGGTTGCACCTGACTGGAATTCAGACAAATCAACCTCTTCAGGGTTAATTGTAACACCTTCAGATACTGCAACGATAACGGCCTGATGCTTAGCCTGCTGACATCTTACGTCCTCAACAAACTTCTTTACGCTGAAATCTCCCTCAGGCAAATAAATGAGATGAGGAGCAATTTCGCCGTTTGCTCTGAGCATACAGGTAGAAGCTGTAAGCCAGCCTGCGTGTCTTCCCATAATTTCAATGATAGTAACGCTTTCGATACTGTAAACACGGCTGTCACGGATAATTTCCTGTACAGATGCGGCAACATACTTTGCTGCAGAACCAAATCCCGGTGTATGGTCGGTTACACAAAGGTCATTATCGATAGTCTTCGGAACACCAATAACGCAGATATCCTCTCTGTCAATACTCTTAAGATACGCAGAAAGCTTTACAACGGTATCCATTGAGTCATTACCGCCGATATAGATGAACTTCTTAATTCTATGCTTATCAAAGGTATTGAGGATTTTCTTATATACTTCCTCGTTATCCTTACTGTCAGGCAGCTTATAACGGCAGGAACCTAAGATTGTAGAAGGAGTCTGTCTTAAAAGCTCCATATCTTCGTTTGAGTTGATAACAGAGTTGAGGATAATAAGGTCATCATTGATGATACCTTCAATACCGTTTATTGAGCCGAAAACCGAATCAATTTCCGGGGTTTTGAGAGCCTGTCTGTAAACACCTACAAGCGAAGCGTTGATAGCACAGGTAGGGCCACCTGACTGAGCAACTGCAATATTCATAAACACAAAATTCCTTTCATAACACATTATTAAGTTTATTATATCATAATATTACACCAAATACAATAATAAAAAATTCAAGCCGCATTTCTACGGCTTGAATCTGTCAGCTATTGAATTTAGCAATCTGTTCGTTGGATTTTGTTTTAAGCTCTCTACTATCCTTGAGAAGCTCTCTGAGTCTTTCGCTGTCATCATTTACGAGGCAATCCCTATAATCGGTAAGTGCTTTGATAACACTTTCTATCTCGGGAATAAGTGCTTCTTTATTGAGCATAAAAAGCTCAGTCCACATATTTTCGTTAAGGTAAGCAACTCTTGTCATATCCTTGAAGCTTCCTGCAGAAAAGCCGTCCTGCTCAAAAAGCGACGGGCTTTTAACATAAGAAGCTGACACTACATGTGCAAGCTGAGATGTAAAGGCAATAACCTTGTCATGCTTTTCAGGTGTGCTTTCGACTACCCTGCGGAATCTCATCTGCTTTGCTAGCTCCTTGACTGTCGATAATGCCTTAACGTCAGTTTTTTCTGTCGGCGTAATAATACAGCTTGCATTATCGAAAAGATTATCCAGCGCATATTCAAAGCCCGAAAACTCTCTTCCTGCCATCGGGTGACATCCTACAAAGTGGACACCCTTTTCCGAAAGCGGTTTTTCAAGCTTTGCGACAATTTCGGACTTTACTCCACAGGTATCAATTACCACTGCACCCTTTTTGAAATTGTCAAGATTTGAAAGGACAAAATTTACTATTCCGCCTGCATAAAGCGACACTATTACGATATCCATATCGCAAAGTCCGTCAGTAGTAAGCTCTGCATCAATCGCTTCCTGGCTAAGTGCTAATGCTATCGTATTTTTATTAGTATCTATTCCGTAGCAGTTATGCGACGTGTTTTTCTTAATTGTCTTGGCAATTGAACCGCCTATGAGTCCTAAGCCTACAACTGCAATTTTCATTCTGTCATTACTTCCTTATCCGCAGATTTCAATAATTGCCTGAGCGTAAACTCTTGCGAGAAGAACGAGTCTGTCGAGTGCGATGCTTTCGTTTGCAGAATGCATTCCGTTGTTTTCACCGCTCATCTCGGGGCCGAATGCTACACCACTCGGAGTATTGTGGACATAGGTTGCACCTGTTTCGCAAATGCACTTTGCTTCCTCACCGATAATTTCCTTGTATGCTCTTTTTACTGCTGAAATAAACTCAGAGTTTTCATCAACATAGTGGGCTTCCATACCGTGGGAATCATAGATTTCAAATCCGATAGCCTCAAGCTTTGCGATAATCGGCTTTGAAACGTCATCGTATGTCTTGCTTATCGGGAATCTTGAATCGAGTCCGATTTTTATATGGTTGTTTTCCAAATCACATACTGTAAGTGCAAGTGAAAGCTCGCCTGAAACCTCATCTGAGAAATCAACACCGAAGCTCTTTCCGTTGTACTCATCATAAGCAAAAAGTGTACAAAGCTCTGTTGCAATTTCAATATCAAGTGCATTGAGAAGTCCGAGCAATGCGGTAAGAGCATTCATACCGAGGTGAGGTCTGGAACCGTGGGCAGCCTTACCGATTGATGTAATTACGATATCTCCATTGTCCTGCTGAAGCTTAAACTCAGTAGGATATGTCATTTTTTCGATTGCATCAAGAACATCATCCATCAAGAACCCGGTAATTCTGGCAGTAGCCTTCGCAGGGACAGCGTTTACAGCACCAAGGCACTTTAATTCCTTAAGCTTTGAAGAAGCAATATCCTTCTGAGCGAACACCTGCACAATTCCCTTTTCTGCATTCACTATCGGGAACTCTCCGTCGGGAGTCAGAAGCATATCAGGGAGAGCTTCCTGTTCCTGATAATACTCAATGTCGTTGCAGCCGATTTCTTCACCGCCGCCGAAAATATATCTTACGTTCTTCTTAAGCTCTATTCCGAGGTCATTAAGTGCCTTGACCGCATAAAGAGAAGCTACAGCAGGACCCTTATCGTCGATTGCACCCCTTCCGTATGCTCTTCCGTTGTCAATTGTCAAATCAAAGCAAGGGTAAGTCCAGCCGTCACCCTCCGGCACAACGTCAACGTGTGCAAGAATTCCGAGGGCTACCTCCTTGTCGGGAGTTCCATAATCGGCTGTTACAGCGTAATTCTGGAAGGTTCTTGTTTTAAGACCGAGTCTTTCAGAAAGCTGCTTTATATATTCGAGAGCCTTGGCAGAGCCTTCGCCGTATGGCATACCCGGCATAGGTTCAGAGCAGACACTGTTTATCTGCATAAGTCCCTTAAGGTCAGAAACGATATTATCCAAATTACTGTTAAGATATTCTTCAATTTTCTTTTTCATAACTATCACTTTTCCTCATAAAATCTATTATTCTATGATACTATATTTGACTGATAAAGTCAAGATAAACAAAAAATCGGAGTAGATTATACTCCGATTCTTTGTAGTGACCAGACCGATAAGCCGAGTTTTGTCGTGTGCGATAATCTATCTAGTCTTTACGTTGCCGTAAAGCTCAAGCCTCCTATAAACCTGAACCTGCCGAGCAGACATTGGTTTTCGGTTTACCATTGGAGTTGCATCGGGTAGGGTTTACACGGCATTATCCTCTCAGATAATCCGGTGCGCTCTTACCGCACCTTTCCACCCTTACCGCAAAAGCGGCGGTATATTTCTGTTGCACTTGCCCTAAGGTCGCCCTCGGCTGATGTTATCAGTTACCCTGCTCTGTGATGCTCGGACTTTCCTCATGAACTTTTTCGTTCACGCTATCGCATAGTCTGCTCACAAAGCTTATTATATACCATTAAAATTCCTACGTCAAGTAGTCATTTTGCAGTATAAAACGGCACGTGGAAACATCATTATTAACAAAACGAGAAAATTGCAGTAAATAGCTTTTCTTTTTCGATGAAATGTGATATAATTTTTATGATTGCAAATAAATTTTGTATGGAGGTGTCCGCAGCTTAGCGGTATATTATGAACAAAAGACTTAACCTCGGAATTGACGTTGGTTCTACAACGGTAAAAACAGTCATTATTGATGGCTCGGAAATAATTTACTCAAAGTATCAGCGTCACTTTTCTAAAGTAAAAGAAACTGTTATCGAGCAACTTGAAGCAATTTTGACTGACTACAAGGACTGCTCTTTCAAGATTGCAATTACCGGTTCGGCAGGTCTCGGAATTGCAAACGCAAGTGGAATTTCCTTCGTTCAGGAAGTTTATTCCGCTTTTGTTGCTGTTGAAAAATCCTACCCTGATGCTGACGTTGTAGTTGAGCTCGGCGGCGAGGACGCAAAGATTATATTCCTTACAGGCGGCGTTGAGCAGAGAATGAACGGCTCTTGCGCCGGCGGTACAGGTGCATTTATCGACCAGATGGCTACACTTCTGGGTGTTACACCTGATATGCTCAATGACCTTGCGTTAAAGCACGAAAAGATTTATCCTATTGCTTCGAGATGCGGGGTTTTTGCAAAGTCCGATATTCAGCCGCTTCTCAACCAGGGTGCTAAAAAAGAGGACATTGCAGCTTCAATTTTTCAGGCTGTTGTCGACCAGACTGTTTCTGGTCTTGCACAGGGAAGAAAGGTTGAGGGAAAGGTACTTTTCCTTGGCGGCCCTCTCTCCTTCCTGCCGGCTCTCAGAAAGGCATTCAAGGACACTCTGAAGCTTGATGATGAACACGCTGTACTTCCTGAGCTGGCTCCTGTATTTATGGCTTACGGCTCTGCACTTCAGGCTGAAGAAATTTCCGAGGAAATGACCATTGAAGAAGCTATTGAAAAAATTAAGAATGCAAAATCCGCTGACAATATAGTTATCGGCAAGCCTTTGTTTTCTAACCAGGACGAATATCACGAATTCGTTGAAAGACACAAGCGCAGCGACCTCAAATACGAGGACATCAAGACCTACGAGGGCGACGCATACCTGGGAATTGACGCAGGCTCTACTACCACAAAGCTTGTGCTTATCACTCCTGAGGGCAGACTTCTCTACCGTCACTACTGCTCAAATATGGGACAGCCTCTTGATATTATCGCTGATAAAATCAAGGAAATCTACGAAATTGCAAATCCTAAGCTCAACATCCGCTCATCTGCTGTCACAGGCTACGGCGAAGACCTCATAAGAGCAGGTCTTGGTGTTGATTTCGGTATTGTAGAAACAGTTGCTCACTTCAAGGCTGCAGCATACTTCTGTCCTGATGTTGACTTCATCATTGACATCGGCGGTCAGGATATCAAGTGCTTTAAAATCAAGAACAACGCTATCGACAGCATTATGCTCAATGAGGCTTGCTCCTCAGGATGCGGCTCATTCATTCAGACATTCGCTCAGGCTCTGGGATATGAGATTGCAGATTTTGCAAGACTCGGTCTTTTCGCAAAGAAACCGGTTGAGCTTGGCTCGAGATGTACTGTATTTATGAACAGCTCTGTTAAGCAGGCGCAGAAGGACGGTGCAGAGGTTGCAGATATCTCCGCAGGTCTTTCATCTTCAATCATCAAGAATGCTATTTACAAGGTTATCCATGCAAAGAGCGTTGACGAGCTTGGAAAGAACATTGTTGTACAGGGCGGTACCTTCCTTAACGATGCAGTACTCAGAAGCTTTGAAATGGAGCTTCAGAGAAATGTTACAAGACCTGCTATCGCGGGACTTATGGGTGCATTCGGATGTGCACTCTATGCTAAGGAAAACTGTGAGAACGAAAAGAGCACACTTCTTGACAAGGAAAAGCTCGCAGAGTTTTCATACCGTTCAACTGCTGCACAATGCGGCGGCTGCGGTGCAAACTGCAACCTTACTATAATTCGTTTCAATGACGGAAGAAAGTTCGTATCCGGCAATCGCTGCGAAAGAGGTGCAGGCATAAAGCCTACAGTCACAAACGAAAATCTCTACGAATACAAGTACTCAAAGATTCTTTCATACGAACAGAACAAGCCTAAGACAGCGCCTGTTGCAAGGGTTGGTTTACCGCTTGCACTTAGCTTCTATGACCTTATTCCGTTCTTCTCTACCCTCCTTACAGACCTTGGCTTTGAGGTTGTGTTCTCGGAAGAATCAACAAGAGATACATACTACAAGGGACAGCAGACAATTCCTTCCGACACTGTTTGCTACCCTGCAAAGCTTGCACACGGACACATTGAGAGTCTTTTGGAAAAGAATGTTGACTTTATCTTCTATCCTTGTATGAGCTACAATGTGAACGAGGGCGGAAGCGACAACTATTATAACTGCCCTGTTGTTGCATACTATCCTGAGCTTTTGAAGGCAAACAACACATCACTTAATTCTGATAACTTCATTATGCCGTACATTGACATAAACTGCAAGAACCACACCTCAAAGGCACTTGCACGTGTTCTCGGAAGATTCGGCATTACTCAGAAGCAGATTTACAAGGTACTCAATCACGCCTTCACTCAGCAGCAGAATTTCAGAATGGACATTGAAAATAAGGCTCTTGAGATTATCGAGAATGCACGCAAGGCTGGTCAGAAGATTATTGTGCTTGCAGGCAGACCTTACCACATTGACCCTGAAATCAACCACGGTATCCACAAGCTGATTGCTTCGCTCGGACTTGCTGTTGTTACAGAGGACAGCGTTTCAAATCTTGTTGATGTTCCGCCGCTTGACGTACTCAACCAGTGGACATATCACTCCAGACTTTACAGAGCTGCGCAGTATGTATGCTCTCAGCCTGATATGGAGCTTGTACAGCTTGTTTCCTTCGGCTGTGGCATTGACGCTGTTACAACTGATGAAGTCAGAGCAATCCTCGAAGAAAAGGGTAAGCTTTACACACAGCTTAAAATCGACGAAATCAATAACCTTGGTGCGGCGAGAATAAGACTTCGTTCACTTGTTGCGGCACTTGAAGAAAAGGAAAAGTAATCTCTTTGAAAGGATGAATCAGATGAGTTCTGAAAGAGTAAATAAGACCATATTTACAGAGGAAATGAAAAAGGACTACACCATTCTTGTGCCTGATATGCTCCCTATTCATTTCAAGCTTATAATGAAAATTTTTGAGAACTACGGCTACCGCATGGAGCTTCTGACAAACGACTCGAGAAATGTTATCGACGAGGGACTCAAGAACACCCACAACGATACCTGCTACCCTGCTCTTCTCGTAATCGGACAATTTATGGATGCTCTCAAGAGCGGTAAGTACGATGTAAACAAGACTGCGCTTTTAATGTCACAGACGGGTGGTGGATGCAGAGCTTCAAACTACATTCACCTTATCAGAAAGGCGATTTCCTCGCAGTTTCCGCAGGTGCCTGTAATCTCGCTCAACTTCAGCGGACTTGAAAAGGAGCAGGCATTTAAAATTACACCTGCAATTGCGATAAAGCTTATCCACGCTGTTCTCTACGGCGATTTGCTGATGCTTTTATACAACCAGTGCCTTCCTTACGAGGTGAACAAGGGCGAAACTGACGCACTTCTTGAAAAGTGGCAGAAGCGTCTTGGCAAGATGTTTGCCGCAAATAAGTACTTTGACACAAAGCGTCACTACAAGGCTATCCTCAACGATTTTGCAAAAATCGAGAGAACAAAGGAACAAAAGCCGAGGGTTGGTATTGTCGGAGAAATTTACGTAAAATACTCCCCTCTTGCAAACAACAGACTCAATGAATTCTTGGTATCAGAGGGCTGTGAGCCTAACGTTCCGGGACTTCTCGACTTCGTTCTGTACTGTGCTTCCGACTCAGTAAACGACGGAAAGCTTTACGACAGACGTGACAAGAAGGTGCTTGCATACACGGTCGGCTACGAGGTACTTTACCACTATCAGAAGCAGCAGATTAAGGTCATCAAGGAGCACGGCGTGTTCTTCCCTCCTCACGATTTTGAAGAGCTGAGAGCTTATGCTGACAAGTTCATCCACCAGGGTGTAAAGATGGGTGAAGGCTGGCTTATTACAGCTGAAATGGCAGCTCTTGCTGAAACAGGCACTGATAACATTATCTGCACACAGCCGTTTGGTTGCCTGCCGAACCATATTGTTGCAAAGGGAATGATGAGAGTTATAAAGGAGGCTTATCCTGACGCTAACATCGTTGCTATTGACTATGACCCGGGTGCTACAAAGGTAAACCAGGAAAACAGAATAAAGCTTATGCTTGCAAATGCCCGCAGAAAGAAGTAACAAAAAAGCCTTAGAGATAATCTCTAAGGCTTTGATTTTTATTCATCCAGAAGTGTAATAATCTGATTTGCACAGTCGTCAAGCCAATCACCCTCGAAGAGTTCGATAAGACCTGAGTCAACCTGATTTGCAAGCTCAGGAACTACAGGGAGCTTTGCAAGTACAGGAATATCGTACTGCTTAGCTACCTCGTCGATATGGCTTTCACCATAGAGCTTAATCTGCTTTCCACAGTCAGGGCACTCGATATAGCTCATATTCTCGATAACACCGAGAATCTTGATATTCATCATCTGAGCCATCTTTACAGCCTTTTCAACAATCATTGAAACAAGCTCCTGTGGAGAAGCAACGATAATGATACCGTCAAGCCTGATTGTCTGGAAAACGGTAAGCGGAACGTCGCCTGTTCCCGGAGGCATATCAACAAACATAAAGTCAACGTCGTCCCAGATAACGTCCTGCCAGAACTGCTTTACGACACCTGCAATTACAGGGCCTCTCCAAACAACCGGGTCGGACTCGTTTTCAAGCAAAAGGTTTACTGACATAATCTCGATTCCCTTGACAGTCTTTACCGGGAAGATAGCCTTGTCATCGCCGCTTGCTCTCTCGTGGATACCGAAAGCCTTCGGGATTGAAGGGCCTGTGATATCGGCGTCGAGGATAGCTGTTGAAAAGCCGTTTCTGTTAGTAAGAGTTGCAAGCATTGAGGTAACGATTGACTTACCTACTCCGCCCTTTCCGCTTACTACGCCGATTACCTTTTTAATCTTCGAGAACTCGTGCGGTTCTTCGTGAAAGTCCTGCTGGCGGCTTGAACAATTAGCCTTGCAGGTTGAACAATCGTGTGTACATTCACTCATTTTTCAAATCTCCTTATAAAAGTATTACATAATATCAATCGGGCAGCTTAACAGTTATTATATAACCGTCGGAATTGTTGCCTGAAATGCTGAACTTATAGGCATCGCCATCTGAGTCGGTCGGGATTTTGATATTTGTTTCATCGCCTTCAGATGCGGCATAGTAAACGGCATAATTCTTACCGTCGTCGGTTGTATACGCAATAGCGTTATCGTAGGTATGTCCCTTAATAAAGTCAAGGTACTCCTCAAGGCACATATTATTCTTATACATAATCTGAGCATGCGGCTGACCGACATATCTTATTACTCCGGTGCTTCCGCTTATTCCGGTTACACTGAACTTTTCGTCCGGATAACGCATAATTAGGCCGTACTTATATGCATTATCGGATATCCATGCGTATGTACCGAGCGGATTAAAAACGGAATAGGTGCCGTCGGAATTATGATAGAAAAATTCTACGCTGTATCCCGTTGCGGCTTCCATTGTTTTATCATTCGGATTATATCCGTTCATAAGAACGAGTGCTGCCTGACCGTAAAGATTATAAAAATCACTCATCATCTGATTTACGGCAGTAAGTGTAATGGACTTCGCTTTAACCTCGCTGTTACGGATTGAAAACAGCTTATCTCTGTTTGAGTTATACATATAATCATATGTAGAGATGCAATCCTGAGGTGCTTGTCCTGAAAATGCATAGTTGGGACTTACGAGTATAAGCTCGCCCTCGTGAACAGCACTCTCCGAAAACTTCATATACTTGTACTCTATCTTGCCGAGGACGCTTTGTGATGTGAGCGATTCAGTGAGAGAAGAATCTCCTGCATTGGAATTATCCTGGACATCGGCTGAGCTTGAATCAGCTACAGATGATGAGGAAGAATCGTTATCCGAACTTTTGATTAGCAATACGAGAAATACTACAAAAGCTACCAGAACAAGGACAAAAAAGATATTTTGATATTTAAGTCTTTTATAAAGCGGTGTCTTTGACATAACGAGCCTCCCTTACAAATCAATTATAAAATCCATCATCTATTTATTATATCACACTTATGTCCGAAAAATATTAACATTTTATTAACATGCAGGCTTTGTGATAAATTTCAGTAAGATATTGTCACTTTGCTAATGCAGAATATAATCTCAACTTGCGGTTAGAATATCATTAGCGGCTCAAAAGTCGCAAAATAAATAAAGGAACTAAAATGAACTGCATTCTATATACCGATGATTTTGAAAAGCTTCTTTGCATTAAAGATAGGATATCTGTTTTTCCATTTGAAATAAAAAGCTTGTCGGATTTAACGACATGCAAAGCTGATATTTCAGATGATGCATCGGTTATCTATACTCTTTTCAAAAGTCCTGTTGCCTGCATTGTCAACAAGGAAAACAGTGCGGTCATAATGCCTTTCGACATCGTATCGAAGGAGATAAGCTCCCTTATGTCGGGGATTCCTCTTATCACCTACGGTACTTCATCCAGGGCAACTATAGGTTATTCCAGCAATTGCCGTGACGGTCTTCTGATTTCGCTTCAGAGAAGCATCAAGACTTTAAGCGGAAGAACTATTGAACCTATGGAAATTAACCGCATATGCAATGAGTGTGTTTCAACTGAATTGTCACTCATAGAAACTGCAATATTGCTTCTTATGCAATAAGTGTTTTAGTTCAGAATAAGGAGTGTTAGTAATGAAGGGTATTACAACAGACCAGGGCAGACAGACTCTTGAAAGATTCAAGATGGAAGCTGCTAACGAAGTAGGCGTTAACCTCAAGCAGGGCTACAACGGCGACCTCACATCCAGAGAAGCCGGTTCTGTAGGCGGCCAGATGGTTAAGAAGATGATTGACTCTTACAAGAACGGCAACAATAAGTAAGAGAAGTCATAACAATACAAGCGGCACAGTTTTAGGCTGTGCCGCTTGTTTATTCATTAGGTACAATATCATTTGAGCTATAATACATATCACGGTATTTTTTCGGGGTAAGTCCCGTCTGGTTTCTGAACACGCTTATAAAAGCACTCTGAGTCGAAAAGCCCAATGCAAGCGAAATATCAAGATAAGAAAAGTCTGAATATCTGAGCAGGTTTTCGGCTGTTTCGGTTTTTGCGTTAAGGATGAACTTCTTGATTGAAACACCAGTTTCATTTGAGAAGAGCCTGGAAAGATACGAGGGATTAAGCCCGACATAATCGGCAAGAATTTCGACAGTCAGCTTATCCTGCAGATGGTCATAGATATAATCTATACATTTTCTGATATGGATTGATACGATATTTGTTTTTCTTACCTGACGCATTCTGTTTGCAAAGTCAAGCTGCATTTCTCCTTGTAATGCCAGAATTTGTTTTACACTTGTACATTCATCTGCACGTTGGATATATATATCGCTTAATGTGAAAGCTTCGTCATGGGACATTCCCCCTTCGACACACACTCTTGACATTAGCGCCGCTGAAACAACAAAATGGTACAAGATGTTTCTGACGGGATTTTTTGAAAGCATACCTTTTCCGTCGAGATAATCGGTTTTAGACAGGATGATTGCCTTTTTAACTGCATCGACATCACCCGACTGGATAAGCTTATATCGCTCGAATTCCTTGTTGAACGGGGAACGTGTAAACCCGCTTGTTCTCTGGAGATACAGCCTGTAATTCAAGTCCTTGTTTGTGTTCATAACAACCCCCGCTTACTGAAAACGTTTAGATTTTTTATCTACTTTTATTGTATCATAAACCTGATATAAACGCAATGGTTTTGATATAATTTTATCACTCATATCACTATAATTTAGCTTGAAAGGTGGTTATTAAATGGCTCAGACCTACGACCTTACAAAAGGAAACGTTACTAAAGTTGTTATTAAATTTTTCTTTCCCCTATTCTTTACAAATCTTCTCCAACAGCTTTACAACATCGCAGACACAATCATTGTCGGAAAAGGAATCAGCGATAATGCTCTGGCTGCTGTTGGCAACATGTCGTCCCTTACCTTTCTGATAATCGGATTTTCCATGGGACTTTCAAACGGATTTTCTGTTTCGACTGCAATAAACTATGGTGCTAAGAATTACAACAAGCTCAGAAGAGCTCTTGCTTCTTCGATAAAGCTATGTATTTTTATTACGGTTATTCTGACCGGTCTCAGTATCTTCTTTTTAAAAGATATTCTTCTCCTTCTTAAAACAGATACTAAAATTATGAAAGATAGTCTTACATACGGATATATTATTTTCGGCGGTCTTTTCACAACAATTGCTTACAACATGTGCGCTTTCACACTTCGTTCTCTGGGAGACAGCAAAACTCCGCTTATTGCAATTATTGCTTCGACTATCATAAACATATCACTCAACTACATCACTATTTTTGTGTTCGGAATGGGTGTTGAAGGTGCTGCACTTGCGACAATCATCTCACAGATTGTATCTGCACTCATCTGCTTCAACAAGCTGAGAAAAATCGAAATTCTTCAGCTTACAAAAGAGGATTTCAAAACAGACCTTTCGCTCTATCTTGAACTTTTCAGAAACGGTCTTCCTATGGCTCTTATGAATTCTATCACAGCTGTAGGATGTATGGTTGTTCAGTACTTTGTAAACGAGCTTGGTGTTGCATACACGACTGCATATACCGCTTGCAGTAAGTACATCAATCTGTTTATGCAGCCGGGCTGCACGGCAGGCTTTGCGATGTCTTCATTTACCAGCCAGAACTACGGTGCCGGAGAATACGGAAGAATCAAGGAAGGATTATTTGTTTGTCTTAAAATCGCTCTCATTGCGTATGTAACGCTCGGTTCGATTATGATTCTGTTCCCTGAAGCCCTCGCAAAAATTATGCTCAGCACACCGGAGCCAATAAAGCTTGCAACTCAATTCTTACCTATCTGCGGTTCGATGATTATATTTGTAGATTGTCTGTTTGTATTCCGAAGCGGATGCCAGGCAATGGGCAGACCGTTTATTCCTATGGTTTCGGGTACCGTGGAGATGGTTATGCGTATTGCGACAATCATGCTTCTCGTTGACCGTATTGCATTCAGAGCTACTGCTTTTGCAGAGTGTGCTGCTTGGTTCAGCGCATTGGTTCTGAATCTGATTTGCTTTATTGTAATTTTAAGAAAAGCTATCAAATCTTCAGAACAGAGCGACAAAGGCACCGACACATTCGATTATTATAACAGTTCCACCGAAAAGGAGAAAAACTATGGCAGAACATGAACTGAATAAATCACCGTTAAGGTGCTTTAACACTTCTATATTTGTTAACCAGGCAGGATATCTTCCAAACAGCAAGAAGATTGCTACAATCACTTCCTCTGCTAAAAGCTTTTGCGTCATAGATGAAAACGGAAACAAGATTTTCACTGGCGACACAACATATTTCGGCAAAGACAAATACTCTCAGGACTCGGTTTATTTTGCTGATTTTTCAAAGGTAACTGAATGCGGCAGATATCGCATTGAACTTGACAATGGAGATAAATCACTCTCATTTGAGATATCAGATAAAGTTTATGATAAGACTCTTTATGACCTTATCAGAGCATTTTACTTTCTGCGTTGTGGATGTGAGTTAAAGGAGGAAAATGCAGGAGAATATACCCACCCTGAATGTCACACATCCAAGGCGGTGCTCTGGGATGACCATTCGCAGGAGCTTGACGTTAGCGGTGGCTGGCATGATGCGGGAGATTACGGAAGATATGTTACGGCAGCTTGCTGTGCTCTGTCCCATCTTCTCTATGCTTGTAAGCTTTTCCCCGATGTTTTGGATAAGCTTCAGCTTAATATTCCCGAAAGCGGAAATGCTACTCCCGACATGTTGAACGAATGCCGCTACGAGCTGGAATGGATGCTTAAAATGCAACGCAATGATGGCGGAGTATATCACAAGGTAACGACAGCACTTCATGCACCGTTTATAATGCCGCAGGATGACAAGGAACAGCTTTACGTATTCTCGGTATCATCTATAGCTACGGCTGACCTGAGTGCTATCTGTGCGCTTGCAAGCGGTATATACAAAAAGTATGATGAAGAGTTCGCACAGAAACTTTATAAGGCTTCAATGAGTGCATACAGCTGGCTTGAAGCTAATCCCAACTTTGTTGAATTCAGAAACCCGAACGGAAACAACACCGGCCCATACTGGGAAAGCGACGATACAGACAACCGTTTCTGGGCAAGCTGTGAGATGTTCTCGCTTACCGGTGATATCAAGTATCACGATGACATTAAGCGTCTTATATCCAAGGAATTTTCTCTTTCAGATTTGGGATATGGCTCGGTTGGCGGATTTGGCTCAATGGCATATCTATTCAGCGGTAAAGAAAACCTTGATGATGAGATTTCATCTGCCATGAAATCTGCGATACGTTCAAAGGCTCAGCAGCTCAGAGATTATTCAGATAACTGTGGTTACAGAGTTGCGATGACCGAGCTTGATTACTGCTGGGGCAGCAATATGATACTTATGAAGCAGGGTATGAATTTTGCTCTTGCTGACATTATTTCAAACGACAACAATTACTACAGCTATGCTTGTTCACAGTTTGATTATCTCCTGGGTGTCAATGCTACGGGTTATTCATATGTAAGTGGAACGGGTGATTTCTGCGTGAACTACCCTCACCTGCGTCCTGCACACGCTGACGGTATTGAAAGATGTATGCCAGGTATGGTCAGCGGCGGCCCTAACCGTCGTCCTTGTCCGAATGACATGGAAGTAACAGGATTCGGAAGCGATGTCCCGCCGATGAAGTCCTTCATGGATGACGTTGGGTGTTACTCACTGAATGAGATTACGATTTACTGGAACTCACCTACTGTATTCACCCTTTGCTACATTCTTAGCAACAAATAAGCTTTCATCACCCCCTTTTTATAGTCGCAAACAGCCCCTGCGGTGTAATACCACAGGGGCTGTTTGTTTTATGAAGAAAGTTTGTTATCTGATTGTTGATGTTACAACAGTACCGTTTAAGCTTTCGCATGTTACAATAATAGATGTCGCATTTTCAAGGTCAGAGTACTCAAAGTTAAGCTCGATAAGAAAGCTGCTCTTGGTGTAATCCTGCTCGTCAACAAACATTGTAAGCTCAAGAGGCTTTGTCTGTTCATCTTCAGAGGCAGCGATATAAGAAAGCTCCTTGCCGTCAACTGTAAGCTTTACCGAGCTGTTCTTTCCGTTAAAATCATCACTGTAGCTGAGCATTTCCTTAGAAATAGCTACTCCTGCATTCCACACACCTTCGAAGTCATCAGCTGCAAGCTCATGTTCTCCGAGTGTGTACTCGATATACAGAGAGGTCGTACTGTCATCATTATTTGCAAGACTGATAATTCTTGCAGGAATGCTGTTCATTTCAGTATACATATCTGTGGCTGTTTCGTACACATCTTCGCTTATGTTATCTTCCGTTGAAGCGTCTTCAGCCATTGAATCATCCTGCTTGTTATCCTCATTCTTGGAAGGAATTCTATCTTCAGGAACCTCTACGTTATTCTCTGGAGCCTTGGAATCGGAAGATGCTGTTTCGTCATTGCTTTCAGAGCCGTTTATAGTAATTACGTTACCATTTTCCTCTGTAATCTCAATTCTGAGCTTGGAAGCGTCGCTGATTTGAGCAGGTGCAAAGTTTACGCTGAGAATAAATGTAGGCAGGCTCTTGAAATCGCCATCAGAGTATTGCTGATACATTACAAATGGCTTTTCAGTCTTAGAGAATTCTACGAGCTTATCATCAACATAGAGCTTGATATTGCTATCAGCGGAAGTAAGCGAGTAATCATAGTTATCCTCTTCGTAGAGGTTTGTAAAGAGGTAATCATCCTCACCCTTGAAGGAGATAAGTGCTCTTGCTACTTCTTCGCCCTCGAACCAGTATGGCATATTTTCATCAACTGTCGGCTTATCGGTGCTTACGTTGAAGCTGAAGTTTACAGTTGTCTTATAGTCAGATGGGACAACTTCGTCGAGGAGAACATTTGCACCGTTAGCGGTTATATTCTTGTTAAAGCGGATATAAGGAATTGTGCTTACAGCATCTCTTTCAGGCATAAAGGATGTGTTCTTCATAATCTCCTGAACCTTATTCTCGCCGTTTGAATCGGTAACAATGATTTCCTGAATCCAGAGGTTGAGGTTTGACTTGTTAGCGATTGCACTTTCAATCCAGGCGGGATAGTTATCAACTCTGAAGTTATACACTATATCGCCGTTTTCATCGTTTGAAAGCGTTGCTTCATATACGTCGCCAAAGTACTGTCCAAGCTCTGTTCCGAACTGTGAAGCGTCAATTTCTTCTCCGAGCACAAGCGCACGTATGCTGAGATTCTGGATATCAAGCTCCTTAGCCGAATCCTTAAGTCTTGCTTCAACGAGTGTATAGCTTTCTTCAGAATCACCTACGAAGGCAGTAACCTTGAATTCGATGTCTTCTGTCTGAATGAAGTTTTCAAGCTTCTGATAATCGCCGCTGTCAATCTTCGAAGCTGTAACATCGTCACCAAAGCCGTTTCTGAGAACATCTACGATATTGAAAGTATCTGTAAGTGCTCCAACTGTAAGAGTAGTTGTTGCTGCAGCAAACGCAATTCCTGTGCCTACTGCTACTCTCTTGAATACCGGTGTTGACTGCTTCTTCTGTGCATAAGCCTTGGAGTAGAGATTCTTCTTCCAGCTGTCCGGTGTTTTGATATCAGTAAATATATTGTTTAAGTTTTTCATAACATAGCCTCCTGTTTGTCATCCTCTGTAAGGTATTCTTTCAGCATTTCCCTGCCACGTTTGAGCCGACTTTTTACCGTGTTTTCACGACTCTTGGTTATTGTGGCGATTTCGGCTACCGTGTACCCCATATAGTAATGGAGGTAAATGGCTTCACGGTTCTTTTCAGGTAAAGCCATCACACACTCCATCAGTTGACGGTCACGGCTGTCGTCGTAATAATCATTGACGAAGTCGAGCGTTTCAGTTTTATGACGGCTCCAGAACCTGAACTTGTTTTTACACTCATTGAGCGTAACTCTTATTAGCCAAGCCTTCAGGTACTCCGGCTTTTCATTCAGCATTTCGCTGTTTTTGTACAGTTTAAGAAAAACGTTCTGGTAACAGTCCTCGGCGTCGTGCTTGTTTCCGAGGCGCACAAGACACAGACCTGTCACCATATCCGAATATTCTTCAACCGCCCTCTCAAATAACTGTTTGATTTCAAATTCCGTCATATAACCGACTCCCTTCTTCACTAGTAACACACCGGTGGGTGACAAAAGGTTGCATGGGTTTCAAAAAAAATTTTTAAGTCCGATTCCTTTTACAGAACCGGACTTATTTGAGTATACTTTATCTGCTCATCATTGCTTTACTGTTAAACTCTTCTGGTGTTACAAATGTAGGCACCATTTTATGAAGCTCTGATATTGCTAAAGCTTCATCGTTCTTTTCTGCAGCATTACGGAGAGCACTCAGACGATTTGCAAAATTCTTGTCGTCTATTTCGATTTGCTTGCCTATAAATATAAGCTTATTATCTGTTTTCTGAAGTCCTTCTTCATTCATCAGAAGTTCTTCCTTGATTTTTTCACCGGGTCTGAGTCCTGTAAACTTAATCTCAACATCGACGTAAGGAACCTTACCGTACATACGGATAAGATTTTCGGCGAGTGTTACAATCTTTACCGGCTGACCCATATCGAGAACGAAGATTTCTCCTCCGTTAGCAATTGCAGCGGCTTCCATAACAAGACTTACCGCTTCGGGGATTGTCATAAAATATCTTATGATATCAGGATGAGTTACAGTAACGGGCTTGCCCTGCTCGATTTGTCTTTTAAATAGAGGAATAACAGAGCCGTTTGAGCCAAGGACGTTACCGAATCTTGTGGTTACAAATTCAGTAATTCCCTCGTGCTGCTGAGAAAGATACTGCACAATCATTTCACAGCATCTCTTGGAAGCACCCATAACATTAGTAGGATTAACAGCCTTATCCGTTGAAATCATTACAAACTTCTCTACGTTATGGAACTGCGACAAGGTTGCTGTATTCCATGTGCCGATGATATTATTCTTGATAGCTTCCATCGGAGAATTTTCCATAAGCGGAACATGCTTATGTGCTGCGGCGTGGAACACTATCTGCGGCTGGAACTTCTTGAAAATCTGATTCATTCTGTAGTAATCACGCACGCTGGCTATCAGCGTTACAAGTTCAAGCGAATCACCATACTCCATGGTGATTTCCTGCTGGATGTCATAAGCATTATTCTCGTAGATATCGACAATGATAATTTTATTCGGACCATACTTTGCAATCTGTCGTACAAGCTCGGAGCCTATAGACCCACCTCCGCCGGTTACCATACAGATTTTTCCTCTGATAAACGAATCGATATACTTATTATCAAATTTAATAGACTCTCTTCCCAAAAGGTCTTCAACGTTGATATCTCTTACCTGAGGGAGAAGTGTTGTGTTTGCATTATCAAGAATCAAATTACCTATAAAAGGAACTATCTTAATCGGAAGCTTCGTTTTTGAGCAACTTTCCATAATCCTGAGTCTGTCGTTTTCGGAACATGAAGGTATAGCAAGAATTATCTGTTCAATCTTCATTTCCTCTACGAATTTTTCGATATCATCGGTAGTTCCGACTACAGTAACACCTTTTACATCGGTACCTATCTTTGATGTATCGTCATCTACAATGCACACAGGACGATACTTGTTTTCGTTTTGCTTACCTGCGCCTGCTGCATTATCAGCACCCAGAAGCTCTCCTAAAAGCATTTTACACGCTCTTCCGGCTCCGATAATCATTGTATTCTTATATCCTGTTTGCTTTGCGCCAATGTCAACAAGGTCAATAAAGGTCTGCCTGAACAAAACCCTGAACAAACAGATTCCAAAAGTAGCAATAAGGGTACTTACAACTGCATATAAAACATTGATTTTTGTTCCGGCGGCATACAGCAGTATTGTAGTAATAAAGGCTCCCGATACAACTCCGTAGAGGCAGGTCAGAAAATCTTTCTTTTTCATATATCTCCACATAATACTGTAGATACCGAAAATAACCATAACCGCAACGGTAATTACTGTATCAAGTCCCATATATAAGACGAGCTTTTTTGCGTTAATGGGATTACCGAACAAATCAAACAAGAAGCTTGTAATCATTGACGACACGATGATAATAAAAGCGTCAGCCAAGGAAAGTATTATCTTACGATATTTGAATTGTTTCAAAAAACTCTTCATCTTAAACACCCATTTTAATATATTTATGGGCATCCATACACACAATATATTGTATATCCGATAATCACAAATCATACCTATTGATACCCATTCCCTTGTATTATATCACATCAATATTTATATGTCAATGACATTACAAAATCTGCATAATAAAAGGTGTAGTGTTACAATAGATGTGAGACCAAAAGAAAAAAAGTATAGAAAAAGTGATTGAGTTCTGTTAAAATAAAGTCACCACAACAAAATCCAACAGAAAGGACTCAATCACTTTATGAAACATTATACCACAAACAAACGCTACTGTCCACATGAAATCACAACAAAATTCAATTCCGTGCAACTTTATCGTCAGACAAAGGACATTTCATACGTTTGCAGGAAGTATAAGATCTCAAAGGCCTCTCTGATGAGATGGAATAAGCAGTATAACGGCACGCGAGAATCCCTTATGCCCAAGTCTCACCGTCCTCATTCTCCCCACCCGAACGCTCACACCGAACAGGAGATAAAGTGGATCAAAGATTACCACCGCCACAATCCCAACATATCTTTAGGAGAACTGTACGGGAAGCTGCGTGAGGACAAGGCGTATTCTCGTCATCCCGGTTCTCTCTACCGAGTGTTTGTTCGTCTTGGATTTCGTAAAAAAGCTGAGTCTACAAAGAAGAAATCCTTACATAACAAGCCTTA
The DNA here is from genome assembly GCA_017848055.1 of Oscillospiraceae bacterium. Lineage (GTDB taxonomy): Bacteria > Bacillota > Clostridia > Oscillospirales > Ruminococcaceae > UBA7477. The sequence continues at coordinate 7,283 of JAGALZ010000021.1, read as the reverse complement.
TGATACCCCAACTATGATTGGTATCAAGTGGCAAATGGACGTTAAATTCGTTCCAAGGGTCTGTTATGTTGGGAAAGACGGCAAGAAATTCTATCAATATACCATGATTGAGGAAGCCTCAAGGAAGCGCTTTATCTATGTCTATGAGGAGAACAGCAGCTATTCTACAATCGACTTTGTAAAGCGAGCTATCACCTTCTTCGGTTATGCTCCCAAGATAATTCAAACCGACAATGGTGCGGAATTTACTCATTTTTTCAATACAAAGCGTGTTCATCCGTTTGACGTGTTTTGTGAACGATACAAGATTGAGCATAAGCTTATTCGTCCGAGAACGCCATGGCATAACGGCAAGGTCGAGAGGAGCCACAGAAACGACCAGGAGCGCTTCTACAACTATTTGAGCTTCTATTCCCTCTCTGATCTGCAAGAGCAAATGAAACGCTATCTGCGCCGTTCTAACAGTATTCCTATGGCTGTTCTCGGCTGGAAATCTCCTAACCAAAAGCAGCTGGAGATGGAAAACCCCTGCCCTTGATCTCGCAATGCTTTTGCAGTCTCCACTTGGGGCGCGCCCCTCCTTCCGGCTGCAAAAGCATTGAACTAAACTCGTTACTTTTCTTTTTCCTTTTTTGGTCTCACATCATTGACAAAACTACAATTACAAAATCTGCATAATAAAAGGGCGATGCTTTGCATCGCCCTTAAAAACTACTTTATCGAATCAAGTGTAAGCTTGTCATAATACTCGCTGTATTCAATCTTCAAGCTGTTTGCAAAATAGTCATCACATATCTTATTGAATACTATATCATTATATTCCTTGAGTAAAGTAGCCTTGTTCTTTTCGACGTATTCCTCATCGACAGGAAGTCTTTTGATGATATGATATCCGTAAGACTTAGATTCTACGATATCGCTGATTCCGTCAACCTCGAGAGCAAATGAGCCATCAAGGAACTCCTGAACGAAATTCCAGTCCTTTGTAAAGTAGTAACCAACAAGACTTGTGATATCTTCCTTATCTGCAAGCTGCATTCCGGGGTCGGAGTTATAATCAGCAACGAGCTGGTAGAAGTTTTCTCCGTTCTTTGCTTTTTCGAGAATCTCCTCAGCAAACTTCTTGGACTCTGCCTTTACCTTTTCCTTTTCTTCATCTGTAAGCTTGTTATATGCAGCCTCGAGCTTTTCAAACTGCTTGGACTTTTCAAGCTCGTCCCAGCCTTCCTTATCCTCGTCGGAAAGCGGAGCACAATAGCTATATGGAATAAGGATATGAATTACTCTTGCATACTCATCAGATTTTGTAAGCTTAAGGAAATCCTCTTCCTTTACATAATTCTTTCCGTTTTCGCCAAAAAGCTTTTCGTATACCAGATCAGCATACACATTGTTTCTTGTATACTCCTGAACTGCGCTGTCTGTAAGATACATCTGAGAAAGCCACTTTGCGTAGTCTTCTTCAGCTGTAAAATTCATAAGGATACCATTATAACTATCCATGAATTCAGTCTGAGCCTTTTCGTCGTATTCGATTCCGTTTTCCTCACCCATTGCAGTGAGTGTATATGCCATCTTGATTTCGTGAATTACGATTTCCTTGAGCTCGTCGATTGTATATTCCATATTTGCAGATTCGAATGTTGATTTGTATCCGAGCCAATAGTATCTGAACATATCGAAGTCGACAGTAACTCCGTTAATATTGAGCATTTCAAGGTCCTTGGTGTCAATTTCCTTACCATCAATTACAAGACTTGTTTCAACCTGAACATTCTGAAGAACAGCAGAAGAGTCGCTCTGAGATGCTGACGATGCATTTGATGATGTCGTTGACGATGAATCACCGCCGTTACATGCTGCGAGCATCAATACTGCACATGTAAGGCTTAAAATAGCTGCGATAATTTTCTTTGACATTTTAAAATTCCTTTCTTTTTGGACTTTCCGAAGCGAATTATACTATATAATTGTGATAATCTCGTGACGGGAAAATTTATTGTAATTGCATTGCAAAATACACAACGATGTAATATAATATATTATGAACAAAACCAGGCAAAGGAGCTAGTGATATATGGAATTTCCAAGACTTATTGCGCATCGTGGATTACACAATGACAAAATACCGGAAAACTCTGTCCCCGCCTTTATAGCTGCTGTAAAGGGCGGCTACGGGATTGAGCTTGATGTACGTTTTACCGCTGATTACAGAATCGTCGTCTTTCACGACAAGACACTTGAGAGAATGTGCGGCATTGAAGGCAGAGTCAGTGATTTCACCTATGAACAGCTTTGCTGCTTCACATTAAAAAACACAAATCAGAAGATTCCGCTGCTTTCGGAAGTTCTGAAAGTAGTAGACGGAAAAGCTTCACTTCTTATTGAAATCAAAGAGGACTGCCCCACACTTGAGATGTACAAGCGTTTATCAAAACTGATGAAAAACTACAAAGGATTCTGGGCTGTTCAGTCATTTAATCCATTTGCGGTTTTGTGGTTCAGGCTGTTTTCGAAAGAAACACCCCGAGGAATGCTCATTTCCGAATTTGAAGCTACAAAGGATTTCAAGCACTTCCTGAGATATCTTTGCTCATTCCCTATTGTCTGGAAGCTTATTGCGGCACCTGATTTCATCAACTGCGATTTGCGCAGCATAAGCTTTAAGCAGATTGAGCAGGCATTCAATGCAGGCTGCGGGCTTATGAGCTGGACAGCAAAAGGAAAAGAACTGATAGATGAAGCGTTGAAATTCAGTGACAACGTCATCTTTGACATCTGAGATTTACAATGTTAAGGCGTACGAAATGTACGCCTTTATTTTATGTTTCTTCCTTGTATACTGTATAATTGGATTTTCCGCTTCTCTTTACGCTATACATTGCGTTATCTGCTCTATCAATAATTTCAGACGGAGAAGTTGCATCGGCGGCAAGATATGCGACACCTATACTACAGAACATAACAATTTTCTCACCGGTACTCGGGGATACAAAGCCGTCGCTGAGTCCGCTGATGATTCTCTGCGCCAGAAGCGGAGCATCGAGGTCGGCGGTTTCTCTGAAGCATACAACAAACTCGTCACCGCCCTGTCTGCCGACAAAGCCGTTCTTACCAACAAGCTCACGACAAAGGTTTACCGTAAACACCAGTACCTCGTCACCGACAGTATGGTTATACTCGTCGTTGAAACGCTTAAAGTTATCAAGGTCGATGAACAAGACAGCATCTTTACCGTTACGCATTGAAGAAAGCTCAAATTCATTTTGAAGAGCAAGCTCAAATGACTCTCTGTTATATGCTTGAGTAAGCGGGTCGAGTGATGCCTTATTCATAAGCTGCTGTTCTCTTGCCTTTGTCTTATCGATATTAAGCATCACACCTACGATTTTTATAATCTTATTGTAGCTGTCACGGATGGAAGCGCATCTTACGAGATACCACGCATAGTCATTATAAATTGTTCTGAATCTGAATTCGCCCTGGGTATTCTGTCCTTCTATCATAGAGGATACGAATTTCTTATAGCTCTGAAGGTCATCAGCAAAAACATTTGCCTTCACAAAGAAGCTGTCCTCATACTTAAGGGAAACAGCTCTGAAGCTGAATTTCTTATTAAAGTTATTACTGAACGATACGGTATCCTTCGGAATACTATACTCAAATACTATATTGTCGGTCATATCCACGACTGTACGGTATCTTTGTTCGCTTTCAGACAGAGCATCGAGCAATACATTTATCTGTCTGTTGATGTTATCCATTTCGGTATTACCGTTTACAATAACTCTTTGTGAGGATATGTTAATCTCTCCACCGCTCATAATTCTCATAACGTTTGAGATAGGTCTTGCAAACCAAATAACAAACACGATGACAACAACAATTACAAGAACACTGATAGCCCATACGCTGCTGTTAAGGCTGCTTGTAATGCTATTATATCTTGCTGAGAGCATATCCTCGTTAGTTATTACAACTACACTCCATGACAGTCCTGAAGAATCGGTTGTGGTAGGAATTGTAGAAGCTACCATAAGCTGTTCGCCGGAACCGGTTTCATAAGTATAGCTATCGGTAAACTTACCGCTTATTATCTTTTCAAACTGCTTACTTATCTTATTGAATTCGGATATTTCCGAATACGGCTTTGTTGAAGTATTATTTGAAGACAAGATATTTCCACTGTTATCGCAGATAATGAGTCTTGTTGCTTCACCGATACCTTCGTTTGTAACATAACCGCTAAGCACGCTCATATCGGCAACAAGCGAAAGGAAACCGATAACATCGCCGGTGTCATTCTTTATATACGACGAAATAATAATCTTATCGAGTGCAGTATGTTCTTTTATGGAAGAAATACCACCGGAGAACTTAATATCATTTTCGATCTGCGAAGCATTTAAAGTCGGCAGATTATATCCGGTTTTCCAAGCAGAAGACTCAGAAATATTAGCATTTTTATCAAGCAGCAAAACTGCGTCAAGTGAGCTTTCTATATCAAGAAGATTATTGAGAACCGAATGTATATTCTCCGAGTAACCACTACCGAAGTAAGCTATATCAGGGTCATCGGCCATAGTTTCCGAAAGCTTCACAAGTCTGTCAAAATAATCGGAAATACCCTCACTTGCAACATATGCAACACTCTGTGAGTTTTCGATTGCAAGATTTGTATCATACTCATCAAGAACACTCGATGTAGCAATAGAAAGGAGTATCAATGGCAAAACAGCTACTGCAATAATAAAAGCCATAAGCTTGACTTTAGTACCGAACAAAACATTATCTGCCATATAATCAACTCCTTTACAAAATATTATTTAATACGCATTTGAATATCTTTGGTAACGCTGTCGCTGTTGTTATCACCGATTACTGCGGTTGCTCTGGATTTAAGCTCTTGTGTCGCATTGCTTACGGCATAAAACTCGTCGCATGCTTCGAGCAAAGGCAAATCGTTATGACTGTCGCCATAACCGATTACCCTATCAAAGTCATACATTTTCTTTAGCTTCAGTGTCGCATTATATTTGGTAGCATTTTTACTGAAAATCTCAAGATACCAGAGCCCATCTGAATATATATCTTCGTAGCAAGCATAGCTTATATCTTTGACAAGGTCAAGAGCTTTACACAGCGATTCGAGTTCTTCTCTTGGATAGAGCATTGTAAAGTAAACAGCCTTGTCGGCAGGGATATTACTCAGTGATTCTGTTTGTACGAAAGATTTACCGTATTTTTTCTTTCTCTCCTCAAAAAACGACTGCATTTGCGGAGTAGTTATGTTTTCATAATATGAAATGAGCTTGTCATCATCAACGACATACACAAAAGCCGACAGCCTGAAGCTTCTGATAATAGAAAGCACTTTGTCATACGCTACTTTATTTATGCTTTCTACCTCAGCAAAATGCTTATTACACATGTCATAAATTATTACGCCGTTCATAAGTATACAAGGTATCTTAATCGGGATATCTGCAAACAGACTGTTCACCGAATATGGTGACCTTGCAGTAGCAATTGTGAAATTGACTCCCATATCAAGGAGCTTACAGAGGCTCTTCTTCGTGTTCTCTGACAGCTTGACATCGCTCATCAGCAATGTTCCGTCCAGGTCGGAAACAAAAAGCGTTTTCATTACTTATTGAAAAGACCTGTAAAATCGAAGGTAGCAAAGTAATCAGCAGGTGTTTCAGCTCTTCTTATAAGCTCTGATGAGCCGTCCTCCTTGAGGAGAACTTCGGCACTTCTGAGCTTTCCATTATAATTGTAGCCCATAGCAAAGCCGTGAGCGCCTGTATCGTGGATAACGAGGATATCGCCTATGCTGATTTCAGGAAGCTCTCTATCGATGGCGAACTTATCGTTATTTTCGCAAAGACCGCCTGTTACGTCGTAAACGTGGTCACAAGGAGCGTTTTCCTTGCCGAGAACTGTGATATGGTGGTATGAGCCGTACATTGCAGGACGCATAAGGTTAGCAGCACATGCATCAACGCCTACATATTCCTTATAAATATGCTTGAAGTGGAGCACCTTAGTAACGAGGTGACCGTAAGGAGCGAGCATAAATCTACCCATTTCGGTATAGATAGCAACGTCGTCCATTCCGTTTGGAGTAAGAATTTCTTCGTATGCCTTTCTTACGCCCTCGCCTATCTTCATAATATCGTTGCCTCTCTGGTCAGGCTTATATGCAACACCTACACCGCCTGAGAGGTTGATAAACTTAATTTTGCAGCCTGTTTCCTTCTTAACCTCAACAGCAAGCTCGAAAAGGATTCTTGCAAGCTCAGGATAATAATCGTCTGTAACTGTATTGGAAGCCAAGAAGCTATGGATACCGAATTCCTCAGCGCCCTTCTGCTTTAAAATCTTGAAGCCTTCGATGAGCTGCTCCTTTGTGAAGCCGTACTTAGCATCACCCGGGTTATCCATAATCTGATTATGCATCTCGAACTTTCCGCCCGGATTATAGCGGCAGCTTATGACCTTAGGAATTCCGCAGAGCTTATCTAGGTACTCGATATGTGTGAAATCGTCGAGGTTGATATTTGCACCCAGCTCTCTTGCGAGGAGATAATCCTGTTCAGGGGTAACATTTGAGGAGAACATAATCTCTTCACCTGTGATTCCACAAGCCTTGCTCATAAGAAGCTCTGTATAGCTCGAGCAGTCAACTCCGCAGCCTTCCTCGTGGAGAATCTTGAGGATTGATGGGTTCGGAGTTGCCTTTACTGCAAAGTACTCCTTGAAACCTTTATTCCATGAAAATGCTTCCTTAACACGTCTTGCGTTCTCTCTGATGCCCTTTTCGTCATAGAGGTGGAACGGTGTAGGAAACTTTGATATAATTTCTTCAGCCTTAGCTTTTGTAATAAATGGTGTCTTCATAATCTTCCCGAAAAATCGGTACTCCTTTCATTTAACGCTATATAGTATAGAATAACACTTTTTTATACATAATGTCAAGAAACAAAAGCAAAATATACGTTTTTTACAAATTAGCACTATTGTAGATATCTATTTTTTTCATAATAATCAGTTTTGATACTTGATTTTTAGACTGTCTTATGATATAATATCTAAAGTCTTGAATATTCGGAGATGTATCGAAGTGGTCATAACGGGACTGACTCGAAATCTTCTTCGCCAAACGGAAGTCAATCTTCCAAAAAGCCTTTAACTGTGCGGTTTTCGGGCATTCCATCGTTTCTAAAACAACCCCAGTTCTAACGGGAATTCTAATACAACTGAATATTGCGTTAATCTCG
>JAGALZ010000020.1 GCA_017848055.1 Oscillospiraceae bacterium | reverse complement strand
TCCCGAAATCCTCGGCAACAATATGGCAACATAAAATCTGATAGTCCATAATCTATGGATAATTCAAGTAATACAAATACTATAAGCCAAATCTCCTATACAGATTTGTTTAAGACAGGTTTGTCGGGAGCGAGTGGGAATAATCTATACACAAAAACACAGAGCTATCTGATTTAAAATCGGATAGCTCTTTTCACTTCTTATTAAGTTGGTTTATGCAATGCTTTTACTTGTTACCCTTTCTTCAAATCAAGAAAGAACGAAACATGGTCGGAAAGCTCCTTAAAGCCCAGCCCCTTGTAGAAAGAGTATGCGGGCACCGTTCTTTCTGTCATAAGGAAAATCTGCGTCACTCCCTTTGACGGCAAAAGTGCGGTAATTCCTTTTACAAACTCCTTGCCGAGTCCTCTGCCCTGCATTTCTGTTTTGATGCAAAGCTCCTCGATAAAGTATTCCGTTCCGCCCCACCAGTGCTTTATACTACCGAGTGAAATTCCCACAAGCTCGTCATTTTCATAAAGTCCTAAATCAAGCGGAGTTCTCACTCCCATAAGGTCAAGCAGGTAGTTTGTCAGCTGGTTGTCATCGCTCCAATCGTCATTCCACGGCGGCGACATAAACACACTGCGGAACAGTGCCTTTATCTCCTCAAAATTATCCATTGTAAGCTCTTTTATCTCAATCATTTCCCTCGCCCTTATTTATTCTGCAAAACTGACGCAACATAATAATCGACAAGCTCATAAATCCAGTCTTTAAGGTTACTGAACTCAAAGCCCATTGCCTGCGCCTTGTCTGTATTTATACTGAACTCGCATTCGCCGTTATACGGGGCATTGTCCCCTTCGGGAGATATTATCGCTCTGCAGCCTGTCTTTTGCCCGACATATTCCATAATTTCAGAAAGCGAGATAGTACCGTGTGCACTGCCGTTAACAGCACCGCAAAAGTCCTGCTCTGCAATATATGCGAGAAATCTTCCTGCCTCGTCTGAGGAGATATACCCCATCTGCAAATCGGCATTGTCCACATTCATCGGAACACCCTTTATTATATGCTCGACATAGAACCTCAGTCTGTTGGTATAATCGTCTTTTCCTAAAACAACAGGATAACGCACAGCTGTCCAGTTTACATTGCTGTACACATTTGAAAGTGCAATTTCAGCCTGCCTTTTGACCTCGCTGTAAGAGCCGTCGCCTCTGTCACACCACACAAGCTCTTTTCCCCTGCCGTCATAATTCTCCTCAACTGTGTTGATGGTTTTAGGCTCGTACACGGCGGTTGTTGACATATAGATATATCTGTCGCAATCAAGAACCTCAAGCACGTTTCTTATATCATTCGAGCAATAGGCAATCTTGTCTATAACAACGTCAAAATGCTTGTCCTTGAATGCTGTTCTTATGCTGTCTCTGTCACTGCGGTCAAAGATTATACGCTTTACCTTGTCTCCGAAGCTGTCTTTTGCAAGGCCTCTTGTCGCAATTGTCACCAGATGGCCTCTCTTCACAAGCTCGTTTACCATATGTACTCCGAAAAAACGTGTTCCGCCGATAACAAGAATGTTCATTGTCTGAAATCCCCTTTAGCATCCATTACTTATCAGCATTATAACATAACTGTATCAACAATTCAAGAAGCTCTCCCTTGAAAAAAGTATTATTATGTGATACAATATTTTCAATCGTTTAAGTTAAAATAAAACCTTTTGAACGGAGGCTTGTTTATGATAAAGAAGCTTATAGCAGCGTTGCTGTCGCTTTCTGTGGCACTCTCGCTTTGTGCGTGCGGCGGCAACGACAGCACAAGTTCATCAGATAACAGCGTCACATCTTCGTCGCAGGCAGAAAGCTCACTTCCCGAATCCTCAGAAGTGAAAAATGAACAGCCAAAGGACTACGAAAGCCGTTTTAAGCTTGCAAACCCGAATGCAGATGTTAACACCAGGAAGCTTTACGACTACATAAACGACGTTTACGGCACCGCAATCATTACAGGTCAGCAGGAATCCACCTGGATGGGCACTCCAGACTACGAGATGAACTACATTTTCGACAAGACCGGCAAATACCCTGCAATCCGTGGTCTTGACTTTATGAACAACGACTTCGACGGCGTTGTTGAGCGTGCAATCGAATGGCACGACAAGGGCGGAATTGTTACAATCTGCTGGCACACAGGAGTTATCGGCAGCGGCTACCAGGAATCAAAGGATGACAACCCTGACTTTGAAAAGCTTCTTACAGAAGGTACTGACGAATACAATGCAATGATGAAGAGCTGGGATGAAGCAGCAGTTGCACTTCAGGAGCTTCGTGACGCAGGAGTTCCCGTCCTCTGGCGACCTTTCCACGAGTTCGACGGACAGTGGTTCTGGTGGGGCAAGGGCGGAAAGGATAACTTCAAGAAGCTCTGGCAGATGATGTATGACAGATACACAAATGAGTTCGGTTTAACAAACCTCATCTGGGTTCTCGGCTATAGCGGAGAAGTCAAGAAGGACTGGTATCCGGGCGATGAATACTGCGATATCATCGGTTCTGACACCTACGACAACTCAACCCACAAGAAGGCATGGATTAAGCTCTCTATGCTTAAAACCGGCAAGCCTCTGACCTTCCACGAATGCGGTAATGTTCCGCCAATCGAAAAGTTCGAGGAAGATGGCGCTATGTGGTCATGGTTTATGGTTTGGCATACAGACCACATCAAGGGTAACAACGTTAATACCCTCAAGGAAATATACAACCACGAAAAGGCAATTACGCTTGACGAGCTACCCGATATTTACGCTGAATAGGTTTCCCCCATATAAATTATACCGCCCTTATCCGATATGGATAGGGGCGGTATATTTGTTGTGTACTATTTAAATAACATCTGTAGGAAGTTGTAAAGATGCGGTCTTACGCTTGAGTGGTCGTGGCCTGTGCTTGCCATAACGTGGCTTATATAATCGACGCCGTTTTTGGTCATAAGATTTCTGTAGATATCCGGATTCTGACCTACAACTCCATCTGTCTTTGATGAGCTGATGAAAACAATATAAGGCTCATTTCCTTCGCTGAACATCATTTCTTCCTCTTTAAGCGGACAGCCATAACCGCCGACAAGTCCCGGAGCTGTACAGCATGAACCTATGTAGCCGAAAAGCTCAGGATGCTTGAAGCCTATGAAGAATGACTCTCTTCCGCCCATGGAAAATCCTGTGATTGCGGTGTTTTCTTTGCCCGTTGCAACAGAGAACTCGCTTTCGATAAACGGCATAAGGTCGGTGGTAAGGTCATTGATAAAGTTATCGTATGCCATATTATTTTCCATATTCATACCCGTGCAGTAAGGCAGATTCTTGTCGCAGAAGATGTATGGTGCGACAATTATCATTTCCTCAGCTTTTCCGTCTGCAAGAAGATTTCCGTAAATCTTGCTCAGATTCACAATACGTCTTGCCATCCAGTCCTCGTTGTCATAATAACCATGGAGAATGTACAGCACCGGATACTTCTTGTCCTTGGAATAGTCAGGCGGTAAAAGTACGTTCACGTTGGTGTCACGCTCGGCTGTTGAAGAATAGTATACATACTTCTGGAACTCGCCGTATTTTACCCCGTCCCTTTCTTCGTCATAACCGGTCGGAATAAGCTCTGCAACAGAGTCTTTGAAATTGTCCATATACGGTACCTCCTGGGTGGTTGTCGTTGTTTCAGTCTGCGATGAGCTTTCAGGCGCTGATGTCACCGCTGAGGTTGTGGTTGTCTGCGATTTTTGAGTGCTGCTGTCGTCAGTCCCCGCACACGACGCAAGAATAAGCGACGATGCTGCAAGAATCGGTATAAGCCTTTTTATGCTGTTTTTCATAAGAACACCTCTTATTGCTTTTTATTCTATTATACTTCCATAAAATGCAGTATTCAATGATTTTTCAGGCTGTTTTTATTGCATATCATATCATCCGCAATAATCATAAGCACAATACCCACCCACAGGCATTGTCTGTATTTATCGGGGGAAACCTTTCTGAAGAAAGTTTCTCCCCCGAACCCCCTGAACTGCCCCAATTTGTACGGACAGTACAAAAAGCACCCCCTATGGTGTAATATTAAATTTTAAGCAACATACTGACTTCGTTTTTC
>JAGALZ010000019.1 GCA_017848055.1 Oscillospiraceae bacterium | reverse complement strand
ATTACAGCTAAAGTGTTTTCCCAACGACCATCAATTTCTTCAACACCTTCAAAATTCACAAAAGCCCACAAACGGCTCTTGAAAGAAGCAATATCCATAAATCCATACTTGAATTCATGGGGCTGAAATCATGTTAAAAGTCTTTGTAAGGGGGTTCGGGGGAGAAACTTTCTTCAGAAAGGTTTCCCCCGATAAACACATAGAATCTTCTATACAACTATGTTTTTGGGCGTGTTGGGGTTACACGCCGTCGACGAGGCGTTTTCTGATTTCTGAAATTATTTTTCTTGTAGATTTATCGACGAGAGAGAAATCCATAGCCGATATATAATACTTTTCGATTTCGTCGTGCATGGCTTTAGCTTGAGAGAGTGTTGTCACGCATTCTTCCAGAAGCTTAGAGCAAGCGTTTCTGTTTGCTTTGAGTCTGCGTTTTTTGAGTCTTATTCCTGCGACATCATAAAAGCGCATTCCATTGATTTTTACAACTTTATCGCTGCTTTGTGCAAAGAGATTTATCGGAGTTGAAGCGACAAATGCGACGCCCAGCTCCTTTATCATTACAAGCTCATACACGCTCTGGGTAAACAGACCGCACCTGCTCACGGTTACGTTATAGCCTCTTTTCACCGCATTTTCGCAAACGAGCTTCTGGAGCATATCAGACACCGCAAACAAGTCATCATCTATCACATATATCCTGTCAAAGCCAGACAGGGTATCCTTCTGAAGCATATATCCTTTTGGGGTAACAGCTCCCACAAGCGACATCCTGACGCTTCCCTCTTTGTTCTTTTTCGGCATAATCTTGACGCAAAGCCTTGCAACAGCCGCTTCGAGCTTTTTCACATCAAGCTCATCGCCTGCCATATAGATTGTATCGTCATAAAGTCTTGACATCGCACCAACATAGCTTTTTGCTCTGTTCATAAGACGGCGATGCGAATCTGTTGCTGAGATTATCGAAGCTGTGTTTTCCTTAAGCTTTTTGCTGTCCCAGCTGTCACCCAGATTCACAATGGTCTGCTTTACGGCAGGATACTGCGGGTCGAAGGTATGCGGTGCAGTTCCGTCAACAACAATCACACCCGCCTGCTTTACAAAAACCGCATCGATGCTGTCAGGGTCGGATGAACAGTAATATCTTACTACCTCGCATCTGTCCTCGAATGCCGCCGCAACCTTTTTCATGAGCGTCGATTTTCCTGTTCCAGCACCGCCCTTCAATATGTAGGTGAAAACACCGTCGGAGTCGATTTCGCTTTTAAAATCCGAGCGAAACCCGTCAGCCGACATTGAACCCATAAAATATTTCTCGCACACTTTTTCCATAGTAGCCCTCCATTTCTTTTTATCATACTATGAAAAAAGCTCTGTCCACGCTACATTTTTCACGTCCGTGAAACAAAGAACACACACCTTTCGTCGCCGGTTACACTGTCGGTTGTAATATCCTCAAGCCTGCACACACCGTCCTTCTGATATCTGCAGCTTTCATCACAAAAAACAAAATTCACAGCAAAGCACTCCCTTAAACGGTTTTATGCTTATACTGTGAATTTTTCTCTTAATTATTCGTTTTTAATGACCTACTGTCTGATCTGACCGTTGCCGTTTATGAGCCACTTGATGGTTGTAAGCTCCTTGAGTCCCATAGGGCCTCTTGTATGGAGCTTCTGAGTCGAGATGCCGATTTCAGCACCAAGTCCCATTTCCTCACCGTCTGTGAATCTTGTCGAGCAGTTTACATAAACAGCGGCAGCGTCGATTCTGCGCTGGAACTCCTCTGCGGCATAAAGGCTCTCTGTAATAATACACTCGCTGTGACCGGTTGAATACTTCTGAATATGCTCGATAGCCTGACCGAAATCATCAACAACTCTTACAGCTAAAATGTAATCATCATATTCTGTTGCAAAATCCTCTTCTGTAACATCGACAACGCTTCTGCCGAGTATCATCTTTGTAAGCTTACAGCCTCTGATTTCAACGTTATGCTTGTCAAGCTCCTTCTTGAGCTTCAAAAGAAATCTCTCAGCAACTGTTCTGTGAACAAGGCAGGTTTCAACTGCATTGCACACCGACGGGCGTTGTGTCTTTGCGTTGTCTGTAACCTTAACAGCCATATCAAGGTCAGCACTCTCGTCGATGTAGATGTGGCAGTTGCCCTTTCCTGTTTCGATAACCGGAACTGTTGCATTCTTTACAACAGCGTCGATAAGACCTGCTCCGCCTCTTGGGATAAGAACGTCGATATAGCCGTTTGCCTTCATCATCATTGTAGCAACCTCACGGGCTGTGTTCTCTACAAGCTGAATGATATTAGGGTCAAATCCTGCTCTCTCAACAGCCATTCTCATAAGGTCAACAAGGCACTTGTTTGAATAGTAAGCCTCAGAGCCGCCTCTTAAAATAACAGCGTTTCCGCTCTTTAAGCAAAGAGCCGCAGCGTCAACTGTAACATTCGGTCTTGCCTCATAGATAATACCGATAGTTCCCAGCGGAACTCTTGTCTTTATAACCTTGATTCCGTTAGGACGCACTCCGCCGCCGTCTACCATACCGACAGGGTCATCAAGCTTTGTTAAGTACTCGCAGGCATTAGCGATGCTCTCGATTCTCTTTTCGTTAAGAGTAAGTCTGTCAAGCATTGCATCCGAGATGCCCTTTTCCTTAGCGTTCTTTATGTCTTTTGCGTTTTCATCAACAATTCTCTCACAGCTTCTTCTGAGGATGTGAGCAATCTCCATAAGTGCTTCGTTCTTCTGAGCAGTAGTTGCAGCGGCAAGCTCTGTTCTTGCCGCTCTGGCTCTTGTGCCGAGCACCTCGATATAGTTAAGGTCACCGTTCATTATACATTTCTCCTCTCTTATTTCTTTGCAACAAAGAGTGTTCCCGGTCTTTCGTTCTCATCGAAGATATCATAGAGAGTATCGGGATTTCTTCCGTTTACGATAATCATATCAATGCCGTTTTCAACTGCGATTTCTGCGGCATTTATCTTTGTAATCATTCCGCCCGTGCCAAGCTTTGAGCCAGCACCGCCTGCGAGTTTTCTTACGTCATCTGTAATCTCATTGACAACAGGGATAAGCTTCGCATCGGGATTCTCGTGAGGGTCGCTATCATAAAGTCCGTCGATATCCGACATAATGATAAGCAGGTCAGCTCCTGCGAGGGTTGCAACGATTGCGCCGAGCGAGTCGTTTTCGCCCACCTCAAGCTCCAGCTCATCGATAGCAACGGTGTCGTTCTCGTTTACAATCGGGATAACATTGTAGCTTAAAAGCTCCTCGAGTGCATTCTGCACGTTTTCCTTTCTGCCCTCTAAAAGCACATACTTTGTCAGAAGCATCTGCGCAACATTGAGGCTGTAGTCGGAAAACAGCTTATCGTAGAAATACATAAGCTCACACTGACCTACTGCCGCACACGCCTGCTTGAGAGGTGTTTCCTTCGGCTTTGAGGTAAGTCCCAGCTTCGCCATTCCCAGTCCCACAGCTCCGCTTGATACCAACACAATCTCATGTCCTGCGTTGTGCAGGTCAGCTATATTCTTTACAATTCTCTCGATACGTCTTATATTGAGTCTTCCAGTTTTGTGAGTAAGGGTGGATGTACCGATTTTAATTACTATTCTCTTCTTATCCTTAAGGCTTGACATTCTATTTCCCCATTTCGTATTATGTCAGTTTACTTTATTTTTCGGCTTGCCCGAAATCCAGCTTTTCACATTATCCTCTACAACTGTGAGAAGTCTTTCTCTTGTCTGCTTCGGTGCCCACGCAATGTGCGGAGTTATTGTGCAGTTCTTGGCTCTGTACAAAGGACAGTCCTCTCTCATCGGCTCCTGAGTCAACACATCAAGGCAGGCTCCTGCGATAACTTCATCTTCAAGTGCCTGAGCCAAATCCTGCTCGTTGATAACACCGCCTCTTGATGTGTTCACAAGAAGGGCTGACTTTTTCATCATCGAAAGAGTATCCTTGTTGATAAGCTCCTTTGTGTTCTCGGTAAGCGGACAGTGCAGAGTCACAACGTCGCTCTCCTTTAAAAGCTCGGGGAGCGTAACAAAGCTTACCTCTTCGCTGTTCTGTCCGGGAGTTCTGGTGTAAGCAAGAACCTTCATACCAAATGCCCTTGCAATCTGAGCGACTCTCTTTCCTATAGTACCATAACCGATAATGCCTATCGTCTTCCCTGCAATCTCCGCAGTCGGCATATAGAAGTAAGAAAACAGCTTGTAGTTTATCCAGTCGCCGTTATCGACGGTTTTGGCGTACTCGCTTATTCTGGAGAAAAAGCCTAAGATAAACGCAAAGGTATGCTGTGTTACCGACTCTGTCGAATATGCGGGGACATTGCAAACGCAGGCTCCATGTCTTGTTGCAGCTTCAAGGTCAACGTTGTTGTAGCCGGTTGCAAAAAGACACACAAGCTTTAGATTCTTACATTTCTCAAACACTTCTTGAGTAATAAGGCATTTGTTGCATATAACAATGTCAGCGTCACCTATGCGGTCTGCGACCTCTTCGTTTGGGGTGTACCCGAACACCTCACAGTCACAAATCGAGGTTATACCCTCTAAGGAAACGTCGCCCTTAGATACGGTTTCGCTGTCTAAAATCACGATTTTCATACGATTATTCCTCATCCTCGTCAAAGGCATTATCAACAAAGTTCTTGTCGATATATTCCTCGTTTATGAAAAGCTTCTCGGACTTCTTTTTCTCTTCCTGCTCACGGCGGACTATTCTCTCCTTGGCAAGTCTGATTTCCTCAGCTTCCTTTTCTTCCTTGTTTTCTTTTACAGTAAGAACAATCGTCATAATTATGAGAATTGCTTCGGCAATACCCAGAGCAAAAATAACCATCTTGTCTGTCCAGAACTGCGTCATCAGCGTCAGGTCAATGGCTATCATCAAAATGAGATAATGCTTCTTTCCTCTGCGGTTGAACAAAACCGCATATAAAAGTGTCGACAGCACACAGAATACAAGGTGTGCCGAAAGCGGAAGCGGTGCATAGATATTCTGCATCTCGGGTGCTTTTTCAAGTAAACTCAGCAATTTATATTTCCTTCCTTTCGTAAGGGGTAATTTTTGCATACACAGTATATTATATACCATTACAAAAATAAAAGCAAGAAATTTATTGTGTTTTAACACGGTTTTTTTGAAAGCGAAATCGGACACCTCGGGCATCAGCCTCTTAGTATATTAAATTTTCACAATATGGGCAATTCTGAAACGCCCAGTTTTGTAAAAATAAAAAAACTTCATTCTGCGCAAAAAAAAAATATTGAAAAATGAAAACCTAAGTGATATACTATGTGTATGTTTTTATTCGTAAATCAAAGGCTTTCAAAGCCAATCCACATAGTGTTAGGAGAGATTTTTTATGAGTAACGTAAGACCCGAAACAATGGAAAGAATCACAACACCTGAGCTTGCAAACGCATTTATCGACGAGCAGGTTAAGGAAGTAAGAGCCCAGGTCGGCGACAAGAAGGTGCTTTTGGCACTCTCCGGCGGTGTCGACTCCTCTGTAGTTGCAGCGCTTCTTATCAAGGCAATCGGCAAGCAGCTTGTTTGTGTTCACGTAAACCACGGACTTATGCGTAAGGGCGAAAGTGAGCAGGTTATCGAAGTTTTCAAAAACCAGCTTGATGCAAATCTCATCTACATCGACGCTACAGACAGATTCTTAGACCTTCTCGCAGGTGTAGCAGAGCCTGAAAAGAAGAGAAAGATTATCGGCGGCGAATTCATCAAGGTGTTTGATGAAGAAGCTTCAAAGCTTGAGGGAATCTCCTTCCTCGCTCAGGGCACTATCTATCCTGACATTCTTGAAAGTGACGGAGTAAAGGCACACCACAACGTCGGCGGACTTCCTGAGGATATGCAGTTTGAGCTCGTTGAGCCTGTAAAGCTCCTCTACAAGGACGAAGTAAGAGTTGTTGGTAAGGCACTCGGACTTCCAGCTTCAATGGTTGACCGTCAGCCATTCCCGGGCCCGGGACTCGGCGTAAGATGCCTTGGCTCTATCACAAGAGACAGACTTAATGCACTCCGTGAGGCTGATGCTATTTTAAGAGAAGAATTCGATAACGCTGGCCTTAACAAGACTGTATGGCAGTACTTCATCGCTGTTCCTGATATGAAGAGCGTAGGTGTTAAGGACTCAAAGAGATACGAGGGCTGGCCTGCAATCATCAGAGCTGTAAATACAACAGACGCTATGAGTGCTACAATCGAAGAAATTCCATACGCTCTCCTGCATAAGATTACAGCAAGAATCACAGCAGAGGTAGACGGAATCAACCGTGTTCTCTACGACCTCACACCAAAGCCAATCGGCACTATCGAGTGGGAATAATAACAGACCCCACGCAAACGGTTTTACTACGCTATTTTCTGCTATCTGGGTAGCAAAATGGCAACGTTTTGGCAACATTTGAATTATTCTAAAATTAAGAGCTATCTGATTTTAAATCGGATAGCTCTT
>JAGALZ010000018.1 GCA_017848055.1 Oscillospiraceae bacterium | reverse complement strand
TTTCGTACTGCTTTAGGTGTCCGTACCTTTTAGACATAAAAATCCCTCCTATGGTTTTCTTTTATTATACCATAGGAGGGGACCTTTTTTCTATTGTCCGTTTTTACTGGACCTGTGCAATTATGAAGGGGATTTTTTTGCTTGCAAAAAACAGCACTATGTGATATAATGTTCTTAATCGTTTAAGTTAAAATAAAAACCTTTTGAACGGAGACTTTTTTATGGTAAAGAAGCTTATAGCAACATTGCTGTCGCTTTCTGTGGCACTCTCGCTTTGTGCGTGTGGCGACAAGGACAGCAGTAGCAAAGCAGACTCATCATCTGTTCCTGATACTACCACGACAACAACCACCACAACAGCCGCAACTACTACAGCCCCAACCACCACAACAAATACGACAACCGAAGAGCCACAGTCGGAGCCTGTGAACCGTTTTGACTTTGAAGGCTTTGAAATGGATGAGGCAAAGACTCTTGGCGGTAGTAAAGACCTTAATCTTACTGCAATGATAGATTTAGATGGTCTGACATACGGCGGCGACGAGATTACATACCTCAGGATAGAAAATATCACAGACGACAATATACTGCTGAGATTGAATTTTAAAACGGCTGACGGAGATATCGGAACCAAACTCGTTTGCATAGACAAGGAATCCTACGAGGTTATTTCAGAGCTTGAATGCGATTTTGACAACACCTCTATCGAGTATCTGAGTGACGGAATTATCGTTTCAGATTCCGAAAAAAACTACCACAAGTATACTGTCTACGACTCTGAGCTCAGCGCTGTAAAATCCTTTGAATCGACAGGCTACAACAAGTATCTGTTTACAGACATAAACACAGGCTACTATATGTCATACACAGATTCGCAGTTGTACAGATATGATGTCATATCAGGCAAGTCCGAGAAGATTTCCGACAGCAGTGAGTACTACGTTACAGGTCTGAACAGCGTCGACAAGGTTGGCGGCAAGGATATTGCAATCATCAGCACTGTTGAAGAAGACCACAAGAACAGAAACGGAGTACTTGACACTACTACGGGCGAGCTTTCCTACCTTGACGGTAACGGATACCTGAATATCAATAACGGTATCCTCACTCTCGAAAAATACGATGAGAATTACTCGACAGAATACAGCATGTATGCAACAAGCATCCAGGAAGCAGTAAAAGTCAATTTTGATTCAGAGGATTATTACGTTTCACAGAATACAGACAGCGACAGAATTCTCTCCTACACATACAAGGACTATGTTTTCTACTTTGAGCTTTTTGATGTGTCGGAAGGCGCTGTAATCGGATGCTGTACCTTCGACGCCAAGGACCTCTTCCCTGACGAAGAAGAGGCAAGACAGAAGCTCGGCGTAGACGCAGATTACGACCTGACTTCTGACCTTGAGCCGTATCTTTCAGGTACTCCTAGACACCTTGACGATGATACCCTCATTATGTGCTTTGAAAATACGCTTGCGTACCAAATCTTCGTAGAGTGGGATATCTCCAAGCAGAGCGGCTTTGACAGCAAGCTCGTTGCAACAGAGTGCGACACCACAGATGAGTTTTACTCACCGTCTTCAATCGACCAGATTTACACCATTCTCCAGCCTTCACAGGTTTCAGAAAAGTATAAGCCTCTGAGAGAAAAGGCTGACAGAATCGAAGAAAAGTACGGAATCGAAATTCTCATTGAAAATGAAGCAGTGGGATACATGGGTGATTATATTCTTGAAAACTCTGCTACAAACATATTTGTATATGACCCTTATGAGACACTCAACGGCGCACTCGATTGCCTTGACAGAGAGCT
This sequence comes from Oscillospiraceae bacterium, assembly GCA_017848055.1. Lineage (GTDB taxonomy): Bacteria > Bacillota > Clostridia > Oscillospirales > Ruminococcaceae > UBA7477. The sequence goes on along the minus strand of JAGALZ010000018.1, from coordinate 21,053 downwards.
TGCAAGATATCCTGAAGGCTTCTTGGCCCAGGTGTCAAATGACGGCTGCGAGGACTACAGATTCCTTCTCACAGGGCAAATAGTAGGCATTAACAAGGCTAACGCAGGCGGCTTCAAGTATGCAATTGATGACAATATCAATATTGTAATATCTGTTGCATTCAGCGACATTTCAGGCACCTTACACCACGAGCTGAGCCACTCTATCGACTACTACGTTGAAGAAAAGCTTAAGGGAACAGTAGACTTCTCTGCAGAATGGCAAAAGCTCAATCCTGCCGATGACCCGTGGTATGGAGAGGTAGCCACACAGGAAGAAATATTCGCTGAATGTATTGCACTTGGCACCGACCCATCGGGTGCTTACTACTACTCTGACTACGGTCACACAAACGCTACCGAGGACAGAGCAACCATTTTCTCGGCAGTTATGACTCCACCTAACTTCCTGCAGCCGGAGCTTGAGCGTGCGCCTTTCATAGTAGCAAAGCTCAATTTCTACGCTGAATGCATAAACCTTGCATTCGACGGCTCAGAAAACTGGGGCGATATGCCTTGGGAAAAGTATATGAATAGCTAAACATTTCAAAAGGCATCTGCGTATATACGAAGATGCCTTTTTGCTGCGGTATTGAAAAATGAGAGCTTGTGTGATATAATGTTCTCAGTTGTGTAATAACTTTTGAGGGGGAATACATATGAAGAAACGCATTCTGACATGGCTGATTATTTCGGCAATGGCACTCTCGCTTTGCTCCTGCAGTGAAGAAGGAAGCAGCAGTAAGGCGGACTCGTCATCTGTTCTCGATACGACAACAACCACTACTACCACCACAACCACAACAACGGCAGAGCCTGAGCCTGAGCCTGAGCCACAAAAGGAACAGCTTGAGCTTGACGGCTTCGGTATGCTCGATGAGGCAGTTGCAATAGACAAGTCGGGCAATGCGATGTGTGTTGCAAAGGGTGCTGTAAATGCGAAATTCAGAGATAAGTATGTCGATGTCTTTACGATAGAAAACATTGTAGACAACTCACTTATCATTACCTGCACACTCTCCGAAAACGAGGTTGAGCTGGGCAACGACTTCAGCGACGGCGAAGGTGACGGTGACAACAGCTATCTTGAAAACGACAGATACATATTCAAGGTTGATATCAAAACGGGCGAGATACTCCAAGAAATCAAGCTCAAAAACTTCGATGAGTATGTTATCTTCCTCGACGGTGGCTTCACCATAAAAGAGTCGGACGGCGAAAACACTGTTACAAATGTTTATGACTATGACTTCAACAAGATTTACACCACCGAAAGAGAAGGCGGATATAGCAACTTCGAGGTTAACCACAAGTGTGATAAAGCTTATTACGTCGAGGACCAGGTAGTATACTGCCTCGACTTTAAGACAGAGGACGTCAAGGCAATCAGCGAATACTCCGACTTTGCCGCAAACTCTGTTGACAATGTTATGTCAATAGGCGGAAAGGATTATGTAAGTCTGACAGTCCTTGAAACAGACGGCAAGGAATACGACTGCATCATTGATGCACAAACAAGCGATGCATACAGACTTTATACAGACATGTGCTACATAGATATTACAGAGAATATTTTTCAGATGAATGTCTATGATGACAGCTATAACACCGACTACGTTCTTATCAGCGGTGAAAAGAACAAGCTTGACAAAATCGAGCTTCCCGAGTCGATTACATACTCCCTTAACTATATGCTTGACGACGGCAGACTGTTCTACAGCTTCAGAACAGAGGACGGCCTTTTTGTTGAAGTCCACGACCTTGAAACAAACAAGCTTGTCGGAAGCCTTACCGTTACAACCGACATTTTCACTCCCGATGAGGACAAGATGAAAGAGGTGTTCGGCGAAGATTACGACGCAGACGAGTTCTTTGACCCTACAACCTACTTTATGTACGGAAAGCCTCTGTTCACAGGTGAAAACACAGTGCTTCTGAGATTTTCAAATAATCTGCGTGAGGAGTTCTATGTTCTGTGGGAAATCGGACTTGAGGAAGGCTACACACAGCTTATCGAGGTTTCCGATGAGGAGATACTTCCGCAGTATGTGAAAGAAGATGAAATCGACGAGCGTTTTCAGTTTATTCAGCCGACAGAACCTACAGGAGAATTTGTTTCGCTCAGAGAAAGGGCTGACGAAATCGAAAAGAAGTACGGAATCGAGCTTGAAATCGCAAGCGAGGCAACAGGCGTTATCGTTGACTTTGCTATGATGCCTTCTGACAGCTATGAACACACAAGCAAGGCTCTTGATATTATAGACAGAGAGCTTGCAAGATACCCCGAAGGATTCCTTACACAGATAAAGCACGAGGAGGCTGACCTTCTCAGATTCTACCTTACCGAAGATGTTATTACATTTTCCACATCGTTTGAAAGCGGCGGTGTATGCACAACCTACGAAGATGAAATAGTTATTGCACTCGAGGTCGGCGACGAGCCTTACTTAGAGTCAAGTATTCACCACGAGCTTAGCCACGCTATCGACATTTATGTTGAAGATAAACTCAACAACCCTGAATTCTCTGACGGCTGGGACGCTCTCAATCCGCAGGACGATATCTGGTATTCTGAAGGAGAGGCTCAGCTCCACGAGCTTTATATCGAAAGCTTCTACTCAGATATTGACACTGCCGGAGCTTACTACGTTGACGACTACGGTCATACAAACGCTACCGAGGACAGAGCGAGAATCTTTGAAACGGTAATGAGCGACGGTTGTTACACAGTAAAATTTGATGAAGCTCCGTTCCTTATGGCAAAGCTCAACTTCTATGCAAAGAGCATCAGAGAAGCATTTGACGGCTCGGAAAACTGGGGCGAGGTGCCTTGGGAAAAATATATGGACTAAAATAAGCTTTAGTGCCGTCCGCTATGGTCGGCACTTTTTTATAAGGACTTTTTACTTCTCAATCGTATAATACACAAAGGACAACGTTTATAAAAAACTAATGTCAGGAGTGGTCTTATGGATAACGGTGCAAGTAGCTACCGCCGTTTCCTTGACGGTGACAAAAATGCATTCGGCGAAATTGTAGACGAGCTGATGTATGGGCTTATATACTTTATAAACAGCTATGTGCATGATTTTCACACAGCCGAGGACATTGCTATGGATGTTCTTGCAGACCTTATAGCAAACCGTCATCGGTACAACTTCAAGGTGAAGCTCAAAACTTATCTCTATATGGTTGCCAGAAACCGTGCGCTCGACTGCTTAAAGCACAGGAAAGTTTACAAACAGACTGAGCTGAGCGAGGACATTGAGGCAAGCGACGATATATCACAGCTTGAAAAAGCCGTTCTCACAAGTGAGAGAAAGCGTGCTCTCAGCCTTGCTATGTCACAGCTTCCGCAGGATATGAGAGAGGCACTTCACCTTGTATATTTCGAGGAAATGAGCTATGACGAGGCTTCAAAGGTTATGAAGAAAAGCAAGAAACAGCTTGATAATCTTCTTTACCGTGGAAAAAAGGAGCTTTTCGTCCTGCTCGGCGAGGAGGGAAAACAGCTTATATGAAAAACACAAAAGATTATACACAAGAAATTTTAAGAATAAGCAACGAGAAAATACAAAACAGAAAAAGAAAACAGCGTATAGCTGTAACACTATGTATGTGCCTTGCAATTTGTGCAGTGGCAGGCGGAGCGTTTGCTCTGCCGAAGCTTATAAACAATACTTCTGAGAACAGCTCAGGCTCGCATGAAACTGAGTCATCTTCCGTAGTGCAAGACAACGGAAACACGGCAGGTACAGATGATATTCCGTTTTTCTCGGGTGCAGATATCGGAAGCGACGAAGTCATACTCGATGACAAACCTGTAATCTGGGACGACAGCGTTGGTTCCTCAGAAGACTACGGAATTTGCGAATGGCACGGAAAGAGCGTTTCAATCAGACTTTACGACGAGCTTGAGAAAAATGATGAAAACGTCTTGTTCGCAGTTTCGCCGACAAACTTTAATATTGATAATGACTTTGTATACAGCGGAAAAACGCTCTCCCAATACGCAGCTGACAGAGAAAATGAATACCTGCTTATAAATAAGCTGGGTATGATTTTAAAGGAAGGCGACTCTCTCAGGTACGGTGAGCTTCTCTACAAGGGCGGTGCTCCGAATGGCGAAAAGTGGGCAGAGAGCTTCTACCACGAAAGAGTAGAAATGTACGGAGAGGAGTTTCTGGAAACGTACATTGTAGACGGCGAATTTCTAAAGGACAAGGTTCAGGCGGACCTTGACGCTATGAGCGACCGCACAGCATCAAATCTGTATGACGAGGCTGTTGAAGCGTATCGTCTGCACACGATTAAGGAGCTTGCAAAGGCACTTGACGAGCAGGGCATACGCTATGAGATGATTAAAGACTATCTGGTTATGTATGTGACAGAAACCGAGCTTGCTCAGTTATCTCTGAGTCAGCCCTCACAGTGGCATTTCTGTCTTGCGGTGGATTTTAATCAACCTCAGGATTTTGAAAACTACATCACAGACGATACAGACAAATAACTATTCCATACCGCTACAGATAAAATGCTGTGGCGGTTTTATTCCGCTTGAAAACAGAACGGTAATGTGATGTAATACTTTTAACTAATGTTTTATATGAAAGGGTGTTTTTATGGCAAGGCTTCTTCTTGTGGAGGATGATAAGACTCCGTGAACAGCAGAAGAAGCTTCTCGATGACAAGATATATCTTGCAGACTCGATTGCGGATATATCGCATCAGATAAGAACTCCGCTGACCTCAATAAACCTTCTTTGCGAGTTTCTCTCCGAGGAACAGCTTTCTGACGTTATAACAGAAGTAGAGCTCGACAACGACAGAGAAGCAGCATCGGAGCCGTATTTATATATCCTCAGAGTCTTATGGATATCGTGCTGGTTGAAGAGCCCGCCTTCCTGTCTGCCGAATACGCAACAATGATGTATGCTGTGCATAAAATCAAAAAGGATAATACCATAGACGCACTCAAAAACGAAAACCTGTAACAGCACCTTGGCACCGCCATTTTGTGGCGGTGCTTTTTTTGCAGATTAGTCATAAAAACAGCTCATGCGGAAAACAGATTTTATCACATTAACAAAATAAAGCGAAAATACTTTAAATCACTTGACAATATAACAATCCTTATGATATAATGCAAAACATGAAAAGATGCGGTTTTCAGAGTCTTTTCAAAGCAACATTTTCGGACCACCCTCTGAGGGTCTAGGCCATACGGACAGCCGGGTCCACTGCCGACGGCGGTTTTCGCCTTATTGATTGAGTTTGAAGCTCAAATTTTATAAGTTGGTTACTTCATAACCGAAATTGCACTTCTGTGCAGACTTGTGAAACGGTCAATAAGAGTAGTAAAAGTGATTTGCTATATAGACTCTGTATGCCCTTATACTTTACAAATTCGTTCGATGGGACGCTTTGTCCTCTATCGGTATTTTGTTTTTGTCAAAGCACAAGCTGCAAAGAAGCAGCCTTGTGCTTTTTTATTTTAAGGAGTATTATTTATGGACCAGACAAGAGCCCCTATACACGAAGCGCTTGAGCGTTTCAGAAAAATGAGAGTAGTTCCCTTTGATGTGCCCGGCCACAAGCACGGTAAGGGCAACCCTGAGCTATGCGAGTTTCTTGGCAAGCAATGCGTCGAGGTTGATGTAAACAGCATGAAGCCGCTTGACAACCTGTGTCACCCTATTTCAGTGATAAGAGAAGCGGAGATGCTTGCTGCTGAGGCATTCGGAGCGGCACACGCATTCCTTATGGTCAGCGGAACAACAGGCTCTGTGCAGAGTATGATTCTGTCCGCCTGCAAGCGTGGCGACAAGATTATTCTTCCCCGAAATGTACACAGAAGTGTAATCAACGCACTTGTGCTTTGCGGAGCAGTTCCCGTTTATGTAAACCCTGAGGTTGACTCAAGGCTGGGAATATCGCTTGGTATGAAGCGTGAGCAGGTTCAGAAGGCAATCGACGAGAACCCAGACGCTGTTGCGGTTCTTGTAAACAACCCGACCTACTACGGAATATGCTCTGACATAAGGGCAATTGCTCAGATGGCACACAAGGCAGGTATGCTCTGTCTTGCGGATGAGGCTCACGGAACACATCTTTATTTCGGCGAGGGACTTCCCGTTTCGGCTATGGCGGCAGGTGCGGATATGGCGGCGGTTTCTATGCACAAAAGTGGCGGAAGCCTTACACAATCAAGCCTTCTGCTTGTCGGAGATGGCGTTTCCGAGGGACGTGTAAGACAGATTATAAACCTTACACAGACAACATCGGGAAGCTATCTGCTTATGTCAAGCCTTGATATAAGCAGACGAAATCTTGCACTAAGGGGAAAAGAAATCTTCAGACAGGTATCTGAGATGGCTGACTACGCAAGAAGCGAGATAAACGAATCGGGCGGATATTACGCTTTCGGCAAGGAGCTTATAAACGGAAACTCTGTCTACGATTTTGATACCTCGAAGCTCAGCGTTCACACACTTGATGTCGGTCTTGCAGGAATTGAGGTTTACGATATTCTGCGTGACGAGTATGATATTCAGATTGAGTTCGGCGATTTAGGAAATATCCTTGCATACCTTTCTATCGGTGACAGACCGCAGGAGGTTGAAAGACTTGTGAGTGCACTTTCTGACATAAACAGACGCTATCATACTGACGGCTCAGGACTTATGACGCAGGAATATATAGAGCCTCAGGTTGTCGCAACTCCGCAGGAGGCTTTCTATTCTGACAAGGAAAGCCTGCCGATTGAACAGACGGAAGGCAGGATATGCAGCGAGTTTGTTATGTGCTATCCTCCGGGAATACCTATTCTTGCACCGGGAGAAAGAATAACAAAGGAAATACTTCGCTACATAAACTACGCAAAGGCAAAGGGCTGTAATATGACAGGCCCTGAGGACGCTGACATACTGCGTCTTAACGTTTTGAAATAAGGAGGCACTAGCATGGAGTTCTGGTTTGACGAATTTCATACACCTGACGTAAAGCACAGCATCCGTATAAAAGAGCATCTTTTTACCACAAGAAGCGAATTTCAGAGAATAGACATTTTCGACACCTCGGAATTCGGCAAGGTTCTGACGCTTGACGGAAATGTTATGCTTACAGAGCGTGACGAATTTATATACGACGAAATGATAACACACGTTCCCATGGCTGTTCACCCCGATATCCGTGACATACTCGTTATCGGTGCAGGTGACGGAGGGGTTGTAAAGGAGCTTATCCGCTACGACACGGTTGAGCATATAGACCTTGTTGAGATGGACCCCGAGGTTCTCAACGCCTGCAGGAAGTTCCTTCCCAACAACGCAAACGGCGTTGACGACAGGAGAGTCCATGTTTACTTTGAAAACGGACTTAAATTCATAAGACGATGCGAAAATAAGTACGACCTTATCATCGTTGACTCTACAGACCCTTTCGGTCCTTCGGAGGGACTTTTCACAAGAGAATTCTACGGCAACTGCTACAACGCTCTGAAATCTGACGGAATTATGGTAAACCAGCAGGGCTCACCCTTCTACGCTCAGGATGCCGAGGCAATGAAGCGAAGCCATATGCGTATAGTAAACTGCTTCCCTATAAGCCGTGTCTATCAGGCACATATCCCGACCTATGCCGCAGGCTACTGGCTTTTCGGATTTGCGAGCAAGAAGTACCACCCAATTGACGACCTTGATTCAGCAAGGTGGAATTCTCTCAGACTTCAGACAAAATACTATACTACAAGACTTCACAAGGGGGCATTCTACCTGCCCGCCTTTCTTGAAAGAATGCTTGAGGAGGTTGAATAGATGCTTAATAAAAACATTGAAGCTTTCATCGGCTGTGACGCAGAATACGAAAGCGCTGACATAGTGCTTTTCGGAGCACCGTTTGACTCTACTACAAGCTACCGTGCAGGAGCGAGAGCCGGCTCGTCGGCTATGAGGCACGAGAGCTTTGCAATCGAAACCTACAGCCCCTATCTCGACGCAGACCTTTGCGACTACGATATCTTCGACAGCGGGGATTTGGAGCTTTGCTTCGGTGACACACAGTCGGTTCTTGCTGACATCGAAGAAAGAACCGCCACAATTCTACGTGACGTAAAGCTCCCTGTTATGCTCGGCGGCGAGCATCTTGTAACACTCGGCGCAGTAAGGGCGGTATTTAAAAAATATGAGGAGCTTGAAATAGTACACCTTGACGCACACGCAGATTTAAGGGATGATTATCTCGGCTGCAGGCTCAGTCATGCCTGCGTTATGAGGAGATGCCACGAGCTTGTGGGCGACGGAAAAATCCATCAGTTCTGCATACGAAGCGGTGACAGGGAGGAGTTTCTGTTTGCAACAGGGCACACGGATATGCATAAGTTTTCGCTTGACGGTCTGTCAGAAACAATTGAGAAGCTTGGCAGCAAGCCCGTATATCTGACTATAGACCTTGACTGCCTTGACCCTGCGTTTATGGCAGGCACAGGAACGGCAGAGGCAGGCGGTATTACAACAAGTGAGCTTATCGGGGCAATTCACAGCCTGTCGAAGCTCAACATCGTGGGTGCTGACATAAACGAGCTTGCGCCTTCACTTGACCCTTCGGGAAATTCAACTACAACTGCCTGCAAGCTTTTAAGAGAGCTTTTGCTGGCAATCGAGCTTAAAAGAAAAGGAGAATGAATAATATGAGCAGAGTACTTGTAATAGGATGCGGCGGCGTTGCAAACGTTGCTATCAGAAAATGCTGTCAGGCAAGTGAGGTGTTCACAGAGCTTTGTATTGCAAGCAGAACAAAGTCAAAGTGTGACGAGCTTGCAAAAAAGCTTGAGGGAAAGACAAACACAAAAATCACTACCGCACAGGTAAACGCAGACAGCGTTGACGAGCTTGTTTCACTTATAAACAGCTACAAGCCCGACCTTGTTATGAACATCGCACTCCCCTATCAGGACCTTACCATAATGGACGCATGCCTTATCTGCAAGGTGAACTATATGGACACCGCAAACTACGAGCCCGAAGACACCGACGACCCGCAGTGGCGTGAAATATACGAAAAGCGCTGTGAGGAAAAGGGCTTTTCTGCTTACTTCGATTATAGCTGGCAGTGGGCTTACAAGGAAAAGTTTGAAAAGGCAGGGCTTATGGCTCTGCTCGGCTGCGGCTTTGACCCGGGCGTTACACAGGCTTATTGTGCTTATGCAAAGAAGCACCAGTTTGACAGCATCGACACAATTGATATTTTAGACTGCAACGGCGGAGACCACGGCTATCCGTTTGCAACAAACTTTAACCCTGAGGTAAATCTGCGTGAGGTTTCTGCACCCGGAAGCTACATCGAAAACGGAAAGTGGGTAGAGATACCTGCTATGAGCATAAAGAGAGAATATGACTTTGACGAGGTTGGCATGAAGGATATGTACCTCCTTCACCACGAGGAGATAGAATCGCTTGCTGTGAACATTCCTGAGGTAAAGAGAATACGCTTCTTTATGACCTTCGGTCAGAGCTATCTTACACATATGAACTGCCTTCAGAATGTAGGTATGCTGTCTACAACTCCTGTGATGTTTGAAGGAAGAGAGATTGTACCTATCAAGTTTTTGAAGGAGCTTCTCCCCGACCCTGCAAGTCTTGGTCCGAGAACGAAGGGAAAGACAAACATCGGCTGTATCTTCACAGGCGAGAAAAACGGAGAGAAAAAGCACTACTACATCTACAACGTGTGCGACCATGAGGAGTGCTACAAGGAGGTCGAAAGCCAGGCTATCAGCTATACAACAGGCGTTCCTGCAATGTGCGGTGCTATGATGATGCTTACAGGACAGTGGAACAAGGCGGGCGTATATACCGTTGAAGAGATGAATCCTGACCCGTTCCTTGAGGCACTCAGTAAATACGGACTTCCTCACAAGGAAAGCTTTGAGCCTGCTCTGGTGGACTAAATGACAGGTAACAAGGCATTCTTACACATAGAGGGCTGTGACACAGACAGACTTTTTTCTAATGTTAAAACACCCTGCTATGTGATAGACGAAAAGGCTCTTATCACAAACGGCGAGATACTAAAGAGTGTCTGCGACGACACAGGCTGCAGGATACTGCTTGCACAAAAGGCGTTTTCAAACTTCACTCTGTACCCTCTTCTTTCTCAGTACATAAACGGCACAGAAGCGAGCGGACTTTTTGAGGCAAGACTCGGCTATGAGGAAATGCAGGGCAAAGAGGTGCACGTTTTCTGTGCAGGCTACAGGAGCGACGAATTTGAGGAGCTTTTAAAGTACGCTGACCATATAGTGTTCAACACTCCGACACAGCTTAGGCTTTTCGGCAAAAGGGCGAAGGCTTCGGGCAAAAGCATAGGTCTGAGGATTAATCCCGAATGCTCAACGCAGGAGGGACACGAAATATACGACCCTTGTGCACCAAAAAGCAGGCTGGGTACCACAAGAGTGCTGTGGGATGAGCTTATGACCGATGAGCTTGTTTCAATGCTTGACGGGCTTCACTTCCACACTCTCTGCGAGCAGGACGCTGACGACCTTCAGAAGACACTCACGGCAGTTGAGGAGAAGTTCTCGGATGTTCTGCCGAAAATGAAATGGCTCAATATGGGCGGAGGACACCATATCACGAGAGAAGGCTATAACATCGGGCTTCTTAAAAAGCTTATTGCATACGCTCAGGAAAAGTGGGGCGTAACGGTTTATTTAGAGCCGGGCGAGGCTCACGCACTCAATGCAGGATATCTTGTGACAAGAGTTCTCGACCTGTTCAGAAACGGCGATACAGATATTGCGATACTCGATATGAGTGCGGCTTGTCACACACCCGATGTAATAGAAATGCCGTATACTCCTCCTCTGTACAACAGCGGAAAAGAGGGCGAGCTTGAGTATAATTACAGGCTTGGCTGTCCTACCTGTCTTTCGGGCGATATCGTGGGAGATTACTCCTTTGACAAGCCCCTGCAGATGGGCGATATGCTCATTTTCGGGGATATGGCGATATATTCAACCTGCAAAAGCAACACCTTCAACGGTATGGCACTTCCCGATATTCTGCTTCTTAAATGTGACAGAAGCATCGAAGTGATAAAAAGCTTTGACTACCATGACTTTAAAAACAGGCTGGGATAAGCATATTTAATAACGGACCTTGCTTATATGCAGGGTCCGTTTTTTGAAACAAATTTCTCCCCGCTACTTCCATTATGGATTGATTTGTGGTATATTAGTAATATGTAATTGCTTTATGGAGAAGGTGAAGGATATGAAAAAGTCAATTGAATACATTGTCAGCATTGTTATGCTCATAGTGCTGACTGTCTTTGCTTCGCCCTTGTACGAAACAGCAGTTGCTATTTCCTTTGCCCTGCTCATAACGGTACTCACTCTACAGAGCATCAGCGACAGCTTCAGCATTCCTCTGACTGTGTTACAGCTTACAGGCTCTGTGATTCACGGCGTATTCTCGCAAAACCCATTCTGCTTCCTGCTGGTGAGCCGGATAAGTACGCCAAAGCACGACTCTCTGAGGATTTTTACCCCTGCCCTGTTTTTATTAACAAGCGGTCTGATAAAGGGCGAAATGCTGTACAGCGTGCTTTTCTATTCGGCAATTATCACTGTTATATCCGCAATACTCTATGCGATAGAAAAGCTTATCATACACTACTTTGACACAAAGGACAGGCTCAGCCATTCGGTAAGCGTATGCGCCTTAGGTGAGCTAAGCGAGAAAAAGCTCAACGAGGAGCTGAGAATAAAGAATTATCTCTCTGACAGAAACGCAAGACTTGAGGAACGAGAAAACATAAGCCGAAATATTCACAACAGCGTCGGCCATTCTATAACTGCGGCGATAATGACTCTTGATGCGGCAGATATGCTCTTTGACACAAATCCCGACAAGGCAAGAGAAAAGCTCGGAAGTGCAAACGAGCGTATCAGAGGCAGTCTTGCTTCTATAAGGCGTGCGGTAAGAGTTTTAGACAGCGAGGACAAGCCTGCTCCTTTAAGCGACCTTTGTGACAGCCTTGAATCAATTTGTCAAAGCTTTACTATGGACACGAAAATCAAGGTCAGAATTACAACTGCTGACTGCCCCGGCGACAAGCTTATCCCGTCGGTTCACTCGGAGTTTTTCTGCTCTGCTTTAAGTGAGCTTCTTTCAAACGGCGTAAGACACGGAAATGCCGACACCTTCTTTGTATCGCTCACCTATGACAGCAAGCACCTTCAGCTTACTGTTACGGACAACGGAAAGAGCGACTTTTGCAGTGACAACAGCGCTGATAAAATAGAGGGCGGCTTCGGACTTAAAAAGCTTATTTCATATTGTGATAAAAACGGCGGAAAGGCGGAGTTTTCAAATCCTGCGGGATTTAAAAGCGTTGTTACCCTGCCGATAATTGAGGAGGAAGGCTGATGGAAAAGCTGAGAGCTTTACTTGTTGACGATGAACCGCTGCTGCTTGAAAGTCTTGAGATAATTCTGACAATAGGCGGTATGGACGTGGTTGGAATGGCGCACGACGGAAACGAGGCGCTTTCTATACTTGAAACAGCATCCTGCGATATAGCACTTGTAGACATAAATATGCAGGGTATGGGAGGAATAGAGCTTATATCGCACTTAAGGAGAGATTATCCTGAGATTAAGATACTTGTCCTAACAACCTTCTATGACGACGAAACTATCACGAAGGCAATCTCGGGCGGTGCTGACGGATATCTTCTCAAGGACAGCGGAAAGGACGCAATCCTGGGTGCTGTATCACAGATAATGAGCGGCCGCAACGTCATCGACTCGAAGGTTATGCAGAGGCTTGCGGCACTTATGTCGGGACAGAAAAGCGAGCCTGACATACTCAAGGAAATGACCGCAAGGGAGAAGGAAATCGCTACTCTGCTGTCTCAGGGGCTTTCCAACAAGCAGATTGCACAGAAGCTGTATATCTCCGAGGGCACTGTTAAAAACTACATAAGTACGATATACGACAAGACGGGAATACACGACAGAGCAAAGCTTATCGTAGCTATAAACGGATAAAATATGTGACTGCAGTCATAGTCAGAATGTGACTGCGGTCACTTTTTCTTTTTTCGGATTTGTGGTAAAATGGTATTATCAAAAGTAGGGGGATAGACAATGTCACAGACGCTATACGCAAGGGCATACCTTAAAAACAACAAAAAGCGTGTTGCAACGCTCATAATAAGCTTAACGCTTTGTATTATGCTAAACTACCTCACCAGCTTCCTGCTGGGTATTTCTATGGAAACGGTAAAGCCGCTTTGCTACGAGGTGCCGAAAGTAATGCAGTATCTTAGCTACAACGATATGGATTTACTTATAGGCGAGGACGCTGAGTATGAGACCTATGACGAGGGCATAGTACTTTTTAACGCTGAAATCGAAAAGCTTGCTCAGAAGATTGAAAATGATTGCGACAAGGTAAAAAGAGCTTTTCCGGCTCAGGTAATAGACGGAGAGCTCAGGGCGCTTTTTGCGTTCTGGTACTTCGAGGGTGCGCTTATGGATAAGCAGTACATTGAGGAATACCTCGGATACTATGACGCAAAGCTCATCGAGGGCAGAATGCCTGAAGGTGACGGAGAAGTGCTTATCGACAGCATGACCATGAAAAACAACGGCTACAAAATCGGCGACGAGGTTAAATACTACACACTCTATAAAATTGTCGGCGTTGTTGAAAGCGACTACAACCTTATCTGCGGTACACCACATCCCGATGATGACTCGGCAAAGCAGATTTTCATCTTCTCTGAAGGAATCACAAACCTCAAAAATGAACTTGCGACTATAGGTGTAAAGCTCGATTCAAGCGGTATGTACTGGACAGACTACGAAAGTGCTACAGAAGATTACCAGAAGAATATGGTTGACGCAATCGAAGGCTCAACAAATATCGTGTATGCCGGAATTGTAATTTTAATGTGCGTTGCACTTTGCGTAATCTACATAACCTTCCTGCGTGACAGACACAGCGAATGGTGTCTGTATGCTTCGATAGGCTACTCCAGAAAGTCGATATACCTCTCAATTATGCGAGAGCTTTCTTTCACATTTATTCTGTCACTTGTTATCGGTGCGGCAATAACGGCACTGTCAGTTTTCCTTATCAACGTTCTTTATATTACGCCGTCGGGACTTCTCGGTAATTCTCTTGACACAGAGGCGATAAAGGATGTTCTCCGTGACTTCCTCGTGTTCTTTGCGATACTCCAGATTCCTGTACGCTACGCACTTTACAGAATAAAAACAATCGACGCACTCGGCGACGACCTTTACTAATTATTTGAGGGGATACGACTTATGTTTGAAATAAAGAATATTACAATGATTTATGATATGGACAAGGCAGAAAAGGTATACGCACTCAAGGGCTTTGACCTCACCCTGCCGGACAAGGGACTCATAGGTATCATCGGACCTTCAGGTTCGGGAAAGTCCACACTTATGTACTGCCTTTCAACTCTTAAGAATCCGACAAGCGGAAACATTCTCTATAACGGCAAGGAGCTTACTGCTCTGCGTGACTCAGAACGTGAAACAGTAAGACGTGACGAATTCGGCTTTGTGTTCCAGAGACATTTCCTTGTGCCTTATATGTCGGCACTCGACAACGTTACTGTTGCTGCGGCAAAGGGCGGTGCAGACACTGTAAAGAAGGCGACAGAGCTTCTTTCATCCTTCGGGCTTGGAAGTAAGGAAATCTCAAAGCGTCCCTCGAAGCTTTCGGGCGGACAGCGACAGAGAACGGCTATCGCAAGAGCTATGATTAACAGCCCTAAGGTGCTGTTTGCAGACGAGCCGACAGCCGCTCTTGACCACGACAACGCATTTCTTGTAATGGAGATTTTAAAGGAATACTCAAAGGATAATCTCGTGCTTGTTATCACCCACGACCGTTCTATCTTAAAGGATGCGGACAGCGTTATAGAAATGTGGGACGGCGACATCAGTGCTATCAAGGAGGCAAGCGAGATATGAGTCCATTCTCACCACTTTACTACATAAAGCAGAACAAGTCACGCTGTATACTGCTGATGCTGATGCTTATGCTAAGCTCTGTTATTTACGTCGGCGGACTCTATGTAACAGGCCCGCCTTCAACCTTTGAGTCGCTGGCTTATACAAACGACCACTGCGTGTATATGATTGATGTTTCAGGTGCAAAGAAAAGAGAAAGCCATATGGACGAGTTTATGGCAGAGGTCAAGGCTGACGAAGCTCTCGATTATATTTACTATGCTCCGAATATGGCGTATTTCAACTGGGATACGGTAATGGATTTTACCTGTAGCTCAAACCACATGACCTTCGGCTCGGTTGAGGATTTCAAAAAGCACTGCGAATATTTAGGAATTGAGGTCGACTACTCAAAGCTTAAGACAGGAAGCCTTGTTCTTTCTGAATTGCTCGCAAAGAACTTAGGTCTTGAGCTTGGCGATACAATCGACGAGTTTGATAAAAGCGAGCTTTATAACGTTTATGAGGGCTACACTCTGACCGTTGATTACATAACAGACCAGGACGGATACGCCGCTTATATGATTTCAGACAGAACCAGCGATAGGGCTATTTATCTCTACGGCAAGACTATAACCGGCGACGCTCTCAGAGCAAAGGCAATAACGCTGGGTGCTAAATACGATATCTTCGTCGGCGGCACCACTATGGAAGACATCGACTCGCAGTTCTCGGCATTCTACTTCATCTTCGGATTTATCGTAATCCTCGTGTCAATTATTATCGCAATCACCATAAACACAGCCTTTGCAGGTTTGTACCAGAAGAGAAACTACGAGATTGCTGTTTACCGTGCCATCGGTATAAGCAAAAAGAGAATTCTCCGAAAGCTCGCTATGGAGCTTATCATAAGCGATATAATCGCTGTAGTAATCGGCGGCTCTGTAACAATGCTCTTTTTGTACCTCTTCAATAACCTCGTGCTCTACCCGAAGGGACTCTACCTCAATTACTTCCACCCGCTCGCTCTCGCAGGCGTTCTTATCTGTAACCTCGTGAGCCTTTTCCCACTCATCCTCTGTAGAGTAAAACAAATCAAAGAAGCAGATATCACCGAATACTAAGGACAGTATACATATAGAAGCTTATATGTACTCTTGAGGAAAACCCTTTTGAAAAAGGGCTTTTCCTCAAACTCCTTTCCTAAAACTTTTGACTTAAGTTTCAGCCCCATAGGGTACCTATCATAATCACGAGAATTATAGAAAGTTCTCTTTGATGAGTACCCTATGGGGCTGAAATCATATTAGAAGTCTTTGTAAGGGGGTTCGGGGGATAAACTTTCTTCAGAAAGGTTTCCCCCGACAGCTACACACAAGCCTTTGTATGTATACTATCCTTTTTACTTCAGGATTGAGGCGATAAATTCGGTGACATATACCGAGACGCATGAGAAAACGGCGACTGTGAGCAGGCTTTTCTCCTTATATGCCAGAGCAATTGCGACGAGCAGAGCGACGACGGCTGAGAGCAGCATATCGGTAGCGAAGAAGATATCGGGGATAGTCATAGCGGCGAGCACCGCAAAAGGGACATACTCTAAGAAGCTTCTTACAAATCTGCTTTTTATCTTCTTATTGAACATTGCAAACGGAACAGCTCTTATAAGATATGTAACGAGAGCCATAACCGCGAGATATTTAAAGAACACTACAGCACTCATACCTGCGCCCCCTTTTCTTCCTCAATCGGGAAGAGCCACGCACCGACACCTGCGGCAGCGACTGCGCAGATGATGATAGCAAAGCCCGAGGAAACGTTTTTGAGTACCGGCAGGAATCTGAACGCACAGCTCATAACTGCACCGATTGCGACAACGAGTGCCACAGGTTTAGCCTTCTTCATCGGCGGAACAAATATGGCAATGAACATTCCGTATATTGCAACCGACAGAGCCGACTGAACAGCCGACGGAAGGACATTTCCTGCAACTGCGCCGAGGAGAGTTCCCGTTGACCAGCCGATAAACGGCGTCACGATAAGACCTGCCATATATGAGGCTGTAACGCTGTGGAGCTTTCCGCTTGCTACGGCGAAGATTTCGTCTGTCATACCGAAACCGCAAAGCCACCTTTTCGTCCTGCTAAAGCTCTTGTCGAGCTTCTGGGTGAGTGACAGCGACATAAGAGCGTATCGCATATTTATTACAAGCTGAGTAAGGGCGATTTCGATAAGCGGGCCGCTTGCCGCCATAACGGAAAGTCCCGCAAACTGACCTGCCGATGTGAGGTTTGTCATTGAAATGAGAAGTGCCTGCCACCAGTAGAGTCCGTCCTCGACCGCCTTCATTCCGAATGTAAAGGAAACGGAGAGGTACCCAAGTGCAATCGGGATACCGTCACGAAGACCCTTTATGAATTTATTAAGCATTTTTTATCACCAGATTAGATAATTGTAGTTCCCTCGTTGTCAATCTTAAGCTCCATTACACGCCAGCCTCCGAGGCCTGCGTTTTCGAGGGAGAATTTAAGCTTTCCTGCGAAAAACTCGTTCTGTTCATCTGCAATAGCCATAATTGTAGGGCCTGCACCGCTTATGTATGCGGCATAAGCTCCGTGGGTGTAAGCAATATCAAATACATCCTGCGCCCTCGGAATAAGACCTATGCGGTATGGCTGGTGAAGTCTGTCATCAACACCCGTTTTGAGGTTTTCAAACTTACCCGTTAAAAGCGACGAGGAGAAGAGTGCGGCTCTTGAGAGGTTATACACGGCATCCTTGAAGTCAATCTGCCCCGGAAGACAAGCTCTCGCCTTCTCTGTCGAAAGCTCAAAGTCAGGGATTATTGCCACAAACTTAAGCTTTGTGAATACCTCCTGCTTTACCCAATGAACTCTCCTTCCGTCAAATACCGCCGTTACAATGCCGCCAAGAAGTGCTGGTGCGGTGTTGTCGGGGTGTCCTTCAATCTGAGCCGAGAGGTTTACGATATCGTCATCGGAAAGAGGATTGCCGAGAAGTGTGTTTGCGCCGACAAGCCCTGCAACAATACAGGCAGACGACGAGCCGAGTCCCCTGGTCATCGGGATATTGTTTGTCTGAACTATCTTAAGTCCAGAAAGCTTCTTTCCGCACACCTCATAGAGGTCTTTTGCGGCAACATATATCATATTGCTCTCATCGCAAGGCACCCTTGTTTCGTCAGCGGAGGAAATGTCGATTCTGTCGCTCTCCTCCATCTCAACATAGTTATATAGGCTGACTGCAAGTCCCAGAGCATCAAAGCCTGCGCCGAGATTTGCACTCGTTGCGGGTATTCTTATTTTAATCAAGGCAAGCGCCTCCCTTAAAAATCATAATATTTCAATATAATTATAGCAATCTGCACCGCAAATGTCAAACGAAAATCCCCATAAATCCGTTGTTTCAAGCCACTTAATCGTTTTTGAAAGGTGTACAAAAAACTTTCACAAAATCTTGCCTTGAATGTTTGATTTTTTTGTGCTATACTCTATACTGAAGGGAAAAACGTCACTCAATTTTTATTTGAAAGGACGACAATTTTATGAACAATTTCAGCTTTTACAGTCCTACGGAATTCGTATTCGGCAAGGGACAGGAAAACAACTGCGGTGCGCTCGTCAAGAAGTACGGCGGAAGCCGTGTTCTCATCCATTACGGCGGCGGCTCGGCGGTTAAATCAGGTCTTTTAGACAGAGTAAAGGCATCTCTTGACGCTGCAGGTGTTACCTATGTTACACTCGGCGGTGTAAAGCCAAATCCTCGTGACACTCTTATCTACGAGGGTATCGAGCTTTGCAGAAAGGAAAATGTTGACTTCATTCTTTCTGTCGGCGGCGGCTCCTGCATCGACTCTTCAAAGGGTATTGCACTGGGCGTTCCTTACGACGGAGATTTCTGGGACTTTTACGGCACAGGAAAGCCCGTTGAAAAGGCACTTCCTATCGGAACAGTGCTTACAATCGCTGCTGCAGGCAGTGAAGGCTCTGGTGCTTCTGTTGTTACAAAGGAAGAGGGCAAGCTCAAGCGTGACGTTGGCTCTGATATGCTCAGACCACGTTTCTCCGTTCTCAATCCTGAGCTTACACAGACACTTCCGCCATTCCAGACAGCCTGCGGTGCTACAGACATTATGGCGCACGTTTTTGAAAGATACTTCACAAACACACCTGAAGTTGAAATCACCGACCGCCTCTGCGAGGCTATTCTGATTACAATGGTCAAGGAAACACCTCGAGTTATTGAAAACCCCGACAACTACGAGGCAAGAGCCAACATTATGTGGGCAGGTACTGTTGCACATAACGATATCGTCGGCGTCGGCAGAAGCCAGGACTGGAACAGCCACGGCATCGAGCACGAGCTTTCAGGTCTTTACGACGTAGCTCACGGCGCAGGTCTTGCGGTAATTATGCCTGCATGGATGGAGTTTGTATACAAGCACAATCCTATGAGATTTGCACAGATGGCAACAAGAGTTTTCGGCTGTCAGATGAACTTTGAAAACCCTGAGGCAACTGCTATTGAGGGTATCAAGCGTTTCAGAAAATTCCTGCACGACATTGGTATGCCTATAAACTTTGACGAGCTTGGTGCTAAGGCTGAGGATATCCCTTACCTTGTAAAGATGTTCGGTCTGGGCGACGGAAAGACAGGCGGATTTGTTTCGCTCTCTTCTGACGACGTTGCCGCAATCTACACAATAGCTTCAAAGGCTACACTCTAAAGGGAGGTAAAATACTATGAAGGTACTTTTAATCGGCGGTACAGGCACAATCAGTATGGCAATCACAAAGCTTCTTTTAAAGAGAGGCGACGAGGTTTATCTGCTCAACCGTGGCTCAAGAACCGCAGAGCTTCCGCAGGGTGTTAACATCATCACAGCTGACATCGGAAACGAAGAAGAAACCGCAAAGAAGCTCGAGGGTATGACCTTTGACGCTGTAGGCGAGTTTATCGGCTTTGTTCCTTCCCAGCTTGAGCGTGACTACAGACTCTTTAATGGCAAGACAAAGCAGTTTATCTATATAAGCTCCGCTTCCGCTTACCAGAAGCCTCTTTCGGACTTCAAGATTACCGAGTCTACTCCTCTCTCAAATCCTTACTGGCAGTATTCAAGAGACAAGATAGCCTGCGAGGAATACCTTATGAAGATGTACCGTGAAAACGGCTTCCCTATCACTATCGTAAGACCTAGCCACACCTATGACGAGCGTTCGGTTCCGCTGGGTGTTCACGGAAACAAGGGCTCCTGGCAGGTAGTAAAGAGAATGATGGAAGGCAAGCCGGTTATCATTCACGGCGATGGAACATCACTCTGGACTATGACACACAACAGCGATTTTGCAAAGGCTTATGTAGGTCTTATCGGCAACATTCACGCTATCGGCGAAGCTTACCACATCACCTCCGACGAGTCGGTTACATGGAATCAGATTTATCAGATTATCGCTGACTGCCTCGGTGTTAAGCTCAACGCTTACTACGTTCCGTCAGACTTCCTTGCAAAGACAAGCAATTATGACTTTACGGGAAGCCTCATCGGTGACAAGTCCAATTCCGTTGTTTTCGACAACTCAAAGGTCAAGAGAGCAGTTCCTGATTTTGTTGCTACAACAAGACTCGATATGGGTATAAAGCTTGCTATCGACAACATCCTCTCAAAGCCTGAGCTCCAGGTTGAAGACCCTGAGTTTGACGAGTGGTGCGACAAGGTTATAAATGCACTTGAAGCAGCTAAGGCAGCTATATAAGCACCTTCCGATTTCTGCACTAAATAAAAACAAGCCTTCGGCAGTAGATTTTGCACAAGTCCAGTAAAAACGGACAATAGAAAAAACACCCCCTTTATGGTAGAATAAAGATAGCTACCGTAAAGGGGGAATTTTGTATGGCAAGAGAATACAGACATATCAAACAGTACGAAAAAGAAATATTTAAATTAAAAGAGCAGGGATTGAGTCAGCGACAAATCGGAGAAAGACTTGGAATTCCG
>JAGALZ010000017.1 GCA_017848055.1 Oscillospiraceae bacterium | reverse complement strand
TTTGAGATGATGTCGAAGAATTACGAAGCCGAGCAGAAGGAGCTTCGACAGATTATTCCCGAATTATCTCAGTTCATTGAAGCAAGGGAGCAAAAGAACGCTGACACGGCGCAGTTTATCGGAATAGTCCGCAAGTATTCCGAAATTCCAAAGCTAACTCCCGAAATTATGCACGAATTCATTGAAAAGATTGTCGTACACGCCCCTGACAAATCCAGCGGACACAGAACACAGCAGATTAATATTCATTTTCGTTTCAATGTTGCGGTTGCAACTGCTGTCGCTGACAGTATGGTTTACGACAAAAAGAGAAAGGCTGCGTAGGTTTTCCTACACAACCTTTCGGTACATATTAAATACTTCTGTATGGGTGGTTCCCTTTATCGGGGGCTTTTTGTGGCAGAACGGCTTGTGTCATTCTGAGCGAGAAGCGAAGCTTCGAGTCGAACCCGAAGGGCGATGCAAGGCATCGGAATCTCAAGCCATTCATGTATCAAGACAGAAGTACATAAACACTGTCTTAAAGTAGCTTTCCACGCTTTCTTCTTGAAAGAAGAAAGACTTGGCAAAAGAAGATGCCCACCCGATTACTTTTACAGTATTCGTACGGTGTGTGGGTGGGCTTGCAGAATTTCTTTGAAATTCTGCCGAACATATCAACGATAAATTCAAGTCCTCGCCCTTGCTCCTCGCAGACGGCGAGCCAGCCCAAACGCTGGGCGTTTGTCACCCCCTCGAAGTGAGCAAGCACTCAAAAATATCATAGCCCCCTTAAGGGGGCTTTTGGTTTCCTGCTAACGCCCTCTGAGTAGAGTTTTCGCTTGAGCAGAATTGAACACCTATCGAAAGGAGCGGAAAGTGCATCGCTGCCCGCCGACAAAAATCCCCCGAAAATTTATGCTTGACAAGTAAAAGTCGTTGTGATATAATATGTAGGCTAGACTGCAAAGGGCAGTCTGCATTCCTTGCTCGTGCAGGAATGTACGGGCGCAATCCAGAAGGAGGTGTTTTAAGTTATGGCAAAGATTAACGAAAAGTACGAGGCTATGGTCGTTTTCAGCGCAAAGAACGGCGAGGAAGCTGTTAAGGAGCTTACCGCAAAGTTTGATGAGATGATTAAGGCTGCTGCAACAGACGTTGAAATCAACGAATGGGGCAAGCGTAAGCTCGCTTATGCTATTAACTACGAAACAGAAGGCTTCTATGTAGTATGGAACTTCACAGCAGCAACAGATTTCCCTGCTGAGTTTGAAAGAGTTCTTAGCATTACAGACGGCGTTCTTCGTTTCATGGTTACAGTTGCGTAAGAAAAAAGCTTAAGACAGAAAGGGTGAATCAAATGCTGAACAGAGTTATTTTGATGGGCAGAATTACAAGAGAGCTTGAAATCAGACAGACACAGGGCGGAACTGCTGTACTTTCATTTACAGTAGCCGTTGACAGAGCACCTGCAAAGCAGGGCGGCGAGCGTCAGACTGATTTTATCAGCTGTGTAGCATTCGGTCAGAGAGCTGAATTTATTGCAAGATATTTCGGCAAGGGCAGAATGATTGCTATTGAAGGCAACCTCAGAACAGGCAGCTACGACAGAGACGGTCAGAAGCACTATACTACTGATGTCTGGGTAGATTCCGTATCGTTCACAGGTGAAGCCAGACAAGAAGGCGGCTACGAAAGAAGCTACTCGAACAATAACAGCTATCAGAGCAGTCCTGCACCTGCATTTGAAAATACTCCCGCACCTGCAAATGACTTCTCAATCGGTTCTTTAAAGGACTTTGAAGAGGTTATCGGTGACGAGGACGCACCTTTCTAAAAAATCAAAATTCGAAATTATCTCAAAATCGCTGAAAAAGGAGGAAATTCTTCATGGAAAGAACAGTAAGCGGCAGACCACAGAAGAGAGCTCGTAAGAAGGTTTGTATGTTCTGCGTAGACAGAGCAGAAAAGATTGATTACAAGGATATTGCTAAGCTCCGCAAGTGCATGACAGAGAGAGCAAAGATTCTCCCACGTCGTGTAACAGGCACATGTGCTTATCACCAGAGAGAGCTTACAGCAGCTATCAAGAAGGCAAGACACGTTGCCCTCATTCCTTACACTGCTGAATAATTCTATAACAATCAAAGGGGCTGTATCTTCAAAAGTAAGATGCAGCCTTTGTTAATTGCAGTGGCTTATTTTAAGTGTTGCAATGATAAGAGGATTTTGGTATAATTTCATTGTAGAAGAAATTTCGTAAATTACGTTTATATATAAAGGAGAATTAAATGAACAGCGAAACTAATACAATCACAAGCGGAATGGTCGAGCCGGGCAAGTACAGACTCCCTTGTATCGCAACAAGAGATATTGTGCTTTTCCCGAATATGACGCTCCATTTTGATATCGCAAGAGAACGTTCTCTCAATGCGCTGAATAACGCTATGAAGGCGGACAGGAGAATTTTCCTCACAGCACAGAAGGATATCAGAGTCGAAGAGCCGACAAGGTCGGATGTCTATAATATCGGCGTTGTTGCACAGATAAAGCAGGTTGTAAAAAGCGACGACAGAAACGTTACAAGAGTTTTTGTCGAGGGTATATGCCGTGGTGAGCTTGAGGAAATGTATGTCATCGACGGCGACGCACTCGAGTGTACAACAAAGCTTTTGCCGACCTATGAGAAAACGCAGGCAGAGGGCGAGGAGATTACTGCCCTTATGCGTGAGGTGAAAAGACTTTTCAAGAGCTATACAGAGCGTGTCCCGAGAATGCCAAGAGAGCTGATTGTCAGCGTCCATACCGCCTCGGATGCACAGATGCTTTTTGAAAACGTCGCTTATAATATCTTTATCCCGACTCCCGAAAGACAAGCACTCCTCGAAGCTGCTACTGTCGATGACAAGCTTGAGCTCCTTGCCGCAATCTTAGGTAAGGAAATCGAGGTTATGAGCATCGAAAAGGAAATCCAGGACAGAGTTGCCGTCCATTTTGATAAAATACAGAAGGAAGCATACCTTCGTGAACAGCTCAGAATTATCTCCGATGAGCTTGGCGAAAGCTATGACGAGCTCGACGAGCTTGGCGAGGACGATAAGTATTATAATGAGATTCTTGCACTCGGACTTGGCGAGGAGCACCAGGAAAAGCTTCTCTCCGAGCTTCGCAGAATGAGAAAAATGCCGCCGACTTCGCAGGAAGCAGCCCTTATCTCGGAGTATCTCGATACCTGTATCGCACTTCCTTGGCATAACGCTTCAGATGAAACCTATGACGTTGTGAAGGCACAGAAAATTCTCGATAAAGACCACTACGGCCTTACAAAGGTAAAGGAAAGAATACTCGAAACTATCGCAGTAAAACAGCTCTCACCTGAGGTCAGAGGACAGATTATCTGTCTGTACGGCCCACCGGGTGTAGGTAAAACCTCGATAGGCAAGTCGATTGCGAAGGCGCTGGGCAGAAAATACGTAAGAGTGTCACTTGGCGGCGTAAATGACGAGGCCGATGTAAGAGGACACAGAAAGACCTACATAGGTGCAATGCCGGGCAGAATTCTCGACGCTATAAAGAGAAGCGGCGTTAATAACCCCGTTATGCTCCTCGACGAGATTGATAAGCTGACAAGCAATACAAGGGGCGACCCTGCCGCAGCACTCCTCGAAGCCCTCGATTCCGAGCAGAACAAGGAGTTCCGTGACCACTATGTTGAAATCCCGTTCGATTTGTCAAGGGTGATGTTTATCACTACCGCAAACGAGCTTGATACAATCCCTGCTCCTCTGCTTGACAGAATGGAAGTAATCGAGCTTTCAAGCTACACAAGAGAGGAAAAGCTCAATATCGCCAAAAAGCACCTCGTTCCGAAGCAGCTTCGTGAAAACGGACTCAAGGCTTCGCAGGTGAAATTTACGCAGAGTGCAATCTATAAGCTTATAGATTCCTATACAAAGGAAGCAGGCGTAAGAAAGCTTGAAAGACAGATAGCTTCGCTTTGCAGAAAGGCTGCCGCTAAAATCGTAAGAGGCGAGGCTGAGAAGATAAGCTTTACAGAAAAGAATATCAAGGATTTCCTCGGTCCCGAAAAGATAAAGCCCGAGGTAATGGCGGGCAGGCAGGAAATCGGCGTAGTAAACGGACTTGCGTGGACATCCGCAGGCGGTGTGCTTATGCCGCTTGAAGCTATCGTGCTCGACGGAAAGGGCAAGGTTGAGGCAACCGGCTCTCTCGGCGACGTTATGAAGGAAAGCGCAACAATTGCCGTTTCATATTGCAGAAGCGTTGCAAAGCAGTATGGCATCGACCCCGAATTCTACAGCAAGAAGGATATCCACATCCACGCACCCGAGGGAGCAGTTCCGAAGGACGGCCCGTCAGCAGGTGTAACACTTGTAACAGCACTTGTGTCGGTGCTTTCGGGAAGACCTGTAAGAGGCGACGTTGCAATGACCGGCGAAATCACCCTGACAGGCAGAGTTCTGCCGATTGGCGGACTTCGTGAAAAGACAATGGCGGCATACAAAAACGGCATAAAGACCGTTATCATACCTATGGCGAACAAGCCTGACCTCGATGAGGTTGACGAGAAGGTGCTGGAAGGTATGGAATTTGTGTTTGCCGAAAGAATAAGCGATGTGCTCGAAAAGGCACTCGTTTCTCAGAAGGGAAAGTAATATGAATTTTAACAGTGCAGAGTTTTCCTGCGCATTCGGTAAGATTGACCAGCTGCCGAAATCCGAAAAGCCCGAGATAGTTTTTTCCGGCAGGTCAAATGTCGGAAAATCCTCTCTCATAAATAAAATCTTCGCAAGAAAAAATCTCGCCAGAGTAAGCTCTGTCCCGGGAAAGACGGCAACCGTCAATTTCTATACCTGCGAAAACGTCCACTTTGTCGATTTGCCGGGCTACGGCTTTGCAAAAGCGGCAAAGGGCGAGCAAAGACGCTGGTCGGAGCTTGTCGGCGGATACCTCGGCGATACCGACAGAGATGTGGCTCTCGTGATTCAGCTTGTCGATATGCGTCACGCCCCTACACAGGCGGATATTCAGATGATAAACTATCTCATCGACGAGGAGCTCCCTTTCATCATTGCCTTTACAAAGGCGGACAAGCTCAAGAAAACCGAGCGTGAAAGACGTATGGAGCAGTTTCCTGAGGAAATTCCATGCTTTGAGGACATAACCTGGATTGCAACCTCTTCCGAAAACGGCGAGGGAATCGATGAGATAAGAGAAATTATTGAGTCGGTAACAGAAGAGGAGCAGGAAAGTGAAGAGTAACAGAAAATTCTATATAGGCTGTATCGTTTATGGTGCAGTCTTAGGCTTTTTTGCCTTCAATCCACTTTTTATAGGCTTTGACCTTATGCACCCAGCCGAGGGTGTGGCAAGCGAGGCTGAGAAATTCTTTGGCTGCCTTATATGGTTCTGCACGGCGCTTGCATTGACACTTATTGAAATTGCGGTGTTTGTGTCGTTTAAGTTTTTAAAGCCGAAGAAAAAGCCGTATCTTCTCTGGACTCTTATGCCGTTTGCGGTGGTGCTTCTTATGAGAATCGGCTATGCATACCTTCAGAGCTGGGTGAAATAAAAGTTTTTTGAGATTTTCGTAATTTAAAGTTAAAAAGGGCTTTACTTTCGCAAAGTGATGTGTTAAAATATGATTAGCATAAATGTAGGACAATGAAATTTTGCCGAAAGGACGTAAATAATATGAAGGACAGACTCGAAATCAAAAATCTCGACAGCCTTTACGAGGCAATTCTGTGTCTTGAAAACATCGAGGAGTGCAGACTTTTTTTCAAAGACCTCTGCACAATCCCTGAGCTTAAGGCACTTTCCCAGAGATACCAGGTTGCAAGAATGCTTACCCAGAACTATGTCTATAACGACATCGTTTCCGAAACAGGTGCTTCAACTGCAACAATCAGCCGTGTAAACCGTTCACTTTCATACGACGGCGCAGGCGGATATTCAATCGTGTTTGACAGACTCGACGAGAAGAAGGACAATGAGTAGCTTCGGGTACTCAAGGTTTGCAAAGCATTATGATTTGCTGACCGGAAATGTAGACTATGACGAAATAGCAGATATGTACGACCGCCTTATCACGCAGTACGGAAGACTCGGCGGAACGCTCCTCGATTTGGGCTGCGGAACAGGCTCCCTCAGCGAGAGAATGTGCAAAAAAGGCTATGACGTTATAGGACTCGATGCGTCGGGAGATATGCTCTCGGTCGCTGATATGAAAAAGAATGAAAGCGGCCTTGATATACAGTATGTATGCCAGGATATGACCGCACTTGAGCTTTACGGCAGGGTGGATTATACCGTGTCGTCGCTTGACTGCCTCAATCACCTGCAGGGCGAAAAGGAACTGAGAAGGACGTTTGCAAGGGTGTCGGAGTATACCGAAGATGGCGGACTTTTCATTTTTGATATGAATACACTCAGAAAGCACAGAGAGGTGCTCTCGGATAACTGCTTTATCTACGAGGAAGAGGACGTGTTCTGCGTGTGGCAGAACTTCTTCGACGAGGAAACCGGCTGCGTCGAGATTTCGCTCGATTTCTTCGAGATGGACGAGGAAGGAAGGTATGACAGATACTGCGAGGACTTTGCAGAGATGGCATATCCGATAGAAAGCGTCGGAAAATGGCTCGGCGAGGCAGGCTTTGAACTCCTGTGCGTAAAGGACGGCTTTTCTATGAACGAGGGCAGTGAGGAAAGCGAGAGAGTCGTTTTCTGTGCGAGAAAAGTAAAAGACAAGGAATAAAATTTGCAAAGAGGTCTATATTATAATGAGCAGAATAGTCAGAACAATTTCAAAGGACGCAAGCGTTGTATGCAGTGCAATCGACGGCAAGGATATAGTGTCTGAAATCGAAAGAATCCATAAGACTTCAGCTGTAGTTACAGCCGCACTCGGCAGACTTTCAATGGCAACTTCACTTATGGGCTTTGGTCTGAAGGGAGAAAAGGACTCCGTTACTGTAAGAATCAACGGAAACGGCCCGACAGGAAGCCTTATCGCTGTTGCCGACAGCTTCGGAAATGTAAAATCCTATGTCCAGAACCCGATTGTCGAAATTCCGCTTAATGATTTCGGAAAGCTCGATGTCAGAGGTGCCGTGGGTACAAACGGATATGTGGGCGTTGTAAAGGATTTGGGACTCAAGGAGCCGTACTGCGGTCAGGTGCCGATAGTTTCGGGCGAAATTGCTGAGGATATCACAAATTATCTTGCAACAAGTGAGCAGGTTCCGTCAGCGTGTGCGCTCGGAGTGCTTGTAAATCCCGACCTTACTGTAAACCAGGCAGGCGGATTTCTTGTTGAGCTTCTGCCGTTTGCATCCGAAGAGGTCGTAACCACAATCGAGGAAAATATCAAGAAGATGTCGTCGGTCACAACTCTCCTCTCTGAGGGCAAAACCGTCGAGGATATCGCAATGATGGCGCTCGATGGCTTAGAGCCGAACGTGCTTGACGATTTTGAGGTGAATTACCGCTGCACATGTTCGAGAGATAAGGTCGAAACAGCCCTCATAAGCACCGGTAAAGAGGAGCTTCTCGATATGGCAAATGACGAAAAAACACAGGTGGAATGCCACTTCTGCGATAAGAAGTATGTGTTCACTTCCGATGAAATCAAGGCACTCGTTGAAAGAGCTACAAAATAATTTTAGATTTTTTCAAAAAAGTGCTTGACAAATCAATTCTGATGTTGTATAATATAAAACGTCGCTTGAAGGCATACCTTTAGCGACAATGTGGGAGCATAGCTCAGCTGGGAGAGCATCTGCCTTACAAGCAGAGGGTCATAGGTTCGAGCCCTATTGTTCCCACCATTTATCTCTGAAGGATTCTTCAGAGAATATGGCCTGGTAGTTCAGCTGGTTAGAACGCCGCCCTGTCACGGCGGAGGTCGTGGGTTCGAGTCCCATCCAGGTCGCCAGTATGTTTCCTGCAAGCCATAGGCGACTGAGGAAATTTGCCTCTGTAGCTCAGTAGGTAGAGCAGGGGACTGAAAATCCCCGTGTCGTTGGTTCGATTCCGACCGGAGGCACCATTTGAATATGCGGATTTAGCTCATCTGGTAGAGCGCCACCTTGCCAAGGTGGAGGTAGCGAGTTC
>JAGALZ010000016.1 GCA_017848055.1 Oscillospiraceae bacterium | reverse complement strand
TTTCGTCGGACAATTTCAAAGCCTCTGCCTTGAATTCTTTGCTGTAATTCATTTTTCCCAAACCTTTCTGATTTTTTTCTTTTCTTTATTCTACCAGAATTTTGGGTCTTTGTCGACTGCATTTAAAGTATAACAGATCAGACGGCAAGCTAGGGGTAACTTTATACTACATAAATAAAAACGTCTCAGAGAGCCGTTGTTTTTGCGTAGAACGCAAGGCTCTGTCTCAGATTAGCAGCAGCAAGGCTTTTTATGTTTACTGCCTCTGCTGTAAGCTTGCAAGCACATCCCAGGGAGAGCTTCATAATTCTTTCTTCCACTCATATTCCGACATAGCAGATATCCTTCTTGCCAACGGGCTAAGTGTCTCCAGGAGTGCAACCATTGATATCATCAAGAAATTGGTATCTCTCAACCTCATCAGACGTAAGAGAGTGCGTTGTTCTCACGGTGATTACACGGATAACAAGTATACTGTTGTGCCTTTTATTGTTGGGCATATAAAGAAAAAGGGCATAAAAAAAGTACGAGTGTGTTCCCAGCACACTCGCACAACAAGTATTACTTCTAGCAAAAAAGTAATAGTCCTTAATGTCGAGGACATTGTAACACATTCTGAAAAGAATGTCAAGCCCCCGACGAAGAATTATTATTTTTTTGTTGCAAGAGGTAGTCCTTAAAATGAGCTATGGGTAATTAACCCACTAAAGAGCACTATCTGTCAGAAGACAAAATCTTGATGCTTATTATACATACTAACTGCATAAAGAAAGTTTTTATGCAATTAAGTACATAAGCTATATCTGTAATTCTATATGCATTATTTGCGTAATTAGAAAGAAAGTTGCGGTGTTTAAAAAGCAAGCGATTTTTCATTTCTGACAGAAACACAACTACGTTAGGAGGATATAAAATGCTAGATGACATTACAAGAGATTGGGCAAAGGTTACAGCAGTTGAAGCAAGGAATGACTGCGTGTTTTTAAGCTATCTGAATCCCGATGGGAATGACGGAGACGGTCAGCTCATCGAGATTTGTATTACACAGTCAGACTACGCTGAAGCACAGCAGCATACAAACGACGAGTCAGAGTTTATCGACTTTCTGCTGTCTCGTTGCAGAACAACGGTAGATAACTCCGTCAACAATAACTCAGCGAACAATTACTTTACCAACCTGCAGAATGTACGCTTTGTTGTAGATTATTCCGAAGTCATCCGAGAGCTTCAAGCTGCCTTTTCTCCCAAGCAGAGATTATTTATCGATATGGACGGCACACTTGCACGTTTTCATGATGAAGTTCAGTACCTTGAGAGAATGTTTGAAAAGGACTTCTTCAAAAACCTCAAGCCTTTTAGAGAAGCTTGTGAGGCTGTGTCCGAGCTTGTCAAAAGTGATAAGTACGAGGTTTATATACTGAGTGCTGCCGTCGATGGTGAGCCTCCATACTGCAGAGCCGAGAAGTCTGTCTGGATTTGTAATAACATACCCGAAATAGACATTCATCATCACGCTATCTTCACCAAAGTCGGTCAGCCCAAAGCTTCATTCATTCCGGGAGGAATCAGAAGCACTGATATTCTGCTCGATGATTACACAAAGAATCTTCTTGAATGGGAGCGTGACGGCGGTATCGGAATTAAAGCAAAAAACAACATCAACTGCAAGGGCTTGTACGGTGAAGCCTGGAACGGCGCCGTTGTTGATATAACGACGTCCCCGGAACAAATCAGTTTGGAGCTGGACAAGCTTGCACAGAGCTTACCGGGAGAATATTCGCAGGAACTCTCTCAAGACGAAGGACACAGCAGGTAAAGTGTGTCTTTATGACACACTTTACGGTTGACGAACACAGCATTGAAGTGATATAATATACAAAAAGCCAAAGGAGGTACAGCAATGTCTGAATACGATGAAACAGGACGTCCGCTTGATAAAAGCTATTTAGAGCAGGGACTCCCTCCACTTCTCAAGGAATCTATAGAGCAGATGATAAAGACCTGGGAGATTATCGACAACGGCGGTAAAAAATCAGATTGGGACTGTGACTACTGCGAGCTTCAGAGCAACATAAATTGTGCCGAAGTAGACCAATACATTACATCAGAACAAGCCTGGTATCTCCGTGAAAAGTATCTGCGTATGGAAAGGACGGAGGAGCTTTGATAGATTTTACTTCCCTTCCGAGAAGGAACAAAGCTTATGCCGGTGCAAACGGCAGTAAGATTTCTGTACTGTATAACGGCGAACTATATATGCTCAAATTTCCTACACCGCCTACAAAAACCGATGGCATTAGCTATACTAATAGCTGCATCTCAGAGTATATAGGTTGTAAGATTTTTGAGAGTGTAGGTATTCCCGTTCAACAGGTAATGCTCGGAACATACAAGACAGAACAAGGAAAAACAAAAACTGTTGTAGCTTGCAAAGACTTTGCAGTAAATGGTCTTGTGCTACAAGATTTCGCTTCGCTGAAAAACCAAGTGATTGATTCGGAACGAAACGGTTACGGAACGGAGCTGTCAGACATTCTTGACACATTTGAGTATCAGACAGCAATAGATAGCGAGGAACTTACCAAACGTTTTTGGGATATGTTCATCGTTGATGCTCTTATAGGAAATTGGGATAGACACAATGGTAATTGGGGCTTCTTGTACAACTCTCAGACAGACGAGATGGAGCTTGCACCGGTCTATGATTGCGGTAGCAGTTTATTTCCTCAAGCAACAAGTGAGTTTATGAAAGATGTAACTACAAATAAGGGCGTCCTTCACGATAGAGTGTATAATAGACCTACATCTTCAATCGCACAAAACGGAAAACGAATCAATTACTTTGACTTTATATCTTCTCATCAGAATTATGACTGTGATGAAGCATTGAAGCGTATCTGTCAAAAGCTCGATATGGAGAAAATTGCAAATATCATAGATGAGACACCAGGTGTTTCTGACGAGTACAAGCAATTCGCCAAAACAATTCTTTCAGCAAGAAAGGAACTCATACTCGACTTTTCTCTGAAGCAGTTGCAAAGAGCTGAAGCTCTGAACGTATGCAACGACGAGCTTGATGAGCTGTTAGAGGATACATCTTCTCGTGGACGATAAAAAAACGCTGTATGCCTTTAGACAGGTATACAGCATTTTTTATTCTGACGGAAACTGCAAGTGTGTCTTTATGACACACTTTGCTGTTGACGAACACAGCATTGAAGTGTTATAATGTACAAAAGCCGAAGGAGAAAAATACGATGACTGAATATGATACAAAAACAAACATAAGTGCCAAAGAAAAAATCATATACGAAATATCCTCTCGCATATCATCTTCAGATGCCCCTATTGTTTTTAAGGGAGCTCTGATTACCAAACTAATCCTTGCTGAGAACGGGTACACAGATGTGGTAAGAGGCACGAAAGATATTGATGCTAACTGGTATGGGAATCCTCCGTCAACTGAGTTGATACGAAAAGAGATTCAGAACGCACTTGATGGTATGACTGATTCGTATTATGTTGAAGTCAGCAGAGAATACGGTGAAAATCGCTCTGCAGGTTTTGTGGTCTATCATAAAGATACAAAACAAAAAGTAATATCAATGGATATCGATATTCTTAAACTTACCGGATGTCGAGACTACTACTACGGAGAAGCCGTAATACGTGGTGTGAACGTTGACGAAATATTAGCTGATAAGCTGGTATGCATTTCATCAGATTTAGTCTATAAACACCGGACGAAAGATTTGATTGATGTATACGCACTGATGCATTGTGTTAGTATAGATATCAATGATATTTATAATAATATTCAGAACCATAACAGGACTATCGGAACGTTCGATGGATTTTTGAATAAGACTAACGAGTTGCAACATGCATATGATATGTTAAGAGGGATAGAAAGAAAGCCTAATTTTGAAAAAATATATTGTGAGGTCAAATCCTTTTTGGAACCATTTATCTACAGAAAAACAAATATGCTCTGGGATGCGAATCAGAAAGGATGGATTGAAAACATCGAACCAAAACCAAATAAGAACGAAACTGACTATTTGGATTTGACTAATCCAAATGTATCAAAAACGATTTAACTGCGATATACTTGTTTTTTGGATTTAAGTGTGATATAATATTATTGGAAGGTAAATGTGTGTCCTTGAGTACACACTAATTGGACGTAAGAAAGAAGGTGTGCTACGATGATAACAAGTGATGATTTTATAACAAATCAAGAGTGGCTTACCAATGCCGTTGCCGGTACAGATTTGATTCTGCGTGGCACGTCAGCTCTTGAGCTTCACAACCTGTTCGATGGCTATTACGGAGAAAAGACTATTGAAGTGTATTCCACCAAGCCGTTGGAATCCGAAAACATAGAGTGCTGTATCCTCGAGTCACGTGACAGCATTAAGTTCACCAAGATTGCAGGAGTATATTGCACTACTGTAAGTCAGACTATAAATGATATGCTGCGAAGTGTCAGAGTTGACCTTCAGGCTCTCTACACAGCATTAAGCAACTATTTTTTCAGTAACAATATGAGCTATGACGGTCTTGAAATTGAATCGGATAATCTTGAACGCTTTAACGAGATAAGCGAAGATGCCAAGAGCTTCTACGGATAAGCTGTGCTGCATACTGCCATTGGTGGTATGCAGTTTTTTATTCTGTCAGAAAACAAACAAAGTGTGTCATAAAGACACACAGATAACAGGTAATAAAAAAACACGCACATAGTAATGTGTGTGCTTTTTTATGTGATTTAATATAAAATCCTATTATTTTCTGCACTTTCCCCTTGACATAAGAAAAAATATGTGCTATAATGATAAAAATAGGATATGAAATAGACGTGCTGATTTTAGTTTTTCCGGCAAGAAAAACTAAAATCGGAATTTCGGAAAGCTACCAACTTATCCGAGAAACCTGCCGCTATCCCGTTGTGATAAGTATATCACAGCTAGAATAGATTTGTCAAGTGCTTTCTCGATAAGTAACAGCTACACGAGAAAGTACTTTTATTTTTTACCCTTGCAGTACCTTGACAACTGAACAGCTCGCAGTGTGCAAGAAATAATCACTGCGGCTTAGAACATCAGTACATCTTTCACCTAAAGCGTTTGGTCGCTTATAGGGACTGTGCCGTAATGGCGGATAGCTTCAAGTCCTGCAGACTATGCAGCATTACAATATACGAAGCAAACTCAACCTAGCCAGAAAAGGTCTACCGACGTTCCAAAGGGTCACTAAGCTCATCTATAACGATAAGCTGCCTGCCGAGGTCAATAGTGACTGCAATAATAAAACGAATCCTGCAGTTCACGCTGCAGTACAATACAATAACCTCAGCACTCCTTATGGAGTGTTGAGCAAAACCTGTATCATTTGATATATGCTTTGCTCAGCACTTCGATAAGTGTAATGGTTGCCCCGGTGCGACTCGAACGCACGAGTGACGGAGTCAAAGTCCGTTGCCTTACCACTTGGCTACGGGGCAGTAAGTAAAGCCCGGATGTGATAATACATAAGCCGCCAGAATCTGACGGCTTATCGAAAATGGTTGGGGTAAAAGGATTCGAACCTTTGGAATGGTGGAGTCAGAGTCCACTGCCTTACCGCTTGGCTATACCCCAGTGTTGTTCCTCAACGCTTTAATATTATATCAGCTTTTTCTGAAAATTTCAAGTACCCATGTGCTTTGTTTACAAAAAGTTCATATATAAATTTCAAATGCAAAAAGAGTCGAAAGTTGTTGATTTTTTCACCTTACGGTGCTATAATTGACTTATAAGATTAAACGGAGGGATACCACTATGGCAAAAAAGGATAAAAACATTCTCAAGAAGACCGGCGGCTTCTTCGGTGAATTCAAGGAATTTATCGCAAGAGGTAACGTAATCGACCTTGCAGTCGGTATGATTATCGGTAGTGCTTTTACAGCAATCGTAAAATCACTCGTTGACGATATCTTCATGCCGTTCATAGGAATGGTTATGGCAGGTATCAATTTCACCACACTCGGTGTTACTGTTCCGTGGGGAAGCAAGCCATTTATCGCTTTTGGTAACTTCATCCAGAATACTATCACCTTCCTCATCACAGCATTCTGCATCTTCCTGCTCGTTAAGGCTATCAACTCCTTCAAGCGCAAGAAGGAAGAAGCTCCTGCTGAACCACCAAAGAAGCCTGATGACGTTGCACTTCTCGAGGAAATCAGAGATTTACTCAAGGCTCAGAACGGCGACGTTTCCGAAAAGGCTAAGGAAGCTATCGCTTCTATCGCGGACGAGGAATAATCCACACACAAAAACAGCTACCCTTCCGGTAGCTGTTTTTTTATTGCTGTTTTTTCTTTTTGGTACATAATGCAAGATATAATATGTAAAGCACAAATCCTGAAGCAGAAATTGCAAGTCCCGCCATAAAGCTCTGGGAACGGTAAACTACTTCAATCTCATTATCCCCCACCTGGCAAGGTATTGCCATAAGTCCGCCTGACACCTTTTCTATACCGACCTTAGCGCCGTTGACATAGGCAGTAAAACCGTCATCATACGGAACAGAGAAGAACACAAGCTTTTGCTTGTCGAGCGTAATGTGTGCAGAAAATCCGTCAGAGCTTGCCTCAAAGCCGTCGCAGGACTGAGCCGCACGTTCTTTGCAAAGCTCATAGTACCTATCCGTCGAATACTCAAGCTGTGAGATATCAAACCTGTGCATATTACCTGCATACGTTTCTGCCTGCTCGTCAGTCAAAAGCACAGCTTCAAGCAGAAGCATTGAGCGAAGCTCGATGCCATTTATCATTTCAAGGTCTTCGTATGTGCAGTAGCTGTCGTAAGTAAAGCCCATAGGCACAAAGTGCCTGTTTTCATAGATATAGAAGTCGCCCGCCGTACCTTTGTATGTACAGCCCATAAAGCCCGTAAGCTCGCCCGTCTTGTCAGTCAGCGATGAGTCGGTTGGTGTAACGTCATCAATTACGTACCTAATCGAGAAAAGTCCACGGAGCGGGTATGCCGAGCTGTTATAGCTTCCGCCGACAGAGTACTCCTCGCCAAGAACTCCGTACAGCTCAGCTATAGAATCGTTGCACAGACTGATGTAAGACTTACTCGATGGCAGGTGCCAAAACATATTGAAATTGCTGTAGGCGTCTATAAGCTCGACTCTTTCAAAATTTTCACTGCGGTATTTATCCATCGTCTGTGGCTTGTAGTTATTCACAATAAGCTCTCTGTGCATATCAAGCGACAGCGATGACCAAACAAAGCTGCAGGAGAGGATTATCGCACCCACTGCCGCAAAACTTACGCAGTTAAGCTGAAACAGCTTGTCACGCTTTAGCCTGAACACAACAATCGCCAGCATAATATACATAACTGCCGATGAAGCAAACTGAGCTACCGCAAGAAGTGTATCTACCTTGTCAAAGGTAATTATCAGATACGCCGAATACGCCAGAAACAGCCCCGTCACTACCGCAAAGCTGGATTTTATCGGGTGCTTGTCGGGGTTGTCGATAACCTTTGATGTCATAAGGCAAATAACAAGCAGCGGCATATACAGCCATCTTGCATAATAATTTGAATTGAACAACGAGAACGCCGAATTAAGCACAGGTACAAGCGATATTATAAGCGACAGAAGTATGAGTTTTGTTTCCCAGCTTTTTTTGTTTCTGCGGATATACGAGGCCGCAAACACAACCGAAAACACAGGAAGATACATCGCAAGAGAGCCAAACTTGTACTTCGGTGTCTCGATAAGATTTGAGACAAGACAGGGGTCAGGCGACATAATAAGCTGCTGGAGATATCTGAAATAAAAGCCAATACCGTCGTAGAGGAAAAAGTCGCTCAAAGCGATTGTTTCCCCTGCCCTGCCGCTTGATGAAACCGCAACAAATCCGGGGTACAGTATAACTCCCGCCATAAGCGTGCCTATAACTGCCTCTGCCGCAAGAAATCCGAACTTTTTAATATTCAGAGAAAAGGTCTTGTCCGTTGTCCTTATTGCGATATATATAAGTACAAATAAGACCTGTCCGAAGAAGAAATAGAAATTGACGCAGGCACACAGTGCCGTTACAATTGCAAAAACACCTTTCTTGCCGTCGCTGACAGCCATTTCAACCGCCAGAAGCAGAAGCGGAAACAGCGCGATTGCGTCGTGGAAGTGATAAAAAATAACGTTGTACAGAGCAAAGCCGGAAAAGCCGTACAGTATACCGCCTACTGCGGCGGCTTCCTTCGTACAGGAAAAACGTCTTATAAAGAGATACGCCGTAAGCGAGGCTGTTGCCGTCTTTATGCAGAGCATAACAGGCATTGCAGGCAAAAGCAGTTTTTCAGGAAGTATCATCATAATCCAGAAGAACGGACTTCCCAGCCCATAATAGCTATAGGATTCAAGATGAGCGGAGCCCAAATCGGTGAACCAGTCCCAACCGAGCCCACCGTTTCTAAGTGCATAATGGGTATTGGACATAAACTCCAGGTCCTGCTTATTGTAATCTGAGTAGAAGGTGAAGAGACCGTTGCCGCTTATCATTACGGGCATTACTGCTATAAAAAAGCAGAAGAACGACAAAAAGAACACAGTAGCGCCGTACGGTATCTTCTTTTTCATGCCAAGACCTCCTCTCACCTGATAAACTCCATTACAATTATATCACAAAACAAAAGCCTTAGCAACCGCCAAGGCTTTAAATATGTATTTTACGAGCCGCTACCCTGGTTTCCTCTGGCATCCGAAAGAGTCCAGTTCTTTTCATCCGCCATAATAGGATAACCGCCGACATAGATATCCGCAGCTGTCTTTGAGAAAATTACAGAGTCAGGAAACCCGCTTGCGGAAATTTCAATCGCATACACAGTTCCTCTTGAGTCGTCATTCATAGAAGCGTTAACTGCCACTGCAAGGTAATTAGACCACGCCGAGAGGGTGTTCCCTGGGTTATCATCAGGAACTACGATGTCTATGGAGTCAGGCTTTCCGACAACCATCGAGCCATCAATTGCATCACCCGATGCACCGAGTGTTCCCGAAGGCATATTGAAGCCTGCGGCAAGAGCCTTCTGGCAATAATTATTCACCGCATTATATATTGTTTTAGCATTTGCATTTGCAGATGTGAGCTTTGCGTCGTTGATATAGCCAATCATCGCAGGTACTAATATTGCGGCAAGTATACCAATAATAGCAATAACCACGATAAGCTCTACAAGAGTAAAGCCTTTTTTGCTTTTCATTACATTACCCCCAAAAAAAGTATGAACATATATTTAATAAACGATTTACAAGCTTTTTATTAGTATAACAATTAAAACACGTTTTGTCAACAGTATATTCAAAAAATGTTAAAAAATAAAAACCGACCACACGGACGGTTCTGATATTTGTTGTTTATGACCAGAAAACTAAATTCGCAGAGTCGCTGAGTAACGAATATTTGCATTGACACTCAAGCATTTCCGTTGTCGATACTTTTCAAAAAATAATCGAGCGCTGATGCTTTGCTTTCAAAAAAACAAGGGATAACCCCTTTTCGAAGGTTATCCCTGATAGTGATTTATGCCAGCGTACAGATATTACGAGCCTGAGCTTGAACCGACCGCAACTGCGTGATCAAGGGCATCCATAAACTTGCTGTTGCCTGTAAAGGTGTCGTCAGCTTCATTTGGATAAGCACCAATATAAGGGTCGTTTTGTGACTTTGCCCAAACAGCACCCTTCGGGAAGCCGTTAGTACCAATCATTACTGCACAATAGGAACCCTTAGCGTCGGCGCCCATCGAGCAGTTGATAGCCTGGAGAATCATTTGGTTTGTAACTACCCCGTCAGCACGCCAAGCAGGCATACTGTCAGTCGGTGTGATAGTTCCCTGGAGAACCATTGAGTTGATTTTGCAACCCTCGACTACACACTTCTGAGCATAATTTGACGCAGCTGTGTAGATTGTCTTAGCTGACGAGTTAGCAGATGTGAGCTTAGAATCCTTGATATATCCGAGAAGTGCAGGAACAAGGATAGCTGCGAGAACACCGATGATTGCGATAACCACGATAAGCTCAACAAGCGTAAAGCCCTTCGATAACTTTTTCATTGAATTTCCTCCCAAAACTGTAATGTGACATATAAAACCGTTCATATAAATACTGTACATTTATTATAACTTAAACGTTTTCTTTTGTCAAGTGTTTTGGCAAAATACATGGCAATAAAAAAGCTACCGTATTTCTACGGTAGCTTTCATTAATCAAGAAGCGAAGAATTATTCTCCGTCACCAGTGCCTTCGCCAGCGTTTTCGTTGCCAGCGTTTTCGTTGCCAGCGTTGCTGCCAGCGTTAGAAGCAGTACCTACAGCCATAGCGAGTGTCCAGCTTGTATCGTCAGCTTCTTCTGGGTAACCACCCTTGTATGGGTCAGATGAACCCTTAGCCCAGATAGCACCAGATGGGAATCCAGCAGCATTGAACTGAATCTCATAGTAAGAGTCCTTAGCGTCAGCGCCCATTGAGCAGTTGATAGCTAACTGAACGTCTGTATCCTTAACAGCTGTGCCGATTGCAGGAACCTTAGCGGAATCAGTTGTAGCAGCAGCTACGTTACCTGTAACCTTAAGGTTAGCTGGGATTGGGTTGCCAGCTGTGAGACACTTCTGAGCATAGTTGGATGCTGCAGTGTAGATTGTCTTAGCTGAAGAGTTAGCGGATGTGAGCTTGGAGTCCTTGATGTATCCGAGAAGTGCAGGCACGAGGATAGCAGCGAGGATACCGATGATTGCGATAACTACGATAAGCTCTACGAGTGTAAAGCCCTTTGATGACTTCTTCATATAGAAATCCCTCCATAATATAATTTTTGTCCGAGGTACGTTTATGAACGTTCTGTTAAAAAACCGTTCTTTTCTTCACCTCTTGTTAACATTATAACCACTAAAACGTTTGAAGTCAATAAGTATTTCATATTTGTAACCGTTTTGTAATCTTTTTTGATTTTTTGAACAAATTGTGTCCTTACATTTATGAAATTAGCACAATTTTGTGATAGTATGCACTGCATAAGCGGCTGTTTTGTTGCTTTTTCACACTTGAAATTATTTATTAGTATTCAGATTTTACTAATTTGACAACGTTTTCAGCTGTACATTTGTAAAAGTGCCTCCCTATTATTAAGGAAGGCACTACAAATTGTGAATTTGATATTACGACTGTGCGATAAATCTCTTGAGCTCGGAGAAGCTGATGCACTTGTCTCTTGCAACTTCCATAGAAATAGTCTTGTTCTTAACAAGTCTTGCAAGCTCCTGGTCCATTGTCTGCATTCCGAACTGCTTACCTGTCTGCATTGCAGAACCGATAAGGTGAACCTTGTCGTCACGCACCATTGCCTTGATAGAGTCGGTTGCATTGAGGACTTCACAGCATGCGATTCTGTTGAGTCCATCCATTGTAGGACAAAGTGTCTGTGTACAGATACCTACAAGTACAGATGCGAGCTGTGTTCTAATCTGGTGCTGCTGGTGTGCAGGGAAAACGTCGATGATACGGTCGATTGTAGATGCAGCGTCTGTTGTATGAAGTGTGGACATAACAAGGTGTCCTGTTTCAGCGGCGGTTACAGCGGCTTCGATTGTTTCGTAGTCACGCATTTCTCCTACGAGGATGATATCCGGGTCTTCACGGAGTGCGGCACGAAGAGCCATCGAGAAGCTTGGAACGTCCTGGCCGATTTCTCTCTGGTTTACCATACATCTCTTATGACCGTGCATATACTCAATAGGGTCTTCGATTGTGATGATATGGGCCGACTTATTTACGTTGACATGGTCAATCATTGCTGCGAGGGTTGTTGACTTACCGGAACCTGTAGGGCCTGTTACGAGAACAAGTCCACGAGGACGCATTGCAAATTCAGCGAGTACCGGTGGAAGATTGAGGTCTGAGAGAGTTGGGATATCGTTTCTGAGAAGACGGATAGCGATAGCTGTGTTACCTCTCTGACGATATACGTTAACTCTGTGACGGAAGCCTCTCTTTGATACGAATGTAAAGTCTGTATCGATATGTTCCTTGATAGACTTCTTCTGATATTCGTTACACATTGACTCACAAATTCTGAGAATGTCGATTTCTGTCATTTCAGAATATGAGGAAAGTTTTCTGAGGCTACCACCCTGTCTTACGATTGGTGGGATACCTACTGTAAAGTGAAGGTCAGAGCATCCGAGAGCTCTCGACTCATCCAAAATCTTATCAATATCAACTGCTGCCATTATGTTTTTCCTCCTATATTAAACTGCATATGTTACACGGATAAGCTCTTCCATTGTTGTTCTGCCTTCCTGAACGAGGTCAGCAACGTTATCACGGAGAAGTCTTGTTCCCTCTTCCTTTGCAAGCTCGGCAATAGCGTCAGCCTTAGCGCCGGAAGTAATGAGAGATGACATTCTTGATGTACAGAGCAGAATTTCGTGGATAGCAGTACGTCCTCTGTAACCTGTGTTATTACAGTTCGGACAGCCTACTGCATCGTAGATTGGGATTCTCTTATCCTTATCTATACCGAGGAGCATATTATCTTCCTCAGCAGACATTCTGAGCTTTTTACAATCAGGACACAGCACCTTAGTAAGACGCTGAGCTACAATACCGATAAGCGAGGTTGCAACCATGTACGGAGCTACACCCATATCCACAAGTCTTGTAACTGTTGAAGCGGCGTCGTTGGTATGGAGTGTTGAAAGCACCATATGTCCGGTGATAGCGGCACGGATAGCGATTTCAGATGTTTCCTGGTCACGCATTTCTCCGACCATTATAATGTCAGGGTCCTGACGGAGGATAGAACGGAGAGCTGCGGCGAAGGTCATACCTGCCTTATCGTTAATCTGACACTGGTTTATTCCTTCGATTTCCTTTTCGACTGGGTCTTCTACGGTGATTACGTTAACGTGAGGCTTTGCCATTTCACCGAGAGCTGCGTAAAGGGTTGTTGTTTTACCGGAACCGGTAGGACCTGTTACGAGCATAACGCCCTGTGGAACCTTAAGCATTGAGATAAACTTCTGGTAGTTTGTATCATTCATACCAAGGTCGGTAACCTTTCTTGTAGCAACGTTACCGGTAGCAAGGATACGGATAACGACCTTCTCGCCGTGTACTGTAGGAAGGTTGGATACACGGAGGTCAAGGTGTGTTCCGTCAACGTCTGCTGACATACGTCCGTCCTGAGGTATACGCTTTTCAGCGATATTCATACCGCTGAGGATCTTATATCTTGTTACAAGCGGGCCGTGGATGAGCGGAGATACAGGAGGCATAAGCTCTACAAGGTCACCGTTTACACGGACTCTGATTCTTGTATAATGCTCAAACGGCTCGATATGTATGTCGGTAGCCTCATGTCTGTGTGAGTTTTCGATAATTGTGTTAGCAAGCTTAACGATAGGAGCGTTTTCAATTCTGTCTGCTGAAAGATCAAGGTCAGTAACGTCGATATCATTTCCGATATCCTCAGCTGCCTGAGAAGCCTCGGCTGCGATATTTTCGGCACTTCCTGCGGAATAGAGCTTACCTATATACTTAGCAATAGAC
Source organism: Oscillospiraceae bacterium (assembly GCA_017848055.1). Classification (GTDB taxonomy): domain Bacteria; phylum Bacillota; class Clostridia; order Oscillospirales; family Ruminococcaceae; genus UBA7477. The sequence continues at coordinate 29,649 of JAGALZ010000016.1, read as the reverse complement.
ATCTTTGTAGCAAGAACCGGTACTACATTACATCCGGTGATAATTCTTACGTCTTCAAAGATATAGAAGTTAGCAGGGTCGTTTGTTGCAACTGTAAGACGCTTACCAAAAAGGCTTATTGCAATGAGGTTATACTTCTTTGCAACTGCCTCAGGAATCTTCTTAACAACTTCAGGGATGAACTCTGTTTCGTCAAGGTCTACATACTGGACATTAAGTCTTTCTGCAAGAACCTTCGCAAAGTCCTTATCGGAGATGAGTCCCATATCGACGATTACATCACCGAACATTTTTCCCTTGGATTCCTTCTGCTTTTCCAGAACCTTCTGCAGGTTCTCTTCAGTAAGGAGTCCCTTTTCTACGAGATATTGACCGATTGGCATATTCTTCATAGCTTTTTTACCTTCCTTTTTTGCTGTATTTTAATGCTAAATTTGACTTGATAAATTGTAAAATATATGATACAATATAGAAAACTGAATATAGGAGGATTTATATGCCCGTTACAGAGCTCATATACTCTATTATAGTATACGTTTTCATTTTCCTTTTCGGAATTACTATCGGAAGCTTTCTGAACGTCTGCATTTATCGCCTGCCTAAAGAGGAATCTCTCACCAAGCGTAATTCCCACTGTATGACCTGCGGAAGCGAGATAAAGCGTTACGACCTTATCCCCGTTTTCAGCTGGCTTATCCTGAGGGGAAAATGCCGTAGCTGCGGAGCTAAGATTTCACCAAGATACTGTATTGTCGAAGCACTAAACGGTATACTTTATGTACTTACCTTTATGTATTACGACTTTATGTACAGCCCGGTAAAGGCAATTTTGGTTTGTCTGCTTCTCTCTGCTCTTATTGTAGTTTTCTTTATGGACTGGGACACACAGCTGATTTCAAACTATGTGGTAATATTCATAGGTCTGCTTGGAGTACTTGATTTTCTCAGATGGCAGTTCGAAATTGACCTAAAGCCAATCAACGACGCAGACCTAAAGAGCCGAATCATCGGATTCTTCGCTGTAAGTCTTGTACTGCTTGTCATTGAGCTTGCTTCTAAGGGCAAGGCAATGGGCAGAGGTGATGTTTATCTAATGGCTGCTGCTGGGCTTTTCCTTGGCGTCAAGGCAATAGTTGCAGCATTTATGATAGGTCTTATTACAGGCTCCATCGCAGGTATCATCATTAAGCGATGCACCGGCGGCTCGAAATTCGCTTTCGGTCCGTGGCTTTCGCTCGGAATTGCCGTTTGTGCAATCTGGGGCAACCAGCTCGCTGACCTGTACTTAAAATTTGCAGGGTTTATCGAGTAATCAAAAGGAACAAAGAACATTCCCTACCGTTTTGGCGGTGGGGATTTCTTTTTTATTATGTCCTTTAAGAGTAGTACCCGCCGCTATTCGCAGCGGATACTCTACTTAAATTACATAATTAGTCAATGCGGCACTTGATGTCAACTATGCTGTTTGCGCTTGGTACAGCAATCGTCAGACCCTCGCCGGAGTAGGTACCGTTTGCCGGAATGGAAACGTTCCAACCGACGCCTTCCGCTCCTGCCAGCTTTACAACTACCTTGTTTCCACTAACAGATTGAATCTTAAACGATTTATCATCACCTGAAATATAAGCACCGGTAGCGTTTGATGCAAATTCAATTGTAATTGTTGCATTTCTCAAAGTGTTTGCTGTTTTATTTTCCATGTGAATTACAAAGTGGTCATTATTCCATGAACGATTTACGCTACCAACAAGGTCAGAGCTTGATTCAATTGAAACAGCAGTCTCTTTAATAATGATAGCTGTGTGACCTGTAATTGGGTGAAGGAATACATCATCTGAAGCGAGCTCATACGAATACTGAATTGAATTTGCATCATCGATAACAGGGTCAAGGAGACCTTCCGGCATACCGATTGTTGTATTCTCCTGTACAGCGTCAATATCAAATGCGCCGCCCTTGAACGGAGTACCGTCCTGGAGCTGGAACTTTACGGAGTAGTTCTTGTAATAGTATGCATAGATATCCATATCGTTCTTAATGCTGCTGAGGTCTGCTTCAATCTCAGAACCGCAGATTGCGTAGTAACCTCCTGCATATCCGGAAGGTGGTGATGACAGGCTGATATCGAGACTGTTGCCGTGACTCTTGGTATAGGTCATTATCTTTGTAGTCTTAGCAGAATCAGAGTAGATGTTAATCTCATACTGAACAGAAGCCTTAAGCTCCTTCTTATAGACCGCATAGAGCTTTACTGTTCCTGAACCCTGAGCATTAGTAAGGTCGTAGTAAACCTTACCGTCGATATAAGGGTCGTTAGGTGAAGTTGAGTACATACCTGTACTATAGAATACGTGAGTATCGGAAACCGGCTCGATTGTATTCTTGGACTCGGAGTTCTCGAGAATCTGCTGAGTGATATTTGAACCGCTCGGAGCAGTGAACTTACAGGAATTGATATATTCAGAGCCTGTGGAATCGAGAATATAGCACTCATAATTGATATTTACAGTTGTTTCAGGGATTCTCGGTCTTCTGTTATAGAAGATATAGATGTAAGGAGTGTCAGGGCCACTTGTCTGAAGTCTGCAGTTACTTGTAGCTGCTCCCGAGTTGATATTAACGAACTCAATAGCGTTATCGGAACTGAAGAAGTGGTCGTTGAACTCATAGGTTCTTGTATCCCCATTGAAGGTAGGAGCGAGAACCTCTGTTGTAAGTGTAAGTACCTGTTCTTCGCCTGAAAGAGGAGCAGTTACGGTAAAGAAGAACTTATAGTCATCCATAAATGCAAGGTTTTCGAGTGCGAAGTAGTTTACATAAAGCTTTTCACCTGCGGTAAGAGATGGGTCTGTTGTTACATCTGTGTACTTGAGGTTTGTAGGGTCTGTAAGTGCATACTTATAAACAGAGCCTGTTGCATGCTTTGCCTTTGCCTGAGAGGTTGCATCTCTGATTGTTTCATTGTCGAGCACGAGGCAGTTACCATACTGCTTCGGTGCCTCTCCGAGGTCGATAAGCTCCTGTCTTGCAGTCTGAGCAGCAGTGTCAACGCTCAGTGCATCGCCCGGATTTGCAACTACAACATACACGTCGGTAGCGTATGTAAGGTCGTCATTGAGAACTGTATAAACAGAGGAAACAGCCTCTTCCTGGTTAAGGTATGCATTTGTTGTTGAGTAGAGGGCAGCTGTTGGTTGGATAAAGTTGAGGATAGCACCCATAATGATTGCCATAAGCGCCATTACGACGATAAGCTCGATGAGCGTAAAGCCTGAATTATTGGTCTTTTTTGCTGTTTTCATTTATGCATATCCTCCCTTCTAGTCTACTCTGAAGAATCTCAGATGAGTATCTTCATCAGTTGGGAGAGCGTCACCGGCATCGGTATACTTATACTGAGTATTTACGTCGTAAACGGGAACCATTGCGCCTGTTCCTGTGATGTTACCATCGACAACAATCTTAAGCTCGTAGGTTGTTCCGCCTCCTGTAAATTCGATACCTGTAGGGTCTCCTGCGCCGTCTTCAACGGCATTTGAACGGTTCTTTGAGAGATATGTTGACTGATTATCAGTCTGCTCATTCCACTTCTCGGTTTCAGCCTGAGTGCGGATTGAGAAGTTTGCAGCAGCGAGAATCATACCCGCCATAATTGCAAACAAAGTTACTGAGACGAGAACCTCGACGAGAGTCATACCCTCATTATTCTTTTTCTTCTTAGAAAGCTTCTTAAAGAAACTCATAGGTTCCCCTCCTTATCTTGATTCATAGTGGCTGAACGATACCTGTGTCTTGTTAGCAGAGCCTGAAGCACCAACGCCCGAGCCTGGGGCCGGAGCTGAGAAGGCTACACCGAATGTATTACTTACGTCCTTGAAGGATTCACAAATCATAGCTCCGAGGAAGCCTACTCTCTTGTCATTGCTAAATCCTGTGATAACGTCCTGCTTGGTAGCGTCAAAGAGGAACTTAAGTCCGCTATGACCGCAACCCTGGCTTTCTACATTAACACCCGGAGCATAGAGAATTGCTTCGCAGATATAGCTTGATGAGTTCTGTGGGAATGTAAGCTTGTCGCCCTCGTTAATCATAAGGTATGTTCTTCCAAGGTTTGGTGTGTAAATCTGATTTGTGTAGATATCGTTGATAACATCGTCATCAGCACCAACATATGAGGTAAGGTTGATTGCCTTTCCATCCTTGATTACATTCTTATAAGTGCAGTAATCGAAGATATTAACCCACTGGAGATTGAGCTGGCTTGTTGTTGAATTATTATTGTCGTAAGCGAGAATGATGTAACAGAAGCCTTCAGCAGGTGTTGTAATAGTACCGTCGTCTGCCTTAACCTGATTCTTTACGATAATATTAACGCTTTCAAATGTTCTTGACTGATTGTTTGTATCAATTACGATTACGCAATCTCCTGAGAACTGAGTCATATCAATGAGAATGTCCTTCTGCTTGAGCTGGTCAATCTGAGTATTATCAATAAGGCAATAATTATCATCTACAACATAATCAAACTCAATACCTGTGTAGGTGTCGTTAAACTTTGTTGCAAAGTTTGAAATCTTGTTACTGTTTGTAACAAGAGCGTTGCTATAGAGGTTCTTTACAGTATCAGTATCCTCAACGAACTCAGCTGTTGTCTGATAGTCACGCTTATAGTCGTTGTAATCAGTTGACGGCTTATAGTTTCTGGAATTTGAAACTGAGTGAACGATAGCATCTGTCTTAACGATTTCAGCAAGTCTTGCCTTATCTGCATCGTTTGTGCTGTTAATAAGGTTCTGGAACTCTGTTGCACTGTAGAAATCAGAACCGCCGGAAATCTTAGGAATTCTGATTTTGTTATCTGCGATAAGCTGACGGGTCTTCTCAGGTGAATTTGTTGAGAAGCTGATAGAGTCGCAGATTACACCACGGTTATTCATTGTAGTAATCTGTGTTGTATCGGAGATATAGAGAGTACCTGTAATTCTTACTTCGTGGTTTGTCATTGCAACGATATCGCCTTCAACGTACATATTACCTGTAAGGTCCATAGATGTAGCATCGTTATTTACGATAAAGTCACCATCATCAGCGTGACCGTAGTTAGGGTCTGTTGCATTTTCAATCTTGTAGCAGTACATATTACCGAACATCTCGAGCTGCATGGAGTTTGGTCCGCCGCCGAGAGCTGTATCGTAGTATGTATTGGAACCCTTAGCACCACCGAGGTATACAGAGTTTGCGTAGATGTCCATTACCTTTGGAGCAGTACCTACCTTCATGCTCTGTCTTGGCATAAAGCCACCTTCGATTGTAATAAACTCTGAAGCATTCTGCTCGAGAACCTTCGAATAGTTCGGATAGAATGTTGTACCGGAGTTTTCGTTGAGGAAGTTCTTACCTACAACGATAAAGCTTCCGCATCCGTCAGGGTCGTCTGTCCATGTATAAGATGTGTTAACGTGGAAGTTGCCGTCTGTGATGATGGAACCGGATGACTTGGAGTTATTGGATGTTCTATACTCACCGTTCGATGTTACTGAACCTGCATTTTCAGCAGAGAGTGAGAATGTGATGCTCGCATCTGCATAGATAGCATTATCAATCTGAGCAGGTACAGAGTTTGTTACTACAGAGTAGTAAGCATTGATTGTCTTTTCCTGACCGTTGCACTTTCCTGTAACGGACACTCGGATATAGGCTGTTCCCATAAACGCAACGTTAATGTCACATTCACCGCCCGGGATAATGTCCTCGACCATATAGTCGCCGAGCTTGACTGTTCCCTTGGAGCCTGCACCGCCGTTAGCCTGAGCCATTGAAAGCAGAGTTGTATAGTCAGCGCCGTCCTTCTCGAGATAGTCATGGATACTATCAAGAGCGGATGTTGCAATGTAGTATGCCTGTTCGGAGTTGTAGTTTATGAATGCATTCTTATGTGCACGCTGTACAAATCCGAGTACTGCTGCAATGAGTATTGCGGCAAAGCAGGATACTACGACAACAGTAAGCAGGGTTGAGCCCTTTTTATTGCTATCTTTGTTCAGCTTAAAACTTGCCATAAATACCATCCTTTCTGATGATTTTTACATATCTTCATAAAACACGATATGGTGAAAGCAATTTCTCGCCTTCACCTAATCGCATTGTAGTAAGATTAATCTGAATTTGTCCATTCAGCAGCTTTTGCTGAATACTAGTCGATGATTGGCTCTTCAGGCGCTTTCATATAGTAAAGCTCGAGGGTGATGCTTCCTTCGCCGTAGTGGTCCTCTTCGAGTACCGGCTTATTCTCGTCATCATCTTCTTCGTCTGGAGCTGGTGTTGTAGGAGCTTCCTCCTTTTCCATATCGGAAACCTCGAAGGAAAGGCTTGTAACTACCATTGTTGTATGGTCGTATGTAGTAAGATTTTCGATGAACTTGAATATCTTATCTCTGTCTGCCTCTCTGAATTCGATGTTATAAGTATAGCAACCTACTGTCTGTGGAGCAATAAGTGCTGCTGCCTTAGACTGTTCGTCCTCGTTGATGTTTGCGTAATCGCTGCTCGGGATAGAAAGCTCATTTTCTCTGTATCTGTAAGGTGAGAGAATCTTTGTTGCGTGAGCTGTTGTCTGTCCTGTTACTACGATTCCTACGCTTTCAAGCTGCTGTACTACCTGGTGAGCAAGCTCACGGTCCTTTTCATCTGAGTAGAACATCTTTGCCATTTCAGCACATTCGTCATACTTATTCTGAACCTGCTCCTTAACATTCTCCTTATTCTGGAGCTCTGTCTGGAGTGTTGCGTACTCGCCCTTGAGTTCATTATACTTCTTCTTATTGTCCTGTACTTCGCCCCAAGCCGGCTTGATTATGAACCAGAGTCCTATAAACAGTGAGAGTACTATAACAAGGACGCCAAGTGTAATTTTATCCTTTTGTGTAAGATTCATTATTGATTAGCTCCTTCCTGTGTAGTTGGGTTCTGCTGAGCGATGAGCTTTTCGTAGTCGCCTTCCTTAAGGGTTACTGTCATGGATGGGAGAATGTATACGAGATTACCTTCTGCATCTACTACAGGTGTTGTAGTATCATCATCTTCATCCTTGTCCTTATCGCCTGAAGGCTTGAGTGTCTCGGTATTAAATCCTGTAAATGTGTAGTCGTAGAACATACCTGAGTCATCGACAGCTCTTACGAAGTTTGTCATATCCTCGTGGCTCTTGAACTTAACGTTGCTGATTGTAACTGTACCGCCGATGCTGTATGAGAAGTCAGCAAAACCTGTTGCTGTTTCGGATACGATAGCACCGTTTTCGATAGCAAGATTAGCTAAAAGCTCGTATGTCTCAAGCTCGAGGAGCGGAAGTGTTTCGAATGCCTTTGTAGCGTTATCAACTACAGTGAAGTAGGAATTGAGCTTAGTGAGCATTCTATCGTACTTTGTACTTGTGCTGATTTTTTCCCTTGTTGCGGAAATTTCGGAATTAATCTTATCGATATCCTTTTCTACCGAGCTGTTCCAAGCGCTCAGTGCAATCTTACCTGCAGCAATTACTACTACTACAGCTGCAACACCTGCGAGCAGATAAAGAAGGAACTGCTTGTTAGCTGCTGTTGAACGACCTGTTGAGGAGTCGATTTCGATGAGGTTGATACGCTCTGTAAGCTTGTTTCTCTTGTAGAGAGCACCGATTGCATTTGCATAGAGTGTAAACTCGAAGTTTTCATATCCTGTAATCTGGGAAGGTACAGGGAGAATGGAAACTGAGATATCCATCTTAGCAAGCTCGTCAGCGTACTTGATGTAGTCCTCAATCTGACCATAGAGGATTACGTTTGCGATACCAGGGCCGCCTCTTGCCTTATTGAACTGTGTCATTCTGAAGATGTTCTCAGTCATAGCTTCGATTATGTAGTCTTCAGAGTCATAGTCCTCTTCAGCGATAGGAACGTATCTGGCGAATGCCATCTGGCCGTTCTCGAAGAGTGTCATGCCGAGGAAGTTAGGGTCAAGCTGCATTACAAGAAGTGGCATCTTGTTAGCGTTTGACTTGTCGGCAATTACGATTCTTGAGATTGAGTTACAGCTGATGTTTGCACTCTTGAGGGAGATGTTCATAATGTTGAACAGCTTTCTGTAGCTTTCTACTACTGCAAACGGACAAGCTGTAGCAAGAACCTTCATAGCACCTGGGTTATCAGGGCCTGCTTCACCTACGATAGTATATGAAATACTGAAATCGTTGGTAATACCCATTTCGTGAATCATCTGGTTCTGTACCATTGAAAGGAACTGGTCAGGCTTTGCCTTTGGAATTACAAGTTCCTTGAACACGATGTTGCTTGAGGAGAAGGTAAGAATAGCGTTCTTATCGAACATACTCTCCTCACGGATTTTTGTAAGGATTACATCACTTACGCCTGTAAGGTTTACGACCTCACCGTTTACTATCATATCAGCAGGAACATCGATTTCGCATGAACGGTCAATCTTAATCTTTCCGCCGACGTTTTCGCCCTTTACGGCGTAAATCTTTCTATCAGATATATCAAATGACAGCATTTTTTAATTCACCTCTCTGTTTTATTAAGCAAGCCTTTTCTCTTGCAATTATTCGATATCCATACCGCCGTAGAGCAGTGGGAAAATACCTGCAAGACAAAGACCGATTGCCACACCCATGATTACAATCATAAGCGGTTCCATAAGTCCTACGAGTCTTTCGATTGCAGCGTCTGATTCTTCTTCGTAGTAATCAGCGGTCTTAGAAAGAATTTCGTCAAGAGCACCTGACTCTTCACCTACGTATACGATTGAACAGAACATTGAATCGAACACGTCTGTCTTCTGGATTGAAGTTGAGAGCGGCTGGCCCTGCTTTACTTCGTCAACAATCTGGATAAATGCTTCATCAACGAAGGTGTTTCCGAGAATCTTTGAAGAACGTTCAAGACATTCTACCATAGGGATACCTGATGAGTACAGCGATGACATTGTTCTTGCGAATCTACCTGTGTAGATAATCTTGATAAGTCCGCCGACCTTCGGCATCTTGAGCTTGAGCTCGTCAAACTTGAGACGTACCGATTTGACTTTCAGTCCGTAGATGATTGCAAATACTATTACCAGAACGATGATAATAAGCAGCCACCATTTTTCAATTACAAAGTCACTGAATGCAAACAGTGCCTTTGTGATAACGCTCATATCCTCTTCATTACCCATATCTCTGAAGTTAGGAAGAATGAGAGTAAACATACCGATTACCATTACTACACAAAGTACAGCAAGCACGATAGGGTATGTCATAGCACCCTTTACCTTATTGGTTGTCTTGTTTTCCTTAGCGTAGTGGTCCTGAAGTCTTGCCATAACGGTATCAAGTGTACCTGATGATTCACCGGCACCTATCATACTGATAAAGAAGTCAGGGAATGCACCGGACTTTTCCTGAAGTGCTTCTGTTAAAGTTGCACCCTTCTGTACGTTTTCATAAACGTCCAGCCACGTCTGCTGGGCATCCTTTTTGCCCATTTGCTTGTAAAGAATGTCCAGAGCCTTTACGATTGTAAGACCCGATGACATCATTGCCGACAGCTGACGGCAGCAGAAAGAAAGTTCCTTTGTAGTAAACTTATGCATGCCAGTGGTGCCCTTACCCAGGTCGGCCTGAATCTTAATCGGGAACCAGCCTTGGTCATAAATCTTCGCGCTGACCTCTTCTCTGGTTTCCGCCTCCATCGTGCCCTTTATGGTTTTACCGGACGTATCCTTGGCTTGATATACAAACTTCTTCATTTCTTTCTAATTACACCTCCACAATAATTGATTGCTAATTAAAAAGCTGCGTCAAAATACACACAGACGCATTTTTTATATTATACCATATTTACACCCAAACAATCAAGATTTTTTACTAATTATTTCTTTCGTAAAATCGTAAAAATTTCAAGTTTATTTTTATGAAGATTGACGAAATTGTACAAAAACCCTTGACAAACGTTTTCGTAGCTGTCCTTAATCGTTTAACTCGGGGTGTTTTCTGAGATAAAGATAATGTACGAGCATGTAAATTGCCAGCATCGGGATTATGGCAAAAATCACTGCGAGCATTGCTCCGGTCTCGTAGGAATCCCCTTTTATCCACAGACAACCGAAGAAATACTGCTTGAGAAAAACGCTCATTTTTTCGCCTGCCTCGTCTATATACAGAACCGGCATAAAGTAAGCAACAAACACAAGCAGAAACGTTACGGCTGTGTTTATCCCGTCGAAGCACTGATATGCGGTATTCTTTTTCGAGTCAGACCAGAGCACCCACATCATAAGCGTAACTGTTGTCAGCCACGCCACAAACGACTGTACTTTCTCTGAGCCAAATATTTTCTGTATATCGTTATCAACGAGTCCGTTGTTTATAACGCCCATTATAATCGGCACCAGCACTGACATTCCAAGGTTTATTATTATAAACAGAAGAATTGTCTTGACGGTGAATTTCAGCATTCTGTCCATTTCCATAGTTTTTCCTCTTTCTATTCATACAGCCAAAAGTTGCGGTTATAGAACTTTGACTTCACATTAAGCTCGTTTACAAGCTCCTCGCTTCCCATTTCTTCGGCAAGTGTCGGAACACCCGAAAACAGATTTGTTCCAAGACCGAGTCTTTCGCCTTCAATCTCAGCACCCATTGCAGCAAGTGTTGTCGGGAGCATATCGGCTGTTGAGAAAATTCTTCCGTTCTCATTTTCCGTATCAGCGGCACTGTTAATAAAGCAGTTATATGTAGTTCTGGTATAATCTCCTATATCCGAGAAGAATACCTCGTTCATGCTCGGGTGGTCACCGACTACGATTACTGTAGTATTTTCATAGTAATCCTGCTGTCTGAGCCAGTCGAGGAACTCAACTATTTGTCTGTCAGCGCAGGAAATTACGTTTGCATACTGCTCGGAATGCTGATTCTCACACTTTTCGCAGATATATCCTTCGGGGCGATGAGTGTCGATTGTAAAGAGTGTAAGAGCAAACGGCTCTTCTTTCTTGGAAAGCTCAGAGAGCTGAAGCTTTGCATAGTCATAGACCTTTATATCCTCTACTCCCCAGAACACGTCATATCCCTCAGGTACGAGCTTATCACTTACAAAGCTCTCATACGGGAAAAAAGTTGTGTTATCATGCCTGCCGTAAAATAGATTCATTCCCGCAAAATAACCCGTACTTCCCTGGATAAGCATCTGATTATATCCCTCATCGTGAAGTATATCCTCGAGGCTTCTGATTCCGGGCATAAAGGAGTTGTACTTATACTTTCGCTTGTTCAGATTATTCGGCGAGTTGATTGGCACACCTGTTGTGCTTGAAACAAAAGCACCCATTGTATAGCTCATTCCGTCGGAGAAAACGCTTGCTCCGCCGAGCTTATCGGAATTTGAAAAGCTTATATTGCCGTCGCTTAGTGCAAGCTCTGTGAGATTAGGGATATAGTTATCATCAAAGGCTCCGCCGTTTTGCTTGTCGGAATAGGTATTTTCCATCGATTCAAGGTAGATGTAAACGAGATTTCTTTTCTTCTCAGGGAACCTGACGACCTCGCTTGTCGGAAAAACATAATGCTCATCATAAATCATAGTTTCGACACCAAGCGACTTAACATACTGAATAATCGGCAGAATCACGAGTGTAAGGACGATAGATAAAGCACAGATAAATCCTGCTATCGGAAGAACAATTCTCTTTTTGAGATTCAGTTCTACCTTAACATCGGCATTTCTCAGAGTGTAGGAAGTGTATTTTCTGTTGAACGACAAAAACACAAGTCTTGAAATCACAAACGTCAGAACAACCGGCAAAATAAGACAATTTACAACGCCGTCGATGATGTCACCCGTAGTAAATCCATCCTGGGCAAACTGGATTGTGAAAAGCACCGATGCGATGCTCACCTTACCGAAAGAGCGTCTTATCCATATTGCTGCAAACAGAATAACAAGGCACAAAAACACTGCCACTGTCAGGAGGCAGGGTATAAGTATATGCTTTTTAGCTTTTGTCTGCTCTTTATCGGCATCTCGTTTTACAAGCGGAATACCGGTCAAGGCACACATTTTTGCTAACAGGCGGTTTGCCTTTGTGTTTCTTCTTTTTCTCATTTTTTCTCAGCTTTCGTAAACGTTATAGTTATAGTAAAATTGTACTTCAAACGGATATGTTTGTCAAGGCAAGCAAAAATACTGACCTTTATATGAAATTTTTATTATTTTGCTTAAAAGGCTTGCAAAACAACAGATTGTCTGCTATAATGTAAATGAAGTTTACAAGAATGTGTTTTTAGGAAAAAGATTTAACGCAAGTAAATCGTTTATACGGCATATAAATCCGTTGTAAGTCGTATCACATCTTATAGGGAGGTATTTACCACTATGAATTCAGCTGAACTCGGCAGACGACTCAAGGAAGCCAGACTTGCCAAAAAGATGACACAGAGCGAGGTAGTTGGTGACTTTATTACCAGAAATATGCTCAGTCAGATTGAAAGCGGAGTTGCGACTCCTTCAATCAAGACTCTCGAATACTTAGCTTCTGTTCTTGAGATATCCATGTCTTCACTCATTCCTGAGGATGACGAGCGTTCATCCGGAAGCTCTGAGGCATTCTCTATCGTTGAGGCAAAGAGAGCTATCGGCGAAGGAAATTATCAGAAGGCACTTGAGCTTCTTGAAAGCGGAAGTGACTGCTTCAGTGACGAATATAACGCACTTCGTTCAATTTCCTGTTTAGAGCTTGCAAAGCAGGCTTCTGCAAACAGCGAACTTCAGAATGCAGTTAACTACGCAAAGAAGGCTCAGGAATATGCTCAGGCAGGTCTTTACGCAAACAGCGAAAGAGCTGAAGAGAGCATGCATCTTATGAACAAGTCCGCTAAGCTTCTCAGCGATTACTACGCTGCTCTTATAACAGAATAGTTCGTCTAAATAATCAAGCTCCCTGAATCTCAGGGAGCTTTTTTTACTGCAAAACTCTTATTCCCTCGGGCAATGTGCCTTCAGGCAGACATACACCTATATACTGAGGTGCACGGTCATAGATTCTCGCAACATAGCGACCGCTGTCGCCGTTGTCATAATCCTCGATAACAAAGTCCTCTCTCATGTCAAGCTTATAGTAGCAAAGCTCCTTGCCACGGCTGTTGATTGCGCTTGTAAAATCGGTGTTTGTAATAAGGTTTACGCTGTCGATATAAATCTGACCTCTGCAGGTCGAAATAATCTTAGGTGAAACAGATGCAAGCTTGCCTCGGATAATCGAGGAATTCTTTATCTGTACTATCGAATCACCGTCGATATCTCCGATACCGATTGCCTCAACGCCCTCAGCGTCAATATCGATTATGCTTCCGTTACAGAATACCTCAGGGTTGCCGTCTCTTGCACCTACCGAGATTCCGCTCTTTGCACGGATAACAGTTCTGAGCATACAGCTGTCAGTAATATTTATACTTCCGCCGCCGTTTCCGAGAAGTCCGACACCGGTTGCCTTGTCACCGCCAAGGTCGATATAGATATCCGAAGCACTAAGCTCGATATCGGCATTACCCTTAGCTGTACCGATTCCGATGATAGAGTCACCGTTGCAGGTTACTGAAAGCTTTGTGTTATAGATACCGATTGCTGTGTTACCGCTTTCTGCACCGACACCTACGCAGAGCTTTCCTCGCTGGTCAATGGTGATATCGGCATTTCTTATCATTATATCCGAAAGCATCGCACCGTACTGTCCGCCGAATGCTACACAGTTATCGCCGACAGCGGTAATCTTGCATTTTCCCGTCAGTGCGAAGTCAATTTTTCCGTATCCGTTTTCCGAAAGGCTTCCGAAAGCAACCGGATTTGAATTGGTGAGCATCATCTCACAGCTTCCGTCACCTACGACTGACAGCTCCGAACCACTCGGCACATTAAAGCCACCCGAGAATCTGTTTTCCCCCTTGATAACAGCCGTTACATTGGAGTTGTCGCCGACAGTAAAGAGATACTGATATCCCGAATGTCTTGATATTGCACAGTTTTCAAAGGTAACCTCTGCGTCAAGCTCATCATCGACAAGCACACTTATTTCGGCTGTCTGTGCAAGGTCACCGATAAGTCTTACCGGCGAATGCTTGATTACGATATCCGAGTATCCCTGAAGGGCAAGGTCAACTATATTGATGTCGCAAGGTTCATTGGTTTCGAACGAAGAACGGTCGCCGTTGCTCTTGAGCTTGAGATTGAGAGCAACGATATGGTCGGATATTTCCTTCTGGATATCCTCCTGCATCTGGGTGTCCGGACGAGCTGTGTAGAAGCCCTGAATCAGGTCAACGTTGAGTGAGATTGCCGATTCGAGCTCGGTTCTTGTTTCAACACCCTCTGCGATAATTTTGATATTATGCTTCTTTGCGAAGCTGACAATTCCTTCTACAAGGCTTCTCTTTCGTCTGTCTGTATCGATGTTCTCGATAAGCGCCTTATCCATCTTAAGATATGATGGACGATACTTGAGAAGATTTGCCTCGTTGGAGTAGCCGGTACCGTAGTCGTCAAGGGCAAGCTGGCAGTCAAGCTCCAAAAACCTGCTTCTGAACTTATCAAAGCTCTCATCCGAGAAATTGATATCCTCGGTAATCTCGATTACCGTATGCTTGAACAGATGCGCATATCTGTCACGGATTTCGTCAAACTCCTCGTCCGGGATAAGGAAGTTCGGAATACTGTTTATGAACACCTTTCTGTCCTTAAGGAGATGCTCGTTTTCCTCAATTCTCTTGAGAACGCTCATAAATGTGAGCCTTTCAACCTCAAGCAGAAGGTTGTCCTTGGTAGCTGTTCTGATAACGTCGGACGGAGTAAGTCCCGAATCGCCGAGCGGACGCATAAGCGCCTCGTACGCAAAAATCTTACCGTTATGCGCATTGACAATCGGCTGGAACATATGGGCAATATTACCCGATGATAGAATCTCATGAACGGCCTTTGCCTTACTCTGCTCGATAATCTCGCTTGCAAATCTTTCAGCAGAGAACATAACAGAGTTTCTTGCTCCGCTGCTTCTTGCCTCATGCATTGCAAACTCAGCCTTTGAGATAAGCGACTGTGCATTTGTTGCATGCTCGGGATACATACAGCATCCGCACGCAACAGAAATTCTGTTGTATCCCGGAGCCATATCCGAGAGAATTTTTCTTGCGGAAGCTATAATTCTTGAAAGCTCATAGTTTACATCTATATTGGCACCTGCAAAGAAGAACAAAAAGCTGTTCTGTGCGTCCTTTCCGATAACAATACGCTTTGTGGAAAGCGACTTGAGGTACACACCGATTTCTACGAGTGCGGAATTTATATCGTCACCCTCTGATGCAAGCTCCTTATCGATGCCGTCAACGGAAAGAATTGCAAAACAGCCTGTCTTGCATCCGTCATCGATAAACTGCTGAGCTCTTGCAAGTGTAGCGTCACGGCTGAAAAGCCTGCTCTGGGTATCGAAATAATCATTCTGCATCATATACACTCTTTGCAGATATATGTCTGTCACATCGATAACCAGCAACGAGGCAAGTCCCCTGTCGGTAACTCTCTTGAATTTCAGATAAAGCTCCTCGTCAGCTGTTTTGTATCTGTAGTAAATATCTCCGTTAACAATATCTGAGTGCTGAGAGAGAGTTGTATAAAAATTTTCATATTCATCTATGGAAATCTCCGAACGCTGAGGGAGAATATCTTTAAGTTTTTTTGCAAATGAATGCGAACCGTACACCGCATAATGATGTGCTCTCGGTCTTAGCATAATAAAGCTCTGGTCGGCAGCATCCATAACGCCTTCCATTCTGAAATAAAGTCTTGAATAAAGCGTTACAAAAACTGCAAGGCACACGCCGAGAATGCATATAAATGCAAGTATTACAGCCAGCATGCTCAAGCCCTTGAGCACAAACCAGCCTATTGCTCCTGCGGCTGACAAAACTGCGACGGCAACTGCCTCCCAGAACAGTCTTTTCATGTATTTATATTTGAACACTCTGCCGTCACCTTCCTTCAATTTAATATATTAGGTTTATTGTTATAACAATTATAACATAACGTAATATATACTGTCAATAAAAAAATAATAATATTGTTGACAATGGTCGTTTTTTGTTGTATCATATTTTTTACAATCAATTATGAAAGGACTAATCCCATATGAAGATTAAAAAGCTAGTAGCTTTATTATCAGCTTTTTCTATGGCTCTGGCAACAGCGGGATGTGCAGGCTCGGACTCATCATCTGTGGCAGAAAACAACTCTTCCGATGTTTCCTCGGTTACAGACAACTCATCATCCGAAGCCCCGAAGGAACCGATTGTCGAAACTGTAGGTGACCTTGATTATTCGCCTTACATTCCCGAAAGCGGAGTTCCAGAAGAATTTTCCTTCCTCGTTGAAGCAGAGCAATGCATATACAACGGTGAAGCTACCGTTGGCGCAGAAACAACCATGGGCGAATTTTCGGGCAGCGGTTATGTTACAAACACAAGCCGTAAAGACCCGGTTACATTTAAGTTTATTACCGAACACTCCGGAAGATACGATGTTATCATCAAGGCAGCAAGAGGCGATAATGCGGCTGCAGGAAGAATTGAGTTCGGTGAGGACGGCGCAAGCGGAACATTCAATATTCCTGAAGAAAACAAGTTCTGCGAGTGCATTGTAAAGAACCTTTATATCGAAGCCGGCGAACACGATGTTGTTGTTACCGACTACACAAAGGGCTTCAGCATTGACTCTATTGAAATTGTTGCGGCAACGGGAGTTGACCTTTCGATTTACGATGTAAGCCACAAGCTTTCAAATCCTAATGCAAACGAAACAACGCAGCGTCTTTACAACTTCCTTGTTGACATTTACGGAAAGTATACTTTGACAGGTCAGTATTCTGACAGCAACGCCTTTCCTCTCGGTACTGACATGATTTACGACCAGCACAGAACCTTCAGACAGATTGAAAAGGAATGCGGCGACCTTCCTGCTATTTTAGGTCTTGACCTTATCGCTTACTCAACAAGCCGTATGGAATTCGGCTCTTCCGAGGGCGACGGAGAAATGTATCTCACCTCTGCAAAGGCATGGGACAAGGCAGGCGGAATTGTTACAATCTGCTGGCACTGGAACGCTCCGAGCAAGTTCCTTATCGGAAGCGAGGAATATCCTTGGTTCAGAGGCTTCTACACAGAGGCTACCCAGGGACTCGACCTTGAAAAGATTCTGAGCGACAAGAACGGTGAAGATTATCAGCTTCTTATAAATGACATCGACAGAATTGCTGTTGAGCTTCAGAAGCTTGAAGATGCTGATATCCCTGTTCTCTGGAGACCTCTCCACGAGGCAGGCGGCGACCCTAAGTGGAACAACAACTGGTTCTGGTGGGGTGCAAGCGGAGCTAAGCCTTACATTGAGCTTTGGCAGATTATGTACGACAGACTCACAAACCACTGGGGACTCGATAACCTCATCTGGGTATGGAACGGTCAGAACACCGCTTGGTATCCGGGCGATGAATACTGCGATATGATTAGCTTTGATATCTACGCAGATGCTTACGATTACTCATCTCAGGAAGATATCTTCGAGTATATCAGAAAGTCCACCGACACAAACAAGATTGTTGCACTTTCCGAAAACGGAGTTGTCTTTGATGTTGACTCTGCATTTGACGAGGGCGCACGTTGGTCATGGTTTGCTGTATGGAGCGGAGAATACTCACTCGACGGAGCATTCCTCTCAGAGCTTTATACAGAAAAGGAGCAGTGGATAAAATCCTATCAGAGCGAGCGTGCATTGACACTCAATGAGCTTCCTGACTGGAGATGCTACCCGCTGGCTTACGAAGACTAAAAAACTACACATACACACAAAAGTCCGAAGGAAATTCCTTCGGACTTTTTGATTTACACTATTCTGCTTTCGTTATGTCGTTATCTTTCGGCTCCTCGGGAAGTGCGGTTGTTGCACCCTCTGCGATTCCCTCTGTACTGTCGGGTATGAAGATTGTCTTTATTGTCATGAGCAGAATCTTGAAGTCAAGTGCAAGCGAGTGACGCTGGATGTACATCAAATCGAGCTTCAGCTTGTCATAAGGTGTGGTGTTGTATTTTCCGAACACCTGTGCATATCCGGTAAGTCCTGCTTTGACCTTGAGTCTGAACGAAAACTCAGGCATCGATTCTTCATACTGCTTTGCGATTTCAGGTCTTTCGGGTCTTGGCCCTACAAACGACATATCGCCTCTTAAGATATTGAAAAACTGTGGAAGCTCATCAAATCGGCATTTTCTGATTATTCTGCCGACAGGGGTAATTCTGCTGTCGCCTTCTGTTGAAAGCCTTGCAACTCCGTCCTTTTCGGCATCCTGAATCATACTTCTGAATTTCCACACCTTGAACACTCTGCCGCCCTCGGTGAGTCTTTCCTGCTTGTAAAGTACAGGGCCTCTGTCATAAAGCTTTATGCATATTGCGGCAATAAGCATAAACGGCGAGGTTATAACTATTCCGACAAGCGAGCCTATTATGTCAATAAGCCTTTTTATAAACTTCTGTTCAATGCCGAGTCCCTGGTTTCTTGCCAGAAGAAGCGGCGTGTCGAACATATGGAACTCGTCGGCACCTCTTACGATAATATCGGATATCTTTGGATTTATATATGTTCTGATTGATTTTTCGAAAGTGTACTTCAATATCTTGGAACGCTTCGGTGCAGGCACGTCGCAGATAATAACTGCCTCGTACTGTGAAATTTTCTCCTTGATTGTTTCAAGGTCCTCGTCAGAACTTATCGAGGAGCAGATAATATACTTATCCACTCTCATACTCATTTTTACTACAAGGTCTCTTGCACTCGGGCTGCCGTATACTATAATCATTTTTCTTGCCGGATATACCTTTCGGTAGAACACCGAGCTGCACATCGCCCAGACAACTGCATAGCCAATATCGACAAGCGTCAGCACGATAAGCGGAACCACCGGCACAAAACCTCTTGCGATAAGGCTTATCTGCAGATAGGTAACAGCATTTGTACCGATAAGCGTAATTATCTGCGAGCCTATTATTCCAAGCGGCTTTGAGTATCCGACCTTGAAGGCGGAAAATGAGCTTCCTATAAGAAAATATACAAGTGCATATACTGCAATAAGCAGGTAGTTTCCTTTTCTGAAAAACGGGTCTTCAATAACTGTCAGGTTGTAAAAGCCGTTCCACAGATAGCCAAAGGAAATCACCACCGCAGCTATCAGCAAGAATGAGTCAGCAAACATTATGACTCTTTTGAACTGCTCTCTTTTCATAATCTAAAAATCTATTCCTCCACACTTTTTTCTATAAAAAACGTGCAAATATTTATCCTTTGATACTTTCGGATATTTTAACACATTTAAATTCTTTTTTCAAGCCTTCTCACAGCTTTTTCATCATTAACTGCGATAATTGACAAATAAGGACGGGTATACTATAATATTATTGACAAATAAGCCATCAATATATTAAATCGGAGGCATTATGAAAAAACATTTTATCGCCCCTCTTTCGCCATACAGTGTTACCATGTCCGTATACGACAAGGAAAACCCACAGTTTTTAAAAGAGAGCATTGACAGTATTATAAATCAGACACACAAGACAAACGACTTTATCATTATCTGCGACGGTGAGCTGACTGATGAGCTTTACGAGATTCTTGACAATGCAAGCTGTGCCCACTCTGATATTTTAAGAGTAATAAAGCTCCCAGAACATGTCGGCACCGCAAAGGCTGCAAACATTGCTATAAAGCTTTGCAAAAATGAGCTTATTGGGAAAATGGACAGCGATGATATTGCACTTCCTGAACGTTTTGAAATCCAGGTAAGGCGAATGATGCTCCATCCCGAGCTTGATATTATAGGTAGCTACATCGAGGAGTTTGATTCTGATACGGGCAAGGCTATTGCAGTAAGAAAAACTCCCCTCTCCTCAAAGGCTGTTTTAGAATTTGCCAGACAGAGAGCCCCATTCAACAACCAGACTATGCTTTTCAAGCGTTCGGTTGCTCTTGCCTGCGGCGGATATGACGGTACACTTCAAAGATGCGAGGACTACGATTTTATGGTTCGTATGCTCTCAAACGGTGCTGTCGGCGGAAACATCGCAAAGGTGCTTGTGAGATACAGAGTCACCAAGGACAATCTGCAAAGACGACGCAACTTCAGAAACACTAAAGCATTTTTTGCCGTGAGATGGAAAATATACAGAAGCGGATTTTCTTCGTTTTCGGATTTTCTGGTGCCGTGTGCTATGCAGCTTGCGCTGTTTGCACTCCCATCTCAGGTAACGGGGCTTATATACAAAAAGTTCATGAGATAAGGAAAGTATGATATGAGAAGGATATGCGACAAGGCAATTATATTTTTCTGCTGTCTGCCCGGTGTTCTGGGGCTGGACGGCTTTGCCATGCCTGTAGCCGCTATTCTTTCTGGACTTTTCTTCACTCTTTTCTACGAGATTATATCGGAGAAGAAGGTGTATTGCCTTGTTCTGACGCTTATCCACTCAGCTGCGGCTGTAGCTTTTCTGCCGATTTCGCTGCTTTGCCCGATAGTGGTTTACGACTGCATAAACTCCAAACGTTATTATAACGCCGTCTTCCCTGCTATGTCGGTGGCTATTTGCTTTACACGGCTCGGCCTTACAACGGCATTTGTTACAAGCGGACTGTGCGTCATTGCGGCTTTTCTCGGCATAAAAACTATGAAGCTCTACGAGTACGAGCAGAAGCTTATTTCGATGCGTGACGAGGATACCGAAAAGCAGAACCAGCTCAAGGCACGCAACCGTGAGCTTATCGACAAGCAGGACTATGAAATCCAGCTTGCAACCTTAGGTGAGCGAAACCGCATTGCGAGGGAAATTCACGACAACGTCGGACATATGCTTTCACGCTCTATTCTGCAGGTCGGTGCATTGAAGGTAATCGAAAAGGACGAAATGGTAAAAGAACAGCTTTCGGGCATAGGTCAGACTCTTTCGGGTGCTATGGACAGCATAAGAATGAGTGTGCACAGACTACACGACGAGTCAATTGACCTTGCCGTTTCCGCAAAGGAAGCACTGAAAGCACTCGAAACAAAATGCGAGGTATCCTTCGACTGCGATATTTCGCCCGATGCTCCCAAGAAGCTCAAGCTCTGCTTTATCGGCATCGTAAAAGAGGCAGTTTCGAATGTAATTAAACACTCCGACGCTGACAAGGTATCGGTAATAATGAGAGAGCACCCTGCTTTCAGACAGCTTATTTTCTCAGATAACGGAAAAATTACAAAGCCGACCGCCGACAGCGGTATCGGACTTCAGAATATCCGTGACAGAGTTTCAGCTCTGGGCGGTATCTGTCAGATAACGGGCGACAACGGCTTCAAGATATTTGTTACAGTTTCAAAAGAGGGAGAAAAACAATGAGAATCACAATAGTTGACGACGACAAGCTCGTTGCCATATCCTTGAAAACTATTTTAGAGGCAAGCGGAAAAATTGAGGTCTGCGACATGGGAGAATGCGGAGAGGACGCTATAAGGCTTTACTCACAGCACAAGCCCGACGTTGCACTTATGGACATAAGAATGAACGGTATGACGGGACTTGAGGCAGGCGAAAAAATTCTTTCCCAGTACCCCGATGCCAGGATACTCTATCTTACTACCTTTTCAGATGATGAATACATCGCAAAAGCTCTTTCAATCGGTGCAAAGGGCTACATATTAAAGCAGGACTTCGAGGGTATAACTCCCGCACTTGAAACGGTTGCGAGGGGGCAGAGGGTTTTCGGCGACGCTGTTATGAACAAGCTCCCGACTGTTATGAACGGACAAAAGCACGAGTTTTCGCCTGAGCAATACGACCTGAGCGAGCGTGAAATGCAGATAATCGAGCTTGTCGGCGAGGGCCTTAACAACAAGGAAATTGCATCGAAGCTTTTTCTCAGTGAAGGCACTGTACGTAACTGCGTGAGCCTGATACTTGAAAAGCTTGCACTTCGTGACCGCACACAGCTTGCGGTATTTTACTTCAAAAACATTGCAAAGTGAGGTAATGCATAATGATGAGGGTTATTGCACGCAAAAAGGGCGGTATGGGCGCTCTGTACGGATTTGTGGCATTCATAGGTATACTGCTTATTCCGATTGGAATTTCTCAGGAAGAAACGGCGCTCGTGTTTGCAGGAATAGTTCTGGGAGCTGTCAGCGGAGTAATATTTGCAATCAGCCTTTCCACTCCGAAAAATGTAATCAGCACAGATGACAGCGGAATGCTCATTCTGCATTTTAAAAATAATATGGAGCTTCCCATTTCTCAGCTTACTGACGTTTCTTACCGCAGAGCCTCGGCAAAAGGTATTCAGTATCAGTGGGGCAAAATCACACTTTCGACTTTATCGGGTACCTACAGCTGTGATTTCGTGGCCGATGTCGAGTATGTTGCAAAGGAGCTTACAAGACTTATGTACAGCGGCAATCAATACAGCGGAGGCTACAGAATATGAGAGTAATAGCACGCAGAAGTAACACAAATCTATACATATACGGAGGAATTTTCCTTCTTGGTATCGCAATAATTGTCATGTCGGTAATGTTCCTGGGTGGAGAGATTTTCTGCATACTCGGCGGAATTATCATTATGACTATATGTGCGGTAATCTGCAAGTCGATTCTTGACCTGCCCAAGGAGCTTATTACCGCTGACGAAAACGATAAGCTTACTCTTCATTTCTGCGACAAGAATATTAACCCATCTAAGCTCACAGCAATAAACTACCACCGTGCAGGTCACCAGGGACTCCCCTACCGCTGGGGTACACTCACAATTTCTTCAACCTCAGGAAATTTCGAATGTATGTATGTTGATAACGTCGTCGAAGTCGCAGAGGAACTTACCCGCCTTATGTATAAATACAACAAGGATAAGACTCAGTAACACACACCAAGCATAAGATAGACTCTTATATGTGTGTATCGGGGAAACCTTTCAGAAGTAAATTTATCCCAGTACCACTTACTAAGACTTTTACATAATTTCAGCCCCATAGGATACCTATGGGGCTGAAATTTTTATTACAAACGTTTTTCCTCAATATACACGTATAACTATTGTACGGGTATCCCCTGTTCGGTAAGGTTACGGCTTCACAAGCTTACCTTCCTTGAGCAGGAAGAGAAGCTTTGAGTTCTGGGATGCTGTGCCGAGGTAGGCTTTTACGCCGTTTGCCTTGGCAATTTTTGTGCGGTAGGAAAAGCTGCTCTGTGCCTTTACTGACTTTAAGCCGTCAACGATAGAGTAGCCCTTGTAGCTGCACTTCGGGAAGTATGTAACCTTTGGCGCAGGTGCCGCCTTGTTGCCGTACTCAATCTCAGAAAGCCAGAGGATGTGAGTCCAGTTGCCCTGAGAAACCTTTGTTTTTACTACCCCGTACGCACTTCCCTTCGCCTCGATGCAGTAGCCGTCACCGATGTACACGCCGATGTGTCCCTGTCGCCAGAGAGCGCATCCGGGAACTGCCTGGGAGAGCTTGCTGATTGAGAGCACCTTTGAGGCGGTTGCCTTGTAGCTTGTGGAGTTGCGGACAGTGCCGGTGTACCAGCTGATGAGGCCTGAACAGTCGGTGCAGGTCTTGCCTATCTTGTTCTTATCACTTGCCCACACGAGAGAGCCGTAGCGGGCTTTCAGCTCGTTGTAAAGCTTCTCGGTGAGCTTCTGCCCCTTGGTGCCGTAGACGTAATCAACACCGAGCTTTGTTTTTACGAAGGACACAAGTCCCGAAGCTGTTTTGTTTGCCATACTATTCCTCCTTTGACTTAAGCCTTTTTATAAGCTTAGAAATCCAGCCGTTCGCCTGGGGGTTAATTGCTGCATAGTTTTCTAAAATGCTTATAACCTCCATAAAGGCTATGTATCCGAAAATCGCAGAGGCACAGACAAGTCCCGTTATCTTCGCAAGCTCCTCACCGCCTGAGTTTCTGCCGAGCATTTCTATGCCGATTTCAAGACCGCAGGCGGTTGCCATAACCACAAGCTCCGAGAGCTTATTAAGCCCGCCCTTCCTCATTTTTGAACTTTCGACGGAGTTGGTAACGCAAGCTTTTATAAAGCCCGTAACGAAGTCGGAAAGTGCAAGCCCTACCACTATGCAGAACATCACTACATATCTAAGCATTCTTCTTCCTCCGAAATTTCTTCCTCAGGCGGACAAAGGAACATCTCAAGCTCTGCTAAATCCTCTTCGGTAAGCTTGCCTTTGCCGTACCAGTTGAGTGCGTACTCTCTTATCTGAAAGTCAGGGTAGTTTCCCTTCATTCCCTTGAGTGTCTTTAAGATAAAATCTCTGATATTAAACATTTTTCATTACTCCTTTACATTGTCGATATAAGTGCGAAAAGCACCTTGAACTGATTGTCGATGTAAGTCTTGGTGTCGGCTGTGTAGCTTATCTTCATGCCCGCTCCGCTGTCGTTTGTAACAGTAGTGTTCGGGTAGTAGCTGTGAAGCGCCTTGAATGCTTCTATTTGCTCAGCTGTAAGCGGTGTTTCGATAGGCTTTTCCAGCAAAAAGAACACCGTAACCGGCGTACCGTTATTGTTCTGAGTTTTTAACCACTCATTCATCTCATTTGCATTACTAACTGTTGCGTTATCACCTGACGCAATACCCCGACCGCTGAAAAACACATTGTTTGTAGTACCCATCACAGAAGTATACTCTCCGTGTCCCAGAGCCCATGATGATTTGTGTGAAAAATGGGTGCAAATACTTGCAGTTTGAGGTTTAATCAAATTAATTTGTGCCGTATATAACCAACTACCTATAGCCGAATCATTCTTAGCTAATTTTAGAGATACACCGTCAAACGTAATGATAGCTACTTTCTTAATATATATGTTGCGCTCGAAATCCACCTCATCACATATCCATTGCTGACCGCTGTCGTCAGTGTAGTTTCCGCCACTTGATACAGGAACACCGCGCAAGCCTTCGGGCGTCATAACAAGCATACTCTGTGCCTTATCTGCACCATCTGTTATGCTGACCGAAATAAGTTCACTAACGCTTGAAAGCTCAATCGGATTCTCCGGCGTTGGTGTTCCGTCCTGAGTTGTCTTACCGTAAACAAAAAGCCCACAAAGCGGCTTTTCCACCGAGTCTGTAACGCTAATACTGTCGCCGTATGCCGTTGATATAATCGGCATTGCAGCGTTATTTATAAGATCGGTGACATTAGAAATTTCCGACTCAACTTTGTCTGAAACATTTTTAATATCTGCATCGTGCTTTTGGGTCAGAGCTTCCATTTCGTCATCATGTCTCCAGCCAAGCTCAACAATGCTATTCTGAGTATTTAATATATCTGCATCATGCCTTACCCATAGTTCAGTGAGCTTTTTGTCGTTTTTTACGACCTTGTTGCTAAGTTCTGAGAACTGCGGAACGATTTTCTCAACCTCTTCAAGTGTTGAGACCGCCCTGTCGAACATATCGGCGGCTTGCTCGTATGTGGGAATCGATTCGCTATCGCTGTCGATACTGTCATCTACAAACATTTCGAACACGTTACTTTTAGCAACCACCTCATACTGCTCGTCTTCTCCGATACCTACGGCAATCCACTGGCAAAGTACCTTTCCTACCTGAACAAGAAGACTTCCCGAAACGTAAGCTTCACCGCTTGTTACGTCAAGCTCATAGCAGGTAGTATTATCCGGAAGCAAAAATCTGAGCTTATAAAGCTGTGCATTCTCCACCTTCGGAAATCTTACCTCGAGCCTTCGGCTCATAGTTTCTCCCTTGTTTCCAAGAAGCCTGCACCTTGGCTGTGCAAAGTAGTTTTCATCAATAATGATAATCAAAAAGCTTTCCTCCTTGAATTTAAGTTTTCCCTGCCTTAAAATTCCCTGCCTTTTGAAATGCTAAAGGAAAAGAAATCCCTGCGAATAAAAAACTACCCTGCCACACAAAAATGCATGGCAGGATAGTCCTTATTATTTCTTTTCCTATTAAAATGCTAGCACGGATTTTTTTATTTGTCAAGCGGTGTTTAAAATAATTTTTCTCGTTGACTTTTTATGTCGATTGGACTATAATATTTTGTGGTAAAATAGACTTTAGGAAGTGTGATATATGAAGGATGTAACCTACTATAAGGATAGAGCCAGAGAGCTTTTTAAGGAGGGCTATAACTGCTCGCAGGCAGTTTTCGGAGCCTTTGCCGAGGAGCTTGAAATCAGCTTTGAAACAGCAGTACTCATCTCATCGTCTTTCGGCGGCGGAATGGGCAGACTTCGTGAGGTATGCGGTGCTGTAAGCGGAATGTTTATGGCGGCAGGTATCGCTTTCGGCACGACCGATATTACAAACCATAAGGCAAAGAGCGACCACTACGCACTCATTCAGTCACTGGCATCTGATTTCAGAGAACAAAACGGCTCTATTATATGCCGTGAGCTTCTTGGACTTGCGGATAAAAAGCCGGATGTACCGATTCCCGAAAAGAGAACGGAAGAGTATTACAAGAAGCGTCCGTGTGCCGAGCTTTGTGCAGATGCGGCGGAAATTTTCGCAAAGAGATTTATAGAAAGCAAGGTAAAAAATGACTAAGGATTTAACCACCGGTAAAGCAGGTTCGACGCTTGTAAAATTCGTTCTGCCGATGTTCATAGGTGTTATGTTCCAGCAGGGATATAACATTGCCGACAGCGTTATCGCAGGTAAATTCGCAGGTGAGGATGCACTTGCGGCAGTAGGTGCTTCTTACCCTATCACGATGATATTTATGTCGATTGCAATAGGCTTTCAGAGTGGCTGCTCAGTTGTGATAAGCCACTTCTTCGGTGCAAAGGACTACAGAGCAGTACGCACCTGCATCTCAACGACTCTTATTTCAAGTCTTGTGATATCACTGATTTTAAGTATCATAGGCTTTGTGACGGCAAGTCCGCTCCTCAGGCTTGTAAACACTCCGAAAAACATATTCGTAGATGGTCTTTTGTATCTCAACGTCTACATTTTAGGTTTTATCTTTCTGTTCCTGTATAATGTTACGACGGGAATTTTCCAAAGCCTCGGCGACAGCAGAACACCGCTTGTTTTTCTCATAATATCATCAATCGGCAATGTTCTGCTCGACTATGTTTTTGTAGCCATTTTCGACAAGGGAGTTGCAGGTGTTGCGTGGGCGACATTTATTGCGCAGGGTGTGGCATGTGTTGCATCGTTGCTTGTTCTCCTAAGACGAATAAGGAACATAAAATCTGACGAGAAACCAAGACTTATCAGCTTCGGCGCAATACGAAGCATCAGCTCGATTGCAATACCGAGCATTTTTCAGCTAAGCTTTGTTTCGGTAGGAAATATGTTCGTGCAGTCGATAGTAAACAGCTTCGGCTCATCGGTAGTTGCAGGATATTCTGCGGCAATTAAGCTCAACACAGTTGCAGTAACCAGCTTTTCAACAATGAGCAACGGCGTCTCGGCATTTACGGCACAGAATTTAGGTGCAGGAAAAGCTGAAAGAATTTCCGGCGGCTTCAAATCAGGACTTATACTGGGGCTTTCCTTTGCAGCAGTATTCTTTGCATTATTCTTCTTTATTCCAAGACCGTTTCTCTCGCTCTTTATGGACAAGGACTCGACCGAGCTTGCGCTCTCAACGGGCGCTCAGTTCTTACAGACTGTCGCACCATTCTACTTCTTTGTCTGCATTAAAATTATCTGCGACGGCGTTCTCAAGGGTGGCGGTGCAATGCTGCACTTTATGCTCGCTACACTAACAGACCTTATTTTAAGAGTCGTGCTGGCATTCTGGTTCTCTGACCTGTGGGGTGCTGAAGGAATATGGCGTGCGTGGCCGCTTGCGTGGATTATCGCAACCATTATGTCCTACGTTTTCTACCGCTCAGGCTCCTGGAAACGAAATTACACAAAATAAATCAAGCTGTCATATCATAGCGATATGACAGCTTTTCTTATCTATTCTCCTTTCCAGAGATGCTTTTCCATGTCTACCCTACCGTCCGAGGTAAAGCCTACTCCCTCAGCTTCGAGGAGCTTTCTTTGTGCGTCCTCACCGCCGAAGGCAAACGCCTTTGCGGTCTGGCCGAAGCGGTTTACTACTCTGTGGCATGGGATTGAGGACGTATCGGGATTTACGTGCAATGCGTATCCGACAATCTGTGACCAGCGTGGATTGCCTGCAAATGCAGCTACCTGACCATAGGTTGCAACCCTGCCTTTTGGTATTCTTTTAACGACCTCATAGATTTTTTCAAAGGTATTCAAATTCATCACCTAAAGCTATTCTTAGCTACACGTCGGCTCTTATACCGGTAACCGAAGAAAATGTTTCAAAATCATAATTTGGAATCAAAAGCTCAAAACTGCCTCTTGAATCCTCAATCTGCACAGCGTAATACTTTGCGTAGTACTTACCCTCAGCAAATCCGATTTTATACTGCTTATAGGTTTTGCTTCCCCATTTTTCCTTCTTTGTCCAGTTAGGGAATGTCGCTTTTTTCTTCTGAAGCGATGCTGTACGAAGTGATGACAGCGGAATTTCAAACACTGTGTAATTTGTTGCGATACAAAGATTTCCTTCTTGTGTATATATGTAATGTGCAGCGTTAATGTGAGTAGTACCCGAAGCTGCAGACGGCTTGATTTTTCCGTTTTTCTCAACAAGATACATCTGGGTGAGAAAATCGATTGTCGGAGCAGCTACAGGTATACCAAGCTCCTGCTGTGCCAAGAACACAGCCCTGTCACGCACCTCTCTACATTCATTGGCAATAGTGCTGTCCTTGCGGCTCTCGATATCCTTTCTCATAAATCGATATATCACGCCGCAGATTATAAACATCACAACTGCTACCAAAAACATCACCAGCGGATTTCCGATAAAATCGTACTGCAACGCATTCAATGCACCGAGCACACTCGCTGTTCCTATGAAACCCGTTCCGACGCAGAACGCCATCATAACGGGATTTGCGGGCGGGTCTTCAGCTTCCGTCTGTGCAAGCTCAATAGCATTATGTACCTTAGCACTCAGGTCATCCGAGAGCCTTTTTGTCCTGAAGCAATCGCCGTTGAACACTCTTTGACCAAACGGATCTGATATATCAATTCCGAATACGTTTCTCATTTATTTCTCTCCCCCACAAAAACATACTCATATTATACCGCATTATTTTCATTTCCGCAAGTGCAGATAAAAAGGAGCCGCCCTTTCGGACAGCTCCTTGAAGTTTACTTACTAAGCTTTAATTATGCAAGCTCTGCAAAGTACTTGATTGTTCTAACCATCTGAGATGTGTAGGAGTTCTCGTTGTCGTACCAAGAAACTACCTGTACCTCGTAGAGGTCATCAGCAATCTTAGCTACCATTGTCTGTGTAGCATCGAAGAGGGAACCATACTTCATACCGATAACGTCGGAAGAAACAATCTGGTCCTCGTTGTAGCCGTAAGACTCGGAAGCAGCAGCCTTCATAGCAGCGTTGATGCCTTCCTTAGTTACGTCTGTACCCTTAACAACAGCTGTAAGGATTGTTGTAGAACCTGTTGGAACAGGAA
>JAGALZ010000002.1 GCA_017848055.1 Oscillospiraceae bacterium | reverse complement strand
TTTCGTCGGACAATTTCAAAGCCTCTGCCTTGAATTCTTTGCTGTAATTCATTTTTCCCAAACCTTTCTGATTTTTTTCTTTTCTTTATTCTACCAGAATTTTGGGTCTTTGTCGACTGCATTTAAAGTATAACAGATCACTCCGCCAAAGAAAAAAACCGCACCAGAGCAATTCACTCTGTTGCGGTTTTAGTTTTGTCAGTTTATTATGGCATCAACAATTAAGCAAAGAAAAGCTTGTTGAGTGTCATTGGATCAACGTATTCGCCGTCCTTATATACACGCATATTGCCGGATGCAATCTCGTCGATGAGCATAACGTTTCCGTCTGCATCGTAACCGAATTCAAACTTAATATCGTAAAGGTCGAGGCCCTTATCCTTGAGGTCGTCAGCAACAATCTTAGTGATTGCCTGTGTCTGCTCCTTGAGGGAGTCATACTGCTCAGCAGTCATAACACCAAGGTCAACAAGTCCGTCCTTAGTTACAAGTGGGTCGCCCTTTGCGTCATTCTTGAATGTTGTTTCAACGTAAGCAGGAAGATCCTGACCTTCTGTGCAGTAATCGGAATAACGACGGTAGAAGGAGCCAACTGCCTTATAACGGCAGATTACTTCAAGTCCCTTGCCAAAAACCTTTGCTGAGAGAACTTCCATTGTAGTATCCTCAAGGTTGGCATTTACATAGTGGGTTCTGATGCCTGCCGCGTTAATCTTCTCAAAGAAATAAATTGACATACGAAGGTTAACATCGCCAACGCCTTCAATTGTAAGACCTACTGAGTTCTCGCCCGGGTCAAACACGCCATCCTTGCCAGTACAGTCATCCTTGAACTTAAGAAGGCAATTGCCATTATCCAAAGCATAGACATTCTTGGTTTTTCCTGTGTAAACAAGTTTCTTTTCCATAGTGAAGCTCTCCTTTATACTTCATTTATAGTTTATCAACTAAATCAGTACAAATTTAGCTGCACTGATTTACTACGAAAAATATTATACACCAAATTTAATCTTTTTTCAATATTTTTTCAAAAAAAATACAGCCGGAAACTAATAAAAATTTTTAATTCTGATTGTACTTTTCTGTATTTTTCATACAAAAAAGGGCACCGAACAAGAAGCTCGATACCCTTTTTATTATGATTATTCCTCGCCGTAGTCGTCGAGCAATGCCTGCTCCTCCGGAGTCGGATACGGAGTGAAAGGCAGGTCATCACCTGATGTTACAATAACATCCCTGCCCTTAAGGACAATCACATCAATATCAGGAGTAATGTACTCATTTCTCATCATTATACCTCCTTTATTCGCCAAGCGACGATACATAGCTTATAGCCGCATCATAGTAGATATAGATTGCCTTTACGGCGTTTGCAAGAGCATCAGATGAATTCTCGTTAAACAGAACGCTATAGCAATATGACAATGCACTGCAGTCAAAAGAAAGTGTTTTGCTGTTATCCGAAGCAAGCGAAACGGTAAACGGAATTTCTACATTAAGGTCTGCAAAGTGCGGGAACTCATACGAAACAACGAGGTAGCTTCCCTTCTTTTCAGCAGTTACTTTTTCATCATTTATCTCAAACACGAGGTCTTCAGCGTCGACTCCCTGCTCAGGCTGGAAGTAAACATTGAGGATGATATTCGACTTAAGAGAAAGTGAAGTTCCTGCGAATGTTCCGACGCCCTCCAGCGACTTGGAATATGCAGCATATATCTTGAGATTTCTGTAGGTTATAAACGAAACGTCAGTATTGTCTAAATCTGCATTTGCGAGGTTATCGGTATTATAGCCGAGGTACTGCTGTGCATAGCCGCCGTAATTGAGCATTGCTTTTACGAGGGTTATTGTTTCAGCGGAGTATGTACCCTCCTCTGCTGCAAGCATATCATCAGCGTATTCCTTGACGCTGTACTCAAACACACGGCTCTTATCGTCGCCGTTTATAATCTGAGCCTTAATTACGTCACTCATTTCCTTTGTGTTCACGTCGCAGGTAAACACATAAAGCTCTTCATCCTCGGACACAGTTGTATCAATCAGTGCGTCGCTTACGGCTATTTCACGGGTTGAACCGTCTGCCATAGTAAACTGCATATATGCGTCGGCTTCAAGAGGCACGTTTATATCCATATAGAAGCTGACACCGATTTTCTTATCGATTGCGACAGAGCCACCTTCAAAGGAATAATTGCCGTTATCGATAACCTTATCTTCGCTAACGTACGTGAGAAGATTGTTTCCGTCAATAACTCTGGTAGCCTCGACATAGACTGTATGCCTCTTACCGTTATCATTTTCACCAGGTGTTACAACAGCAGAAGTAGAATCAACTACATCCAGCAGTACAGACTCATCACCAATCTTTTCGACAACTGCATACTCGGTTACTCCGATGATATCGTCCCACTGGAGGGTAAGCTGTCCGTTTTCAGAAGTCATATTAACTTCGAATTCATCGTGCAGTAACGGTAATACAGTTACATTGAATTTCTCGGCGGGGCTTCCGTCTGCAGGAGTGATTGTTATTGTAGCAGTTCCTTCGGAGTATCCGCTGATATAAACTATGAGCTTTCCTTCGTCAGTTGCGTCATAATCACAGTAAGCTTCTGCGACGTCAGGATTACTGCTTTCGCATATAAAGCTTCCTGATGTCATCACGTAGGCAGAAGGGATAACAGTTGTTTCAGTATTGACAGAAGTAAAAATTTCATTTTCGGTAATTCTGATATAGTCAGTCGGATTATTCCACTTAAGGTTACTTATGTACAATATGTCGCCCTTATATCCGTATGAGTAGCCTGAACCTACTTCGATAGTTCCATTATTTACTAGCTTATTTCCTGTTTTTGTGGTCCATGACTTAAATGAATTTTCATAAAAATCTCTCACCGAACCTTCACCCGTATATCGGAAGTATAAAGCATCGGCTCTGTTGCCATTAGCTATCTCGGCATTAAAAAGTGTATCAAGCTCATCGAGGGTTGAAAACTCGAAATCGTAATCCATTGAAGGATAATCGAAGGCGTACTCATCGGCAGTTGCGTCGGGAACGATACAGCCGCCGATTACAAGTTCACCCGGCTGCGACCACTTATGGTCTTTTGACATCTGCTCATCATTGATAAGGAAATAATCGTGGCACTCATAACCGCCGACACCAGGGTCATCCCAGGTGCAGTCAACGTGGTACCATTCACCACCGATATTTACAAGGTTCCATGCGTGTGCGCCCCACTCACTTGAGTCTGCATCCTGACCTGCGACACCTGTTACTACGGTACTTTCGATACCTGCTGCGGCGAGGAGCATGGAATATGCATTAGCGTAGCTTTCGCAAACGCCTTGTCCGTATACAAGGACACATTCTGGGAGATATTTCTCATAGTTAAAATCATAGTTAGCGTTACAGATAAGCCAGTCGTGCAGAGCAAGGGCTCGGCTGTAGTCGCTCATATCATCGGTAATAACCTCTTCAATGATGCTGTTGACCCTACCCGATGCCTGATAATTATCTGTCTGTGAAGACTCGGAATAAACCTCAAAAATCTGCGACTGGATTGTTACGGTGTTATAATATTCGTCGTAGATAGTAAACTGTAAAAAGTAGTACGCCTCTTCAGTAAAGGTATAGCTAAACTCATCAGAATTTACATCAAATTCCATTGAATCGCAGACTTCCCAGCCTGTTCCGCCATGGACAGGCTCTCCCAATGGCTTTGTTGCAATCTGGACATAGCTATTATAAACATTTCCGCTGATATCAAAGAACAAATCCCAGGATGCTTCTTCTCCGACAACGACATACGGCTGGTTTGCTGTCAGGTATGACATTGTAGCAGTCAGAGGCTCTGCGGCTGATGAACTCATTGAAAAGCTTGGGAATGCACTGAGTGCAACGGCAGAAGCTATCAACGAGCTAAGAAATCTTTTCATTATATTTCCCCCTCATGTATAATATGAAAATACAACTCTATGTAAAAATTATATAACATTCATGAAATTATATAACATTCATGTATCATTGTCAATCAGTTTTAGTGCAAAATTTCCGTAAACATTGATTTAAATTCAATACTGTGGTATACTTAATTCAGCTAATTTTTTGTCTTGGAGGGGCTATGGACAGATTTGATAAAATCAGCTTCTGCGGTACGTTCAGAGACTATCAGCAGAGAGTTCTTGACAACTTTAAAAATCACATAAAGGACGGCAAGATAAATATTGTTGCGGCACCCGGAAGCGGAAAGACGGTACTTGGTCTTGAGCTTATAAGGCGTCTTAAGTCGCCCTGCATTATTCTCTCCCCCACTACGGCTATCAGAGAGCAATGGGGTGCAAGATTCAAGGATTTATTCTTAGAGGACAAGTCATGGTTTGATGAGCTTTTCTCTACAGATTTACACGATGTAAAGCTATACAACAGTGTGACTTATCAGGCACTGTACACGGCAATTGACAAAGTAACATCGGAAGACGGCGAGGACACTGATTTATCGGATATTGATATCTTTGCAACAATCAAGAAAAACGGTATCAAAACAATCTGCCTTGATGAGGCACACCATCTCAAAAACGAGTGGCAGAAGGCACTCGAAAAGTTTGTGTCGTCGCTTGACAAAGATGTAAAGATAATATCTCTTACCGCTACTCCGCCATATGACTCTGATGGGATGGAGTGGGACAGATATCTTGAAATCTGCGGAGAAATTGACGAGGAGATTTTTGTTCCGGAGCTTGTTGGGCAGAACACTCTTTGCCCGCATCAGGATTATGTATATTTCAACTTTCCGAGCAAGGAAGAGGTTGCCGCTTTCGAAAAGCACAGAGAAAACGCTGTATCAGCCATATCAGCGCTGAAATCCACAAGAGCAATATCCTCAGTTTACACAAAGCTAAACTATGAAAGGGATTACGATAAGCTTTTCTCATTTGCAAAGGAACATATTGCCATACTTGTGCTTTTGAAGCATTACGGATACGAGATAAACAAAGGTCTTATAAAGGAACTGACAACCAAAAAAGAGCTTCCAAAACTTAATATTTCGTTTGCACAGGTTGCGATTTCCCACCTGCTTGTTTCTGAGTACACAACCGAGGAAGAGCGTGAGGAGATTATCTCGGTTCTTAAAGTAAATTCGGTTTACGAAAAGCGAAAGGTTTCACTCGAGCTTGGCGACAGACTCAAGAGGACGCTTATTTCGTCTGTCGGTAAGCTTGCGAGCATTTCGGATATTGCAAAAAGCGAATACGCTTCTCTTGGCGAAAGACTCAGAATGCTTGTGCTGACCGACTACATAAGGAAAGAAAATGTAAACAAGATAGGTACTGACGAGGATTTCAGTTCAGTTAATGTTGTAAGCATTTTTGAAACGGTAAGAAAAGCCTTACCTGATGCTAAAATCGGCGTGCTTTCAGGTACACTTATTATTCTGCCCGACAGCATAGACCTTTCTGACGTAAAACATCGAAGGACTGCGATTGAAGCCACGGGATACAGCGTCGTTGATTTTTCAGGCTCCAATCACAAGGCAGTAGATTACGTCGGAAAGCTATTTGAAAGCGGAAAGATAACGGTTCTTGTCGGTACAAAATCGCTCCTAGGCGAGGGCTGGGACTCCCCTTGCATCAACACTCTTATTCTGGCAAGCTTTGTCGGCAGCTTTGTGCTTTCAAATCAGATGCGAGGCAGAGCAATTCGAATAGACAAGAACAATCCCGACAAGGTATCGAATGTATGGCATCTTGTTACTGTAGAGCCTGAATATCTGTTTGCAGAAAATATGGCTCAGGCTAATATAAGCAAAATGCTTTACAATAAAGATGAGCTTACCTCATACGACTACGATGTGTTAAAACGCAGATTTGACTCCTTTATGGGGCCTGCTTACGAAAAGTCATCGATAGAAAGCGGAATTGACAGGATTTCTGCGATAAAGCCCCCGTACACAAAAAAGGGCATTGAAAAGATTAACGCCGAGATGCTAGAACTTTCCAAGAAGCGTGACGAGGTTAAAGACAGCTGGACGGCAGAGGTTGGAAAAAGCTCATTCAACGTTGTTTCGGAAGTTGAGATTCCTACTGAAAAGAGAGTGCCGGTTTTCACCTTTTACAATGCCATACTTTTAGCTACACTGAGCATACTGTCATCGGGATGTATACACATTACTGGAACGACTTATCACGAGGCAGGCTTTTTTGTAGCACTGATTATAGCGCTTGCAACGATTCCGGTGTATGTTTTACTTGTATCTTTACTGATGAAATTTGCAATGCACATAAATCCCGGACGTTCCTTCAAGACAATGGGTGTTGCTGTTTACAAGACGCTGAAGGAATGCGAGCTTATTACGCCCGGTGCGAGAGTTGAGGCAACAAAGGACTCAGATGCACTTTCCGTTTCGCTTTATCTAAGGAATGCGACAATTCACGACCAGAACATCTTCAACACAGCGATGAAGGAGCTTTTGTCCCCTATCGAAAACCCGAGATACATACTCATAAAGAAGAATATTTTCGGAGGATACAAGAAAAAGCACTCGTTTGCTTGTCCTTCGATTATCGGCAAGAACAAGGAGTATGTAGCTGTACTTGTTGAAAAGCTACGACTGAGTACGGGAAAATTTGATGCTGTTTACACAAGAAATCAAAGCGGCAGAGAGATAATCCTAAAATGCCGCAGGGCATCATACATAACCTCAAACATGCGTACGATAAACCCGAAATTCAAAGTGCGTCACTGGGAATAAAAACAAGAGCCTGAGATTACCCTCAGGCTCTTTCATTTTACTTATCTTCTTTAGCGGAATTAAAAACATCAGCGATAATTTCGGCACATCTTCTTGTACCTAAAAGTCCGCTATTCAGGCAAAGGTGGTAGCATCCCTTATCCGACCACTTACGCTTTGTATTTGCGTGGTAGAAATCGGAACGCTTTTTATCAAACTTTTTGATAACGTCCTCGGCTTCATCATCAGGAATTCCGTATACGCTTATTGCTCTGTCAAAGCGCTTTTCGTAATCGGCGTAGATATACACATTAAGTGAACGCACGAGGTTCTTGAGGATATAGCCTGCACATCTTCCGACGATGATTGAGTTTTCATTTCTTACGATATCGGTAATGATTTTGGTTTCTTCTGCAAAAATCTTTTCAGAAACGGGCAAATCTTCTCTACCCGGCTTTAACATTGAAAGTCCGAAAAGCAGAATATTCGTGGAAGTTTCTTCTGCAAACTCCACCATATCCTTCGGGACACCGCAATTTTCGGCTGCTTTCTCGAGGATATCGTGGTCGTGACATGGGATACCGAGAAGCTCCTCGAGTATCTTTCCAATCTCGCTTCCTCCGCTGGCATACTGTCTTTCGATTGTTATTGAATGAAACTCAGCCATAGCTATTTTCCTCCGTTTAATTTATAAAAAAATGATATCATTTTTATAATATGTTGTCAAGTAAAAAAGCAGACCGCAAATTTATGCAGTCTGCCAAAAATTACTTTTCAATCTGACCTAATGAAAGCGCTTTGAGATAAGCATTTATAAAGCCATCGAGGTCGCCGTCCATAACTCCGCCGACATTTCCCTGCTCATAGCCTGTTCTATGGTCTTTAACGAGAGTATAAGGCATAAAAACATAGGAACGAATCTGTGCGCCCCATGCAATTTCCTTCTGAACGCCCTTGATGTCATCGATTTTCTCGAGATGCTCTCTTTCCTTGATTTCAACGAGCTTAGAGACGAGCATCTTCATTGCATACTCTCTGTTCTGAACCTGGGAACGCTGAGTCTGGCAAGAGGTTACGATACCTGTTGGAATATGTGTAAGTCTTACGGCTGATGAGGTTTTATTAACGTGCTGTCCGCCTGCACCGCTTGCACGGTAAACGTCCATTTTAATATCCTCGGGACGGATTTCGACGCTCATATCTGCGTCAATTTCAGGCATCACGTCAACTGCGGCAAACGAGGTATGTCTGCTTCCCGAAGCGTCGAACGGAGAAACTCTTACAAGTCTGTGGATACCGGCTTCACTCTTAAGATATCCATATGCATTATCGCCCTCAATCATAAGTGATGCCATTTTTATGCCCGCTTCAGACCCGTCGAGGCTATCGAGAAGAGTTGTTTTATAGCCGTGTCTGTCTGCCCAGTGCTGATACATACGCATAAGCATTTCAGCCCAGTCCTGTGCCTCTGTTCCGCCTGCACCTGCGTGGAGAGTAAGAATTACGTTATTAGCGTCGTACTCGCCTTTGAGAAGTGTTGCGAGGGTAAGTTCCTCTACGCCTGCTGTAAATCCGGAAAGCTCCTGCTTGATTTCGGGCAGAAGGCTTTCGTCGTCTTCTTCGGCGGCAAGCTCAATCATTACTCCCAAATCCTCAAACTTTGCCAGGAGTTTTTCATACTTTGTAATAACACCCTGGAGCGAGCTTGTTTTTTTCAAAATCTTATGTGAATTATCCGCATCATCCCAGAAGTCGGGCTGAGCTGCCTGCTCCTGGAGCTTTGCTACTTCTTCCTTTTTAGAATCTATTGCAAGAACCTCAGAAAGCTCCTTAAGCTTTGGTCTGAAGCTTTCAAGCTCCTGCTTCAAATCGTCAAGAATAACCATAATAATTTCCTTTCAAAAATATATGTACCCATATATTATATACTTTACAGCTTAAAAAGTAAAGAGGGATTTTGCAATAAAAAGACCGCACCATTGAAAGTCTTGCGGCTGAAATTGAGAAAATAGGATAAAAGTATAACCTGTGAGATGTAGGGCTCACAGGTTATTTTTAACTTATATATTATTACAAAAATCTACAATTTCAGCTTTTCTTGATTCTACATCGTCTTTGTGCTCAATTGAACATAAGCCTAATCTACCGCAGCACTCAATTTCCATATGTCCATAAAAATGCTCAATAGTGTCAATAATACGGTCGCATTCTCTCATGCTTGGACCAGTTCTCAAAGCAACAGAATAACCTTTTTTTCCTTTACTTATTGCTGCGTGGGGTTCATGAGTATTACACCAAGGGGTGCATCTGTCAATGAATGCTTTAAATTGACCAGGTACATCTGCCCAATAGGAAGGAGCTACCGATATTATTATATCAGCCCATTCATACTGTTCAATTATTTTGTCAACATCATCGTGCTGCACACATTTTGCGGTATTATGGCACGAACGGCAACCCTTGCAAAAATTAAAGCTGTAATCATCAATACAAATATTAATGATGTTATATTTTTCTTTTAGACGCCAAGAAATTATGCCTGCTATTTCAGCGGTTGCACCATTTTTTACCGGACTACAGTTCATTATCAAAGCATTCATATTTTACACCCTTAATCTTTAATTTATTTATTATATCATCTATCTCTATAAAAGTCAACGCAAAAAGGCGGTCACTTTATAGCGACCGCCTCAATATTTGTGTATTGTGAGTGTGTATTGCTTGTGTATTGTTTGTGTATTACAAAGCAAATCACACTCATATTTAGGCTGTTTTTATAAGCTCAAAACCGCATTTTTGCGTTCAGAGATTACTTCATAGCCTCTTCGATAGCAACTGCACAAGCAACTGTCATACCAACCATTGGGTTGTTGCCAGCGCCGATAAGTCCCATCATTTCAACGTGAGCAGGAACTGAAGAAGAACCAGCAAACTGAGCATCAGAGTGCATTCTTCCGAGTGTGTCTGTCATACCGTAGGAAGCAGGGCCTGCAGCCATATTGTCTGGGTGGAGAGTTCTACCTGTACCACCGCCGGAAGCTACTGAGAAGTACTTCTTGCCAGCTTCAACTCTTTCCTTCTTGTAAGTACCTGCAACAGGGTGCTGGAATCTTGTTG
>JAGALZ010000015.1 GCA_017848055.1 Oscillospiraceae bacterium | reverse complement strand
TTTCGTCGGACAATTTCAAAGCCTCTGCCTTGAATTCTTTGCTGTAATTCATTTTTCCCAAACCTTTCTGATTTTTTTCTTTTCTTTATTCTACCAGAATTTTGGGTCTTTGTCGACTGCATTTAAAGTATAACAGATCAGTTTGTATATACATTCGCTTCTCCTGCAACCACAGACGACCTCGATAAAATCGATGACTACGGCTTTATTTTCAATATCGTGAATGAGGATGACCTCGTAACATATCTCCCACTCAGCAAATGGGGCTTCGACAGATACGGTATAACTTACAGTGCTAGTATAAAATCGG
The DNA here is from genome assembly GCA_017848055.1 of Oscillospiraceae bacterium. Lineage (GTDB taxonomy): Bacteria > Bacillota > Clostridia > Oscillospirales > Ruminococcaceae > UBA7477. The sequence continues at coordinate 19,774 of JAGALZ010000015.1, read as the reverse complement.
AGTATGAAAATTTGTTCGGTCCCAAACAAGAAGGAACATGGGAACACATGTTTGAGATAGATGGAAGCTTGTTTGACGACTATAACTACAACAAGAATTTGTATGCTACAATTATTGCAATGGAAGAACTAGCCGATTGCAGAGAAAATTTATATATATATACAGGAGAAGAGGATAGAATGTATTTCTATGGATTTGTTTCAGAAACTGATAGTCCATCTTTCAAGGGACTGGATGAGTATGGCGAACGAATCGCAAGGTATTGTAAGGTTACAAATGATAAGATATGGGCGTCTGACTTTGGTGAAACTGATGAATTATACATAGAAATAGAGCAAACCCCAGCCGCATTTATGATGATACTGGCTGATTTGACTGCGTCATACTGTCACCGTCCGGGAGATGCCAATTATTACTCATATGATAAGTCATCGCGTTTAAATGAGGGAACGATTCCTGTATTTAATATAAAAATAGGCTTTGAGGTTGCGGACAAATATGATTCAGCTAAGTTTTGGTTTTGTATGTCTGGTTCAGACGAATTTGTGGGCGGTTTTACAAGATTTGGCGGAATGGGACATGGACACATGATGGGAACATATTATTTCTTGTCGAATGATTATAATGATGCATTAGAATTACGAAGCGCTAATGAAATTGTTACTGAATTGCACTTGTTAAATGAAAGAATAAACTAAAAACCCAGGTATTATTTTGAGAATAATGTTACATAGGAGGAAACGATGAATAGAACAAAATCTCGTATAACATTACCAATAATTTTTACGGTAATACCATCTAATATTTGGGGTGCCATATCGCTCTTTGAATTTACTTCTGCACCGTATAATTATATAATAGCTTATCCTACAATGTTTTTTGCCCTTGCAAGCCTTATATCTTTAATACTAATCTGGAAATTTGATGTTAACTTTTTTAGACCATTTATAAGAACGATTTTAACTGGTGTGATACTTTTGCCTGGAGCTGTAATAATTGGTGCTAGACTTCAGGAGGTAATAACGGTATTTGCAATTATCTATCCGATTTGCTGTACTTTAATTATTGCAAACAGAGTGAGATTAACGCTCAAGAAACAGAACGAATCTCAGGTAGTCAAATCGAAATTGTCCCATATACTTGCTATTACATTTATAAATCCCTTATTATCATTGGTGCCTTATTTAATGGCACTAGGGTATGGATTTTCCCTTATTTCGATTCATGGTTTAGGTATAAAATAGTGTTTAACGTATCAGTTGCTTTTTGTTAACCTCTTAATATCTGCGGCTGGGATTCAAACAACCCCCAGTCGCATTTATGATGATACCGGCTGACCTGACAACAACATTCGAACATGACGCAGAAGACGGGTATTATCAGGAGCATAGTACCGGCGCTATGACTTCGCTCGGACATAAGGTAGCACTAAGGTACGATTATGCAACAGCTCCGCAGGACGTTTTCAGGCGTCACGACAACTGCGGATGCAGGGCTATATACGAATGCGGAAATACCAGGCAGGATATTTGGTCAAAGCAGTCGTGGACTGCCGTGGACTCAGAAGCATCGGATAAAGCGGTAAACTACACTCCACCGAAGCTCACTACGGAGCAGGCAAACGCTGTCGAGCAGGAGAAGCTCTCACAGTTCAGGAGCTTGACGAATGACGGAGAGAGTGGTATAATTAACACAGAAAAATTTAATCCGTTATCTGACAGCAATGTCGTTCCTGTTTTGAGAAGAGAATCTCAAAATTGGATTAATATGCTTACAGCCGAAGAGATTCGTGCTATAAAGAAGTACACCCAAAATAGTGGCGACCCTGCTGATAATAAATTTTACGCAAGATTGAATGCTATGCTCAGAGGCGAAATTTCTGAGGATGAAACGCTACTGTATTATTCGGGCCTTATTTCCGGTGCGTTACGGAAAAATCAGTTGAAACATGAAATTGTTTGTTACAGAAGCTTGGATATCAATCCTTATGTTGGCGCTGCTGTTGGAGATGTTTTGGTTCCTTATCAATTCTTAAGCACTTCTGTTACTCGTTCAGGAGCATTAAAGGGATATTTTGAGATGACAATAAGAGTAAAGCCAGGAACAACTGGTGCTTATGTTGAATCTCTAAGCCATTTTCCAAAACAAAGAGAGTTTTTGCTTGATAAAGGCTGTGCGTATAGGGTTATTTCAATCGAAGAAAATAGTATTGAATTGGAGGTTATGACATGAATTTGAATGAAATTAATAATCATTCATCAGTGAGTGAAGAGTGGGACAAGGAAACCCAGAAAGACTGGCAGGAAAAGATGTCTGAGCCGGTCAAGTTCAAAAAAATCACGGAAGAGGAATATAAACGACTAAAAGAAGAAGGAAAATTGAACTAAACCGCTTTGAATTATCAAGGCGGTATTTTTTACCTGGAATTGAGGGAGTTGAAAACATGTATAAGCAGAAATTAAAAGAACAAATAGAGCGAATGGAAAAACTGCAGGACAGGTGCGGAGTGAATGATATCAACGAATTTATTGAACTTTCACGACAAATTCTGGCTGCTACAAAGAAGCTTGAAGAATTAGAACAAGCTGATTCATATTCCACAGTGACAGTAACTTTGGATGGTAAAGAAAAGACAATCTAATACGAATATCAGCACTCGGTTTCGGCAGGGTGCTTTTATTATGCCTTCCCGGAGGTGATAACATAGCAACAAAAGCGAATCTGAGGCCCGACCATAATGGTACACAGCGAAGGCAGTTCGAGTCTCACAAGAAAAAAATATACGCTACGCAGAAAAACTGCGGTATCTGTGGCAAACCTGTAGACTTCAAGCAGAAATTTCCGCACCCGCTGTCGCCGTGTATCGACCACATCATCCCCGTATCGAGGGGAGGTCACCCGTCGGCAATGGAAAACCTTCAGCTTGCACATATGTGCTGCAACAGACAGAAGTCTGACAAGCTGGTGGAGAAACAGATTCTCGATGCTGAGGTGGAGCTTATCTCGAACAGGGTAGTTTTATTAATGTTCATCTATATTGAAATCGTCATAAAATCGTGGTATAATATTTGTGTATAATTATTTTGTCTGAGGTGTTATTATGGACATTACAAATGCAAAAATTGAAATAGATAACCTGGTAGAGGAGCTTAATTACCACGCACACCGCTACTACGTTCTCGATGACCCGCAAATCAGCGATTACGACTACGATATGAAAAATCGCCGTCTCAAGGAGCTTGAGGAACAGTTTCCACAGCTTGTAAGAGAAGACTCACCATCATTCAGAGTCGGCGGCGAAACTCTCAACACCTTTGAGAAGGTAACGCATACCGTGCAGATGGGAAGCCTTCAGGACGTGTTCTCATTTGATGAGGTTACCGCATTCGTGCAAAAGGTCTCAGAGACAGTTGAAAACCCACTTTTCTGCGTCGAGGCAAAAATTGACGGCTTGTCAGTTTCACTTGAATACGAAAACGGCAGGTTTGTCCGTGGCTCTACAAGAGGCGACGGCTTCGTTGGTGAGGACGTTACCGAAAACCTCAGAACAATCAAGTCAATTCCTTTGAAACTCTCCAAAGAAATTGCAGAGCTTGAGGTTCGTGGCGAGGTATATATGCCTATGAAGTCATTTCTCAAGGTAGTTGCTCAGCAGGAAGAAAACGCAGAACAGCCGTTCAAGAATCCAAGAAACGCTGCCGCAGGCTCTCTCAGACAAAAGAATTCAAAGATAACAGCACAGCGTGGACTTGACATATTCTGCTTCAATATTCAGCGAATAGAGGGCGAGGAGATTACTTCTCACAAGCAGTCGCTGGATTTACTCGGAGAGCTTGGCTTCAAGACTGTGCCGGATTACACCTGCCTTAAAACTGCCGAGGAAATCATAGACAGAATAAACCAAATTGGAGAAAGAAGATTTTCTCTGCCGTTTGATATAGACGGGGTTGTTATTAAGCTCGACGACCTTGCAATGCGTGAGGTCTTAGGCTCTACGGCAAAGTATCCAAGATGGGCTGTGGCTTACAAATTCCCGCCTGAAGAAAAGGATACAAAGCTTTTAGACATCGAGCTTCAGGTTGGCAGAACAGGCGCAATTACTCCCGTCGCTGTCTTCGAACCTGTATTTTTAGCAGGTACAAGCGTTTCAAGAGCGACACTTCATAACAAGGACTTCATTACCGAAAAGAACATCGCAATCGGTGACACAATAAGAGTACGAAAAGCAGGAGACATAATCCCCGAAGTTCTTTGTGCTGTGACAAAGGATAAGGAAGGGGAAGTATACTCGTTCCCCGAGTGCTGTCCTGTATGCGGTGAAAAGCTTGTGGTAAGCGAAGAAGAGGCTGCAATAAGATGCCCGAATTTTGCTTGTCCTGCACAGCTCCACAGACGAATCGTGCACTTTGCATCCAAAAACGCAATGAACATTGACGGCCTGGGACCTGCAATTGTTGACGTGCTTTTAAATAACGAGCTTATCCATTCTGTAGCAGACCTTTACGAATTAAAGCTCGACGATATAATCTCGCTTGAAAACTTCAAAGAGAAGTCTGCAACAAACCTTATAAACGCAATTGAAGCTTCAAAGAATAATTCACTTGACAGACTTGTGTTTGCACTCGGCATCAGGAACATCGGCCAGGCATCTGCAAAGCTCCTTTGCGAAAAATTCGGCTCGCTTGATAATATCATAAATGCTACCGAAGAGGAAATCTCGGAAATAGAAGGCTTCGGCGGAATTATGGCGAAAAGCGTGTGCGATGCTTTTGCAGAGCCTGAGTTTAAAGCACTTGTAGAAAGGCTCAAAGCTTACGGACTTAATACCGAATACGAAAAGAAATCTGTTGACGACAGATTCTCAGGACTTACCTTTGTTCTGACAGGAACACTGCCGACTCTCAAGCGTGATGAAGCAAAAGCTATAATCGAAAGCTTCGGCGGTAAGGCAAGCGGCTCTGTATCAAAGAAAACAGACTACGTCCTTGCAGGTGAAGAGGCTGGAAGCAAGCTTACAAAGGCTCAGCAGCTTGGCATTAAGATTATCACCGAGCAGGAATTTCTCGAAATGACTAAGTAAGAGGATACTATGGAATTTGATATCAAAAGAATATCCAGGCTATCAAAGCTTGAAATCGATAAATCAAGAGAACAAAGCGTCATAGATGATATGAATCAGATTGTTGAGTTTGTGTCGATGCTTCCGCAGGATGCAGATATCAGTGAAAATATGGGGTCTGCGTCCTGCGTTCTCAGAAGTGATTTACACAAGGAGAAAACCGAAAGCATCGATGTATCATCGCTCTCAGATTATACCGAAAACGGCTGTTTCTGCGTACCTAAAACAGTCTGACATGTGAAATATGAATAACACAAATTTAACTGCTTATGAAGCAAGAAAGCTTCTTAAATCAAAAGAAGTAAGCTCGGCAGAGCTTACAACCAAAGCACTCAGACAAATTACAGAGAACAACGAAAAACTTAACTTTGCAATATCTATAGAATTGGATTATGCACTGAAAATGGCAGAGAGTTTTGACAAAACAGCGTGTAAAGGTGTAGAGCTTAACAGCATTCAGGGATTGCCAATCGCTGTAAAGGATAATATCTGTACAGTATTTTCAAAGACCACATGTGCTTCAAGAATGCTCAAGGGCTATGTTTCGCCATATAACGCCACAGTAATTGATAAGCTATCAGATTCCATTATTACTGCAAAGCTCAATATGGACGAATTTGCAATGGGCTCTACTACCGAAACCTCGTACTTCGGTGCTGTAAAGAACCCACACGACATCGAAAAATCTCCCGGCGGTTCGTCGGGTGGCTGTGCCGCTGCTGTAGCTGTTACAGACGCACTTATGACGTTGGGCTCTGATACGGGCGGTTCGATAAGACTTCCTGCGGCACATTGCGGCGTTGTAGGTCTTAAACCCACATACGGCAGCGTTTCCAGGTACGGGCTTATCGCTTTTGCGTCATCGCTTGACCAGATTGGCCCCATATGCAAATCGGTAAAAGATACCGCCATGCTCTACGACGCAATCTGCGGCCACGACAAGCGTGATTTGACGAGTATAGGTAGAGAGTACCCCTCAGCGCTCAAATGTCTTACAGGCAACATCAGAGGGCTTAAAATCGGCGTCCCCGATGAGTATTTTACTTCAGATATAAACGAAGATGTAAAGACAGCGATATTTAAAACCTTAACCACGCTTGAAAAGCTTGGTGCCGAGCTTATTCCGATATCGCTTAAACACGCTCAGTATGCTCTTTCTGCCTATTACATCATTTCATCCGCAGAAGCTTCCTCAAATCTTTCACGATTTGACGGTGTAAGGTACGGGTACAGGAGAGATGATAATTCATCTATAGAAGAATTATTTGTAAACTCACGTACCGAGGGCTTTGGTGATGAGGTTAAGAGAAGAATCCTGCTGGGAACGTTTGTGCTCAGCGAGGGCTATTACGACAAGTACTATCTCAAAGCAAAACAAACCGCACAGCTAATTAAATCTGATTTTCAGAACGCTTTTTCGGCCATCGATGTAATTGCTACCCCTGTGTCTTTTAATACTGCACCAAAGCTTAATCAGAAGCGTTCTCCCGTTTCGGTATATAGCGAAGATTTCTGCACCGTTTCTGCAAACCTTTGCGGTATTCCTGCTATCAGCGTGCCTTGCGGATTTGATAAGGACAGTATGCCGATAGGTATTCAGTTTATGGCTGACAGTTTCAGAGAGGATTTGCTTCTGAATACGGCTTATGCTGTAGAAACCGAGCTTAATCTTTTTCAGTGGGCAAGGAGGGAAAGCTATGTGCGATAATTTGATTTCAAACATCGGTCTTGAAGTCCACGCAGAACTGTCTACTGATACTAAAATATTCTGTAGCTGTAAAAACGAGTTCGGAGCCAGTCCCAACACAAACGTTTGTCCTATATGCTTAGGACTACACGGGGCATTGCCTACACTTAACGAAAAGACACTTCAATATGCAATCAAAATGGGACTTGCACTTAACTGCAGTATAAACTCTCGCTCAGAAATGGCAAGAAAGAACTACTTTTACCCAGACCTTCCGAAAGGATATCAGATTTCGCAGGCAGAAAAACCAATTTGCGAAAACGGCTATCTTGAATTTTTGTCAGAAGGTAAAGTCAAGCGTGTAAATATTGAGCGTATACATATCGAAGAAGACGCAGGCAAGCTTATACACTCAGAGGGTAAAGAACAAAGCACCTACATTGACTATAACCGCTGCGGTGTTCCGCTTATAGAAATTGTAACAAGGCCCGATATCGAATCTCCAAGGCAAGCAAAGGATTTTCTCGAAACAATCAAATCTATATTATCGTATCTTGAAATATGCGATTGCAAAATGCAGGAAGGCTCTATCCGCTGTGACGTAAATGTTTCTGTTCACAAAGACGGCGAACCGCTTGGTACAAGAGTCGAAATGAAGAATGTCAACAGCTTTTCAGGTGTATTTTCAGCGATTGAATTCGAGCAGCATCGCCAGTTCGAAATACTAAAAGCTGGTGGAACAATCAGCCAGGAAACACGTCGCTGGAATGACGCTCAGGGCAGGAGCGAAGTGCTCAGAACGAAGGAAAACGCAAATGACTACAGATACTTTCCCGAACCTGATATCCCGCCTATACTGCTTAATTATGATTATCTAAACAGTATAACGATTGACAAATCGGCACTTCCGAATCTTAAAGCGATAAACTATTACCTAAATCTCGGACTTTCTCAGACAGATGCTGTGTTCATAGCTTCTGATAATGAGCTGAAACAGTTTTTTGACCTATGTAACGGCATAAAGCAGGATTATTCAAATACTACCGCCAAGTGGATAATGACAGACATTCTCAAGCATCTTAACAAGAACAGACTCGCTCTTTCACAGACGGAACTTACACCCGAATATCTTATTGAACTTATTTCTCTCATCGAAGAGGGGACAGTTTCTTCTACGGGTGCAAGAAAAATCTTTGAAGCTATCATCGCAAACGATTCTTTGTCTCCGCATGAGCTTGCTGAGAAGCTGGGACTTATACAGATTTCAGACAATAGTTTTCTTGAGAATCTTGCAGATGATGTTATTGAGAAAAACGAGAAATCTGTTACTGATTATAAAAACGGCAAGGATAATGCTCTCGGATTTCTGATAGGTCAATGCATGAAGAAATCGAAGGGCAGAGCAAACCCTGCGCTTATAAGTAATATTCTTATTTCAAAACTAAATAAATAAAAAAGAAGCCGTACACTTTTTAGGTGTACGGCTTTTATGTAGCTTAGATAATATCGTCTTCCTGGTTAGGAATTGTAAGCTGCTTCTTAGGAATACGCTTGATTGGGTCATACTCCCACTTCTTACAGCTGTAATCTCCTGCAACGAGACCCTGCTTTTCACAGAGAACCTTATTGCCTTCTTTTGCTCTGCTTCCGTATACACAGTAAGAGCAGGATGGTGTAATGTTATTACCAAAATAAGTTTTCTTTGCCATAATAGACACTCCTTTTCTAAACTGATAGCTTTCTTTAAACACATTATATCATACTTTTTTCTGAAATGCTAGTCTTTTTTTAGAAAACAATAAAAATATCATTATTATTAAACAAATTGAAGGTATGAAATTGTCTATATTGACAATTAATCGAACATTTTGCTCAGCATCAGCAAGTATTTCCCTGCAAGAAAAGGAGAATATTACTACATATATTGCAGCAGAAAACAGCGAAATTACAACTCTTCCTGCAAAGACTGCGCATAGGTGTATTTTTTTACTGCACAACCTGCTGTTCTGAAGCCACACACAAGCTCCGCCAAGTGATATTGCAAACACAACGCAAGGAATAATCCTGAATGATACACTCTTGATGTTTGTGAGATATGTAACATCAAGAAGTGAGAGCGCGAGCCCTCTGAGGGAATCATTTGTAATCGGTGTATATTGCAATACAGTATATTCCGCCAGCGAACAAAGACCCGAAAACAAAATTATGACCGCACACATCGAAAACAAGGATTTTGAGGCTGATTCTACAGCATCGGTCATTGTATATTTTTCCTGTGAATGAAAGCTTGCATCTATTGTTTTAAGCTTGAAGATTCTTGAAAGAACCATACAAACAAGCAAATTAGTCAAGAGTATTGAAAGGAATATCGCAATACCTATTTTCTTATTTCTGAACACGCAAATTCCAACAGCACTGATTGAAAACGCCGGCCCCGACGAGAAACAAAACATCGATAGTATGTGGGCTTGTTTAATCGAGATTATATTATCATCACAGAGCTTACTTACGAGCTTGATTCCTATAGGATATCCACCAATGTTTGATAGGATAATCAGAGGAACCAGCGACTCATTTACTCCAAGGATTTTTGCAATCGGTCTGAAAAGAATTTTCATTCCGTTCAGCACGCCCGACCTTGTGAGATAATCAGAAATTGCCATCAAAAAAAACAATGATGGAATTATTATGTTAAGACAACGGTTAATTCCCATTAGTATTCCATCGGATATAATCGGTGTATACATAAAGAAAAGCACAACCAGGACTAAAGTGCAGATTAGTTTTATGACGTTTTTCATATTGCCCTCCGAACATTTGTCATGATTCAAAGTATATGCAAGGACAAATTATAATATAATTTATCGGAGGCGATATAATGAAAAGTATACATAAACTTGCAAAACGAAGCTTATATCTCAGCTCTTGCATAAGTATTATAGACAATGACACAGTGATTATAGAAAACTGCAAGCAAATCACAGAAAGCTGTGATGTTGTTGTAAAGATTGTTACTGCCGACAATATACTTGAAATATGGGGGCAGGGGCTTTCAGCTACAAGCTATTCCAACACAACAATTGAGATTAAAGGACAAATCTCTTCTGTCAACATCGAGCAGAGAAGGAGCAGTATATGATTTTTCAAAGACTTGGTTCATATGACGCAACTATCTGCGGGAAAAATATAAGCAGGCTTCTTAAAGACCTGCTCGATTCGGGTATCTGTGCTGCTGAATTAAAAACAAGCGGTGAAAAACTGAATTTCAAGGTGCTATACCATGACGTTAAAGCAGTCAAAAAGCTTTGCAGAAAGTATGATTGCAATCTCACTCTCGAAAACAAAAAAGGTATCATAGTCTATTCAGGCAAGTACGGAAGACACTATGGAATATACATAGGTCTGATATTCGCAATTATGCTTCTGAGCTTCTTTTCAAATCATATACTGCAAATCAAGATTGTAGGCGGTGACAAACATACCAGAGAAGCGGTTTATGCAGTTCTGGAAGACTATGATATCGGATTTGGACGTTTGATACCGTCAATAAATTTTTACGAGCTGGAAACTGCTCTGATGCTTGAAACAGACTGTATTGCGTGGGCGGGGATAAGAAGCCACGGAAGTACGCTTGTAATTAACATCAGCGAAATAAAACCAACACCGCCGATGACGCAGAAAAGAATGCCTGCTAACATAGTATCTGAAAAAGACGCTGTAATCACTGACGTTCAGGTGTACAGCGGAAGCCTTAACGTGATGATAGGTGATGCGGTTGCAAAAGGACAAATACTCATAAGCGGTGAGTATACGGGAACAGATGGCAGATTCAACTATCGTTATTCACAAGCAGATGTATACGGAACCTATGCAGAGAGTATCACTTTCAACCAGAGCTTTACTGCAATCGAAAAGAAGGTAACGAAAAACGTCAGCAAATCAGCTTCGCTTTGCCTTTTTGACGCACAGATTCCGATTGGTGATATACCGGAGCAGTCACAGCTTATCGAAAACTCAAGCACGACATATTTTACCTTTCTCGGACTTGAGCTGCCTATAGGAATAACTCACACAACATACGATGAATATGAATACATAGAATATGTCCAGACAGAAGAACAAGCCCGAGAAGCACTCTATGACGATATTTCAAGGTACGAGCAGAATTTTCTTTCTGACACAAAGATTCTCAGCAAAAAAATAAATGTCAAAAAACACGAAAACGGACTGTCTGCAATTGTTTCCTATGTGCTTAACGGAGAAATCGGAAAAACTCAGGTTTTTTTGCCTGAAAAAGATTAAAAACTACTTTAAATTTTTTTGACGCTGTGGTATAATATACTTTGAGATAGTATGTGCTATCTTAATCTAGATTTATCGGTGAGTTAATGGCTGAAAGAATTATAAATGTTGAACGCTCTGAGCTAATTTCAAATTTGTTCGGGAGCTATGATGAGAACGTCAGAATAATAGAAAAACAGTACGATGTTTCGATTGTCGTAAGAGACGGCGACATCAAGGTTACGGGTAACGAAGAAGGAGTATTTAATGCGGCTCAGGCAATTGAATCGCTTATGTTCATTGCATCAAAAGGCGAACAGATAACCGAGCAGAATGTAAGATACGTTATTTCAATGGTTGCCGACGGTACTCAGGACGAGGTGAAGAAGCTCTCGGATGACGGAATATGTGTCACCATGAGCGGTAAGATTATCAAGCCTAAAACAGTCGGACAAAAGCAGTACATCCAGGCAATCAAGGATAACACTATCGTTATTGGAGTTGGCCCTGCCGGAACAGGTAAGACCTACCTTGCTGTTGCTATGGCTGTGAAGGCATTCCGTGCACACGAGATTACCAAAATTATTCTCACAAGACCTGCTGTGGAAGCTGGTGAGAAGCTTGGATTCCTGCCGGGTGATTTGCAGGATAAGGTTGACCCGTATCTCAGACCACTATATGATGCGCTGTTTGATATGCTCGGCCCAGAGGCTTTTGCAAGACAACAGGAGAGGGGAGCAATTGAAGTTGCACCGCTTGCTTATATGAGAGGACGCACTCTCGATGACGCATTCATAATTCTTGACGAAGCACAGAACACGACTCCTGAGCAGATGAAAATGTTTCTCACACGTCTTGGCTTCAACAGTAAAATTGTTATAACGGGAGATATTACTCAGATTGACCTTCCTGAAAAGAGAAAGTCCGGACTTATCGAAGCGGTACGAGTATTGAAAAATGTCGATGATATCGCTATCAAACGTTTTTCAGACAAGGATGTTGTAAGACACAAGCTTGTTCAGGATATAATCAAGGCATACGAAAAATATAATGAAGAGGGAAAAAGACATAATGGCTAAGGTAAAGGTATTAATCACAAATAATCAGGATTGCGTTAAGGTTCCTACAGGAATCAGACTTCTTATCAGAAAGTGCTGTCATGCAGTTTTAACATACGAGAATTTCAACGGTGATGCCGAGGTCAGCGTATCATTCGTTGATAACGAACAGATTCACGAGCTTAACCGTGAATACAGAAATGTCGACAGGTCTACTGACGTGCTTTCTTTTCCGCTTGGTGAAAACGGCGAATATGATTTAAATCCCGAAACTAACTGCTATGTAATCGGTGATATTGTTATCTCGCTCGAAACTGCTTTGAAACAGTCAATAGTATTCGGACACTCGCTTGAGCGTGAAATCGGATTTCTGACCGTTCACTCCATGCTCCACCTTCTCGGCTATGACCACGAAACAAGCAAGCTTGACGAAAGAATTATGAGAGAAAAGGAAGAAGCTATCCTCTCACAGCTCGGAGTTTCAAGAGATACAAGCTTCAGCAATCAGACAGAGGAGTAAGATAAAGATATGCTAAACTCAAAAAACGCATTTGTTACTATAGTAGGAAGAGCAAACGTTGGTAAGTCTTCTCTTCTCAATGCACTTGTAGGTGAACGAATTGCCGCTGTCAGCAGCAAGCCTCAGACCACAAGAACAAAAATTACAGGTGTACTCACAAAGGACGAGATACAGTATGTATTTATGGATACACCCGGTATGCATAAACCAAAAAACAAGCTTTCCGACCATATGGTAAAAACGGTAAACGATGCTGTTAACGATGGAGAGATTATTATTCTCGTTGTAGACTGTACAAAAAAGCTTTCTGATAACGAAACAAGCCTTATCAAAAGCTTTAAGTCCTCAAAGATGAAAACAATTCTTCTTCTCAACAAGATTGACCTTGTTGACGATAAATCAAAGCTTATCTCAAAGATATCGGAATATACCGAGCTTTACGACTTTGATGAAATTCTGCCTGTAAGCGTTCTGCAGAAGGATGGCATTGATACGCTTATGGATATTTTATCGAAATACGCAGCTGAAGGCCCGCACTTTTTCCCGGATGACGCTATAACCGACCAGCCTGAAAAGGTGATTATGGCGGAGATTATCAGAGAAAAGGCACTTAGAAACTTAAGCGAAGAGGTGCCTCATGGTATTGCGGTTACTATCGAAGAGCTTCACGAAAGAGATACAAGAACGGGAGAAGGAGTTCTTGATATTTCTGCAGTAATTTACTGTGAAAGAGATTCTCACAAGGGAATTGTCATAGGTAAGGGCGGAGCAATGCTTAAAAAAATCGGCTCTGATTCCCGTGAGGAGCTTGAAAAGTTCTTCCAGATAAAAGTAAATCTCCAGTGCTGGGTTAAGGTAAAAGAGGGCTGGAGAAACAGAGAAGGCATAATCAGAAACTTTGGACTTTCCGATAAATAAATCCTTTTCCTTTTGCAGATAATATCTGTAAAAGGAAGTGCTTTAATTTGAAGGACAAGCTATGGAATGAATTTTTAAAATCGGGCAAGATTTCCGATTACCTAAAATATAAAGGCTATGAGGCTGGTGAAACATATGCAGACAGTGACAGGAGTAATAATCCGTGATGTTCAGGTAGGGGATAATGATAAAATCGTATCTGTTCTCACCAGAGAAATCGGACTTATTGATGTTACCTGCAAGGGAGCTATGAAAATTACAAGTAAATCATCAAGCTCAACCGACCTGTTTATGTTCTCTAAGCTTTGTATAAATCAAAACAAGAATCGCTATTATCTCAATAGTGCAGAACCTATAAATCCATTTTATAATATCAGACTTGACCTTGAAAAGTTTTCGCTTGCAAGTTATTTTTCGGAGCTTATAAGATACTCCGTTCTTCCTGAACAGCCGTGTGATATTGTAACCAGACTTATGCTCAACTGTTTGTATTTTCTTGATAACGGCAAGGTCGAACACAGAATGATAAAGCCTATCTTTGAGATGCGATTTATGTGCGAATTAGGTCATTTGCCGGCACTTCTCGGATGCCACATATGTAACACCTACGAAGCTGATACTATGTATTTTAATCTGCACGACGGAAAGCTTACTTGCGACGAATGCAGTAAGGTAGGGGAGATAACTAATATTGTTGCGCTGTCGCCGAAGATTCTAGATGCGATAAGATACATCTCTCTTATCGACTACAAAGACCTCTTTAAAATCAAGCTTTCAATCCCCGACAGACAAAAGCTTTCTGAAATAACTGAAGAATACACAAGATTACAGCTTTCCAAAAGCTTTAAAACACTCGATTTTTATAAGTCGATTTTACTTCAATAAAGGAACCACTATGGAAAAATACTACAAAACACTTGAACTACATAAAATACTAGAGCTTCTTGCAAACGAATGTTCAAACGATACCGCAAAGTCGAGAGCTTTAAAAATCAAGCCTTGTACTGATATCGATACTGTAAAGCAAGAAGTCAAAAAAACATCGGATGCCCTGGACTTATCTGTAAAATACGGAACTCCGATGTTCTATTCATTTACAAATATTGTACCGCTCGCTGAAAGAGCGTCGCAGGGAGCTGTCCTTGGACTTGGCGAGCTTATAGAAATCAGAAGAATGCTTCATCAGATTTCTGACCTTGTTAGCTGGTATAATCACAGCGAAAACAACAGCAGTACACTCGATTATCTGTTTGAATGTCTTTTCCCTAATGATTATCTGATGCGAAAGCTCGACAGCTCGATAATCAGCTCTGAGGAGCTTGCTGATGAGGCAAGTCCCGAGCTTGCTTCAATAAGACGAAAAATCGTAAGAGCGGGAGCAAAAATCAAGGATACCCTTGAATCAATGATAAAATCCTCTGATACCAAAAAGTATCTTCAGGAAACAAGAGTAACTATGCGTGACGGAAGATATGTTCTTCCGGTTAAAACAGAGCATAAGGGTGCGGTAAACGGACTTGTTCACGATACTTCATCTACCGGTGCAACTCTGTTCATTGAACCTATGTCTGTCGTTGAGGCTAACAACGATATCCGCATACTCAAGGTTCAGGAGCAGGAAGAGATTCACAGAATAATGACGGAACTTTCAAAGATGTGCGCCGAGTTCAAAGAGCAGCTTATCTCAGGTTTCAACGCTTCTGTTGAACTGTCATTGTACTTTGCAAAATCAAATCTTGCTGCAAAAATGCGTGCATGTGCTCCTGAGATTTGTGACGACGGTATTATACTGCTGAAAAAAGCCAGACATCCGCTTATTGCCAAGGAAAAGGTTGTTCCGATTGATGTCGAGCTTGGTGACAGATTCAGCACTCTGATTATCACAGGCCCTAACACCGGCGGTAAAACAGTAATTCTGAAGACGGTCGGCTTGCTTACTGCAATGACAATGTGCGGACTTCTGATTCCGGTTGCTGACGGTTCAAAGATTTCTGTTTTTGGAAAAATACTTGTTGACATCGGAGATAGTCAGTCTATTGAAGAAAGCCTATCGACTTTTTCTTCACACATGAACAGAGTCGTAGAAATACTAAAAACCTCTGATTGGGACAGCCTTGTTCTGCTCGACGAGCTGGGTTCGGGAACCGACCCTGTCGAAGGTGCTGCACTTGCTGTTTCTATCATAGAAAAACTGAAAAAGCAGGGTGCAAAAATTATCTGCACAACGCATTACCAGGAGCTTAAGTTGTTTGCTTTAGATACCGATGGCGTAGAAAATGCATCCTGCGAATTTGATGTTAACACACTCAGACCTACATATAGACTCATTGTAGGTTCACCGGGTAAGTCTAATGCATTCGAGATTTCACGACAGCTTAGACTGCCGGATTCGATTATAGATGAAGCACAGAATCTCCTTTCAGGTGAAAACAGAAAGTTTGAAGAGATTTTAGAAAACCTTGAAAAATCACGCCTTGAGCTTGACAAACTCCGTGATGAAGCGAAGAAGGCGAATAACGAGGCACAGCTTCTGAGAGCAGAGCTTGAAAGCGAAAAGAAGCGTTTTGAGGAACAGAAGGAAAAGGAGCTAGAGCTTGCAAGACGTGAAGCTAACGCTATTGTAAAACGTGTTACAAAGCAGTCTGAGCAGCTTATCGATGAGCTTTCAGAACTTCGCAAGCAGAAGGAGCAAAGCGACTTTGCCCAGAAAGCTATTGATGCTAAGCATAAGAGCAAATCGACTCTCAACAAGCTTTATGATGAAGCTAACCCGATTACAGCTTCAAACGAAGAGTACGTATTGCCACGTCCTCTGAAAAAGGGTGACAACGTTCTTATTGCCGATATGAACAAGAAGGGTATTGTTGTAACACCTCCTGATGAAAGCGGTAACTGCTTTATCCAGGCAGGTATTATGAAAACAAAGATTCACGTTTCCAAACTCAGACTTGTTGAAAAGGAAGCGTCCCAAAAACCGCAGCTAAAGCCAAAGCAAAGCAGCGGCAGAGTCACCAGCAAGGGTGTTGAAAGCCGAATGACAAGACGTCCGCAGCTTGAGCTTGACATCAGAGGCTATGCTTCAGATGACGGTATTTATGAGCTTGATAATTTCCTTGACCAGGCTGTATTATCGGGTGCCGGCGTTGTCACAATTATCCACGGAAAGGGAACAGGTGTACTGAAAAACTCGGTGCGTAATCACTTAAAGCGTCACCATCATGTCGCAAGCTTCAGAAAAGGCTTATATGGCGAAGGTGAAGACGGTGTTACAATTGTTGAGCTGAAATAAAAAGCGAGCAGGATTACGGTTATTGACTAAATGGTAGCTTATCAAGACGAAAGAGTGATATCGAACTTTAAGCGATATCACTCTTTTATATTACTCTTCTATTTTTCAATAAGCTCACTCAAATAGCCCGTTGTTGAGCCGTTTACATTCAGAGCGTTTTATGATAGAATAAATTGACACGAATTTGGAGGTATACGATGGAAAAACTACTTGACAGCATTATGGATATAGGTGAACAAATGCTTATAAACGGTGCAGAGGTGCACAAGGTTGAGGACAGCATTAAGAGAATGTTTTCCGCTTACGGCACAAAACGTACCGATGTTTTTATTATAACAAGCAGCATTGTTGTCACGATACATACAGATGACAAAGCATACACTCAGACAAGACGAATTACGGAAACAACTACTGACTATGAAAAGGTTCATAGGCTCAATGAGCTTTCACGAAGTATATGCAAAAATAAATATTCTGACAAAGAAATAAGAAATCAGCTCGCAGAAATTGCTAAGAGCAAAAAATATCCGTTATGGTTTGAATTTATCTGCTATGCAATTATCTCAGGGGCTTTTACGCTATTCTTCGGCGGAGGAATAATAGAAGCAGCTGTTTCATTTATAATAGGTGCTTTAGTAAGATTTGTGATATTACTCTGCGACAAAACAGTAAAAAACAAAATTTTCAGCAAGTTTGTTTCAGCTTTTATCGCAACATCACTTGCATATATTACACTGCGGCTCAGCATTATTTCAGCAGTTGATAAGGTAATTATCGGAAACATAATGACGCTTATACCGGGTATCGGTCTTACAACTGCATTAAAAGATTTGCTTGTGGGTGACAGCATTGCAGGTTTGCTTCGTACCATTGAAGCGTGCATTACTGCGCTTGCCATCGCTGCAGGATATTTCGCTGTTGCTTTTCTTACAGGAGGTATAATATGACAAGTTCAGAGCTTATTCAGATTGCGGCAGGTCTTATAGGTTCGCTGTGCTTTGGCATACTTTTCAATATGCGTGGAAAAAGATTAATTGCAGCGGCTGTCGGCGGACTTCTTTCGTGGGGACTGTTTGTTGTACTTAGTCATATTATCTTCAATGAGCCGATAAACTATTTTATCGTAGCCGCCGTTATATCGCTCTATTCAGAGATTATGGCGAGAATTTTGAAAACGCCCGCTGCACCTGTTGTTACAACCTCTCTCATACCGCTTATTCCAGGTGGCTCACTTTATTACACAATGGCTTCAGCATTTGAGGGTAGTTTTAATACATTTCTTGAAAAAGCAGTTTCAACCCTGAAGCTTGCCGGGGCACTTGCATTGGGTATTATTGTTATTACTGCAACTTCTCAGTTATTGTTCAGACACGTAAAACAAAAGTAACCCGTATACATTTAACAATAATCATACTGTCAGCGCAACTAAAAAACTTTCAACTCACTCAGAAGCTGTCTCCTTAAATTTCCTGCTCGTTTTTTGTTGTGTTTTCCGATAAAAGGTGATATAATGGAATATACGAAAGGGGAAATTACTTTGAAAAAAACATATATAATTCTTCTGATGTCAGCGTTGATGCTTGCAGGCTGTGGCAGTTCAGACAGCAGTTCGTCCAATTCGGATAGAACAACAACTACTACGTCGTCTGCAACAACTACTACAACGACCACATCTTCAACAGAATCCGATACACCGACAACTACCACTACCACATCTACAACAAACTCTGAAACAACTACAACCACTTCATCTGAAACCACATCTTCAGAAACTGAAACCAATACAACAACATCAGAGGTAACAACTACTCCTTCTGAAACTACCACCTCCACCACGACTACTACCAAGAAGCCAACAACTACTACAACCACAACTACTAAAAAGCCTATACTTACGGAAAAGGATAAGAACGCAAAAATCGAGGTCAAGAAGAACATTGAGGTATACGATGAGTTGACTATCAATGACCTTGTAACTTCAACAAATGTTAAAATCCAGAACGGAAAAACCAGCGTAAATACATCCAAGACGGGCAAAAACAGTGCAGTTATAAAGTATACATACAACGGTAAAACATACGAGCATTCGATTGATTACACTGTCAGCGATACGACGAAACCACTTCTTCTCAATGGTGCATGGAATATTACACTTGAAAAAGGGGAGAGCTTCGTACTTGATGAATGGGTTGGATATGTCGATAATTACGATAAAGAACCGGTTCTTACCTTTACAGGTAAGGTAGATGTAAATACTGTAGGTACATATCCGATTACTGCCACTGTAACTGACTCATCAGGCAATAAGACAAGCTGGGATATAACAGTAGAGGTTGTAAACGAAATTCCAAAAGGCGATTATACTCCTTCAGAATCAATGCCGTTCAAAGAGATGGTAGAAAACTATTCAGGTGACGGAATAAGCTTTGGCATTGACGTTTCTAAATGGCAGGGCGACATTGACTTCGAAAAGGTTAAAGCAGAGGGCTGTAGCTTCGTTATTATCAGAATCGGAAGTTATTATGACGACTACACTCTCGACCCATATTTTGAGCAGAATATCAAGAACGCAAAGGCCGCAGGTCTCAAAGTAGGTGTTTATATCTACACAACAGCCAATACTACCGATGAAATCAAAGATAATGTTAAATGGATAAACAAAACGCTTGACGGACAGAAGTTAGATTTGCCGGTTGTATTTGACTGGGAGAGCTTCTCGAACTTCCAGCAGTATAACATGAGTATCTATGACCTTAACGCATTATATGAGCTGTTTGATGACGAGCTTGAGGCGATAGGGCTTGATGCTATGATTTACGGCAGCAAGAACAGATTCTTGAACTTCTGGAATGATTTTTCTGATGAGCATCCAATCTGGCTTGCACATTATACAGCACAGACC
>JAGALZ010000014.1 GCA_017848055.1 Oscillospiraceae bacterium | reverse complement strand
TTCACTTCTACAATAATGAGCGTATCCAACTAAAAACAAAACTGACTCCGATTGAAAAACGAAGTCAGTATGTTGCTTAAAACTTAATATTGCACCATAGAGGGGTGTTTTTGTGCTGTCCGTACAATTTGGGGCGGTGCAGTGAGGAGCGGTCATTTTTTATTATTTACATTGCTGAGAGCTTAGCAAACTGTGCCTTGAGTGCAGGATAGATTTCTGTATAGAGTCTGTAGAACTTCTCAAACTCTCCTACTCTCTGAGCGTCAGGCTGCTGAATCTTGTCTGCCTTTACGATTGTCTCGCAAGCCTGCGGAACAGAGGAATAGACACCTGCGCCGACACCTGCTAAAAGTGCAACACCGAGTGCAGGGCCTTCCTTGGAAGCAACAGTCTTTACAGGGCAGTTGTACAAATCAGCGAGCATTGAGCGCCACAGTGGTGACGAGCCGCCACCGCCGCAAGCCATCATATCGGAAACGTCGATGTTCATTTCTCTGAACACTTCAACGCAATCTCTGAGTGAGTACGAAACGCCTTCCATAACAGCTCTGAGCATTTCCTTCTTTGTGTGCATAGCGGAGAGACCGAAGAACACGCCTCTTGCGTCAGGGTCGAGGTGCGGAGTTCTCTCGCCCATCAGGTATGGCAGGTAGAGAAGTCTGTTTGCACCGACCGGAACAGTTTCAGCCTGCTTGTCCATGAGGTAATACTCGTCAACGCCCATATACTTTGCAGTTTCCTTTTCAGCGTTGCAGAAGTTATCTCTGAACCACTTGAGCGAAAGTCCTGCTCCCTGGGTAACACCCATTACGTGCCAAGCGCCCGGAACAGCCGCACAGCAAGTGTGAACTCTGCCCTTAGGGTCGATGGAAATCTTTGATGTATGTGCAAAAACAACGCCCGAAGTACCGATTGTTGTGAATGCTTTACCGTCAGCGGCAACGCCCGTACCGATAGCAGCAGCGGCATTATCGCCTGCACCGCCGACAACGATTGTTCCCTCTGCAAGACCTGTAAGCTCAGCCATCTGCTTTGTTACCTTACCTGTAACCTCGCAGGACTCGTAAACCTTGCCGAGGAGTGCCTTGTCGATAGAAAGCTTTGAAAGCACCTCGTCAGACCAGCAGCGGTTTGCAACGTCGAGAAGCTGCATGCCCGAAGCGTCGGAAACTTCTGTAGCGAACTCACCTGTGAGAATATATCTCAAGTAGTCCTTAGGCAGAAGGATGTGAGCACACTTTTCGTAGATGTCAGGCTCGTTGTTTCTTACCCAGAGGATTTTTGCGGCAGTCCAGCCTGTGAGTGCAGGGTTTGCAGTGATTTCGATGAGCTTTTCTCTGCCGAGAATTGAGTTCATCTCATCAACCTCGTTTGCGGTTCTCTGGTCGCACCAGATGATAGAATTTCTCAGAACCTCGCCGTTCTTGTCGAGCATAACAAGTCCGTGCATCTGACCTGAGATACCTACGCCCTTGATATCCTCCTTGCTTACACCGCTCTGAGTGATTACGCACTTGAGAGTATCAATCATTGCATTCTTCCAGTCGATTGGATTCTGCTCTGCGTAGCCGTTTTTCGGCTGGTACATAGGGTACTCGATTGTCTTGGAAGCAATCACCTTTCCGCTTTCGTCAAAAAGCACTGTTTTGGTACCGCTTGTACCACAGTCAACGCCTATAATATAAGACATTTTCATTCACCATTCCTTGTATATTTTTTATTCAAGCGGACGAGAAAGCGTTATCGCTAAGATATCGTCTGCTGATGGGTTCTTTACATAATAGTTTGTAGTTTCAACGGCTCTATAAACACCGTCGTCGCCGAGCTGTCTTGTCACAACCGAGCGCACACGCTGGCCCGCCTCATATGATGCCACCTGGTCGGCAAGGTCAAAGGTCTTCTTGAAAAGCTCCTTGTCATCCGGGTGCATTGTCATTGAACCGTGCTCGATAAGCTCGGAATAGACACCCGTTGACGGGCAAGACTGAGTTGAGAAATGCTCATAGGCCATCATATAGAAGCTGTTTCTCGAAAGGTTGCTCATTATGATAAGTGGATATCTCTTGAACACAACATCCAAAAGAAGCTGTGAGGCACTTGCAGGTGCCTGAGTTATGAGGATATCCTCGCTCTGTGTTTCGTGTGCTGTATAGAGAAGCGACAAAAAGCTGTCCCTCGGCATCGGCTTTGCAAACAAGAATCCCTGGATAAGCTCACAGCCACAGGTTCTTAAAAAGCCGAGCTGTTCCTTTGTTTCGACACCCTCTGCAACAGTTGTAAGCTTGAGTCTGTGTGCAAAATCGAAGATGCTCTCCAAAACGATTCTTTCCTTTTCGTTCTCGCAGTTTCCGCTGAGAAGCGACTTATCAATCTTGAGGACACTCGCAGGAACGTCTTTGACGAAATTGAGTGAAGAAAGTCCGCTTCCGAAGTCGTCGATAGATGCCTTGAAGCCTGCATTTTTAATTCCCTTGACAAACTCAATAACCTTTTCTCCCTGCGCTGCAAGCGCGGATTCGGTTATCTCAATTTCAATCATCTTATGGTCGATGCCGTAGCCGTCAACCACATCGCAAAGCTTCTTGACAAAGTTCTCCTCTTTTGTATGCAGTCTTGAGAAGTTTACAGAAACAGGCACATGGCATGAATCTCCTGAAAGCTCGGTGTTTAAAAACTCGCACACACGTCTTAGCACATACCAGTCAAGCTCTGTAACAAGCCCCGTCTGCTCCAGAATCGGAACAAATTCAGAGGGAGATGCAATCTTTCCGTCACACTCTTTCCATCTTGCCAGAGCCTCTGCACCCGCAATCTTGTTGGTTATTGCGTCGTACATCGGCTGAAAGAAGACAAGGATATCACCGTTTTTACATGCCTCATCAAATCTCTGCGCCAGATTATCCAGATTCAGTTCCAGACTCATATTCTCCCCTCGTTTCCAAAATAAATTTTGCGGCATCGGGCGGCTGCACTTTACTGATTTGATTATTTGAAAGCGGACACGCCCTCGTATTTTTATCCCGCTACACACCAAAATTTTCATTGGCATATTGTATAATACGTTTACTAAAGCTTAAACGTTTACATCTTAATTATACTGCACATACGCACTATTGTCAATCGTATTTTAATCAAACGGAACACCCTGTGCCGGTCTTATGCGGAAATTGCGTTACAAGTGATTTTTCGGCAAAACCGCCCCTCTGAACGTATAACTATCTGAAACCGATTTGCAATGCAATTTCATTTGTGATATAATAAACGAAGTAAAAAGGAGCTGATTTTATGTCGCAAAGCCTTGAAAAAACACTCGAAAGCACAATAGCGAGGCAGTCGCTTCGTGTAATACATCTTGATTCTACAGAATCAACAAACACTCTCGCAAAGGAGCTTGTGCTGACTGGCGAAAAGGGCGAGCTCCTGATTGTTGCCGACAGTCAGACCCTCGGCAGAGGAAGAAGCGGAAAAAGCTTTTTCTCACCTTCAGGCAGGGGGCTTTACATGACTCAGGTGCTTCGTCCCGAATTTGCATCTGCTGACTTTACGCTGATAACTGCGGCGGTTTCGGTTGCGGTATCAAGGGCGATTGAAAAGGTCGCAGGCGTTACTCCATCGATAAAGTGGGTGAACGATATATTCCTCGGCGGAAAAAAGCTCGGTGGAATCCTCTGCGAATCAGTTTTCTCAGGCGGCGGAAAGCTCAGCGCTGTAATTGTCGGAATCGGCATAAATCTCACGGGTAACGACTTCCCGCCCGAGCTTGAGTCAATTGCGACTTCTCTCGGCGGTAAAGCCGACAGAAACACTCTTTGCGCAGAGATTGCAAAGGAGCTTTTCTCACTCTCCGACTCGCTCTATTCAAAGACACCAAACAAGGACTTCCTGAACTACTATCGCTCGCATTCCTGCGTTCTCGGTAATGATATCACCTACACCCGAAACGGTCAGTCCTTCTCAGCCGTCGCTCTCTCCATACTCGACGGCGGTGAGCTTAAAGTCAGAAACTCCGACGGCAGCATACAAATCCTCTCCGGCGGAGAAATATCCCTTCGCCTATAAGACAATATCTTTTCAAAGAATTTATGCATGTTATCGGGGGAAACCTTTCTGAAGAAAGTTTCTCCCCCGAACCCCCTTACAAAGACTTTTAATATGATTTCAGCCCCATAGGGTACCTATCACAATCACGAGAATTTAGGAAGTTCTCTCTGATGAGTACCCTATGGGGCTGAAATTAAATTATAAAAGTTTTAGGAAAGGAGTTTGAGGAATAACCCTTTTTCAAAAGGGTTTTCCTCAACAAGACGCATAAAGCCTCTGAGAAGATATAGCTTTATGGGGTGAGGAATTTAGTCGCCGTAGATGGTTTCGTACATAAGCCTACGGTTTTCGTCGAAGTCGATACCGAGTACAGCCATACCTCTGATTCTCATATTTGAGTAGGTATGGTCGGCAGGGATACGGAGCTGGACTCTATCATAGGAGAGGTAAGACACCGAGCCGAGGATAAGGTCTATAAGCTCACCTTTTTTGAAGTCGGTAGTAACGAGAGGTAGGATAACGTCAAGGCTGTCCGAGAGCTCGCCGATACTCAGGTTTTTAGCACTCTTGATAATCTCGTCGAGCACTCTTCTCTGTCTTTGTGTTCTTTCGAAGTCGGAATGGCCGATTTTTCTGATTCTTGAATAAGCCAGAGCCTGTTTGCCATTAAGCTTATAGGTGCCCGCACCTGAAAACGGCTTGCCGTTCATATCCGAACCGAACTGTTTCATAACGGTAATCTCAGAGGAGTTGATTGGAATGCTTACACCGCCTACTGCCTCAACTACCTTTTCAAACGACTGGAAGTCTACCTGCACGAACTTATCGATTCTTATCTTGAAATTCTGCTCGATTGTCTGGATAAGAAGGTCTGCACCGCCGTATGCATAGGAAGCATTGATTCGGTTGTAGCCCTTACCGGGGATTTTGAGGTAGACATCTCTCATAATCGAGGTCATAACAATCTCCTCTGTTTCCTTGTTGATAGAAACGAGAATCATCGAGTCAGACCTGCCTCTGTAGTCGCTTGTTCTGGCATCGGTACCGATAAGAAGTACGTTGAGAACATCGTCGGAGAACTTGAGCTTTATAGGCTCATCCTTTGGCTTGCTGTCATCTGACTGCGAGTCATCACCGACATTTGCATCAATCTGACTTTCCAGGTCTTTAATCTCGCTGTCTGGTGTATCAGGCTCGCTGTTCGGATTTTCCACCTCAGGCGGAAGCTCTTCGATAGAGTCATAGACCGAGTTGTCATAATCTCTGTCAACCATATTAATTTTATCAAGTTTTGAGGACAGATATATAAAAGCTCCTCCGAGAACCGCAAGAAGCACCATGAGGAATACAAGAAGTCCGATAAGCACCTTTTTGCGTGTTGAGGATTTCTTTTTGCTTTTCTGTCTTTGTTCAAAGCCACCGTTTTCTTTTTTCATAATATCTCCTTTGCAAACACAAATCTGCGTACAAGAAAAATTATACCACCTCAGAATAGCTTTGTCAATTTATACACAAATAAACCTCACAGTTTTCGTCAATTGCACACATTTTGTGATTGACTTTAAGTGTAAGGTTTATTATAATATAAATGGTAAATTATGATTTGCCAAATAAGTTAGTCAGAAATATTCAGGGGGATAAACAAATGGATAACAAGGTTACTTTAGTCATTATGGCAGCAGGTATGGGAAGCCGTTTCGGCGGCGGAATCAAGCAGCTTGCACAGGTAGGCCCTAACGGCGAAATCATTATGGACTACTCAATCTACGACGCTGTAAAGGCAGGCGTAAACAAGATTGTATTTATTATAAGACACGACTTCGAGGACA
This sequence comes from Oscillospiraceae bacterium, assembly GCA_017848055.1. GTDB lineage: Bacteria > Bacillota > Clostridia > Oscillospirales > Ruminococcaceae > UBA7477. The sequence goes on along the minus strand of JAGALZ010000014.1, from coordinate 1,141 downwards.
AGTTCCGTGAGCTTATCGGCGACAGAATCTCGAAAATCGTTGAGACAGAATATGTATACCAGGAGCTTGATATGCTTCCTGAGGGCTTTACCGCAGAGGGAAGACAGAAGCCTTGGGGTACAGGCCACGCAATTCTTTGCTGCAAGGGCAAGGTAAACGAGCCGTTCATCATCATCAATGCTGACGACTACTACGGCTACGAGGCATACGATATGCTCGTTAAGTTCTTAAAGGATAAGGAAAATAACTTGAACCTCGGTATGGCAGGCTTTGTTCTGAAGAACACACTCTCTGATAACGGCACAGTTACAAGAGGAGTTTGCGCACTTGACGAAAAGAACATGCTCCAGACTGTAAAGGAAACATACGACATTATAAGAGAGGCAGACGGAGTTATCCGCTCACAGAAGTCCGGCGAGGCACTTTCCGATGACGCTGTAGTTTCGATGAATATGTGGGCTTGCACACCTGCGTTCATTGATGCTCTGGACGAAAAGTTCACAGAGTTTATGCAGAATCTCGGCGGAGATATGAAGAAGGAGTTCCTGCTCCCTATCATTATCGAGGATATGCTCAACAAGAGCGAGGCAAGCGTTGAGTGCTTCAAGTCAAATGACAAGTGGTTCGGCGTTACCTACGCTGAGGATAAGCAGCTGTTTATCGATTCTATTGCAAAGCTTATTGAGGAAGGAAAGTATCCGAACAAGCTTATAGGCTAATAACAAAAATAAAAGGTACCGATTTTAGGGTAATGACCATATAGAAGTATTCCAAAATACCAATGGTTATTGACTAAACGGTGGCTAATGAAACGAACAACAGGCGTATGCAAAGAAAACTGCATACGCCTGTTTTTATCCCAACTGTTGTTTATGGAGGTTCAATTTGAAAACAACAGTAGTTATTTTAGCAGTGATATTGCATCTGTAATAGTCTTTTCAAAGGCTTCTCTGCCGTATTTATCGACCTCTGCCTTATCCTTCATTCCGTGAGTAAGACAGCCTGCACCGCCGATACAGCCACCAATGCAAGCCATACCTTCGATAAAGTTTCCGTCAAGCACGTTCTTGCTTTTTTTCAGTAAAGCAGTTCTGCACTCTTCAATTCCGTCACAGGTAACGGCTTTAAGCTCAAAATCTAT
>JAGALZ010000013.1 GCA_017848055.1 Oscillospiraceae bacterium | reverse complement strand
CTTATCTTCAAGACAAGCAGCTTCAACAGTGTAAAATGTATCGCCCTTGATATAGAATGCATCTATATAGTATCCATCCTCTTTTTTACCGGAGTCGCTCTCACGGAAGGTCTGCTTGTACTCAATAAGCAGATAATTGCCCTTGTTTACAGGAGTATACTTCTGACCATCAAAAGTCATATTTCCAATAAGCTTTGAAAGGTCATCAAGAGTTGCTCCATCAAGAGACGGAATCTTTTCAGAATATACTGCAACAAATGCATCATCACACTCATACCAAGCTAAAACATCGTCATATGATTTACTGTATGTACTTGTTTTGTCCTCGAAAACCTTTGGAACCTCGAGGGATAATCCAGAGAAGGACTGTGTTTCATAAGATTCAGTGTCCTTTATGCTTCTCTCGTTCTTTCCGCTGTTAACAAAGGCAAGTACAAGACCAACAATCGCTGCAAGTACAATGATAATTATAGTAATAACATTACTGGATATACCCTTATTATTCTTTCTCATATTTTCCCCTCCATAAATAATTAGGCAGTCTTTTTGGGGACTGCCTGAATATTTTAATTACTTGTTGCCAATCATGGAAGCTACTTCGTCAGCGAAGTTATCTTCCTTCTTTTCAACACCCTCGCCTCTTGCGAAACGTACGAACTGAGCAACTTCGATCTTGCCGCCGAGTGCCTTAGCTGTATCAGCTACGTACTTGCCAACAGATTCCTTGTTCTCAGCCTTTACGTATTCCTGGTCAACGAGGCAGTTTTCTGTGTAGAACTTGCCAACCTTACCCTCAACAATCTTCTCGAGAACCTGCTGTGGCTTGTTTGCCATCTTAGGGTCTTCAGACATCTGTGTGAGCATAATCTTCTTTTCCTCTTCGATTACAGAAGCAGGAACTGCTGTTCTGTCGAGGTATGCAGGGTTCATAGCTGCAATCTGGAGTGCACAGTTCTTACCAACTTCGAATACCTTATCAGCATCGAGGTCTGTATCAAGCTTAACCATTACGCCGATGCTTCCGCCGCCGTGAACGTAAGGAACGAGAACGCCTTCGAGTCTTTCGAATCTTCTGATAACCATATTCTCTCTAATCTTGATGAAGAGCTCCTGGAGAGTTTCTTCAACTGTAGCAGTGCCACCGCTGATAACTGTTGCCTTAAGAGCCTCAACGTCTGCAGGGTTCTTTTCAATAATTGTCTTTGCTACTGCTGCAACGAATGCCTTGAATTCCTCGTTGTTTGCAGCAAAGTCAGTTTCGATATTTACTTCGAGAACAACACCAACATTGCCCTCTACAACAGATGTTACGATACCTTCAGCAGCTGTTCTGCCAGCCTTCTTAGCCTGTGTTGCAAGTCCCTTTTCACGAAGAATGAGGATTGCCTTGTCCATATCGCCGTCAGCCTCTACGAGAGCCTTCTTGCAGTCCATCATACCTACGCCTGTAGCGGTCATAAGTTCCTTGATTTCCTTTACGGATACGTTTGCCATATTCTATTCCTCCATTACTTTATTCATACAAAATATGGCGCATATTGTATACACGCCATATCCTATTATTCATAAATTACTCAGCGTCTGCTTCTTCCTCTGCAGCTGCTTCCTCAGTTACCTGAGCACCCTGTCTGCCTTCGAGAATAGCGTCTGCCATTGCGCCAGCGATGAGCTTAACTGCTCTGATAGCGTCGTCGTTACCAGGGATAACGTAATCAACGTCGTCAGGGTCACAGTTTGTGTCAACGATAGCTACAACTGGGATGCCGAGCTTCTTAGCTTCAGCTACTGCAATCTTTTCCTTTCTTGGGTCAACAACAAAGAGTGCGCCTGGAAGGCCCTTCATGTTCTTGATACCGCCAAGGAACTTCTCGAGCTTTTCAATCTCGAGCTGGAGCTTTGTAACTTCCTTCTTAGGGAGAAGGTCAAATGTTCCGTCAGTTTCCATTGTGTGGAGCTGCTCAAGTCTCTTGATTCTCTTCTGGATTGTCTTGAAGTTAGTCATCATACCGCCGAGCCATCTTGCATTTACAAAATGAGCATTAGCTCTGATAGCCTCTTCCTTGATGGAGTCACTTGCCTGCTTCTTTGTGCCGACAAAGAGAACTTCCTGTCCGTTTGCTGCAACCTCGCGGATAAACATGTAAGCTTCTTCAAGCTTCTTTACTGTCTTCTGAAGGTCGATGATGTAGATTCCGTTTCTTTCTGTGAAGATGTACGGAGCCATTTTTGGGTTCCATCTTCTTGTCTGGTGACCAAAGTGTACACCAGCTTCAAGAAGCTGCTTCATTGATACTACTGCCATGGTAGTTCCTCCTGTGGTTTTAATAGATTTTTTGCAAAATCTCCTCCACCCGATTTAGCTTGCAAAAACTCTTTCGAGAACCGTTTGCAAAAATCCAGGTGTGCGAATTGCTTTAATATTATACCATATTGAGTCAAATAAATCAAGCGACTTGTGGCTTTTACTTTAACAAATTTTCGACACTGAAGCTCCTTGATTTTGTGTAAATTGAACTATCGTGGGTGTTGACGAGAATAGTATCCTCCCCCACCAGCTCAATATCCGAGCATTTGATAACGAGGTCATCATCTCTACCGAGCATACCGAGTGCACGGGGTCTTCCGTAAATAATCAAAGACAGTATTCCTGCATTTGAAGTATCAAGTTCAATATCATCGACATATCCAAGCTTAAGACCAGTGCGAACGCTCACAACCTCTTTATTTCTCAAGTCACTGAAATTGCAGACCATAATATTTGCTCCTTTCATAACTTATGCTTATAATTATGAAAGGCTGTGCATGTACTATTCGCAGACAGCGAAAAGATTTGTTTCCCATGCGGGATAATACGGGTAATGTCTTATATAGAGCTTGTAGTCAGTGTTAACAGACAGAATCTGAAGCGGCAACTCAAACATATCAACAGCTCTATGGTAAAGTGCGACGCAAAGCTTCGGCTTATACTTTTCGATAGTGTTTTTTGCACCATCAATTGCTTTTTTCTCTGCACCCTCAACGTCGTATTTTATATATGTTGCTTTATTTCCTGCAAGCAACTCATCGACACTTATTGCCTGGGTATCGACACCTTTTTTGGAAACCTGCGACTGCCTTCCGCCACCTGCATTAAAAACGAGAATCTCGGACTTATCCCAGGCTGCGGCATTGACAATATGACAGTTATGCAGCTCTTTTGTGTTCTCGGTAAGCTTCTTAAAGTTACGTTTATTAGGTTCAAGAGCGTAGATGTCTTGATATCTCCCGTTAGTGTAAGAGAGAAATTCAGCAATTGTATCGCCTGTATAAGCACCGAGGTCGACATAAGTTTCGCAGTGTCCGAGTCTGAGAATATTGTTATAAGCTTCATCGGGAAGACTTGTACATTTTCTGAGATAATCGAGTCGCCCGGTAATTTTGAATGACAGGACATTTATATACACCTGTTTTGAATACTCATCTGCGAGTCTGTCATACACAAGCTGTATTTTATCGAGATTTTCTTCTAAAAGCTCTTTGGTAAATGCACCGACCCCGATTACATCGGTATCCGGAGCAAGCAGAATATTTCTTGATTCTATATCATCAATTTTATCTATAAGCGACTGATAACCGGCTGCAAAAGCCAGAGCAATAACAAAGTTTCCGCATCCAAGAGTATCCTCGATTTCGGAAAGCTTATGCACAAGGTGACCCTCAAAGCTATGTCCCCTGACAAACTCATCGCTTGCAAAAATTCCCGCCAGCGGTATTCTGTAGCTATTAAACTCTCTTATAAGCTTCAGGCATCCGTCGCCCATTCCGTATATGAAAATCGGGAGTTTTGTTTCCTTCAGATACTCCCAGCTTGACTCTAAACACTTAAGTCCTTCAACTGATTTCATTCTGATTCTCACTTCCGCACAAACTATTTGAGCGCAGCTAAAAAGCTACGCTCATTGTTTACTAAATATCGTCTACATCGTCTTCCATGCAGCCATCGTGACCTGCACCCACCATATCTCTGCCTCTGATGGAGTACTTATCTCTCTGGATGTTTACGTTCTCCTCGAGAAGCTTCATAAACTTTCTCGGGAGCTTTATAGACTTGATTTCTTTGATGGGTGAATCGGCATCGTTCTTAACATGAACATAAACCGTTCCGCATCCGAAAAGCCTCTGCATAAAAGGAAGCTTGAGTCTTTTATCAGTTACTCTGTAAAGCTCACACTCATCCTCAGAAATTGAGAGAAATCCTTTTCTTGTGATAAGCTTTTCTTTTGTAAGAAAATATCTTGTAAATGAAATCGGCAAGCCGAATATAGTGCGCTTTTTATCAGTCCAGAGATAATCAAAATCTTCTTTTTTCACTTTTACAACCTCCAATAACGCGTATCTAAACAATATATCTTTATTATAACATATTTATAAAAAATGTCAATAGCTTTGACTATCATTTGTTGTTAAAATCAAGTACTGCCATTGGTACTTCTCCGACTATAACCTTCTCGGCAAGAAGTATTTCTCTCTCCACGGTAACATCTACGCTTTCTGTTGGCATGACCGCTGTCAGCTCCAGTGTCACACTTGCGTAGAGTCTGTAAATTGTCTGATTTATTCCGCTGTTATCGAACTCACTGACAAGCTCTACGTCGGGACTTCCGACCTGAAAAATATCGATAGTAACATCAGGGCCGACACCGCCTAAAAAGCTTATTCCGGAAAAGGTACCGGCAGGCACTTTTACGCTGCTATCCTTGTCATCTGCAAGTCTTTGAGAAAGATACTGTGTAATCTGAGATGTTATGATATTTATATGCATATTATCAGCTGTTATGCCGCTGATTCTTCCGTTACTGTCGTACGTTACACTTACAAGTTCATCGAAGTTACAGCTACTCATTGACAGTTCGATTGCCTCGTTAATGATAGTCTGACCGAATTTCTGACAATTTGAAGAGCAAATAACCTCGGTATACTCTTTCACCTTAAAATGGATATAGACCAGCACAGCACAAATTACGAAAAGAATCACTGCTGTAATAGTCATAATTGTTTTGCATTTCTTGGAGTAATATCTTCTCATTTATCTCACCGCCCCATTTATACTATTCTTTTTGATTATAAGGCGTGAAAAAAGCGGCGCAGTAAAAACTGCACCGCTTGAGAATTAAAATTTACTTGCCAAGTGTTTCCTTAACAGTCTTGATGATGTTTTCGGAGGAAAGGCCAAACTGCTTGAGAAGGTCAACAGCCGGGCCTGAGTGTCCATAAACGTCGTTCACACCAATCTTTACAACCTTGCATGGGCAAGTTTCAGCAACAACGTCACAAACTGCAGAACCAAGTCCGCCGATTACGCTGTGCTCTTCAACAGTAACGATTGTTCCTGTTTCTGAAGCTGCCTTTGCGATGATGTCCTTATCAATAGGCTTGATTGTATGGATATTGATTACTCTTGCATTGATTCCGTCAGCCTTGAGAGCGTCAGCAGCAACGAGTGCCTCATTTACCATAAGACCTGTAGCTACGATTGTGATATCATTACCCTCGCGAAGCTCGATTCCCTTACCAAGCTCAAACTTGTATGTTTCCTTATCATTGAAAACAGGAGCTGCAAGTCTGCCGAATCTCATATATACAGGACCAACGTGGTTGATAGCTGCTTCAACAGCTGCCTTTGCTTCAACGTCATCAGCAGGGTTGATGATAACCATACCAGGAATAGTTCTCATAAGAGCGATATCTTCGTTACACTGGTGTGTAGCGCCGTCTTCGCCTACGGAAATACCAGCGTGAGTTGCACCAATCTTAACGTTGAGGTGTGGGTAGCCGATAGAGTTTCTTACGATTTCAAATGCTCTGCCTGCTGCGAACATTGCAAAGGAAGATGCAAAAGGAATCTTACCTGTTGCTGCAAGACCTGCCGCAACGCCCATCATATTTGCTTCTGCGATACCGCAGTCGAAAAATCTGTCAGGGTACTTCTTCTTAAAAATACCTGTCTTGGTTGCTGCTGCGAGGTCAGCATCGAGAACATAGAGGTTTTCATACTTATCGCCAAGCTCTGCGAGTGCTTCGCCGTAGCTTTCTCTGGTTGCCTTCTTAATTACGTCTGCCATTGTATTAACCCTCCAAGCTCTTAAGTGTTTCTTCAAGCTCTGCCATTGCCTGAGCGTACTGCTCTGCATTTGGAGCTGTTCCGTGCCATGAGCACTGGTTTTCCATAAAGGAAACGCCCTTACCCTTGACACTCTTCTGAATGATTGCTACAGGCTGATTTACAATAGTTTCAGCCTCATTGAATGCCTTTTCGATAGAATCGAAATCATGTGCATCCATCTCGATAACGTGCCAGCCGAATGCCTTGAACTTGTCTACAATTGGGTATGGTGACATAACATCGCTAACATTACCGTCAATCTGAAGTCCGTTATTATCAACGATTGCAACAAGATTATCAAGCTTATAGTGTGCGGCGAACATTGCTGCCTCCCATACCTGACCTTCCTGGATTTCGCCATCGCCGAGGACTGTGTAAACCTTATAGGTTTCGTTTGAAATCTTACCTGAAAGAGCCATACCGCAAGCTACCGATATTCCCTGTCCGAGAGAACCGGAGGACATATCAACACCTGGAATGTGGATACAAGGGTGTCCCTGGAGGAGTGCGCCGATATGACGCAGGCTCTTAAGCTCCTCAGTGCTGAAAAAGCCCTTGTTTGCGAGCACTGAGTAGAGTGCCGGAGCAGTATGTCCCTTTGAAAGAACAAATCTGTCTCTGTCCTCAAGGTCAGGCTTGTCAGGGTAAACGTTCATCTTTGCGTTGTAAAGGTAAGTAAGGGTATCAGCTATTGAGAGTGAGCCTCCCGGATGTCCTGACTTTGCATTGAAGACACCTTCAATGATTCCCATACGAACCTTGCAGGCAGTTATCTGCAGCTGCTTTCTTAATGTTTCGTCCATGTTTATACCTCCAAATTATATTGTTTGGTGTTTCTGAAAATTATATTGATAAGCTCAGCGATTGCATCCTCTTCACAGGAACAATCGAGAACTAAATCACAAACCTTTTTGACCTCGTCGACAGCATTTGACGGGCAGACTGCGACATCTGCCGCCTTAAGCATTTCAAGGTCATTGTAATAATCCCCTACGCACACAAGCCGTATGTTTTTGCCGCCGTATTTTTCCTTCAGGAGCTTCACGGCTGAGCCTTTTGAGATGTTCTTTGGCAGTATTTCAAGGTAGTGGGCACTTGACCTGACAAAGTCCACTCCCTCAAAGTTCATTTTTTCGACGTATTCTTCAAGTTTATCAATTCTTTCGCTTTCGTCGGCAAATAGAACTTTATACCAGTTTTCTGGGGTTTTAGAAAGCGGAGCAATTACGGGCGTAATTTTACATATCTCGTTATGCTCTTTTTCCTTTTCGTTCATCTGAGGAACATACAGCTCATCCAGCAGCACGACCTCGCATCCGACATCGGGATTGTCTTTTAGGATTATATCAGTAATATCAAAGGCAAAACGCGGAAGATAGACGCTTGCGATATTCTCCTTTGAATTTATATCATAGCACAGTCCGCCGTTACACAAAATTGCAGGGAAATTTACTTTAATTGTATCAAAATAAATCTGTGAGGCTTGAAGTGCTCTGCCAGTAGCAATAGAAAATCTGCCACCTGCATTTTGAAAGTCTTCAACCGCTTTGAGGTTTTTCTCACTTGCAATTTTCGATGACGGCAGAAATGTTCCGTCCATATCAGACAAAATAATAATATTCTTTATATCTTTAAACACTTTTATCATCTCTGAGTTTACTTAAAATCTTTTTAAAATACTGCGGAATCTCGCTATCAAACTCCATAAGCTCGTTTGTTTTGGGATGAATAAAGCCGAGCTTTTTGGCATGCAGGCATTGACCCTCAAAGTCCTTTATCGGCTTTCCATACACATCATCACCGAGTATCGGATGCCCGAAATGAGCACAGTGAACTCTTATCTGGTGTGTCCTGCCCGTTTCAAGTCTGAATTTAACGAGCGAATACTTAGGGTACTCTTCTATTGTTTCATAGTGAGTGACTGCGTGCTTTGAGTTTTTATCAGTAACGCACATCTTCTTTCTGTCAATGGGATGGCGACCGATAGGAGCATCAATAGTACCGAATTGTTCCTTGAATCTGCCACAGATTACAGCAACATACTCTCTTTTAAAGCTATGCTCTTTAATCTGCTCAGCAAGGAAATTATGTGCTTCATCAGTTTTAGCAACCATAAGAAGTCCGCTTGTGTTTTTATCGATTCTATGGACAATTCCGGGACGGATAACGCCGTTTATGCTGGATAATCTTCCTGCACAATGGTACATAAGTGCATTTACCAGCGTACCGTCGGGATTTCCTGCGGCTGGATGAACGACCATACCTTTTGGTTTGTTGACAACAAGAAGGCAGTCATCCTCATAAACAATATCTATCGGAATATTCTGCGGAACGGCTTCAAGCTCCTGAGGCGGCGGGATAGTTACATCAACAATGTCCCCTGCTCTAAGCTTATAATTCTTGGCAACTGCTTTACCGCTTACTGACACGTTTTCATTTTCGACAAGCTTCTGTGCGGCATTTCTCGTGACCTCACAGCATTCGCTTACGAAAACATCGATTCTTATGCCTATCTGATTTTCATTAACTAAATAGCTACTCATCTGTACTTTCCGTTTTATCTGAATTGCCAGATACTGCAGTTACGGCTTCTTTCTTATCCTTGATGTTATCCTCTGAAAAGAAGATATAGCATACACACGCCAAAATAGCACCTACAACGATACAAATATCAGCGACATTGAACACCGGGAAGCTGAAAACCTCCCACTTAATGAAGTCGATAACCTCGTTGAGTCTTATTCTGTCGATGAGGTTTCCTATACCCCCTGCGATAATAAGCGAATAGGAGATGCACTCAAGCTTGCCGGTGATTTTACCTTTAAAGAGCAAAAACAGAATTATGCCGACAATAATTATCGGGAAAATTATGAGGATAATTGTTTTACCCTCCATAATACTCCATGCGGCACCGGAGTTTCTGACATGAGTAATTGAAAATATTTTCTGGCTACCTATCGAGATAATCTCCTTGATTTCACCGATATCAAAGTTCTTTACGATAAGCAGCTTTGTTACCTGGTCAAGTATGATAAGAAAGGCAGCTAATGCAAGTGTAATTAAAACCATTTTACCTCCGCATTAAATAAGTTGCCACTCTGTTAAAATGACAACTTATAAAATTACTGTTTAATTTCTTTTTCCAAATCTGAGGTCAGAAAACTTAACCTCACGCTTCTCAGAGAATACAGTTTCATCCTTGAGAGCTGCAATTTCCTTGGCAGGAGCTTCTTCGTCTACAGGTGTTTCGCCTACAACTACAGCCTCTTCGATAACCGGTTCTTCAGTAGCAACAGCTTCTTCAGTAACTTCTTCAAGCATTTCTTCAAGGAAAGGAACATCATCGTCGCCGTTAATTACAACTTCCGGCTCTGCATTTCTTACTACGAGCTCTTCGTTTTCGTCAGGAAGCTCATTTACAAGTGCAAGCTGCTTGTTGAAAATCTGTGTAAGGGCAGCCTTGAACTGAGCCACTTCACGCTTTACGTCTGCAAGACGCTGACTCTGCAGCTCATACTCGGCCTTTACTGCTGCAATCTTCTTTTCGGTTGCCTCAGTATTTTCCTTAATAAGCTTTGCACAACGCTCCTTGTGCTCATTGATAATCTTTTCGCACTCGATTTCGCTCTGACGTGCTACCTCTTCGGACTTAGCGGAAGCCTCAGCAAGCATCTGCTCAGACTTTGCATTAGCCTCGGCAAGAATCTTCTTGCTTTCCTTCTGCGCAGAAAGAAGTGCAAGCTTGATAGCATCCTCGTCTTCACGGTACTCGTTAATCTTTTCAACGAGCTTTATAATCTTATCTTCGCTCTCTTCGTTATTGTTATAGAGCACCTCATAGTCGTCAGCAATTTCGTCAAGGAATGCATCAACTTCGTCGGTCTTATAACCGAAGGTACCCTTCTCAAAATTTCTTCTTTTTTCTCTGATTTCGTTTGGCGTAAGCATATTTTCTGCCTCCTATATGTATTTTGAAACTGTAATAAAAATTCTGTCCTTACGTGATTTTCCGCTTATTTGCGACAAGACAAACTTGCCGAAGCCTTTAACGGAAAACACATCTTTCTCGTGCATAATATAGTCTCCGCAAAGTCTTTCAAAATTATTGACGCAGACTTTTTTAGCGGCGATTAGAGGCACAACCTTGCTTCTTGAACAATTCAGTGCCAACGACAGTACACAATCAAGACGAAGTGAAGCGACCGTTCCCGAGATTTCGGTAAACTTGTCGCTGACATCCATCTGAGAAATAATCTCGCAGCCCTTAGTAACATCGACACCGACTCTGCCTATTTTGAAAAGCTCGCTATCAATATTAGCACCAACGCTTTTCTCAAAAAAGGCAACAGCTATCCCGTCGTTTACGAGAATATCTCCGACGCATTCACGCTTTATATTAAGCGACACAAAAGCACCGAGAAAATCCCTGTGTGACAGCTTATAAGCTTTTGGATACTTAAATGTATACGATGCTATCGGGAACTCGTCCACATCCGGAACGTCATATTCATTCCAGATACCGAGGACTCTGCGTTTAGCGTTGTCCCATCCTCCGCACAGGCCGTATGCCTTATATCCCATGCTGTTCATTACAGCGGTGGCGATATCGCACTGCTTTTCAGTAAGAAAGTGAGTAAACTTACGCTTGAATTTTTCACTTGCTAAATCTACCCACTCTTCAATATTACGGATAAAAAGCTTATCCTCGTCAGACAAATTCGGCAAAAAGCCGAAATCGTTATTCATCCTAGAAGCTATAGCCGTTATTCTCCAGCTCGCTCATAAGGTCAACGCCCTGGAAGCCTACATTCTTTGGCATAATAGCGAAGGTCTTCTGAGCCATCATCTTGATATCAGCACCGTTTGCATAAGCTACACCGGAAAGGAAGTCAAGAATTCTCTTTGCATCCTCGCCCTTTACTGTTTCAAGGTTAAGAAGAACGGTCTTCTGGTCGTTAAGGTCATCACCGATTGACTTAACCTCAGAAAAATCTGTAGGTCTTGCAAGAACAATCTGGAGAGTAGTTGTTGCAGCAATCTTAACCTCTCTGTTCTTTGCATCTCTTGAAGAACTTACTGTTTCGTTTGTGTTGTATGTTTCTTCTACTTCTGTTTCCTCATCAGCACCAACAAACATGCTCTTAAGTCCGTTTAAAACACTCATTTTATTTCTCCTCCGTATTTATATATTTCCTTGCTCCGTAGAGCGCTGTTCCTAATCTTACGAGCGTTGAGCCGTGTTTAACCGCAAGCTCATAGTCCCCTGACATACCCATTGAAAGTGTATCAAAGCACTCGCCGTATTTTGATTTTCTCTCAAGGTAAATCCCGTGCATTTTGTCGAAAACCGCTTCACCGCATCCGACAGGCGGTATAGTCATAAGACCTCTGAGTCTTAAGCCCTCCATACCTGACATCTGCTCTAAAAGCTCATCGAGCAGCAGAGTGCTGACTCCGCTTTTTGAAGCCTCATCTCCTATATTGACCTCACAAAGCACGTCCATAACGAGATTATTCTTCAAGGCAAGCTTATTGATTTCACCGGCAAGCTTCAAGCTATCGACCGACTGAATCATACTTACCTCATTTATTATGTATTTTACTTTGTTAGTCTGAAGATGACCGATGATATGGACATCGGCATTTTTGCTATATAAATCTTTCTTTGACAAAAACTCCTGGACACGGTTTTCACCAAGCAGGTTAATACCCAAATCTACAGAAGCATTGACAATTTCAGGTGCGACGGTCTTTGTGACGCCCATAAGCTTTACTTCGTCATTATCGCTTCTGAATTTGGCCTTTGCTTCACTGATATTATAGCATATCCTTTTATAATTTTCAACCAGATAATTATAGAAATCAGGCTGTTTTGCTTCCACGTTTTCCAACGTTAAATCCCTCCAGCACAATCTGATCGTAAACGTTCAGATACTCAGGGTCTTCTGAAATTTCGGCTAAAACGAAATCGTCACCCTCATAAATAACGTTAATTTTCTTGAATATTAAGTCCTCACCGTAGATAATATAGACACCCTTCTGATTATCCACAAAGCGGATTGCCTTTCTTGATACTCTTATTCCCTTGAAATCGTCGAAAACAAGGTGCATCTGCTCCACTCTGTTCTTGATAATACTTGCGTCCATCATATCACAGCTTAAAATTATTATGCAATTGCCTTCATCATCAAGCTTTTCTATACTTTCAACGTAAACATCATAAACGGTGTTACCGGATGAAAGCTTGACGCTTAAATATGTATCGGCAAAGTATGGGTTATCGGTATTGATTATTCCGACTATTTTGCAGCTGTAGCTGTCGAAGCACTTACCGATTGCATTTGTTGTTGACTTATCGGGATTTTCAATAATTGCATTTATGTCATCCGCAGAGAGGTCGTATATCGTGTCGTAGTTAAGTTCGTTTTCATATCCATCTGTTACGCTTACAAAGTAGCCGCCTTTTTCCGACGTCACAACATCAATCGGTGCACTGTAAACCTCCTGGACAAGCTCAATCTTACCTTCGTAGGATTTTATAAGCGATTCATATGATTCGTCTACTCCTGTAATGATATTGTACTTGTTCATAAGAAGTGTAAGCTGGGCTTTATCCTGCTGAGCAAGCTCATATTCACCAAGCTGGATATGATTTACTATCTCGCTGTATTTTTCGTCAATCAGCTTCTTTACGCTGTCTGCATCAGAGTAATCGGCATCGACATAGCTTTGCGCTTCCTTTAAATTCTTTATCTCCTGCTCATAGGCAACAATTCGCTGCTTTGAGAGAATCTCCGACTTTGAAGAATAGCACTCGGCGATAAGCGAACCTGCGGAAATTTTACTTCCGTCCTCATAGCGATAGTCGATTATTCCGTCTGTACCTGAGGTAACAAGCGTTTCATTTCTTACAATAATTCCTTTGAAAGAAATTGATTGAGAAACCTCATACTCAAGTGCTACGTTATACTCGAACTTATCATTATAAGAAAAATATATCTGACTTCCAATCGTAATCAGCACAAAGATTGACAACAGCCACGCAACGACCTTCAGCGTTGTTGAGTTAGCTGAATTCATACTTTTCTACCTCTTACTCAGCAGAAGAATTTCCGTCTAAGATATTTATTGTCTTGAAAGGAACGATTGTCGAAATTGCGTGCTTATAGATAACATTCTGCTTACCGTCGCAGTCAGCAATTACGATATAGTTATCGAATCCCTTTACCATACCCTTGAACTGAAAGCCGTTAACAAGGAAGAATGTTACCGGAATCTTTTCCTTTCTCGCCTGATTAAGAAATACATCCTGAAGATTTAAGTTCTTGTTCATTTGTTTTGCTCTCCTTTTTCTATATATCTGAAAGTGTTTTTGTACTAGGCAATATTATCCGAGCCTACATTCATAAATCATTATATCATAAAAAGTTTGTTTTGACTACAATAGTTTTTAAAATTTTTGTTAATTCTTCGTCATCCTTTAACAAATCGCCTTCGTCGAGGTAAATCCAGTTGATTCGGGAATCTCTTCTGAACCAGGTCAGCTGTCTTTTGGCATATCTTCTTGATTCCATTTTGATCTTTTCAATACAGCTGTCGAGAGTTGCTTCACCTGAAAGATAGGGTTTCAGCTCCTTTATGCCGATTGCCTGATTTGCGGTGTTTGCATCGGGAAGAGCGTAAAATGCTTTGGCTTCTTCAACCAGACCATTTTCAACCATAATATCTACACGTCTGTTGATTCTGTCATAAAGAACTGCTCGGTCGATAAATGTAAGACCAATCATACAAACGCTGTAAGGCGATTCCTCAAGGCGGCTGTTCTCTTTATGCACAGACAGCTTCTCCCCTGTTTTCTCGTAAACCTCAAGCGCTCTTACTACTCTGGAAAGATTATTTTCGTGCACCTTCTCGGCAGTTCCTGGGTCTACTTCATTAAGCTTTTCCCAAAGGTAATGATTTCCGTTTTTCTCGGCTATGGCATAGAGCTTATCTCTTATCTCGCTGCTTGAACAGGTATTATCAAACTTCACATTATCTATAAGAGAATTTATATAAAGACCTGTTCCGCCGACAACAATCGGAAGCTTGCCACGCTTTGCGATATCGGAGATTTTTTCTCTTGCGAGTGAAACGTAGTCTGCAACAGAAAAGCTGACACCATTATCTGCAAAATCGATTAGATGATGAGGTACACCCTGCATTTCTTCATCAGTCGGTTTAGCGGTTGAGATACTCATTGACTTATATATCTGCATAGAATCAGCTGAAACTACCTCTCCGTCAAAAAGCTTTGCAAGTATAACTCCCGTTCTTGTCTTGCCAGAGGCAGTAGGCCCTGCAACTACTATGAGAGGCTGTTTTTCCACAATATCACTTCCTATGCTAGACAATACGTCTGAATTGCTTTTCAATATCTGCTTTTGAGAGCTTGATTACGACGGGTCTTCCGTGCGGACAATATCGAATTGACGGATTATTGAACACAGCTTTTACTATAACCTCAAGTTCTGCATCAGATGAAATATCGTTTGCTTTAATAGCAGCCTTGCAGGCAATCGAGTGATACAGCTCGTCAAAAACATCAAGCTGAGGATTATGCTTTGAATTCTTGAAATTCTCGGCAATCTGCGTAACCACGTCTGCGGGATTAAGCTCACCTATAATCAGCGGAACACCCTTGACCGCAACAGTCGGTGCTACATCCGGCTCGATGTAAAAGCCGATTTTCTCGGCATTTTCAAGATTATCACAAAGTGAATCGTAATCCTCGAATGACAGCTGAACCATAACAGGCTCAAGTAGCATTTGTACATCGAGATTCTTTATATCTTCTTTTATCTTCTCGAAAATAAAGCGTTCGTGGGCAGCGTGCTTGTCGATAAGATACATATCCCCGTCTGCTTCAACGATTATATATGTTCTGAAAACCTCGCCCACGACTCTCGGAATAATTTCCTTTATCTCCTCAGGTTCTTCCTTTATAACAGGCTGCGGCTTTCTTTCAAAGGAGCTTTTGTCTATGTACTTGAACTGAGATGAAACGCTTTCATTGCTTGCTTCAAAAAGCATCTCGTTTCTCATATCCTTAGGTGACTGCTCAGTTACCTTCGGTGTCTGGATTACTGCACGGTTGCTAAGCTCGCTTTGTGTTTTGTAGCTTTCATCCTTATGTTCGATTTTAACTTCACTGACCTCACGGACAAACGGCGGCATCTGCTTAATCTGCTCCGACGATTGTCTTTCGGGAGTTGATGTCTGCTCAGCAGTAGGCTTTAAATCCATTTTAAGCTGTACTGCAGTTTCGTCTTTGAACATAGGTCGAAGCTGCTGCTGAGTGAAATTCTTGGAAACAATCGGTTCGATATTGAGCTTTGTTTCCTTATCTTCAGCAAGCAGTGCATTTTTTACTGCAAAGTAGACACTCTCATACACGAGCTTTTCATTAGAGAATCTGACCTCGATTTTCGTCGGATGCACATTAACATCGACAATATCGGGCGGCAGAGTTATCATAAGCACGCAGGCAGGCACCTTTCCTGTCATAATCACATTAGCGTAAGCTTCGTCGATTGCATGCATACATGTCATTGATTTTACATATCTTCCGTTAATAAAGAAATTCTGGAAGGCATGATTTGCTTTGGCAAACAACGGCTTTACGGTAAAGCCCTTGACAGACACACCATTGAAACTGTAATCGACGGGAATAAGCGAAGATGCAAACTCCTTACCGAAAACAGAATACACAGCGGAATAGAGCTTTCCGTCACCTGCTGTTAAAAGCTCGTTTTTATTATCTCTGATAAACTTGATTGAAATATCAGGATGAGAGAGCGCTATCTTGCTGACTATTGCAGCAATAGCGTTACCCTCAGTAACATCCTTTTTCAAAAACTTGAGTCTTGCGGGGACATTATAAAAAAGGTCTTTTACAATTATGGTAGTACCATCGGGACAACCTGACTGCTCGTGTGCTTCCTGCTCGGCACCGCATATACGATAGTGACTACCGAATGCATCTTCCGCACGCTTTGTAAGCACATCGACCTTTGCAACAGCGCACACTGAAGCAAGCGCTTCGCCACGAAAGCCAAGCGTCATAATCCTGTCGAGGTCGCATGCCTGCGAAATCTTACTTGTAGCGTGTCTGAGGAAGGCTGTCGGCAAATCCTCGAAGGCGATTCCACAGCCGTTGTCAGTTATACGCATATAAGTTCTACCGCCGTTTTTAATCTCGACGGTGATAACGCTTGCACCCGAATCTATTGCGTTTTCCAAAAGCTCCTTGATTACAGCCGAAGGGCGGTCTATAACCTCACCTGCTGCTATAAGCTCGGATATCTCCTTACTGAGAAGATTGATTTTTCCCATAATCTTATTCCTTAGATATACTTATATAATCCCTTTACGAATTCACGCAGTTCGTCGTCAGAAAGCTCATCCACACTTGTTTTTCTGAGCTTATCGATAACAACATTCTCGCCAATCTTAGCAAAGCTTATCTGGTCAGAGCTTCCCTCTGCCTGCTTTGCAAGCTCATTCTTGCGTTTGTTTTCAAGCTCCAGCTCGCTGAGAAGTTCCTTGGCTCTTGAAATAATCTTTGTGGGAAGTCCTGCAAGCTTTGCGACCTCGATACCGTAGCTTTCATCTACTCCGCCCGGTACAATTTTTCGCAAAAACTTTATGTTCTCGCCCGACTGTTTTACCGCAACAGAATAATTCTTTACACCTACAAGCTCGTTTTCAAGACCGATAAGCTCGTGGTAGTGGGTTGCAAAAAGTGTTTTACAGCTGAGTGATTTCGAAGTTGAGATATACTCACACACGGCTCTTGCGATACTGATTCCGTCAAAGGTTGAAGTGCCTCTGCCGACCTCGTCGAGAATAACAAGGCTGTTATTAGTAGCGTGCTTTACAATTTCAGCAACCTCACTCATTTCAACCATAAAGGTAGACTGACCGGCGGTAAGGTCATCACTTGCGCCGACTCTTGTGAAAATTCTGTCCACGACGGAAATCTTAGCATAATCGGCAGGCACAAACGAACCAATCTGTGCCATAAGCGTGATGAGAGCAACCTGACGCATAAATGTCGATTTACCTGACATATTAGGGCCGGTAATAATGAGCATACGGTTCGATGTTCTGTCGAGGTAGCAGTCGTTAGGTACAAACATTTCCTCTTTCTGCATAAGCTCGACTACAGGGTGTCTGCCGTTTTTGATATCAATTACGCCGTCGATTGCAATTTCCGGCTTTGAGTAGCCATTATTCATAGCGACATTTGCAAATGAACACAGAACATCGACAGTTGCGACAGCAGACGCTGTATCCTGAACGAGCTTGAGCTGTGTTGCGCAGAAATCTCTTACCTCGGTAAAGATTTCGCTCTCAAGACTGAGAACCTTATCGCTTGCACCGAGGATTGTGTTTTCTGCAATCTTAAGCTCGTTTGTTATGAATCTCTCACAATTTGCGAGAGTTTGTTTTCTTATGTAATGTTCAGGCACGAGGTCATAGTAAGACTTTGTTACCTCGATATAATATCCGAATACACGGTTGTAGCCTATTTTCAGATTCTTTATGCTGGTTGCTTCCTTTTCCTTTGCCTCAATTCCTTCGATAATTCCCTTGCCGCCAGAAATAATACTGCGAAGGTCGTCAAGGTCGCTGTTGAAGCCATCCTTGATAACTCCGCCGTCTTTTATGCTGGCAGGCGGTTCATCGACGATTGCATTTTCTACGAGGCTCGAAATAGCATCGAGGGTAGAAATCTGAGAATTGAGCTGAGAAAGAAGCTTTGAGTTAAAGCCTGAAAGAAGCTGCTTGATTGCAGGCAGTTTCAGCGCTGTAAGTGAGAGAGCCTTTAAGTCTCTCGGTGTAGCTGTCTTATACATTACTCTTGTCATAAGACGCTCAAGGTCATAGACTCCGCCGAGCTGAGAAACAAGCTCTGAAAGCTCCACCGGAGCCATAACAAGCTGTTCTACAGCATCGAGTCTTGCCATAATTTTAGATGGATTTACAAGCGGCTGCTCGAGATAGCTTTTAAGCATACGCTTACCCATTGAAGTTTTTGTGCTGTCAAGAACCCAGAGTAAGCTTCCCTTTTTCTCTTTGTTTCTTAAAGTTTCGGTAAGCTCTAAGTTTCTTCTTGCAGTAAAACCGATAGTCATTATCGGCTCGCTGTCGTGAGTAACAATCTTCGAGAATCTGCCGACGAGTGCTTTCTGCGTTTCGCTTATATACGCAAACAGTCCGCAGACTGCATTGGCATTTATGGTATCGGGGTTCAGGGAAAGCTCCGAAATTGACGAAACAGAAAACTGTGCGGCTGTTGCCTGCTCATTCTTCTCAACACTGAAATCAGACTCATCAAGCAGCGACACTGATGCTGAGAGCTTTTCTCTGACAAACGAAGAAACCTCTTTCATTGTCAGGAAATAGTCATTGATAAGCATTTCAGACGGTGAGAATCTTGAAAGCTCATTGATAACACCCGCGGACATATCCTTACCCGAGAATGAAAAAAGATGCACTTCGCCTGTTGAAATATCAGCAAAGCATACTGCGCACTCCTTCGGCTTTGCGTAGAGTGAACAGATATAGTTATTGCTTGTTTCATCCAGAAGGCTACTTTCGATAAGAGTTCCCGGAGTTACAACTCTGACAATTTCACGCTTAACAAGTCCCTTTGCTGTAGCGGGGTCTTCCACCTGCTCACAGATTGCGACCATAAAGCCTTTTTCGATAAGTTTTTTAAGGTAGACATCGCAGGCGTGGAAAGGGACACCGCACATCGGCGCTCTTTCCGACAGTCCGCAATCTCTTCCTGTAAGGGTAAGCTCAAGCTCCTTTGACACAGTTATTGCGTCATCAAAGAACATTTCATAGAAGTCACCCAGTCTGTAAAACAGAATGTGCTTATTATATTTTAATTTCATCTGAGCATACTGCTGCATCATAGGCGACAGCTTTGTAACGTCGATATCAGATAATCTGAGCAAGTCCTCACCCTCTTAATGAATATTTAATCTCGATTAGTGGCAACCGCCGCAGGATGCGCAGCTACCCGAACAGCTGTGTGGCTGCTCCTCAGGGCATGTCATAGGGTCTTCACCGTTTGCTGCCATTGTGATAATGAAGTTGATGGAGTTAAGAAGCTTGTCCATTGCTTCCTTAGCGTCATTATATGCGTTCATATTCTCGTTGGACATAATCTTGCCGTAGATTTCACGCATCTGACCGTCGAGCTCCGTCATAAGCTCCTTGTCCTGCTCCTCTTCAGACTTCTGCATCTGCTGGCCGTACTTCATTCTTACGATATTGAATTCACCGATAAGATTCTGAAGCTCTCCGTCTGTATCATTCTTTTCCTTTGCGGAAAGATATGCAAGGTATCTTTCGTCCTGCTGGAGTGCTGCTCCAAGCTGTCTTGTAAGTTCGATTACTGTCATAATCATTCTCCTTTATAAAAAATTATTTATCAATTTCACCGAGCAAAGCCCAATTCATTGCTTTTGTGATTTTTACTCGGACGAACTGTCCGATAAGGCTTTTACCGCCTTTAAACTCTACGATGATATTCTCATCGGATTTTCCTGCAAGCCAGCCTTCGCCAGTTCTGCCTTCCATATCGGGAAGCACGACCAAAGTCATTCCGACAAATCTTGAAAGCCAGTTTGTTGCAGTTTCTCTTTGGTCAAGAATAAGCTCTCTCAGCCACAGACCCTTCTGGGAATCGGAAATATTATCCCGAAGCTCTGCTGCTTTGGTACCGCTTCTTCGGGAATAGACGTATGAAAAGATATTGTCAAACTTAACTTCTCGGAGAAATTCCTTTGTCTGACAAAACTGCTCATAGCTTTCACCCGGGAAGCCGACAATTATATCACTTGAAAACGAAAAGTCAGGCTTTCTTTCTCTAGCATAGCTTACAATTCTCATATAATCATTTGTAGTATATCTTCTGTTCATGGCTGACAGAATTTCATCACAGCCCGACTGCAGTGGAAGATGAAGATGCTTTGCAACCTTAGGAAGGTCAATAATTGCATCAATAAGCTCCTTTGATGCATCTTTCGGATGTGAGCTGAGAAAACGGATTCTGAAATCTCCGTCTATAGAATTTATTTTTTTCAGAAGCTCCACAAAGCCGTAGCTGTAGGAGTTGACGTTCTGTCCGAGCAATGTAATCTCCTTACAGCCCTGCTCGACAAGAGATTTTGCTTCTTCATACACAGCGTCAAGCTCTCGGCTTCGTTCTCTGCCTCTGACATAAGGAACGATGCAATACGAGCAAAAGTTATTACAGCCATACATAATCGGAATGCTTGCTTTAATTTTATCACTTCTGAGCTGACGGAGCGACTCGCTCATCAAATCGCCGTTTTCACAAATTGCAAAAACTCTCTTGTTTTCTCTTAGGACATCAAGAATCATCTGCGGAAGCTTTTCGGCACCGTAGGTTCCAAAAACGATATCTACCTGGTGATAGCTTTCCATGATTCTGTCTGCAATATGCTTTTGCTGAGTCATACAGCCACAGACAGCTATTACCAGATTTTTATTATTCTCTTTGAGTCTTTTAAGCTCTCCGATATTTCCGAACACCTTTGCTTCGGCATTCTCTCTGATTGCACATGTATTGAAAATTATAAGGTCGGCGTTTTCGACTTTATCTGTAAAGGAATATCCGCACTCTTTCATAAGGCCCATAATCTTTTCGCTGTCGCTGACATTCTGCGCACAGCCGTAGGTGTGGATATAGCAAAGGGGTATATGGTCATAATTTTTCGTGAGCTCCAAAGACAGCTCTAAAACAGATGAAAAATCCTGCTGACCACAAGATATAGAAGATTTTTTCAAAACTGACCACCTCAGTCTTCATATATGGTATTATTATATCACATAGTAGTTTTCTTTTCAAGGGATTTTGACATAAAAGCTTTCTTGTGATTATAAAAAAACATTGAAAAATATAATTTCTCGTGTTATAATTGATTTACTGCACTTTTGGCAGAACTTTATCTATTCTGAGGGAGGCAATAAGCTTGGTTTACAACATTGATATCAGCCGATGGGGTGGTTTTTTTAACGTACCTATCAGCGTTGCACAAAATTTTCTGAAGCTTGCCTCAGAACAGCAGTTGAAGGTTCTGCTTTATATACTGTCACAAGGCTCGCCCGTTGTTGATTGCGACAATGTATCTTTAGCAGTAGGCGTGACTTCCGAAGAGGTTGAAGAAGCAGTTTTATTCTGGCAGTCTGTCGGAGTAATTAGCATTGAAGGCAAGGAACGAACCAAGGCAGCTCCGCCCGTATCAACCGCTGCTGTAGTAACAACTGAAGCAAAAGTCCCTGCTGAAGCTCCGAAGCCTAAGAAAATTAAGCTTACTTACAATCCGAGCGACATAGCAAAGCTTGCACAAAGCAACGAAGATATAAAGAATATTCTTCAGCAGGCTCAGACATCCTTATGCAAGACAATAACAAACTCTGACCAAATTATGCTTCTGAATCTGTATGAATATTACGGTTTCCCTGCAGCTACAATCATTATGCTTTGCGACTATTGCAAAAGCACGGGGAATGTATCACCTGCTTACATTGAAAAGGTTGCTAAAAGCTGGTATGATGAGGGAATCATCGACCCTAAGGATGCGGATGCAAAGGTAAAGTATCTTATGGAGTATCACAGCTTCGAGAATGAAATCAAGCGTCGTCTGGGGCTTAATGCTGCAACTACTACAAAGCAGGGAAAATATTTTGACAGCTGGAATAAGCGTGGCTTCACACCGGAGCTTATCGAGTATGCCGGTGAGCTGAGCATTGACGGCACCGACAAGCACATCGTCAGCCTTGAGTATATGGAAAGCATTCTTTCGAGCTGGGAAGCAAACAGCATAGCAACACTTGATGATGCCAAGAATCATTTATCCGAAAGCAAGCAGGCATCCAAGAAAAAGACTTCCAATACTTCTTCTGCGACACAGGATGCTGCAAGCAGATATGATGATGATGTTGACAAGTATCTTAAAAAACACGGATTGTTATAAAGAGGATTTTTTATGAAATATAATGAAAATGTATATCTGCGTGCTGAAAACACCATTACGAGCAGACGTTTGAATGCTCAGGCAATTCACGAACAGAGAATATATGAGCTGAGCGAAAAGTATCCTGAGCTTAGAAAAGTAAATGACAAAATTTCAAATGCACTTTCCGAAATGATTGATGCGATAGAACTAAAGCGTGATAACACAAAGGAGCTTATCGAAAAAATCGGTGAGAGCAATCTTACTGCTCAGAACCAGAGGAAGCAGCTTCTTGTTGGTTTTGGATATGACGCTGACTATCTTGACACACCTTACACTTGCAGGAAATGCAAGGATACGGGATATATCGAAGGTATTCGCTGCGAGTGCTTTGAGGAGCTTCTGAGGAAATATGCCGTTGAAGAGCTGAACAATGACTGCGCAATTACACTTAAGGATTTTGATGATTTCTCGTTAGACTACTATAGCGGCTCTGACAAAGAAAGAATGGCAAGAATACTTACTATGTGCAGAAATTATGCTGAGAATTTCTCGAAGAGCTCGTCTTCCCTTTTGTTTATCGGAAACACGGGACTCGGCAAAACTCTGCTTTCCTCTGCGATTGCAAAATCCGTGTTCTCGAAGGGCTTCAGCGTAGCTTTTGACAGCATTACCGGATTCTTACGAAAAATCGAAGCAGAACACTTCGGCAGGTCAAACGAAAACACACTCAATTTACTTACAACTGCTGACCTTGTAATTCTTGACGACCTGGGCTCTGAGTTTTCCTCGAGCTTTACTCAGTCGGCGATTTATGACATATTAAACACAAGAATCAGCAGAGAGCTTCCTACAATAATTTCGACTAACTACAGCTTTACTGAACTGAGAGAAAAGTATAACGAAAGAATCATTTCACGAATTGATGGTGAATACATTCACTTGAACTTCTGCGGAAGCGACATCCGCAGAATAAAAAAGAACAGCATATAAACAAAACTCCCGACGCTTTTGCATCGGGAGTTAATTTATTATTCTGCAATAACCTTATGGAAAACCTTCTTGCCCTTCTTGATGATAACCTCTCCTGTTATCTCAATCTTTGCCTGTGGGTCGGTTACCTTTTCATCATTTACTGAAACGCCGCCCTGCTGAACAAGTCTTCTACCCTCAGAGTTTGAAGGAGCAAGCTTTGTTCTTACGAGAAGCTCCAAGATTCCCATCTTGCCGTCTGTAAGGTCAGCGGCAGGAATTGCTGTTGTAGGCATATCGGCATTGTTTGAGCCGCCTGCGAAGAGCGCCTTTGCTGCTTCTCTTGCCTTGTCAGCCTCTTCTTCGCCGTGGACAAGCTTTGTAAGCTCGTAAGCGAGAAGCTCCTTAGCCTTGTTGAACTGAGCGCCTTCCATTGTCTTTTCCATTTCCTCGATTTCCTCAACAGGAACGAATGTGAGCATCTTGAGGCACTTGATAACGTCTGCGTCACCGACGTTTCTCCAGTACTGGAAGAAGTCATATGGTGATGTCTTTTCAGCATCAAGCCAAACTGCACCCTTTTCGGTCTTGCCCATCTTCTTGCCTTCTGAATTGAGGAGAAGTGTGATTGTCATAGCGTGAGCATCCTTGCCGAGCTTCTTTCTGATAAGCTCAGTACCGCCGAGCATATTTGCCCACTGGTCGTCACCGCCGAACTGCATATTACAGCCGTAGTCTGTAAACAGCTTGTAGAAGTCGTAGGACTGCATAATCATGTAGTTGAACTCGAGGAATGTAAGGCCTCTCTCCATTCTCTGCTTATAGCACTCGAAGGAAAGCATCTTGTTTACGCTGAAGCATGCGCCGACCTCACGAAGTACATCAACATAGTTGAGGCCCAGGAGCCAGTCGCCGTTGTTTACAACTATAGCCTTGTCCTCAGAAAAGTCTATGAAACGGCTCATCTGCTTCTTGAAGCATTCAACGTTATGGTTGATGGTTTCCTTTGTCATCATCTTTCTCATGTCGGTTTTACCGGAAGGGTCGCCAATCATAGCTGTACCGCCGCCGATAAGTACGATAGGCTTATTGCCTGCCATCTGGAGACGCTTCATAAGGCAAAGAGCCATAAAGTGTCCGACATGGAGACTATCGGCTGTCGGGTCAAAGCCGATATAGAAGGTAGCCTTTCCTGCGTTGATAAGCTCCTTGATTTCTTCTTCATTTGTGAGCTGAGCTAAAAGCCCACGTCTTTTGAGTTCTTCAAAAAGTGTCATATTAATTCTCCTTTAAAATATTGTCTTTATTCTGTGATGGATTTTTCCTATAAAAACAAAAATCCTCCGACGGAAAAATCCATCAGAGGACGATTATCATAACTGATAAACCGTGGTACCACCTCAGTTTATTGCTCTTTGGGTCAAGCAACCTCATTGACGCTTTAACGGGCGTACCCGAAGACACCTACATAAAATTTCAGCATCCCGGCTCCAAGATGTATTTCACAGGCACTTTGCGTTTTCTTGCACCAACCGAAAACTCTCTGCGGCTAAAGACTTCCTGTTACTTCTTCTTTTCACAGCCATTAGCGATATGATATCACACTTTTTTTACTTTGTCAAGAGTGGAGTCGGTTTTTTATTCTGTCAAGTGCGCCTTTTTCGAGTCTTGAAACCTGCGCCTGGGAGATACCGATTGATTTTGCTACCTCAACTTGTGTTGCTCCCTTAAAATAGCGAAGATATAGAATATTCCTTTCTCTGTCCCCAAGCTCCTTGATTGCTTCTTTTATTGAGATTTCGTCAAGCCAGCCCTCGTCATCGGATTTGTCACCTATCTGGTCAAGTACATACAGCGTGTCACCGCTTTCTGAAAACACGGGCTCATAGAGAGATAGAGGCTCGGTAATTGCCTCGAGTGCCATAACGACCTCGTTTCTGGGTGCGCTGATATCCTTTGCTATTTCTGATACTGTCGGCTCACGTTTCAAATCCACTAGAAGTCTTTCCTTGCTCTGCATTGCCTTATATGCCAAATCTCTGAGTGAACGGCTCACTCTCACGGGAGTATTGTCACGAAGGTGCCGCCTCAGCTCTCCGCCTATCATTGGCACAGCGTAGGTTGAAAATCGAACGTCCATTGATGTGTCGAAATTGTCTATTGCCTTCATAAGTCCGATAACGCCGACCTGGAAAAGGTCATCGGGGCTTTCGCCTCTTCCGAGGTATTTCTGCAAAACACTGAGCACAAGTCTGAGATTACACGTGATAAGCGTATTTCTCGCACTTTTGTCACCTTCCTGGGCAAGCTTTATCAGTCTTAGCTTTTCGTCCTCTTTAAGTGTACTCAGACGTGATGTATTTACTCCGCTGATTTCGACTTTATTATACTGCATTGGGATTACTCCTTAGACGAATTATAAGGTAAGTATTCCCTCGTTCCTATGAACTATACCTTTTACGCAAGGCGAAATTGCATGTAAAAAAGCACCCAGAGTACTTCTAGGTGCTTTTTTTGCTATTTGGTTTTCAGAAATTGTATATACTTATTCGTCTGACTCTGCTGTTCTTGCAAGGAATACCCACGAACCACGGTCAATGTCGAATGCAACTCCCATTGCTACGGAATTTGCATAGGTCATATTTCTGTTATGTCCGCTACTGTTTTTCCAACCTTTGAAGATTACCTGCGGTGTTGCTCCGCCGCCGAGGTTTTCTACACCGAGGCTTTCGTCGGAAATGCCTACTTCATCAAAGACTGTAAAGCAACTGCTTCCGTCTGGTCGTGTATGCCCTGCGGAAACCTTCTGCTCGTCAAGTCTTATCTGAGCCGCCTCCATAAGCCTCTGGTCTATCTTAAGCTTTTCAAGACCGAGAGATTCACGGTAGTCATTTATGAGGTTGCAGAGTTCCTCGTCCCAACGGGAAGATGGGAGGGAGGTAAGACTATTTACATAACAATATGCATATTCTCCGTTATAGTAAACGTTATACCATTCGCCGTATTCGTTTGTAAATGCCTCACCTACTACAATGAATTTTGCATCAACAGGTGTTTCTTCGTATAGAATCTGTGAATACGATTCTTTAGGTTTTTTCATCAAAGTGGTTCCCGAAGAATACATCACCCTACCCTCTGGAGGCTGTTCAACCTTCTTGGTGGTAGTTGTTGTAGTGGTTGTGGTCTTCTTTGCGGTTGTAGTTGTAGTCTTAGGCTTTGTAGTAGTTACCTTTGTTGTGGTAGTCTGCTTCTTGGTTGTTGTAGACTTCTTTGTGGTCGTTGTTACCTTTGGCTTTGTAGTTTCAGCCGTTGTGGTTGTAGTAGTAATCTCTTCTGGTGTTGTGGTTGTAATCGTAGGCTCCTCGGTCTGTACAGGTGTAGTTGTTGTTTCCGATGTAACTGTTTCGTCCTCAGAAGTCTGGGAATCTGTTTTGCTCTCAGTTTCGGTAGCCTCCGTAGTTGTAGTGGTCGTAGTGGTCGTCTGACCTGCAGGTGTTGTCACCGCTGTGCTGCTGTCTGCATTACTGCAGGCTGTGAGCATTACCGCCATACAGATTATTGTTAAAAGCTTTGTTTTCATCCTAGCTCCTTGCCTTTTCTATAAGCTCGGCGGCGTTTTTAAGTGTTGTTTCAGAGATATTTTCTCCGCCTAAAATACGTGCGATTTCGTTAATTCTGCCGTTTTCATCGAGCGACTTTACCTGCGTTACAGTTCTGTCGTCACGGGTAGTCTTCTCGATAAGCAAATGGTTATCCGCAAACACGGCAAGCTGTGAAAGATGTGTTACACAAAGCACCTGACGAAGCTTTGAAATCTGCTTTAGTTTGATACCGATTTTCTGTGCGGCAACTCCGCTTACACCGGTATCAATTTCGTCGAAAATCAGCGTCGGAATATTATCTCTGTGTGCGATTACATTTTTGAGTGCAAGCATAATTCTTGAAAGCTCACCGCCCGATGCAATCTTTGCGATAGGCTTTGGTGCTTCGCCGAGATTTGCAGAGATAAGAAACTCTATAGAATCAAGTCCGTTTACTGTCAGCTTGCCCTTTTCCTGCGAAACTGCAATAGAAACATTCGGCATACTTAAAAACGACAGTTCAGAGGCAACTTCCTTGCAGAATCTCTCGCCTGCTTTTTTTCTTGCATCAGAAAGAGCATATGCCTTCTGAGAAACTATTTTTAACAGCTCTTGTCTGTCCTTTGAGAGCTGTTCTACCGAGCTGTCAGAGGATGTCAATGACAGAAGCTCATCTCCGCTTTCCTCGCAGAGCTTTATAAGCCCGTTAACGTCGGTATTATATTTTCTCTTAAGGATAAGTATATCATCACGTCTTGAAGAAAGCTGAGCATATGTTTGTGGATTTATTTCGAGTGAACCTGACAATCTTATAAGCTCAGTTGCTATATCATCAAGCTCGATTTTGAGAGAAGAGAGTCTGTCGACAATCGGCTCCAAATCTGAAAACTCTTCCTTATACTCTGAAAGCTGAGAAACTGAATCAGATATCGTAAGGCTTGCACCGCCTGCTTCTTCATCGCCGTACAAAGACTGTGTTGCGGCGGAAAGAGCCGTTGAAAGTGCAAGAGAATTTTCCGCAAACATGAATTTCTTTTCGATTATATCGTCTTCATCAGGCAACAGCTCCAGCGGCTTTATATCGTTTATCACCTGCGAAAGATAGCTGATTCTGTTTGCTCTGTTTGATTCATCGAGCGAAAGCTGTTTGATTTTTCTTGAAAGTTCCTGAAGCTGTTTGAAGCTGCTTCGGTAATCTACAATCATTGAATCGAGTTCACCGTAAGCATCAAGAATTGCAAGATGCTTTTCCGGAGAAAGCAGAATCTGATTGTCGTGCTGACCGTGGATATTGACAAGTTGCTCGCCAATCTGCTTTAAAAGAGATACATTTGCAGGTCGTGAATTTATTCTTGCGACACTTCCGCCGTCCGAAGAAATTTCTCTTGAAACTATGAGCTGTCCGCCTTCACACTCTATCCCGTTCTGAGAAAGAAGCTCACCCGTTTCATCAGGGATATCATCAAATACTGCGGAGATAATCGCTTTTTTGCATCCGCTTCTTACTATATCCTTACTGATTCGCTGACCAAGAACGGCATTGATTCCGTTGATAAGAATAGATTTACCTGCACCGGTTTCTCCCGTGAAGACATTCATGCCTTCGGCAAAACCTATGCTTGCTTTTTCTATTACAGCCAAGTTTTCTATGTATAGCTCACGGAGCATTCAAGCCGCCCTCCTTTCTGAAATTAAGCTCTTATATCGTTGCGCAGCTCATCGACAAGCGACAAAGCCGCATCCTCACTTCTCACCAAGGCAAAAATAGTATCATCTCCGGCAAGAGTTCCGACAATCTGCGGAAGCTTAGCTGCATCGAGCTTTGCACATACTGCCTGAGCCATACCAGTCTGGCATTTGATTACAACAGTATTACCAGCCCAGTCGACCGATGCTACAAGGCTACCCATCAATGAATGCAGTTCTTCGAGAGGCGACTTTGCTGAGGCTTTGCTTTGAATTCTGGCATATTTGTAGTTGCCCGATTTAGAGAGAGTTTTAACAAGTTCAAGCTTGTTTATATCTCTTGAAACGGTCGCCTGAGTAACTTTATATCCCAACGACCGAAGACCGTCCTTAAGCTCTTCCTGCGTTGAAATATCACGGCTTTGAATCAGGTCTATAATTGCCTGCTGACGTTCTTTTTTCATAATTTCAGCCTTTCATAATCAATTTATATGGCACTAATCCTTGAGTGGACGTACAAGCTTACGGTTAACGGTATCATGGAAGCTGCTTCCCGTTATATCTATAAGCTTCACTACACTCTCGGAACGCATTATTCTGACTTTATCCCCGACTCCAAGAGCCAGCTCATTTACACCGTCGACCTCAAGTCTGACACCTGCATCGGAGTTTGCATTATAGCTTATCTCGAGCTGAGAGTCCGGAGAAAACAGCATTGAGCGTGCAAACAGTGAATGAGGACAAATCTGTGTGAACTCAATACAATCAAGCTCCGGCTCGATAAGAGGCCCACCCGCCGACAGCGAGTATGCTGATGCACCTGTCGGAGTTGAAAAGATAAGTCCGTCGGCTCTTATTGATGTTACGACATTTTCATTCTTCGACACAACAAAGTCTGCAATCTTACAGCCGTTGCTCTTTGAAAACACGATGTCATTGAGTGCTGTAAACTCTTTGGTTTCTCCGCCAGAAAGACTTGCAACAGCTCTGAGCATCATTCTTTTTGAAACTGAAAAGGAACCGTCAACAAGCCTTGACAAAAGCTCAATCTCGTCATGTTCAAGGGTTGCCATAAATCCGAGACGACCGCTGTTTATACCTAAAATAGCTTTATCATACTTTGCAAAGGTCTTAGCGTGTTTCAGAATTGTACCGTCACCGCCTATGACAACCATATAGTCACACTCAGGGATAAGCTCTTTCGGATTTCCGTATGTAACAGCCTTAATGCCGATTTTATCTTCCAAGATCTTTTCTGCAAAAAGAGTGCAATCAAGTTTTAACAGTATATCACACGCCTTACGCAGATACTCCATACATTTAGGTTTATCTAAATTAGGACAAAGAAAAATTTTCAAGCTGTTCACCGTCTTTCATATATTTTTAAGTTCTGAAAAAGCATCATTAACAAGCTTTGGAATATCAAGTGCGGGAATTTTACCTTCACCATCAAAACAGGCATATATAAGGTATTCTATATTTCCGTCGCCGCCCTTGATGCCCGACCGTGTAAGTCCCTTTATGCTGCAACCTTGCGAAACAAACAGAGAGCATATATCAGTAAGCACTCTGACATGAGTTTTCTTGTCTTTGACAATTCCACACTTACCTACAGCGGATTTTCCGGCTTCGAACTGTGGTTTTATCAAAACGACAAGCTCTGTGCCGTTCCCTGCAGCCATAAGCATTGGTGGCAACGCAAGTCTGAGTGAAATAAAAGACAAGTCAGCGGTCATAACGTCGATTTTCTCTGTAAAGAACCCCTCATTAAGTTCCTTTACATTGACACCTTCGAGGTTTACAACCCTACTGTCATTACAAAGCTTTTCGGCTAGCTGGTCATGTCCTACATCAACGGCGTAAACCTTTTTTGCGCCATTCTGCAGCATAAAATCAGTAAATCCACCGGTTGATGCACCTATATCAGCACATATTTTCTCGGAAAAGCTGAGCGAAAACACCTCAGCGGCTCTTTCAAGCTTCAGAGCTGCTCTTCCGACATACTGAAGCGTTCCGCCTGTTACTTCTATTACATCGCTGTCGCTTACTGAATCAGATGGCTTTTTTGCCTTGACTGAGTTTACAGTAACAAATCCGTTTTTAATAAGCTCTTTTGCTCTTTCTCTAGATGTGGCAAGTGACAGCTCAACAAGTTTTGCATCAAGTCTTTCACTCATCACAATCACCCAAAACAGTGTCGGCTATCTTTTCAGAAGATAGTCCACATCTGTCAAGCAGAGAACTTACATCAGAATGTGGCAGAAATCTGTCGACAGCAGATATTTTGCTCTTCTTTGCATAGCGGTCGATCTTTTGAGAAACAGAGCCTTCTATGAAGCTTTCCTCAAAGAAATACACCATATCGTATGATGCAATTATTCTCTTTACGTCTTCTGATACAGGATGTATTTTCACAAGTCGGATAACATCAAGCTTTATTCCCTTGTTTGCAAGAAGCACCTTAGCCTCAAGCACTTCTGAAGACAACCGTCCGTAAGTTACTGCAAGTATCTTAGCGCCGTTTTTGTACAACTGATAATCAGTACATGGTGAAATACAGCCTACATCGTTCTCTTCGCCTCTTGGGTATCTTACTGCACATATTCCGCTGTCTTCGGTTACAGCTTTCTTTGTACAAAGATGAAGCTCATTATAACCACACGGCGAATAGATTGTTGTATTCGGAATACAAGTAAGGAGCGCAACGTCAAACGTGCCCTGGTGAGTTTCTCCGTCGCCTCCGACAATTCCTGCTCTGTCGACACCGATAACTGCATGCATATTATTGATTGCAAGGTCGTGGATAATCTGATCAACGGCTCTTTGAAGAAATGTTGAGTAAACTGCAAATACGGGCACCATTCCCATAGATGAAAGTCCGCCGCAGAAGGTTACGGCGTGTTCCTCTGCGATTCCTACGTCAAAAAAGCGCTTGGGATACATTTTTGCAAAATGCTGAAGTCCTGTACCGTACTTCATCGCAGCTGTTATGGCACATATACTGTCGTTTTCCTTTGCAAGCTCGCAAAGGCAGCTTCCGAACTCAGCGGAATAGCTATCGGCAGGAGTAACATCGGGGTTTCCGGTTTTAATTTCAAATGAACCTACTCCGTGATACTCTCCCGGATTTGCTTCAGCTGGGGCATAACCCTTGCCCTTAATTGTGTTTACATATACGATAACCGGCTTGTGCATAGCTTTTGCCTGCTTCAGTCCATACTCAAGCTCTGCTATATTATGACCATCTATCGGGCCTACAAACTCAAAGCCCATTTCTTCAAAGAAATTACTGTGAAGCAATGCTTCCTTTACGACATTCTTTGAATATCTGATAGTATTCGCAATCGGCTTGCCAAGGATAGGAGTTTTACTTAAAACCGACTGCACGACATCTTTCGTCTTGATATATGAGTCGGAAGTTCTCATAATTGACAGATACTTTGCAAAACCACCGACGCTTTTCGAGATTGACATCTCATTATTATTTATAACTACGATAGTATTGGTTTTACTCTTTCCGGCATTATTTATTCCCTCAAAGAAAAGGCCTCCCGAGGTTGCACCATCGCCGACAACAGCTACCGCACTATGAATATTATCTCCCTTAATTTTCATAGCTGTCGCCATACCAAGCGCTGCAGAAACAGCAGTTGAGCTATGACCGCCGACAAATGCGTCATGCTTTGACTCACAAGGTCTTGTAAATCCTGAGATTCCGCCATTTTTTCTAATTGTGTCAAATCTTTGGAGTCTGCCGGTAAGCATCTTATGCGTATACGACTGATGACTTACGTCCCAAACTATCTTATCTTTAGGAGAATTGAACACTCTGTGAAGAGCAACAGAAAGCTCTACCGTACCGAGATTTGACGCAAGATGGCCGCCGTTTTTCGACACAGTATCCACAAGTATTTCTCTTATTTGTCCGCAAAGCTCCTCACACTGCGGTATAGTAAGCTTTTTTAAATCACGGGGCAGCTTCAGTTCATATATATTAACAGAATCTTTATTTCCCATTGTTTTCTCCATTCGCAGAGCTTAATTCTTTCGAGATAAAAGACTTAATGTAAGCTCCTTTAAAAACTCATTATTCTCAAAGCTTTCAAGTATTTCAACAGCTTCATCTGTAAGTTTTCTGCATATTTCGTTAGATTCCTCTACTCCGAAAATTGAAACATATGTCGACTTTGACTGTTCCTTGTCGCTTCCTATCGGCTTTCCGAGCTCTTCAAATGAACCGATAACGTCAAGAATATCATCTCTAATCTGGAATGCAAGTCCGAGCTTCTGAGCATATTTTCTTGCATTTTCTATCTGTTCACTATCTGCATTTGCGAGAACGCAGCCCATTTCACAAGCGGCAGCTATAAGTGCACCCGTTTTCTTTGCCTGGAGTTCATTGAGTGTTTCGAGAGAAATCTGCTTTCCCTCGCTCATCATATCGATGACCTGGCCGCCTATCATACCGCTCACACCGACTGCACGGCTGAGTACATTGCAAAGCTTCACGGAAGCCTGATAAGAAATCTTACCCTTTAATGCATAGTCTGAAATAATCTCAAACGGCAGCGTATTAAGCTGGTCGCCTGCCAGAAGTGCAATTGCCTCAGGAAAAACCTTATGGCATGATGGCTTGCCTCTTCTGAAGTCATCGTTATCCATACACGGCAAATCATCGTGGATAAGTGAAAAGGTATGTATAAGCTCAATTGTACAGAAAATATCAAGCATAGACAAAGAATCATCGCCGCTTATCATCTGATAAAACTGCTGCATAAGCACAGGGCGAAGTCTTTTACCGCCTGCATTGAGAGAATATATTGCCGCCTTTGAAACTTCAGCGGTAAGGAAATTTGTATCGTCCACGAGCTCCGGGAGTCTTTCACTTACCTTTTGCGAAAGCTCGTTGAGCTTATTTGAAAATGTATCATTCATATCGAAAATCCTCTACTTTATTTATCTTCAAGCATACTTATCTGGAGCTTTGCGCTGTCGAGCTTCTGCTTACAGAATGCCGAAAGCTCCACACCTTCTTTATAAAGCCCGATTGCTTCATCGAGGGTAGTTTCGTTGTTTTCGAGTGTTTTTGTGATTTCTTCGAGTCTTTGCATTGACTCTTCAAAAGTAAGCTTGTTTTCCATTTTAAAGCTCCTTAACCTCTCCTACGACTGCCGAAAGCTCGAGGTCGCAGGTTCTTATACTGATTTCATCGCCTGATTTAACTTTGTATTTTGAAATAATCTCCCCGTCCTGTCCTCTTACCACAGCAAACCCACGGCTGAGTACAGAAAGCGGATTGAGTGCTTCAAGCTTGGAATATTCCGAAGAAAGCTCAGAATACATTTGCGTATGTTTTTTCTCTATGAGTGACTTCATTTTTTCCCTCAGGCTGTTAAGCCTCACCGAAGCAGCTTCAAGTCTGTTGCTCGGAGAAAATGCTTCAAGTCTGGATTTGCAGTCTGAAACTTCGGTTTCGGCATTGAGAATCTTTTTTTCAAGTGAATTTTTTATTCTGAAGTCATATCCGTTTATAAGTGCACGGATGTGGTTACTGACAGGAACTGCGATTTCAGCGGCCGCCGAAGGAGTCGGTGCCCTCATATCCGCTGCATAATCGCAAAGTGTTGTATCTGTTTCGTGTCCTACGGCTGAAATAACCGGTGTTACGCAGTTATAAACCGACATCACGACCTTCTCTGTATTAAACGCCATAAGGTCTTCTGCGGAGCCGCCTCCCCTGGCTATAAGCATAACGTCACAGCCAAGCTTATCTGCATTTTCGACAGCATTTGCGATACTATCGGGAGCATATTCGCCCTGGACGGTAGCGGGAGAAACAAAGACCCGCGCTATAGGATAACGTCTTTTTATCACATTAAGGATATCCTGCAAAGCGGCACCTGTTGGTGACGTTACTATTGCAATCGTATTCGGCGTTGGTGGAATAGGCTTTTTGATATTCTCGGAAAAGACACCGACAGCCGAAAGTTTCTGCTTAAGAGCTTCAAGCTCAAGTGCCTTGTTTCCCTCGCCGACCGGTGACATACTCATACAAACGAGCTGACACACGCCGTCACGCTCATATAGCTCAATATTTCCGAGTGCCACAACTTTCATTCCGTTTTGCGGAACAAAGCGAAGCGTTCGGGTGTTTGACGAAAACATAACAGCCTTCAATGCTGCGGAATCATCCTTTAGAGTAAAATAGATATGTCCGCTTTTATAGTGTACAGAGAGGTTTGAAATCTCGCCCGATACTGCTACCGACCTTAGCTTTACATCCTCTTTGAGCTTAAAGCTTACATATCTGTTTATCTGAGAAACTGAAAGTATTGAAGCCAAATTAAATCAATCCTTCTTTTATTGCTCCGTAGAGAGCTACACCTGCGGCATTATCGCAGGAAAAATCAGCGGTTGCAAAATATGCATCAAAGCTTTTTGCAAGCTCTGTCTGCAGTATCTTATCAGACATTACTCCGCCTGCGTAAACAATCTCGCTACCGGGATGCAGTCCAAGTGCATATTCGGTCATTCCTTTAATTGCTTTTAACACAAGGTCGAGGCATAGCATAGCGACATTTTCTCTGGTTTCGCCGTTTTCAAAATGCTTTCTGCAAATATTCTCAACTCCCGAAAGGCAGCAGTTACCGTCTTTAAACGTAATCCTGCAAGGAATACGCTTGTCTGCTTTTTCAGCAAGCTTTTCAAGCTCCTTACCACACGGGAATTTAAGTCCCAGCATAAGTCCTACTCTGTCGATAGCCTGTCCTGCCTTAAGGTCAAGTGAGGACGCAAGATGCTCAATTTTAATAACGCTTTCCTTATCGGGTGTACAAAGCAGCAGATCGGTCGTTCCGCCGCTGACATGAAATGCCAGAAATGGCTTTTCCTTATGCAAAAGCTCCATTTTATCTGCGCTGTAGAGTGCTGCAAGGACGTGGCCCGTCTGATGGGATGTTCTGTAAAGAGTACATTTATTTGCACCTGCGAGAACTCTTGCGTACCCTTCTCCGACCAGGAAGCACGGCATATACGACCCCTCACAGCATCTCGGAGCCACAGAAGCGGTTATCACATCGATACTGCATTCAGGCAACATATCCATCAAGGCTTCAAACAGCTCCGGGAGCTGTTTTGTGTGGTGAAATACTGCATCGGACTGCCTTAATCCGAGTTCTCCTTCTTTGACAGGAAGGAGTCTTTTGCTCTGAAACAGCTCACCTCTTGACGGTATGTACACGGCGCACGAGGTAGTATAATTACTCGTATCTAATCCTAAAAAGCTACGCATCCTGCTTTGCTATATCTCTTGAGAATGCACCGAGAACGCCGTTAATGAACGATACGTCAGAATCAAAGGCATAAGCCTTTGCAATGAGAACGGCTTCGCTGATTGCGGCATTTACAGGTACCTTATCGTCATAAAGAGCTTCATAGATAGCAATTCTGAGAATTGCAAGGTTAAGCTTTGGTATTCTTTCAACATTTCTCTTTTCGCTGTACTTGGAAATAATCCGGTCAAGCTCCTCAGCCTTTTCGAACACATTCTCTACAAGTGCCTTTACCTGCTTATTTACCGGGAATTCCTCAACACTCTGAGCAATATCAAAAATCTCATCAAGTGTATCCTCTTCTCTGAACAGCTTTTCAAAGCTGAGTATGAATGCAGCTTCTCTGATTTCGTGTCTTGTTGGCATAATACTTCCTCCGTTGCCTGTATTTTCGGCAATTACTGTATATTTTAAAGTTTCTTAAAACGCAGTCAAACCTTCGCCCTGATTTTCTCAAAGCGAAGGTTTATGCTTATTACTAATCTGTTACAACGTCGGCAACAGTAACATTTACTCTTGCTACTGTAAGACCTGTCATTGCCTGGACATTGGACTTAATCTTTTCCTGGACAAGCTCTGCTACTGCTGTTGCCTTAGAGCCCTTCTTTATGGATATATACACAAAAAGCTCTACAACATCATCAATATAGCCGACCTTAACCGGTGACTGAACAGCGTTTCCTAAAACGATACTCTTGAGTGTCTTAGGCTGTGGAAGAATCTTTGCAACTGCATCAATATCCTTTACGGCATTGATTGCAATTGTAGAAATAACCTCCTCACTTACCATAAGCTTTCCTTTAACATTCTTTTTAACTTTCTCCATTACAGAGTACCTCCTGTTTGATGCAAGATAAAAGTTTATATACTTATTTGTATTATATCACATTTTTTTCAAAAGCACAACTAGTTTACATCAAAAATTCTGATATTTTCATTTGCGACCTCTACCTCGTTAAGAAGAATCGCCTTAATCTGTGCTGCCTGCTGTGCTGTAAGACCGTCAGATTTTACGACGATGCTTGCTTTTTCGCCATCAAGATACACGACGCAATCCTCAAAGCCCTGGGCGATAATCAGATTTTCAATCTTGCTTTCAGTTTCGATGAGTTCACTTAGAGCTACAGCATTTTGTGTTGCTACTGTCTGCTCTTCTTCGGTGCTGTCGCCGCCGTTCATGATAAGCGAGAGAGTTTCGATTGCCTCGTCTCGTGAACGTGTGCGGTCGATTCTCGCCTGAGCAAAATAAGAAGCCGAGTCGGTTGCACTGCCGTTTACCGACTGCGTGTCGCCGTAAGCAATACTTGTTCCGCCGCTGATTACCTCTGTTGCTTCAAGCTCGGGGGCAGACTGCGACGCAACATAATTGATATAAACAGCCATACCGAGAATGAGCGTCATTGATGCCAGGACGATTTGCTTTTTTCCGATGATTACATTTGGTTTTTTCATAATAATTTCTCCTTTTATGTATTATGCTTTTCGCTTTGCGACTGAAATATTTGCGGTTGTAATGCCGAGTGCTGACGCTGCTGAATTTATCAGCTGTTCGGTGAGCAGGATATTATCTGCACCGTCACACACAATCAGCACGCCGCTGACCTTTGGCCTTAGTATTTTTGTTACAAGTGCTGTTTTTCCGTCCTTTTGCTCTACCATTACAAGCTCGTTTTCATAATCGCTTGATGTTTTTCCATCGTTTACATCAGATGAACTGTGAATCTGCTGTGCATAGACGTATTCTGTTGTTCCTTCAAGCGAGAGCATAACGCTTACTCTGCCCGCTCCGCTTATCGATGATAAAATTTCTTCGAGGTCACTTTGAAGCTTCAGACGATAATCTTCAGTACTGTCTGTGAATGACGGAAGGCTAATCTCAACCGGCTCGGTCTGCTCATCAGATTCACCGCCGGAAAACAGAATCAGAAGCATTCCTACTATTCCGAGCAGAACCAGAAATCCAAGTCTTAGTTTACCGCTTTCTTTATCAAATATAAAGCTTTTGATTTTCTCTGACATTATCAGTCCTCCCAGTAAACATCCAGCTCTCCCTGAGGTAAAAGCTCAGAAACGAGCTGTCTTGTATGTGCAGTCTTTTCTTTGTCGGTACTGCGTAAAACAATTTCAGTTAAGCTAATTTCAACAAGATTGTCTTTGTTTACAGTTAATTGTATGCTGACCTTCAGTGGATTTATTCCGTCGTTTGAAAGCGATGAAAGAAGATAATCCTCAAGTCTGTCTTCAGTGTTTTCCAAAACAGCATCAGACATTACCTGCAAAGAATTATCAGACGACAAATCCTGCTTTGCTGTAAACATAAGCTCGTCTGTGTCAAAGGAAAGAAGTGCTGACGCAAATATTATTATCAGTACTAGTGACGAAATCTGTTTTATCTGGTTTTTTAATTTTTCACTAATCCCGCCAAAATCAAACAGCGACATACATACACCCAGTACGCAAGCCGAAAGAAGTGCCGACCTCATAACAATCCTCCTCAAATGCTGACACAGCTAAGCATAAGAACTGCTGTTGAGATTACAAACACGAGCGACAGCAGAATCGAACTTGTCATAATTACCGACATCATCTCCCCGACACCGCCAAGGAAAGCCTTCGGTCCTTTCAGCGAAAACAATTCCGCCACCGCCTTTGCTACATATATAACCACAGACAGTCCGACACTCACAAGCACCGGTCTTAATGCAATAAGTACAACAACAAGTATCCCGAAAGCACCCGTTGCTGACCGTAGCAGCGAAAGACTTCCTTTGACTGTTGTATACGCTTCTGCGACAGAGCTTCCAATTACGGGCACAAAGCTTGATGCTGTAAACTTTGCACATCTCACCGCTACTGTATCAGCGCTTGCACCTACGATGCCGCTTACTGAGATAACTCCTATAAAAAGAGTTGAAGCAAACACTATAACTTTGTTGATAAACTTTCTTATTGCAACTGTGACACTGTAATCACGCATCGGAGAAATACTTTGTGCAATTGAGCAGGCAAGCATAACCGAACATACAAGCGGGAGAAGCTTATTTGCACACAACGACACGACTTCCGACAAAGCCAGGAGAGTGATACCTGAAGCTGAGGCTGTCGCCTGCCCTGCGCTTGCCGTTGTTACACTTATATAGACGGGCAGATATGTAGACATAAATCCGCTCAGCGACGATAGCATCTCAATCAGCGATGAACAGACTCTGCCCAGAGTATCAATCAGTAATGTTATAACAGACAGCACACAGATTGTTTCGTAAACTCTGTCTGTTTCTTTTTCTCCGCTGCACATACTTGATGCAATGCTGCACAAAAGCAAAATTCCAACCAGCTTTGCAAGCAGCGATACCGGATTTACAAAGCCTTCTTGCAGACTCTTCTTTGCCGAATCTAAAATATCATAGACTGATATTTCTGAGAGTGATTCAGGGTTTTCAAGGCTTATATCCATGCTTGAAAGCTCGTCCTTAACATTTTCGGGCAGCCCTTCCTCAGCTGACTGACTTATATTCTCCGTGAACTCATCAAGCTCATCGGCACAGGCTATCGGTGACAGCAACTGAATGCATAACAGCATTACAATCGCTGAGATAATTCGTTTCATCATTTTCAGTTTCCTATAAGAGTTACTATAATTTCAAT
Organism: Oscillospiraceae bacterium; assembly: GCA_017848055.1. Taxonomy (GTDB): domain Bacteria; phylum Bacillota; class Clostridia; order Oscillospirales; family Ruminococcaceae; genus UBA7477. The sequence goes on along the minus strand of JAGALZ010000013.1, from coordinate 59,705 downwards.
CACCGAGCTGTAAAGAGGAAGTGAAATCAGAATAAGCGACACACGGCACAAAAGCTCTATCTGCGATGCTATTGCAGATTCCCCTGCATCCTTGCAGCAGTCTGTTGAAATGCGACAGACAAGACATATACCGAGTGCTTTGAACATGATTTTTATATACTCACCTGAAAACTCCGTCTTATCCACAAGCTCGCTAATAGCATCAAACACTCCGGACATTTCGGCTACTGCTCTTATTGACAGCATCACGACAACACTAATTGTCAGAAGAAACTTCATATCCGAATTTCCTTTTTCAAACAGCTTTGATATTATCACCGCACACACGGCAAGCGAGCATATAAGAATTACATCCATCAGTAAACACCAAATATATCCCTGATAGCTTCAAACAGATTTCCGATTTCCTGGATTATCATTATCAGCACAATGATTAGTCCTGCAAGAGTTATCATCATCGCCTGCTCCTCACGGTCTGACTTTTTGAGAAGAACATTGAGTATTGATACAATCACTCCTATTGCCGCAATTCTAAGTATCAGTTCAATATCCATTACTGCGTCCTTTCTTTTTTTCAGATTATAAGAAGCGCAACGAGAATTGCACACATAAATCCGAGCGAATTATATAGTCTTGTTTTTTGACGTTTCTCTGCCTGCGCTTCATGCAATGCCGTTTCCAGCTGCATGATACTGAAATCGAGCATTTCAAGCTGAGTTGTAAGGTCGGTTGTACCGAGTCCGGAAAACGTATCCTTTACTATCTGACGCTCCTCACGAGTAACGCTGAGAGCTTTGTACGCAGAAGATTTCTCAAGACTTACGGCAATGTCTGACGGCGATATATCCTTTACATAGGGATAGTATCGCTCATTCTTTTCAAGGAAACATAAAAGCTCATCTGTAGCGGGACATTCATACTCCAGCCGCAGCTTTACAGTCGTAAACATTTCTCTCATGAGAGCAAGCTCCTTAACACGGCTTGCCAGTCTGAAAGAATACGTCAGCCCTATAAAACCGCCGCTTACAACAATCAAGCATACACCTATAAACTTAATCATTTGTTATCCTTACAATTTTTACAGCTTTACCACACAAGCTTCCCGTTCCGAGCACACATGCATAGTCAAAGACCTTGTCCTTTATCAGCTTGGAAATAACGCTTTTCCTTTTTGCGTCATCATAATCAACAGCATGCGTAGTCGCTATCAGTTTGACACCTGAATTGCATGCATACTGCAAGGCATTGAGGTCTTCCTTGGAGCCGATTTCGTCAACAGCGATTATTTTAGGCGACATTACCCTAACGGCTGTCATTATTCCGTCAAACTTGTTATAGGAATTAAAGACATCTGAGAGTCTGCCTATATCATTGCAGGGTTTACCGGACTTAGTTGCCGCAATTTCATTTCTTTCGTCAATGATGCACACGCTGTATTTCTCTCCCGTTTTCCTGCACAAATCTCGCAGAATGGTTGTTTTTCCACTTGAGGGTGGCCCTATAAGCAAAAGGCTCATAGGTTTTTCAAAAAAAATCCGATTAAATATTTCTCCACTGCAACCAAACAGCTCTCTGGCGACTCTTATATTTATTGAGGAGATGTTTTTTACGCTTTCGGTGATATAATTTTTCTCAGAATCCAGAACTGCAGTTCCGCAGAAGCCGACTCTGCAGCCGCCGTCAACTGTTATGTATCCTCTTGAAAGCTCTCTTGAAAAGCTATGCATGGAAAACCTGAATGCACGCTTTATTACGGTTTCTACATTTTCAGAAGAAACGGTTACCGAATTGAGCGGCTCCTTCTGTGTTTTTCCATCCGGGGAAAGAAAATACTCATTACCGAAAAGCGTTACGGTAAGGTACTTATTCGCTCGGAGTCTGATTTCCTGTATTCTGTCCCTTTCAAGCTGAGGCATTTTCCGTATCGGTGACGAAAGCTCCTCGGGGAGAATATCAAGGGCATATTTCAGTTTTACAACACTGTTTTCCAACTTGCTCACTCCTTTGGGTTGTCCTAAAAAATAATATGAGGGAGATTTGCTTCTTATGCCATAAGAATACTATTGATTTTTCGACATAGGTAATATATAATTAAAATGATACTGTAAAATAATACTATTATTTGAAATGCGGAGGTAAAAAATGAAGGGTTTAAATCAAAGCCACATTGATGTGCTTAACCAGTCTAAAGCGATAATAAATGAAGTAAAAAAGGTTATTGTCGGTAAGGATGAAACAATTATAGATGTTCTTGTTGCAATACTTTCGAAGGGACATATTCTGCTTGAGGATAATCCCGGTGTCGGAAAGACAACATTGGCACTTGCATTCTCGAAGGCTCTATCTCTTGACTACAAGAGAGTTCAGTTCACTCCCGACGTACTTCCGAGTGACATCACCGGATTTTCAGTTCTTAACAAGGAAACGGGAAAATTTGAATATTCTCAGGGTGCGGCAATGTGCAACCTTTTCTTAGCCGACGAAATCAACCGTACCTCCAGCAAAACCCAGGCTGCTCTTCTTGAAGTTATGGAAGAAGGCAAGGTTACCGTTGACGGTATTACCAGAGAAACACCAAAGCCTTTTATTGTTATTGCAACACAGAATCCAATCGGCTCAATCGGTACACAGATGCTCCCGGAATCGCAGCTTGACAGATTCATTATGCGTCTTTCGATGGGCTATCCGAGCGAATCAAGCGAGATGGATATGTTAAGGGCAAGACAGAATTCAAACCCTCTTGACGACATCTCCCCTGTAATCACAAAAGAACAGCTTCTTGAGGCGCAGAATGTTGTTGAAAGCGTTCACGTTTCTGATGAGGTGCTTTCATACATCACAAGGCTCGCTGATGCAACCAGAAAGAATGATTATATAAAGCTCGGTCTCAGCCCGAGAGGTTCTCTTGCGCTTTGCAGAGCTGCGAAGGCAACGGCTCTTCTGAAGGCAAGAAGCTACTGCATCCCCGATGACGTAATTTATCCTTTTTACAATGTTGCAGGACACAGAATTGTTCTCAGCCCGACTGCAAAGATAAGCTCTCTTACAGCACGTGATATACTGAAGGATATTATTTCATCAGTACCGGTACCGAGAATTACAAAGGAATACTAAAATGCTGATTGTCGCAATATTCTATCTGATTATGCTGATAGGCAGTGTACTGTTTTACATAATGTTCAAGGATGATTTCTCTTTTTATGTGCTGACACTTGTTCTGACTACACCGCCGATACTTCTTATATCGCTTATTCTGCTTAGGCGTAAGGTCAGCGTTTCGCTCTCATGTGCAAAGCAGGTATGCAAGTTCGGGAGCGAATGTCCTGTGTTTTTGAAGATAAAAAACACCTCGCTCATGCCGGTTTCAAGCTTAAGAATCACTATCGGCTACAAGAATCTTCTTGACAATATCGAGCACCAAATGGTCATAACAACTCCTGCTCATCTTGCCAACACTGACGAAATTCGTCTTATGCTTTCGAGTTCATACTGCGGAAGAATTGATGTTTACATCAAAAAAGTTCGAATCTACGACTTTATCAAGCTGTTCTCAATGAAGATTAAGCCAAAAGCTCAGCAGGTTTCTTTTCTGATTTATCCAAAGCTTGAAGCTGTTGAACCGTCGGTTTCGTATTACTCAAACCCTTATTCGGAATCTGATTCATTTTCGAAGCACAAACCTGGTGATGACGTTTCTGAAATCTTCGGTATGCACGACTATATTCCCGGTGACAGGATAAACAGAATTCACTGGAAGGCTTCTGCCAAAGAGGACAAGCTTATCGTTAAAGACTACTCTCTCCCTCTCGGAAATAATATAGCTTTCTTTCTGTGTATTTCTCAGGATGACACCCAAAACAGCAATGCTGCCATAGAGAAATACAGCATTGCAATGAGTGCGCTTGCTTCTGTTTCTATTTCTCTATGCGAGAATGAGATTTCGCACACGATTTTTGTGAATACAGAAAACGGCTATGACACCTTTTCAGTTTCAAAGAACGAAGAGCTTACTTCACTTTTATCTGATTGCTTATCCGGCAGGCTTTTATCGGGAAATCCTTTCAGAGCTTATGAAGAATATCTTTCAGGCTGTGAGATTTCGGCTTCTTGTCGCTATTCTCACTGCGTTTTGCTATGTGACTCTTCATCTCCCGAGCTTCAGAAGGCTGTTACTTTGGGCTACAATCAGCAAAGGCAGACAATCATTTCTGTAGGGGACATTTCCGACATCGGCTTTACTCTTCCGGAAAACACAAATATATACTCAGTAAGAGAAAATATGGTTTCAGTTCTTTCTGAGATAACCATGTAATTTTAAAGGACTTATAATGAAAAAAGAAACTAATCAAACTACAACTTTTGCTGTTAGAATTGATGATGACGTTCAGACAATAACTAAAAAACCAGCCATCTTCAAAAACGGATTATTCCAGGCGATTCTCATAGTCGCACTGACAATATCCTCTTTATTTGTATGCATGAGCTTTATTGAGCTTGAGTTTATGAAAACGGGAGCAATATTCTTCTGCATTCTGCTCACAACTCTTCTTTGTCTTCCGAAATCAAAGATTCCGGCAATAGCTGTTTACGCTGTATGGACACTTATTGTATACAAATTCTACGATTCAATAAAACGAGGCTTTGCTATTATTGTAATTGAGCTACTAAGCATATACAAGCTTGCATCCAGCGACGATATATTGCATATTGCCGAAGGACATGACAGTCTTTCAGACAAGCAGTCAGTATCACTTACGATATTTGCGGCAATTTCGATACTTGTTCTTGTGCTGTATGTTTCAGTATACCTTAAGAACAATTTTATGCTGACGTTCCTGTTCACCTTCCCTTTGCCGGAAATCGGACTTTACAACGGTGTTGCTCCTGATTACTTCTGGGCATTTGTACTTATTGCAGGCTGGCTTTGCGTATTTACAGTACAGCTATGTGACTATCAGGAAAACAGCCGCACCAACGACTCCGATTTTACTCCGAATAAAAAGAGAACAAAATTCTACCTCACAAGCGGCGAAGCAAAGCGTTCGGCATACGGTCAGCTTTCTGCGGCTATATGTGTTGTTGTTGCTATTGCTCTTTGTGTATCAATAATCGGCTCTTCTCTGGCGGGATACAAAAGAAGCCGAGAGGTTGATATAATCAGAAATCACCTCGGCAGGGATTTTTCACTTGAAAGTCTGTTTGCGGCATTTGATGAAATTAAGGGCATCGACTTAGGCATTGACCTTGGTTTTGATTTGAACATCGGACCGGGCGTAAGCGTAGAATCTGATGCTGACAGCGTTTTCAATCCTGACAGCTACGCCCAGACCTTCGGTGGTATGTCAATGGGCTCACTTCTCGGTAACAATTCCATAAGCTACTCGGGACAGACTATGCTCGTTGTTGACTCGGCTATGCCTCTCAGAAACACGATATATCTTAAAGGCTTTTCATCGGGCAACTACCACAATTCAAGATGGGAAGATGTTTCAAATGAGTTTGCGACATACCTTGATGAATCGAATTGGCTGGGCGAAGGAATTTTCCCTGATGCATCGCATTATAACTTCCCTGCGGAATACTCGACTCACTTTATAACCGCCGAAAAAGTTGTTGATAAATTCGGTTCAAAGCTGACGCTTGTACCTATGTCAATAAAAGATGTAACGGGAACCAGCGGGCTATTGTTTACTCCGTACTTTACAAGAAGAATTGATAATGCCGAATACAGTATCGTATTTGACAGATATATGCGTACTCCCGAATCCACTTCGCAGGTTATATCTTACCTTGAAGAGAACAAGGGCGCTACCGAACTGTATCTTGAAACCGAGTCATATGATAATCTCGATATAATACCGATTCTTTTCGAATATATCGAAACCTACCCGGAGTCTGGTATGACCCCGTCCGAGCATCTATCTCAGGCCGGATTTTTCAGAAACTATCAGCTTGGCAAAGCAACAGTTGAATATATGATTTATTTTCTGAGTATATCAGATGACTTTTATACGGAGGAACCTCAAGATGGCGGTGGATGGGCAACAGTAATCAAGCCGGCGGGTTATTCATACGGACTGGCAAGCGACCTTTACACCATCTACGGCTTTGACACAGCAGACCTCAGCTCACCTATTGTCAAATATAGAGAAGGCGTGGGGAACTCGTCGACCGACAACGAAATAATAACGCTCGAAGAGTTTATCAATACTTTCTATACCCAATACTTCTCGGGAGACCTCAAGGATTCCCTGGAGGAAAATAATTATTTCGGTATAAGTGACAAGAATTTCTATCTTGACTATTTGTTATGCCACAGCGAATACCTCGATGTCGACGTTGAAATTAACGACAAAGTAATTAACTACATAAATGAATCGATTGATAAGAGAAACTACAAAGAGGTAATCTCGGCTCTGAAGAAATATTTCGAAACCAATTACAGCTACTCTCTTGATGTCAAGCCGACCCCTGATGGCGAGGATTTCGTCGAGTATTTCCTTAACGAAATGGATGCCGGTTCCTGCACATACTTTGCAAGTTCGGCAGTGCAGATTCTGAGATACTACGGTATTCCTGCAAGATACGCAGAAGGATTTGCATTCACTCCGAAAAATGGTGTCGAAGTTGATGGACGCTACTATTACTCTGTGCCTGACTACGCTGCACATGCGTGGGTTGAGTACTACGACTTTGAGCTTGGCTGGCTTCCGCTGGAATTCACTGTAAGCGACAACGAGCCTCAAAGCAATAACACAGATACTAATACAACAACCACAACCACGACAACAACTACTACAACACCGACAACCACTACAACTACTACTCCTTCTCAGCAGCTGCCACCGCAGCAGTCAACTACCCCTGTTCAGAGCAATACACCTTCTCAAACTGTGACATCAGCAGGTTCTGTAAATAATACCAAGGACACAGATTACAGCTTTATTCTTATTATAGTATTTATTCTGTGCATGATAGGAATTATTGTACTGGGATATGTGTATCTGAGAAACCGCAAGCTCAAAGAGCTTGATGACGAAATCAGTTCTGATAACGCTAATAAAAACGCTATCGGTCTTTACAGACAGGCTCTGGAATATCTGAGATTTTTCGGAATTGAAGCAAGCGGAAACATAACTGACTCTGTACACGCAAAACGTCTTTATGATATACTGTCGCAATCAGAGCTTTCTGAATTGAACGGCAGCATTGAAGAGGTCTGTGAGCTGGCACAGATTGCAAAGCTTAGTAATGAGATTCTCACCGAAGATGATATTGCTCCTCTGAGAAAGTTCCACGGCGATGTCAAGGCAAGCGTTTTCGAAAAGCTTTCACGATTCGGAAAACTACGTGCAAGATTCATCTCTATGTTATATAAGTAGTATAGCTTGACTTTGATTTATTTGTGTGATACAATGAATTGACCACTAAATATTATAAGGAGTTTTTTCTATGAAAAAGATTTTAAGTACTATTGCTGCACTTGCAATCAGTGTATGTACACTTTGTTCCTGCGGTATTCCGGCTAATGAAGTATTCTCTGTTGATGACCTTAAGGGTAAGACAATCGGCGTTCAGCTCGGAACTACAGGTGACATCTATGCTACCGATGTAGAGGATGCAAAAATCGAGAGATACAGTGCAGGTGCTGACGCTGTTCAGGCACTCAAGCAGGGTAAGATTGACTGCGTAATCATCGACGACCAGCCTGCTCAGGTTTTTGTTGAAAAGAACAAGAAACTTACAATCCTTGAAGAAGAGTTCGCTGTTGAACAGTATGCAATTGCTGTAAAGAAGGGCAATACTGAGCTTGTAGATAAAATCAACGGTGCTCTCAAGGAGCTTGAAGCTGACGGAACACTCGCTTCTATCAAGGCTAACTGGATTGGCGAAAACGCAGGTAAGACACCTTACGTTACTCCTGAGGGAACACAGTACCCTAATGGAAAGCTTATAATGGCTACAAACGCTGAGTTCCCTCCTTACGAATCACTCCAGGGTGACAAGGTTGTGGGTCTTGACGCCGATATGATGAAGGCTGTTTGCGACAAGCTTGGTTATGAGCTTGAAATCGTAAATATGGAATTCAACTCAATCATCACAAGTATTGAATCGGGCAAGGCTGACGTTGGTGTTGCAGGTATGACAGTAACTGAAGACAGACTCAAGAACGTTGACTTTACCGACCCGTACACAACTGCTACCCAGGTTATCATTGTTAGAAAAGACTGATATCCGTTAAAGCGCTTATTATCAATTAAGGCTGCTGTTAATTTAGCAGCCTTTAATTTTTAAAGAAGGGACTGTTTTTGTGATTGACAATTTTTTAGACGACCTTTACCAGAACTTTGTTGCTGAGGACAGATGGAAGTACCTGACAGACGGCTTGATAAATACTCTCGTTATTACTCTGTTTGCTGTACTTATCGGTATGGTCTTAGGATTCATCATTGCTATTATCCGTGCCACACACGACAAGACCGGAAGATTTAAGATTCTCAATTTCTTCTGCAAAATATACCTCACAGTAATCAGAGGAACTCCTGTTGTTGTTCAGCTTCTCATCATCTACTTTGTAGTGTTCGGTTCTGTAAACATAAATAAGGTTTTAGTTGCGATACTTGCCTTCGGACTCAACTCAGCTGCATACGTTGCTGAAATCGTACGTTCCGGAATTATGTCCATCGACAACGGTCAGTTTGAAGCAGGCTCAAGCCTTGGTCTGAGCTACAATCAGACGATGATTTCTATTATTCTTCCACAGGCATTCAAGAACGTTCTTCCGGCACTTGCCAACGAATTTATTGTTCTTCTCAAGGAAACCTCCGTTTCAGGTTATATCGCAATTCAAGACCTTACCAACGGCGGCGACATTATCAGAAGCCAGACATTCGAAGCATTCCTGCCGCTTATTGCAGTTGCGCTTATCTACCTCATTATGGTTATGTTCCTTACCAAAATGGTAACAAAGCTTGAAAGGAGACTTGCTAAAAATGATAGACGTTAAAAATCTCAAAAAGTCCTTCGGCAAGCTTGAGGTGCTTAAAGGAATCAACGAAACTATACAAGCAGGAGAAAAAGTTGTTATCGTCGGCCCTTCGGGAAGCGGAAAAAGCACTTTTCTCCGCTGTCTGAATCTTCTTGAAAAGCCAACTGAGGGAGAAATTCTTTTCGAGGGCACTGACATTACCAAGCTTTCTACCTCTCAGATAAACCTTGTAAGACGACGCATGGGTATGGTGTTCCAGCACTTCAACCTCTTCCCTCACCTTACAATTAAGAAGAACATCACTCTCGCTCCTGTAAAGCTCGGAATTATGACTCAGGCTGATGCAGATGTAAGAGCTATGGAGCTACTTGAAAAGGTTGGTCTTGCCGACAAGGCTGAGCAGTACCCTGCACAGCTTTCGGGCGGACAGAAGCAGCGAATTGCAATTGCAAGGTCGCTCGCTATGAATCCGGATGTAATGCTGTTTGATGAGCCTACCTCTGCTCTTGACCCTGAAATGGTCGGTGAGGTTTTAAATCTGATGAAAGAGCTTGCAAATGACGGAATGACAATGGTCGTTGTAACTCACGAAATGGGCTTTGCACGAGAAGTTGCATCAAGAGTTATGTTCATGGAAGACGGAGTTGTAGTTGAGCAGGCGGGTCCTGAGGAGTTCTTCAACAACCCGAAGAACCCACGACTCAAGGAATTCATTTCGAAGGTACTTTAGAATGGGTAAATTTGTTGCAAAAATATACAAAGGCAAGGAAAACTTCGACGACGCTTTCTATATAAGAAAGACGGTTTTTATGGACGAGCAGGGCTTCTTTGATGAGTTTGATGATATCGACTCTGTTGCGCTGCATGCTGTAGTTTATGATGGTGACAAGCCAATCGGCTGCGGAAGAGTTTTCCTCGAAAACGGCAACGCACACCTTGGAAGAATTGCTGTTCTTCTTGAGTACAGAAAAATGGGTATCGGAAGAATCTTGATGCAGGCGCTTGAGGATGCGGCGAGAGCGAGCTTTAAGTTTTCACATTTTGAGCTTTCGGCTCAGAAGCGTGCCATAGGATTTTATAAATCGGTAGGCTATGAGGAAATCGGAGAATTCTATCTCGACGAGGGATACCCGCACATTACAATGATTAAGTAATAACAAAAGCCGACAGAAAACTGTCGGCTTTTATCGTTATTACTTAATTGAATCCTCTTCCCTTTCGCATTCATACTTAGGCTTAAGCGGCAAAGACGGAGTGAACTCAGAATATATCAGCTGAGTTATACCTGTTTCTGAGGATTTTTCAATTGCACAGAGAATCTCAACAGCATGGGCTGCCATCTCAACAGATGCTCTGTGCGGACGGTTTTGCATAATTGACCAAGCCATTTCTGCAACGCCGAGGCCTCTGGAATTGTCATCAAAGAAGAACTCGTTTTCAAGCTCAGAGTAGTTGCTTTCTCCCTTTCGCATTATAAGCACCTTTCCGCCGAAGCAGTTAGGGTCAGGAAGAATAATGATGCCCTTTGTTCCGTAGAAAATAATTGATGGGGTTTCGGGGTAGATTGTTCTTCCGCAGAAATGCAGAGTTGTTGCGACTCCGTTTCGGAAAAGGACATTTCCAATCATTATGTTCTCGTTGTCTACTATGCATTTTTGTCCGAAATACTGCGAGTTTGAGTCCTCAACTACATACTCGGGAGTTGTGTTAAGACAGAATCCGCAGGCCTTTGAAGCACTGCCGAGTATCGAAAGTATAGCGGTAATATAGTAAATACCGACATCAAATCCGACTCCGCCACCCTTAAGTGTTGTAAATCTGCCCGGCGTATAAGAACATGTACAGTCACGGTTGAGATTTGCAGAGCAAGACATAATCTGACCTATCTCTCCTCGCTCGATTGCTTTCTTTGCAGTCTGTATTGCTGAACCGAGGAATGTATCAGGAGCACAGCCTATTCTCAGATTCTTTTCCTTTGCAAGCTCGCAAAGCTCTTTTGCTTTGTTATAAGACGGTGTAAGTATCTTTTCTGTATAAACATTCTTTTCCGCTTCTAGTGACATTTTGATGATATCGTAGTGCTCGGTAGCAGGAGTAAGGTTGACAATAAGCTCGATTGAAGAATCTGCAAAAATCTCTTCTGCACTCATAGCTTTGATGCCGAATTGCTCTGCTCTCTTTTTTGCCGATGCCCCGTTCTTTGAACAGCACGCAACAACATCTAGGCACGAAAAACGGTTCATCATATTTTCTAAATACACTTCGCTAATCTGACCACAGCCAAATACAGCTGTCTTTATTCTTTTTGAAGTCGGCATAATTATTCTCCTTAAAACAAACTTGCTTAAATTTTATCACATATTTCGTCATTTTTCAAGCAGAATAGACAAAATATTATTGACAAATCAAAAAAATGAGAGTATACTTATAGTAGCTATTAAAATTAGCTTTGATTTATTTTGAACGGAGGACTTTTTATCATGGGAAAGTTTGTTATCAAGGCAACAAAGACAGGTTTCACACTTAGCCTCAAGGCTGGCAATGGTGAAGTTATTGCTACAGGCGGAGAAGTATTCTCAACACTCGCAAGCTGCAAGAACAGCATTGAGAGCATCAAGAAGAATGCTCCTATCGCTGCTATCGAAGACCAGACTGTAGAAGGATACGCTGCTGAAAAGCACCCTAAGTTTGAAATCTACACTGACAAGGCTGGCGAATTCCGTTTCCGTCTTAAGGCTAGAAACGGCGAAATCATCGCTACAAGCGAAGGCTACAAGGCTAAGCCAAGCTGCAAGAACGGTATTGCAAGCGTTGTAAAGAACGCTCCTGAAGCTGACGTTGTAGAGCCTGAAGAAGAATAATCAAGTGCTTTATAAAGCAGTCGTCGTTAATCGGCGGCTGCTTTTTTTACGTTCATATTTTACGATACAATGATAGAAGAAAGTGTTAAAATCTGTATAATTTGCGTATTGTATATCTTACCTCTTTGTGATAGTATTATAAAGTAAAATTGTGGAGGATGTTATATGATTACAGGATTTATAATACTTATTTTCGCGTGCCTTTGCCAAGGAAGCTTCGGGCTTGGTTACAAAAACTACAAGCCGTTTTCGTGGGAATCTTTCTGGGGTGTGTATTCACTCTACTGTGCACTTGTTCCCCTGCTTTGGACTGTTATACTGATTCCGGGTTTTCTTCCGTATCTTACAGCAGAGCCTAAAGCTACAGTAACTGCGATACTTTGCGGTGTTGTATGGGGAATATCAGCGATTTGCTTCAGCAAGGGAGTTACTATGATTGGCATGTCGCTGGTTTATGGAATTTCCATGGGAATATCGGCAATTGTCGGCTCTGTCATTCCTCTTTTCACAGCAGATTCACTTCCGAAGCTAAGCTCAATGCTGTTACTGATGAGTGGTCTTTGCGGCACACTTCTTGGAATTTTTGTTATTACAAAAGCGGGACTCATCAAGGATAAAGAGAACAATCAGCAATGCAATGGTTCGATGAAACTCGGTTTAATTTTTTCTATGATTTCCGGTCTGGGTGCAGGCGTTATGAACGTCGGGTTTGACTCACTTTCCAAAGTAGGAAATGCCGTTGTTGCGAATGGTTATTCAGATACAACGGCAAGTGCGATTCAGTGGTTACCGGTTCTTTTCGGTGGAGCCTGTGCAGGAATGAGCTACTGTGCATACTCTATGACCAAAAACAAGACCTGGAAGACATACGCTATGCAGGGCAGCGTCAAGAGATTTGCTGTGCTGTTTTTGACAGCAATCGTTTGGTTTGCGGCACTTGCGGCGTATGGTATAGCATCGCTTAAGCTTGGCGAACTCGGGCCTGTAGTTGGCTGGATTTTGTTTAATGCCATTGCACTTATCGTAAGTAATGGCTGGGGACTTAAGGTCGGCGAATGGCGAGGCTGTGATAAAGCCAAGAAGGTCTTATTTATCGGAAACGGTATCCTGATAATATCCTGGGTAATTACTGCACTATCAAACATATAAAATAAGAGGCTTCCTTACGGAAGCCTTTTTCTTTACTCTTTAACTTTTAGTCCCAAGTCGATTAACACGTTACCGTATATATACCAGCTTGAACCTGCTTTTATTGTGATAATCTCCAGGTTTTCGTTGGTTGCAGACAAGTTTCCGCCCTTAGTTGAAATCTTAACCTTAAGCTTATATGCCTTTTTCACTTCAAGTCTGAGCGAATACGTATCAGTATACTCGTCAGAAATCGCATTTACGGCTTGCTCGTCAAGCTCCTGCTTATCAAGCACCTTATAAGAAAGCCTTGCTCTGTCCCCTACAACGCTATCGACATACGAAGATAAATCATTTACGATATCGTTCTCCGTTCCATACAAATCCTTGGCACCAGGAGTAAAACAGCCTAATGCCGAAGCACTGTCTTTCTTATTATAGGCATTGATAAATGTTGCTATCGGGGCTTCATATTCGAGATATTCTCTTTCAGGCTCATCGCTTTCACAAGAAGAAAGCACAAGCAGAGAAAGAGCCAACAATAAAACCAAAAGTCTTTTCACAATATATCACCTTACAAAAAAGGAACGGAATTCTCCGTTCCTTTTAATTGTTTTATTCAGATTAGAAGAGACCAGCGAGGGAATCCATTGCATCTCCGAGGTCATCGAGGTCGTCCATATCCATACCGGAAATGTTAAGTGCTCTGCAATCTTCAACACTAAGATTCATAACAATCCAGTCGCCGTCAACCTTAAGAACTGTAGCTACTGCATCGAATGTATCATCGTCATCCTTGCCTTCTACTGTAACCTCAAGTTCAAGGTCATAACCCTTGGAAATCTTGATATCTTCCATCGCAAAAGCAAGAATTGTCTCCAAATCCTCAAGGTCATCCTTGTCAATCTTTTCCTTGTCAGTTACTTCAAAGTCAATTTCAATACCGGAGCCGAAGTCTTCCTTAAGCTTGTTATATGTAGACTTAGCAACTGCCTTATATCCATCGTAGAACTTATCCTTCTTAAGACCGCTTTCATCAATCATTTCGTCAATCATATCGCCTGACATTGTGGACTGAGCGTAAGCCTTTCCATCCTTGTCCTCGATAGAACCGAAGTAATCCTTGAGAGCGCCCTTGTATCCGCCTGTGAACAGATTAACAACAACAACAATCAGGATGATTACTAAAACAGCGATAGCAGCAATACCGAGAATAGTATTTCTGTTAGGATTGTTCTTGAAGCTGTTGAATGCGTTAACAGTCTTATCCTTAAGTGCGTCAATTGGTGTTCCTTCAGCGTTAGCTGTTGCTTCCTGTGCAGGAGCCTGTGCTGCAGCTACAGGTGCTGCAAGCTTTGCACCGCACGCAGTGCAGAATGTAGCGTTATCATCAAGTGATGCGCCACAAGATGTACAGAATTTACTCATTGTCAATTCCTCCAAATTATAGTAGTAGGTTAAACCATAGCACAATTATAAACGATTACGCAACTTTTGTCAAGTAGTCACGCAATTTGTTTTATATTTAATCGGCTTTCGCATCCGAAAGTGTTGCTTTAACATTTGTAGCACCACGCGGGTATGCTCCGACGAATGAATCTATAGAATCATCAGCGCAGATTACTGCACACGGCATACCATAATCATCAAATTCAACACAGTACACCATACCAACCATTCCGTCTGGAACACAGGTATTTATTCCTTCAACAATATCTTCATATGTCGCATAATCAGCAGAAGGGAGCTTTAGTTCATCGCCTGTTTTTGATGGTGCAATTGATTCTCCTTCGTTGATATATTCGCCGCCAATTATGGAACCTGCACCTATCAGCTTGCCTGCATCTTTACAGAATTGAGCATACATTTCGGCTGCATCAAAAACATCCGCTGCGTAGCTATTCATAATAGAAAGCTCTGCATCAAAATACGCATCAATGACAGATGTTACATTGAATATACTGTAATCACACTCAAGAGAATAGATAAGCCAAGCTCCGTCAACATTTATTACCTGAGCCTCAGCGTCGAAAACCTCACCGTCTTCATCGCCCTTTACTTTTATTTCAAGCTCAAGCTCATAACCCTTATCGATATTAAAGTACAGATTCATATGGTTAGCAAGAGAATTCATTTCAAATATCTCATCTTCGTTAAACTCTCGCTCATCTATTACCTTAAATGATATGTCGAGGTCGTCTCCGTAATTAAGCTCAATCATGCTTTTCGCATCAATGAGCCATTCGGTTACCTGGTCGTGCAGCTCATCCACTTCATCAATAGAATATCCGAAGAAGTCCCAGAGCATTTCATCTGTATACTGTGCTTCAACAAATGCCTTTCCGTCTGCACCTTCAAAGCTGTCAAAATAGTCCTCCAGCGTACTCTTATAGGTAAATTCTCTGATAGTTGATACGATAACGACCACTATCATAATTATTGAAATAACAGCGATAATCAGTGCAAACTTCCACGCTACGCTTTTCTTTGCCTTTTTGCTTGTACCTTCATCATATGTAGAATACTGTCTGAGCTGTGGCTGCTGGTACTGTGGCTGTGAAAACTGTCTGTTCGGATATCCCGCCTGTCGGTGCTGCGGCTGGTCATGCATCGGTCTTGAGTCATACGAACCGTATTCCGACGGGTCACGATAATATCTCGAATCATTATAGCTTTCAGTTTCCTCGCAATGTGAGCAATCCTCATAAACCGCACCGCAATTTGGACAATCTCTATCAAAGTATCCTAGCTTCTCTCCGCAATACTGACAAATCTTTTTCATGGCTGACCTCCAAAAAATTAGCTGTTATTGATATTATATTATACGGGGATACAAAAGTCAAGCACATTTACTCTTGAAAATTTAGTTGCCAAGCATTTATAATGGTGTTATAATATACAAAACACAACATTGAACGGAGGCTATGTATGAAGTATGTAATGTCGCTTGACCAGGGCACAACCAGCTCACGCTGCATCATTTTTGATATAAACGGAAAAATCGTTTCCTGTGCACAGAAAGAGTTCAGACAGATATATCCGAAAAGCGGATGGGTGGAGCACAACCCTGATGAAATCTATTCTTCCCAGGTATCGGTTGCGGCTGAGGCTCTTGCACTTATGGGTGCTACGGCACAGGATATCGAATGCATCGGCATCACCAATCAGCGTGAAACAACCATACTATGGGACAAGAACACGGGCGAACCGATTTATAACGCAATTGTATGGCAATGCAGAAGAACTTCCGATTATATCGAAAAAATCAAGGCTGACAACATGAGCAATGTTATTACCGACAAAACCGGACTCGTCCCCGACCCTTATTTTTCCGCAACCAAAATTATGTGGATTCTCGATAATGTAGAGGGTGCAAGAGAAAAGGCTCAGCGTGGTGACCTGCTGTTTGGTACTGTTGACTGCTATCTTATATGGAAGCTGACGGGTGGCAAGGTACACGCTACAGACTGCACTAATGCTTCAAGGACAATGCTCTACAACATTTATAAAAACGAATGGGACAGCGAGCTTCTTGAATATTTCAATATTCCGAAAGCAATTCTGCCTCAGGTTAAGCTATCGTCCGATGATTTCGGCACAACCGGTGTTCTCGGCTCAGATATAAAAATCTGCGGTGTTGCTGGTGACCAACAGGCGGCTCTGTTCGGACAATGCTGTTTTGAAAAGGGCGAAGGTAAGAACACCTATGGTACCGGATGCTTTCTTCTTACAAACACAGGAAATAAGCCTATCAAATCAAAGAACGGACTTGTAACAACAATTGCTTGCGGCATTGACGGAGAAATTACATACGCCCTTGAAGGCTCGGTATTTGTGGCTGGTGCGGCAATTCAGTGGCTTCGTGACGAGCTGGGTCTTATAAGCAAAGCCTCGGAAACTGAAGAAATTGCACTATCTGTTGCTGACACTAATGGTGTAACTGTTGTTCCTGCATTCACGGGACTTGGCGCTCCCTACTGGAATCCATACGCAAGGGGTATTATCACCGGTATTTCCAGAGGCACCGGAAAGGCACACATCGTAAGGTCAACATTAGAATCACTCGCCTTTCAGAGCTATGATTTGATAACTGCTATGGAAAATGATATCGGTGAAAAAATCAGTGTTTTAAAGGTAGACGGCGGTGCAAGTGCAAATACGTTCCTTATGCAGTTCCAGGCTGATGTACTCAATGCTGTTGTAAAAAGACCTTCGTGCATCGAAACTACGGCTATGGGAGCCGCTTTCCTGGCTGGACTCTATTGCGGATTCTGGAAGAGCAGACAAGAAATCAAGTCACTGATAAATTACTCCAACGAATTCATTCCGCAAATCTCCGGTGAACAGCGTTCATCACTCATACAAAGATGGGCAGAAGCTATCAGTTTAATAAAATAACACTAAATCATTAATCTACATAATTTTTAATAATATTTAAACTTTGCATAAATCTGTATTATCAAGCGAATATATGGTTCGATTATTATATTTTTTGATATATTTGTTATATTGTGGTGTGACTTTATATGATATAATTTTCTTACGTTAGTGACAGGAGGTATTATCTTATGGAACTTAACAATATCAGAGGAATTACTTTTGCGCCTTTTGCAAACAAGGGTGTTCTCAGCAAAAAGGACGCTTATAAGAGCTTAGAAGCTCTCAAGGAAAGAACAAACGCTAATTTTGTTATGCTCGTACCATGCGGACTTATGGAAACTGCTCAGTCTGAAATTATCCGTTATGATACCGAGGCTACAATGAGCGATATGGAGCTCATTTCTATTATCAGATATGCCAAGAAGCTTGGACTCAATGTTGGTCTCAAGCCTACAATCAACTGTAAAAACGGAATCTACAGAGCTTATGTGAGTTTTTTTGATACTGAGGTTCCTAACGAGCCTTGCTGGAGAAACTGGTTCCAGTCTTATACTGAATTCCAGCTTCACTATGCTGAGATTGCCAAGAACGAAGGCGTAGATATGTTCGTTTGCGGCTCTGAGATGGTTATGGCTGAAACTCGTGAGGACGACTGGAAGCGTCTTATCAAACAGCTCAGAAGAGCTTACAACGGAATTCTTACATACAACACTGATAAGTACCAGGAAGACCACGTTTCATGGTGGGGCGAGCTTGATGCTATTTGTTCAAGCGGTTACTACCCTATCGATACATGGGAGAAAGAGCTTGACAGAATCGAAGCTGTTGTAAAGAAATATGACCTTCCTTTCTTCTTTGCTGAGGTTGGTTGTATGTCTTCTTCCGGCTCATCTACCCTTCCGCACGACTGGAGTATCAGAAGTGCTACGAACGTCAAGGAGCAGGAAAGATGGTACGAGGCTATGTTCTTTGCTTGCAGCAGAAGAGATTGGGTTAAGGGACAGGTTCTCTGGTGCTGGTCGGCTACACCGTATGCACTTAAGAAGGCTGCTGTTGACTGGGGTTACGACATCATGGGTAAGCCTGCTGAAAACTGTGTAAACAGATATTTTTCAAAATAGACACTATATGATACACAAAAGACCGTAGATTAATCTACGGTCTTTGTCTTTTTCATTTTCTTTTGAGAGATATAATCGAGGAACACTTTCAGTTCCCACGCTCCGTCAGCCGCAATAAGAATATATATCGGCAATAAATTGAGCATATATCTTGAACGTGTTTCCCACATAAGAAGGAATAGAAACATTCCAAGCTGCATCAGTCTTAAAAGGCAGACAGAGTCGAGTCTTTTTCTGATTACTCCTGCCCAGAAGGATATAAGCATCAGTATTATCAGCATTGCCTGGAACAAGAAGCACCAGGTTAAATACACGCCCGACGAAGAAAAGAAATCGGTCAGTGAACTTTTTTCAGAAAGTGCAAACTGATTTGTTGACTGATACGCACCGCCATACCAGGTATATCTGATTTTTAGTGCAAGATGAGAAAGCATACCTGCAAATCCCATCTCGCTGATACGGCTTTTAATTTCGTCCTTGTTCATTTGCTTTTTAGCTTCCAAACCGTCAGTATGGAATGTCAGCTGAAAATCATCTGCGTTATATCCTCCCCTGCCGTTGAGTCCCATCATGACCCAATGGGTGTACGGGAAAGAATACTTCTCGATTGATTCATCCGTTACAATACCCAGACCCTTCATGGTTGCTTCGACGGCTGTGTTAACCGAGACAAACGATATAACAACAGCGAGCAGGAATGCCATAAAGCGCTTTAAGCTCATTCGCAGGAACATATAGATAAGAAATGCAACTGCTACAATAGCGACATTTCCCTTAATCACAAATCCTAATGCGATACAAAGTGCTGATACTATAGTGTAGACAATTACTTTATTATTCGTAGCACGCTTTGCTTTTAGGCCAAAATAGATTGCTCCCAGAAGAAACGGCATTCCTAAAGTATCGGTATAGAACACACACGAATATACATAGAGCACCGGACAAGCCGCAAGTATTATGACTGACAGAGGCTTTTGTCTTCTTTCATTAAACACAAGTCCCGAAATCTTATAAGTCAGAAAATACGAGAGCTGCATTACAAGTACATTCAGAAACGGCAGAAGTGAAATTGAAATTCTGCCGGTCAATGCATACGATATCTTATAGATAAATGACTGTATAAGGAATATTCCCCACTGATTTGAATAACGGTCAAGATAATTCTGGTGGTACAAGTCAAGGCCCTGGTACAGTTGATTCTTTCCCGTGATATAGTTCATGCATATTTTATGCATATGCGAAGCATCGGTTCTCGGCATAAAATTGATACCGATAACAAGTATCATCTGAATCGCAAACATGAAGAGAGCGCAGAAAAGATACAGTTTATACGGTGGTATATCGAAGAATCTCTGAACAGCTTTTTTGTCTATAAGCCTTACAAGCAGCACAAGAAGAAACAGTGCAACCGGAAGTGTAACAAGCTGTGCCACAATCAAATAAGAGCCTGTATTCACAAAAAAGAAAATGATGAACACAATACTGAAGCATACGGCACCTATCAGATTCCCGACATTCAATAACCTTTCTTTCATATTAAATGCAATTCCCCTTATTTAGTTAATCCCTTTTACATTATACCACGCTTTGTATAACTATTCAAGTGCATGGTTTAATTTCTTGCATTTTTCTTTTGTATATGCTATAATTATTTTTGATAGTTTTCTTATGAAAGGGACGTTTTTTATGAGTCAGATAAGAGATATAAATCTTTGGGAAAGCGGTAAAAGAAAAATCGACTGGGTTATTTCAAACATGCCGCTTCTTAATATGCTGGAAAAGCAGTTTTCGCAGGAGAAGCCTTTCGAGGGACTGAAGGTTGCACTTTCTGTTCATCTTGAGGCAAAGACGGCTTACCTTTGCAAGGTGCTTGCTGCAGGTGGTGCACAGATGTATGTTACGGGAAGCAATCCACTCTCTACTCAGGACGATGTTGCAGCGGCACTTGTACACGACGGACTTAACGTGTTTGCGTGGCACGGTGCTACAGCCGAAGAATACCACAGCCATATTTCCGAGGTAATAAAGATTGGCCCGAACATTATCATTGATGACGGCGGCGACCTTGTAAGCCTTATTCATAACGAATACCCTCAGCTTATCGAGAACGTAATCGGTGGCTGTGAAGAAACAACCACGGGAATCATCAGACTCATTGCAATGAACAACGACAAGGCTCTTAAATTCCCTATGGTACTTGTAAACAACGCAGACTGCAAGCATCTTTTCGACAACCGCTACGGCACAGGTCAGTCCGTTTGGGACGGTATCAACCGCACAACAAACCTCATTGTAGCAGGAAAGACAGTTGTAGTTGCAGGCTACGGTTGGTGCGGCAAGGGCGTTGCTATGAGAGCTAAGGGACTTGGCGCTAAGGTAATTGTAACAGAGATAGACCCTATCAAGGCGATTGAGGCTGTTATGGACGGCTTTGAAGTTATGAAGATGGAAGAAGCTGCAAAGTACGGCGATTTCTTCGTAACTGTTACAGGCTGCAAGGATGTTATCACTGAAAAGTCCTTCTACAATATGAAGGACGGAACAATTCTCTGCAATGCAGGTCACTTTGATTGCGAGGTTGACGTTGCCGGTCTTAACAAGATTGCAAAGAGAAAGTGGCTTGCAAGAAACAACATCGACGGCTATGAGCTTTCAAACGGCAACAGCCTTTATGTTATCGGCGAGGGCCGTCTTGTAAATCTTGCTGCAGGCGACGGACACCCTGCTGAGATTATGGATATGTCATTCGCTATTCAGGCACTATCTGCAGCTTATCTTGTAAAGAACAAGGATAACCTTATCGATATGGTTATTGATGTTCCGAAGGAAGTTGACGCTCAGGTTGCTCACGCAAAGCTTCAGTTCCTCGGATACGAAATCGATACACTTACTCCCGAGCAGGAAAAATACCTCGGCAGCTGGAACGTATAAATAAACAATCCCGAAGGGCGTATGCTCTTCGGGATTTTGATTTATGTAGGAATACAAAGGTTAAGTGACTCAGGCACAATTCTAATATATACGCTGTCCTCGAGGTAGTTTTCACCGTCACAGTTATACAGCACCTTTTCACATATACCTGCTATCGTGAGCTCTGTTACCTTGAATTCGTGGACTTCATTAAACGAGGATGCTTCTCCCTTGCTGTATGGACCGATAAGTTGAGCAATTTTCAGAAGCGAAACGGGGTCAACGTACACAAGGTCAAGAATACCGTCACTCAAGTCTGATTCAGGAGCCGGACAATATCCTCCGCCGTAAAAGCTTGCGTTACAAAGAGCAAGCAGTATAACAGCGAGCTTTTCGGGCAGCATAAGGTCATTTTCTCCGTTCTTTCCCAAAACCTTATATTCGAATTTCCTTTTCCCAAACAAAGCAAGGACTATTGCAAGGCTGTAAGCGTGCTTGCCCAGAAACGGGAAACGTCTCAGAAGTTTATGTGCCTTTGTTTCTACAATCGTATCAAAGCCGACGCTCAGCACATTGACACAGGAGTGCCCATTAGCATTTATTGTATCTATAGCTTTTACGGAATACTGCAAATTGCCACCGAGAAGCCCAAGCCTTTCCGCAACTGATTCTGCTGTATACTTTCTGCCGTAAAGCTTTTTTGCAAAATCATTTCCGCTTCCGCAAGGAATAACCATAAGCGGTGTTTCTGTGCCGACAAGTCCGCTAACTGCTTCTGACACAGTTCCGTCTCCTCCAAAAACAATGACGGTTGCTCGCTTACCATATTTACGGGCAATCGAACTTGTAAGCTCTGAAGCGTGACCTTTATACTTAGTTGAAAGGCAGAACACACGGTGTCCACATTCAACAAGTGATTCCTTTATCTTTCTTACAAGCGTGAAGCTCCGGTGATTTCCGCTTGTTTTATTATATACAAGAAAATAATGCATAGCAATTCTCCCCCTATACTATAATTGTAACTGTATTTCACGGATTTGTCAACGAAAAGAAAACATTCTCTTGTATAAATTGATTATAAAATGTAAACTTTCTTGCAACATTATATATATAATTGACAGTAGGCTTTTCAAGCTGTATAATTATAGTATAACAAAATAAGGAGATGCGTCTGCTTGAAAGACAGATACAATATTGCAATATGCATACCCAGGCTGGATGACCAGGTTCAGCGTGATATAGTAAACTCAATTATGACTGCTGAGGTTTTCTCAAAATGCACTTTCAGCGTTCTGTCTACATATTCTGATATGTTCACAGATAACGATATCACTCGTGGTGAGTCAAGTATTTTCTCGCTGATAAATTTTATCACAGCCGATGTACTGCTTGTATTTCCTGAAAGATTTTATCTTACAAATATACTTGATAAGATTCTTTCAACTGCGAAGGAAAAGCATATTCCGGTTATTTCTATCGGCGGATTTATACACAACACTCCGAGTATTTCCTTCGGTATAAAACAAAGTTTCAGAAATATAATCAGCCACCTTATCGAAGAACACGGATGCAAGAGGATAAATTTCATTGCAGGTCGTAAGGATGAGGCAGAACACGACGAACGACTCATTATATTCAAAGAAACGCTCACGGAGCACGGTATTCCTATAGAAGAAGAAAGAATTGGCTTCGGAGAATACTGGGACAACCCTACAGTCGAGGTTCTTGAAAAATTTCTCAACTCCAATCTCGAACGTCCTGAAGCTATCGTTTGTGCCAACGATGTAATGGCACTCACCACCGTAAACTATCTGAAGGCGAAAGGGATAAGAGTCCCGCAGGATGTTTTGGTTACCGGATTTGACGGAATTGATATTGAAAAATACCATTCCCCAAGACTCACGACTTCCAGCATAAATACAGAACTGTTATGCAGTTCACTTTACGAGTATATTACCAAGATATGTGATGGTGATATTCTTCCGCTTTGTCACACCATTGAATTCAGTGAACGGTTCAGTGAATCATGCGGTTGCAATAATAAGACCGACGAAATCAAACCGTTCCTCACCCTTTGGAAGGAACTTACTTCTGACAGTAGCTTCAACGATTCCATTATTCAAATGATTTCCAAAATAGATATCGTTGAGTCTATTACCGATATTCTCTCTACTGTATCAAGGTTTCTGGATTATGTTTTCTCGACAGAAATCAGGGTATGTGTTTCGGATGATTATATAAAGAGCATATGGAATGGCGTTCCGTATGAATTCAACGGCTTCTCTGACACGATGTTCTCAGTCGTTGAAAAGGTAGATAACGGAAAGGCTATCGTTTATGATGACAGAACATTCGACACAGGAAAGCTTGTTCCCGATGAATCAAGGCCAAGAAGACTTATCCTTTACCCTCTCCACTACAAAGATACTGTTTTCGGTTATGTTGCTGCAAATTCTGCGCTTAATCACATTGCACTCCATCAGATAAGAACATTCAGCATGAATCTGGGCTACGTTCTTGAAAGAATAGCTACCTACAAGCTGATGGAATCAATCAATTCACGTCTTGAAGCTGCATACATCTATGACAGTATGACAGGGCTTCTTAGCAGAAACGGCTACTACACCATGGCAAAGAAAAAGCTCGAACCTGAGCTTGGCGGAGATAAGCACATTGTAATTATCTCAGTTGACCTTGACAATCTTAAGGAAATCAACGACAGATACGGACACCATTCCGGAGATACAGCTATCAAGATAATTGCGCATACTCTTCAGGAATATGTCGGAGATGACGGAATTGCCGCAAGATTCGGCGGAGATGAGTTCGTCGGGATAAAAGTATTTGATATCTCAACAGATAAATTCGTTCACGATTTTTCTGAGGGATTTGCCTGCACTATTGCCGACAAGGTTGAAGAAAGCGAGCTTGAATACAATATCTCGGCAAGCTTTGGTATCGTATCGGTTCTTGCAAAGACGCTTCCATCCCTTGAAGAAGGAATCAAGAGTGCCGACGTTTTGATGTACGCACAGAAACGTGCAAAGCAGAAAAACTTCAGATTAAGATAACAAAAAAGTCGCAGTAAATTTCTACTGCGACTTTTTATTTTAGTCTAAATTCTTGTCACCGACAAAGAAGAATGCCATAGTATGAGGACCTGCGTGTGCACCGATAACCGGGCCGATATTGCTGATATTAGCAAACTTAATTCCGTACTTTGCCTTAAGTGTCTTTTCCATTTCCTTAACTTCATCAAGGCAGTCTGCATGTGAAATGAAAACAGTAGCATTCTTAGGGTCTGAGCACTGTTCGCCAAGCTTATCAATAAGAACATTAAGCGAATTCTTTCTTCCTCTTGTTGTAGAAACCTTAATAAGCTTACCAGCATTGTCAACCTTCATGATAGGCTTAATTCCGAGAAGTCCGCCGACAAACGCAACTGTTGGGCTTACTCTGCCTCCACGCTTTAAGTACACAAGGTCGTCAACTGTGAACCAGTGACAAATCTTGTTCTTTAGTGAAAGCATATAAGCTGCATTTTCCTCAAGAGTTGCACCCTCTTTTTTCTTCTGTACAGAAAGATATACTGCAAGGCCCTGACCTGCTGAAGCACAGAGCGTATCAATTACGATAACGTTTCTGTCAGGATATTCCTCCCTGAGCTCCTGGGCAGCAATTCTTCCGGAGTTTACGGTTGTGCTGAGGCCTGAAGAAAAGCCTACATAGAGGATATCCTTGCCCTCTTTAAGAATTGGTTCAAAGGCTTTTTTGAAGGTGTCAACATTGGTAGCTGATGTTTTAGCAGTTCTTCCCTGCTGCATCTGCTCATAAAACTCTTTTGCAGAAAGGTCGTAGTTGGAATACTCCTTATCATCGTCGTCAAACTTAAATGTAAGACAGGTATACTGAACTCCCCACTCCTTAAGAGTTTCTTCTGTAAGGTCGCAGGCAGAGTCTGTAAAAATAATATATTCGCTCATTGTAAATACCTCCACGGATAATTATTGTTCGAATTTATTATACTTTATAAGGCGCTTTTCTTCAAGCTACAGATTGTTTTTTTCGGTATACCGATTAGAATTTGCTGGAATTGACAAGAGAATCGCCCTCTACTGCCGGTAGAAAGCTCCCTATTTTCGGCATTTTGACGATATCGAAAATTCTACTGAGGGCTTGATTTATATTTTCTATTATGTTATAATGAATACACTTATACTGAAGAACAATGCACTCACATATACTCACGAGGTAAAATATATGCAAGACTTAAAACCGATTATAGCAAAGAACATATCCGCTCTTCGTCAGAGCAGGAATATGACTCAGCTTGACCTTGCCGAAAAACTCAACTATTCTGACAAGGCGATTTCCAAATGGGAAAGGGCTGAATCCGTTCCCGACATTTCAATTCTGAAGAGAATAGCAGACCTTTTTAATGTTTCTCTCGACTATCTTGTTGAAGCAGAACACAAGGTCGCACCAACTGTTACAATTTCAAAGGAACGTAGAATCAAAAATCACGCATTCATCACCAGCATATCAATGCTTCTTGTATGGCTTGTTCAGACGCTTATTTTTGTCATCATTGACATTGCATTTCCGTCTGTGACAAGACACTGGCTCTGCTTTGTGTATGCTGTCCCCTGCTCTATGATTGTGTGGCTTGTACTCAACTCAGCCTGGTTCAATTCGAGAAGAAACTTTCTTATCATCTCTTGTATGATGTGGTCGGTGCTTGCGTCGGCGTATCTTACGATGCTTGCATTCGGTGACAACAGCTGGAAGCTTTTCTTCCTGGGTATCCCCGGACAGCTTATAATATTTATGTGGTCAAGACTTCGCTACAAGACAAACAAATAACGAAAGCCGTATGGAAATCCATACGGCTTATTTTTTAGAACGTCATCTGGTCAGGGTCTTCTATATCCTTAGCAAACGGGCCCGCTGCAGGAATATTCTTAACTATATATTTAGAGAACTTCTTGGCGGTTTCATCATCGACAATATATGCTTTTTCGACAACAGATTTTGCCTTTAGAGTCATCGTTGCAACTCCTATAGTATCTCTTGATGCCTTAGGGAGCATAAGTGCAGAATTGAAGATAATCATTCTGCCGTTTGAGCTCTTTATAAGGACGTTTGCATTCTCTTCAACATAGAGGATGGATATAAGCTTTGACTTTTCCGAATAAGCGTTTGTAAGCTTCTTTCTGTTAGTCTTTGTTTCATACGCAGACATAGGAACCTTTGCAACCTTGCCGTTTTCATATACAAACAGCAGATAGCCCTTATAGTCGGTTGTAGGAACCATTGTCACGAAGCTTTCTCCGTCGTCGAACGAGAGTTTTGCAGGAATATAATCACCGAGGGCACTTGCCTTGCTGTCTTCAAAAGAAGAAGCTCTGGATTTATATACAGTTGCTTTATCTGTAAAGAACAGAAGCTCGGTTTTGTTGGTAGCCTCGATTTCCTGCTTGATTTCGTCGCCCTCTTTTACCTTCTGGGCACCGCTCATTCTGAGTGACTGCGGAGTAATCTTCTTGAAATAACCGCTTTCAGAAACAAACAGCTTACACTGATAATCGGGAACGTCATCTATTTCCTCGGCTTCTTCCTCCTCAACGGCGTAGATGAACTCAGTTTTTCTTGCCTGTCCGTACTTATTGGAAACCTCTTTCAGTTCATCGATAATGATTCCCTTGATTCTTCTATCGCTACCGAGGATATCCTTCATATCCGCAATTTCAGCAATAAGGCTCTGAATCTCCTTTGTGCGGTTAAGGATATACTCACGGTTGAGATGGCGAAGCTTTATTTCAGCTACGTATTCTGCCTGAATCTGGTCAATTCCGAAGCCAACCATGAGGTTAGGTACTACATCGGATTCGTTCTCTGTTTCACGGACAATCTTAACTGCCTTATCAATATCGAGGAGTATCTTTTCAAGACCTAAGAGGAGATGGAGCTTGTCCTCCTTTTTCCTCAAATCAAAGTCAACTCTGCGCTTGACGCAGTTCATTCTGAATTTTACCCACTCACGGATGATTTCATAGACACCCATCACCTTAGGATAGCCGTTTACAAGAATATTGAAGTTACAAGCATATGTATCCTGAAGCGGAGTCATCTTGAAAAGCTTCTGCATAAGCTTTTCGGGGTCTGCTCCACGCTTTAAGTCAATGGAGATATGCAAACCATTGATGTCGGTTTCATCTCTGATATACTGGATATCCTTGATTTTACCAGCCTTTACGAGAGCTACAATCTTCTCGATTATAACCTCGATTGTTGCAGTTGGCGGTATCTGTGTGATATCGATACAATTTGCTGACTTATCATAGCTGTACTTGGCTCTGAATTTCAGCGAGCCTCTACCCGTCTGATAAACCTTATCAAGCTCTTCTTCATCGTAGATAAAATACGAGCCGCCCGCAAAATCCGGGCCTTTGAGTGTTTCGAGGGCATTATGTTCAGGATTTCGCATAAGGGCAATTGTTGTTTCACAGATTTCTGCGAGATTAAAAGAGCACACGGATGATGCCATTGCGACACCGATTCCGACATTGGCATTTACAAGTACTGACGGAAATGTTGCCGGGAACAGCGTTGGCTCCTGCATTGTATTATCATAGTTAGGAACAAAATCGACTGTATTCTTGTCAATATCCTTAAAGAGCTCATTACAGATAGGCTCAAGCTTTACTTCAGTATATCGTGAAGCGGCATAAGCCATATCTCTAGAATACGCCTTACCGAAGTTTCCCTTCGATTCAACATACGGGTGGAGAAGGGTTTCGTTACCTCTTGCCAGTCGCACCATTGTTTCATAGATTGCGGCGTCTCCGTGAGGGTTGAGCTGCATTGTTCTTCCGACAACATTGGCGGATTTCATTTTTGCGCCCTGCAGAAGTCCCATTTTATACATTGTATAAAGGAGCTTTCTGTGTGACGGCTTGAATCCGTCAATTTCAGGAAATGAACGTGACACGTTAACGCTCATAGCGTATGGCATATAGTTTTTCTCGAGGGTAATTGTAATTTTCTCGTCAACTACCTGTCCGGCACCCTGGATGTAGGCGTCAATCTGCGGTACTTTCACTTTTGTTTCTTCGGTATTTTTCTTTTTTCTTGCCATTGTTTTTCTCCTTTCCGCAGATTATGAAATATCAGCCATATCGAGGTAATCGGCTCCGTTGATTGCTATGAAATCCTTTCTGCCCTGGAGATTATCTCCGAGCAGCATATCAAACATATACTCGGTATGTTCAGCTTCATCGGGGGTAATCTGAATAAGTCGTCTGGTTGCAGGATTCATAGTTGTAAGCGCCATCATCTCAGCTTCGTTTTCACCAAGACCCTTGGAACGCTGAATAGTATACTTCTCATCACCTATCATTGAAAGAATCTCATTCTTCTCTCTGTCATCGTAGGCAAAGTATGTCTTTTCCTTGGTTGTGATTTCGTAAAGTGGAGATTCTGCAATATAGACAAAGCCTTCCTCGATAAGTGTAGGTGTAAGTCTGTAGAGCATTGTGAGTATAAGTGTTCTTATCTGGAATCCGTCGACATCGGCATCGGTACAGATAATGATTTTATTCCATCTTAAGTTCTGGAGTGAAAACGAAGAAAGCTCCTTATTGGATTTACTCTTGACTTCGACACCGCAGCCCAATACCTTTATAAGGTCGGTGATTATTTCACTCTTGAATATCTTATCGTAGTCGGCCTTGAGGCAATTTAAAATCTTACCTCTTACAGGAATAACAGCCTGGAATTCGGCATCTCTTGCCATTTTAACCGAACCGAGCGCAGAGTCACCCTCCACGATATAAACTTCTCTGCGTGAGATATCCTTGGAGCGGCAGTCTACAAACTTCTGCACCATATTCGCAAGGTCAATCTGTTTTGAGAGAGTATTCTTGAGGTTGAGTCTTGTGGTTGCGGCTCTTTCACGGCTACGCTTGTTGATGAGTACCTGGTCGGCGATTTTCTGTGCTTCATCAGGCTTTTCTATAAAATACACTTCAAGCTGATGCTTTAAGAAGTCTGTCATACACTCCTGGATGTACTTATTGGTAATAGCCTTCTTTGTCTGATTTGCATACGAAGTTATCGTAGAAAACGAGCTTGAAACCAGCACGAGGCAGTCCTCGATGTCAACAAACTTAATCGGCGACTCATTCTTTGTATACTTATTGTTAGCTTTAAGATAGCTGTCAATCTGATAACGAAACGCTGTCTTTACTGCGTCAGCCGGCGAGCCTCCGTTTTCAAGAAAGCTTGAATTATGGTAGTATTCAGTAGTATTAACTCTGTTTGAAAATGCAAATGCAACGCTGAGCTTTACCTTATATTCCGGACGGTCTGCTCTGTCCCTGCCCTTTCTTGCAGCGTCACAGTAATAGACAGACGTAAGGGCATTATCCCCCACAATTTCATTTACATAGTCAACTATACCATTTTCATAAAGATATTCTTTTTCCTCAAATCCGCCGGTAGACTTCTGGAGTCTTAAAACAAACTTGATTTTAGGATTAACAAACGCCTGACGTCGGAGCATTGTTTCAAAAAATTCCTCAGGAATATCTACATCGGTAAATACATCCAAATCAGGCTTCCAGTGGTGCTTAGTACCGGTCTTTCGGGTAGACGGTTCTTTCTGAAGTTCTCCCAAAGGATTACCTTTTTCAAAATGCATACTATACTTGTATCCGTCACGGTGAACAGTAACATCCATAAACTCGGAGCATGACTGTGTTGCGCAGGCACCGAGTCCGTTAAGACCTAAAGAATACTCATAGTTATCGCCGTCGTTGTTATTATACTTACCGCCGGCATAAAGCTCACAGTAAACAAGCTCCCAGTTATATCTGCCTGCGGTCTTGTTATAGTCCATAGGACAGCCTCTGCCGAAGTCCTCGACTTCGATACTATGGTCATTATAATATGTTACTATAATCTTATCTCCGTAGCCTTCTCTTGCTTCGTCGATTGAATTTGATACAATTTCAAATACAGAGTGTTCACAGCCTTCAAGACTATCTGAACCGAATATTACAGAAGGACGTCTTCTTATTCTTTCCGCACCTTCAAGTGCGACTATCGTTTCGTTATCATAAGTATTCTTCTTAGCCAACGTTTTATCCTCCTATTGCTTCCTTCTCTTTATCTTCTGAGCTTTCAGCATTTTCAAGCTCCTTATTCTTCTTAGCACACATAATGCAAAGCACTGCGATAATAATCACAGCTTCTATTACAATAAGAGCTACCGACTGACCGAGCGAAAGGAATTTCTTGATAAGGATGTAGTCAATTCCGCCTATATACATCCCGCAGTTTATTATGTTCACGCCCTTGAAGAAAATCCATATTACAGCAGGAACTATGGCAACAAGACCTACAAGGCCCTCAGCGTTTGAGCTTACTTCCCACCAACCGGAATCAGAACCCATAACAAGAACCAGAATTCCGGCAAAAAGTATTCCGGCAACCGACCACATAAACTTTTCCATTATTACTCCTCCAAAACCCGGATAATTTTATTGCATACATCTGTATTATACCACAACATCTGCGGTTTGGCAAGTAGAGCGAACACAAAATACAAGATTTTCGGGCATAATCTGCTTTTATTCAAATTAACGTTTCAGATTTGCTTTTGTGCAAAATACACACGCTTTATGCAATATCTTTCAAAGATTTTTTCAAGCTTTTCTATTGCAATTAAGGTCAAAATATGCTATAATTATACGAATTAAGTTTTGCGGCCCAAAAACCGCAAAAAAATTTTGCAAATTCGACCGAAATGATGCTTTGAAATCTTAAGTTTCTGCGTCATCGGTTCACGACGTTAAAGGCGTGGAAAGGAGTTACTTATGGAAAAACAACCTCAGAAAAAAGTACTTATCATCGGCTCCGGTCCTATTATCATCGGACAGGCGTGCGAATTCGACTACTCCGGAACTCAGGCATGCAAGGCTCTGCGTAAGCTCGGACACAAAATCATTCTGGTAAACTCCAACCCTGCTACTATTATGACAGACCCAGAAACTGCTGATGTTACCTACATCGAGCCACTTAACGCTAAGCGACTTGAAGAAATTATCGCTAAGGAGCGTCCTGACTGGCTCTTACCTAACCTCGGCGGTCAGTCCGGTCTTAACCTTTGCTCTGAGCTTGATAAGCTCGGCGTTCTCAAGAAGTACAACGTTGAAGTTATCGGTGTTCAGATTGATGCTATTGAGCGTGGCGAGGACAGAACTGAGTTCAAGAAGACAATGGACAAGCTTGGCATTCAGATGGCAAGAAGTGAAGTTGCTTACTCCGTTGACGAAGCTCTCGAAATTGCTGACAAGCTCGGATACCCGGTTGTTCTTCGTCCTGCTTACACAATGGGCGGAACCGGTGGCGGTCTTGTTTACAACGTGGAAGAGCTCAAGACAGTCTGTGAAAGAGGTCTTGCTGCTTCTCTCGTAGGTCAGGTTCTCGTTGAAGAGTCCATCCTCGGTTGGGAAGAGCTTGAGCTTGAGGTAGTAAGAGATAAGACAGGTAAGATGATTACCGTATGCTTTATCGAAAATATCGACCCACTTGGCGTTCATACCGGTGACAGCTACTGTGCTGCTCCTATGCTTACAATCTCCAAGGAAGTTCAGGCTGAGCTTCAGAAACAGGCTTACGCTATCGTTGACGCAATTGAGGTTATCGGCGGTACTAATGTACAGTTTGCAAGAAACCCACACGACGGAAGAATCTACGTTATCGAAATCAACCCAAGAACATCCCGTTCATCTGCCCTTGCTTCAAAGGCAACTGGTTTCCCTATCGCACTCGTTTCCGCTATGCTCGCTACCGGTCTTACACTTGCTGACATTCCATGCGGTAAGTACGGCAACCTTGCTAACTACTACCCTGACGGAGATTACGTTGTAATCAAGTTCGCAAGATGGGCATTTGAAAAGTTCAAGAATGCTGAAGACAAGCTCGGCACTCAGATGAGAGCTGTAGGCGAAGTAATGAGCATCGGTAAGACATACAAGGAAGCATTCCAGAAGGCTATCCGTTCACTCGAAAGAGGAAGATACGGTCTTGGCTTTGCTAAAAACTTCAATTCAAAGACCAAGGAAGAGCTCCTCTCAATGCTCTACGCTCCTACAAGCGAAAGACAGTTCATCATGTACGAGGCTCTCAGAAAGGGTGCTACTGTTGATGAGCTTGAAAAGCTTACAAAGATTAAGCCATACTTCATTGAACAGATGAAGGAGCTTGTTGATGAAGAAAACGCTCTTATGGAAAACAAGGGTACCGTTCCTGCTGATGACAAGCTCATCGAGGCTAAGAAGCACGGCTTCTCTGACAAGTACCTCTCCGAAATCCTTGAGGTTTCCGAAGAGTCTATCAGAAACGCAAGAATCAATGCAGGTCTTACTGAAGCTTGGGAAGGCGTACACGTAAGCGGTACAGAAAACGCAGCTTACTACTTCTCAACATACAACGCTCCTGACAAGTCAGTTGCAAGCACAGACAAGCCAAAGATTCTTATTCTCGGAAGCGGCCCTAACAGAATCGGTCAGGGTATCGAATTTGACTACTGCTGCGTACACGCTGCAAACTCACTCCGCAGACTCGGTTTTGAAACAATCATGATTAACTGTAACCCTGAAACTGTTTCAACAGACTACGATACATCCGATAAGCTCTACTTTGAGCCACTTACTCTCGAAGATGTTCTCAGCATCTACGAGAAGGAAAAGCCACTCGGCGTTATCGCTCAGTTCGGCGGACAGACTCCTCTTAACCTTGCTGCTGACCTTAAGAAGTACGGTGTTAAGGTTCTTGGTACAACTCCTGAAACAATTGACATGGCTGAGGACAGAGATTTGTTCAGAGCTATGATGGATAAGCTTGAAATTCCAATGCCTGAGGCTGGTATGGCTGTTACAGTTGACGAGGCTCTTGCAATTGCTGAGAGAATCGGTTACCCTGTAATGGTTCGTCCTTCCTACGTTCTCGGTGGTAGAGGCATGGAAGTAGTTCACGAGCCTGAAAGCCTTAAGGTTTACATGGCTGCGGCTGTTGGTGTTACACCTGACAGACCTATCCTTATTGACAGATTCCTTCACAACGCAACTGAGTGTGAGGCTGACGCTATCAGCGACGGCGAGAACGTATTTGTTCCTGCTGTTATGGAGCATATCGAGCTTGCAGGTATTCACTCCGGTGACTCTGCTTGTATCCTTCCTTCTCTCAACATCAGCCCTGAAAATGTTGCACTCATTAAGGAATACACAAGAAGAATTGCTAAGGAAATGAACGTTCGTGGTCTTATGAATATGCAGTATGCTATCGAAGACGGCAAGGTTTACGTTCTCGAGGCTAACCCAAGAGCTTCAAGAACTGTTCCGCTCGTTTCAAAGGTATGTAACATTCAGATGGTTTCTCTCGCAACTGAGATTATTACATCCGAATTCACAAAGCGTCCTTCCCCTGTTCCTGAGCTCAAGGAAAAGAAGTTCAGCCACTACGGTGTCAAGGAAGCTGTATTCCCATTCAATATGTTCCCTGAAGTTGACCCTGTTCTCGGCCCAGAGATGAGATCTACAGGTGAAGTTCTCGGTATCTCCTCAAACTTCGGTGAGGCTTACTTCAAGGCTCAGGAAGCTACACAGGCTGATATCAAGCTTTCCGGTAAGGTTCTTATCAGTATCAGCGACAGAGATAAGTACGACCTTGAAAAGGTTGCTAAGGGCTTTACAGAATGTGGCTTCAGCCTTGTTGCTACAGAGGGTACTGCAAAGGCAATCAGAGAAATGGGTCTTGAGTGCGAGTCAGTATGCAAGCTCCACGAGGGCAGACCAAATGTACTTGACCTTATCACAAACCGTGACGTTGATATCATCATTAACACTCCTACTGACAAGAAGGGTGCTGATGACGACAGCTACATCAGAAAGAATGCTATCAGAAACAGAGTATTCTATGTAACTACAACTGCTGCTGCAAAGGCAACAATCGAGGGTATCAAGGCTGCTAAGTGTGAAAAGCACGAACAAATTAAGTCACTCCAGGAATACCACGCAGAAATCCAGGACAAGTAATTAATACAAAACGAAAGCGTAACGCAAATCAGCGTTACGCTTTTTTACATCATAAGTCGAACTGCAGCACAAGCGACAATAAATCCGCTGATGTCTGCTGCAAGTGCGCAGATGAGAGTGTACCTTATGTTTTTAATTTTGGCAGCTCCGTAATATACTGCAACGGTGTAAAAGGTTGTTTCTGTAGACCCCATTATCACGCTTGCGACATTTCCGACAAATGAATCGGGATGATTCTGTGATACAATGCTTTCATACACTGACATTGCACCGCTTCCCGATAACGGTCGGAGTAATGCCAGCGGAATGCACTCCCTCGGAAAACCTATTATACTAGTAATCGGTGAAATAAATCTTGTAAATACTTCGATTACACCGCTTACATTGAGAATTGCAATCATTGTCATTAAAATCACGAGTGCAGGAAGAATATCAAATGCAGCTTTTATATTTTCAGATGCTCCCTCAATGAACACATCAAAGATATTTACTCTTTTATATATCCCGTACAAGAACACGCCTGTAACTACACCAATAAGGATAACGCTACTCATTACCAGTCCCCTGTTTAATTTTAGTTTTTGAAAAAGTATCACACAACGAGATTGCTAACAATCCAATTATCAATGCGATTGCAGAAGTCAAAAGAACAGGTGCAAGAATCGCCATCGGATGATTTGAGCCGAGAGCTTGTCTTATAGTTGCTATTGTTGTCGGAAGAAGCTGAATCGAGGCTGTGTTTATTACCACAAGTGTGATTATACTTCTTGTTGCTGTAGCGTTTGCATTTTGCTCCTTAACCAGCTCTTTTACTGCTTTTATTCCAAGAGGAGTTGCGGCATTCCCAAGACCAAGCATGTTTGCAGAAATATTCATAACAATTGCGCCGAACGCTTCACCATCAGGATTTATATCACGGAAAACCCTTTTCAGAATAGGTTTGAAAATTAGCGCTATCTTTGCTACAAGTCCGCTTCTTTCCGCTACCCTCATTACTCCGCCCCAGAATGCCATTGTGCCCATAAGTGTGAAGTAAAGCTCTACGGCTGCCTGAGGTGAGCTCAGAATTGATTGTGTAACGTCTTCGGTTGTACCTTTAATCACGGAAACAAAAAGTGAAAAAGCACACGCTATTACGATAAATATGCTCATATTATCACCTGGATAAAATTAGTAAATTAATACAAATTTTAGGAAATGTCTTGTATAAATCAACAAAAATTTCGACATCTGTAGCAGAAAAGAAATGGATTTCTTGACAAATAAACGAGAATTCTGTAAAATTATCTTAAAGGATTATAAACTTTTTATGCTACTAAGGGGAATTACGTTATGAAATCTACAGGAATTACAAGGCACGTTGACGAGCTGGGAAGAATTGTTCTTCCTATCGAACTGAGAAGAGCATTTCACATTGACATCAAGGACACTCTTGAGATTTACACCGAAGATGATAAGATTATTCTAAAGAAACTTCAGAGAAGCTGTGTGTTCTGCAAGTCATCTGAGGATATTGTAGAATTCGGAGGAAAGGCTATCTGCCCTGACTGTCTTGCGAAGCTCAAAATTCTCGGTTAACAAAAACATATTATTTCAAACAAGCGGTACATCTGTACTGCTTGTTTTATTTTATGCTTTAAAACAAGCAGATAGAACACTCAAATCACCATATACATATCCACACAAAAAAGCAGGAGAATCTTTCTCCTGCCGAATTTATAAAGCTTATTTTGCCTTGCATATAAGGCTGATTGCCGTTCTGTCTTCCCCATTTATTTCGACGTTTGCAAAGCCCGGAACGCATATAAGGTCAATCTCTGACACTTCGAGAAATGTTCTTGCAATGGCAATTGCCTTGATTGCCTGGTTAGCGGCACCTGCTCCAACTGCCTGCACCTCTACCTCACCTTTATCCTTTATTACACCGGTAATTGCTCCAGCAACAGAATTAGGAACTGAACGAGATGACACCTTGAGAATATCCATTTTAAGCCTCCTAAATAATAAAATAATATGACTATGTTTTAATAATAAACTATTTTATTGCAAAAATCAAGAGGCTTAGAAAAAGTTTGTTCATTATCTCCAAATAATTCGTTCAAAATTGTACGCCTTGCCAGTTTTCTCATCAAATTCAACAACAACTGCATTTATAAAGCAAGGATTCTGGCTTTCGACGAACTTTACGGGATAATGGAATCTCTGTTTATCGATTGCTACGCTACTCTCTACCCCAAGCACAGACAATTCCGGCCCAGTCATTCCGACATCGGTGATATATGCGGTATGCTCTGAAAGGATAGTTTCATCGGCTGTCTGGACGTGTGTGTGTGTACCGAGAACTGCTGTTACCTTTCCTGCGAGGTACTGCCCCATTGCTTTCTTCTCGGCGGTAGCTTCAGCGTGGAAGTCGACGATGATATTAGGTGTATCGATTTGGGGTAATATTCTATCGATTGTAGTAAAAGGATTTTCAAGAGGCTCCAGATATACAACGCCCTGAAGATTTACTACAGCAACTCTCGTTTTACCAAAGTCGAGTATTGTGTATCCATGACCAATAACGCCGTCGGGGTAATTTGCTGGTCTTAACAGTATATCGTTCTTGTCGAACATCTCGACAAACTCTCTACGCTTGAAGCAGTGATTACCCGTTGTAATAGCGTCCACGCCCATACCCAAAAGCTGCATCATCGATGGCTTTGTGATTCCATTGCCCTGGGCTGAGTTTTCACCATTTACAACTGTTATATCGATACCGTATTTCTGCTTTATCTGGTAGATATTCTTCTCAAGAAAATTGCAGCCGATTTCGCCTACGATATCGCCGACAAAGAGTAGCTTCATAAATCCAAAATCCTTTCCATTGTAACAAAACGGGCTGCCGCAGCTATTGCAGCAGTCCGTATTTTGTATTGTTATTTACTGTGCTCTGCCGATGCCGATTGCACGAAGGTTATTGTCGATAAGGAATGCCTTTGCAGGCGGAACAATCTTTTCGAGTGCCTTACGGATTACTTCATCGGTGAACATACCTGTTTCCTTAAGAACCTTGCCGAGGAGAATGATATTAGAACCCTTTGGAAGGTCGTTATCAGTCTCAAGCTGAGTTGCAGGAACATAGAAGCATTCGATATCAGTTCTGTCTGTCTTTGTTTCAACGAGTGTGCTGTCAACGAATGCCTTGCCGCCCTCCTTAACCTTGCCGATAAACTTATCGAACGAAGGCTGGTTGAGAGCTACGAAAACGTTAGGCTCAGTTACGAGCGGAGAACCGATTGGTTCATCTGAGATACAAACGGAACAGTTACATGTACCGCCACGCATCTCAGGGCCGTAGGATGGAAGCCATGAAATTTCCTTCTCAGCGATAAGTGCGCAGTAAGCGAGAAGCTTTCCTGCGAAGAGGACACCCTGTCCTCCGAAGCCTGCGAGCAAGATATTATAATTCATTAGTCATTACCTCCTGCTACAGAATCCTTGTATACTCCGAGTGGGTAGTATGGAATCATTTCCTCACGGAGTCTCTTGAGAGCATCAAGAGGAGTGAGTCCCCAGTTTGTAGGACAAGTTGAGAGAACCTCTACGATTGAGAAGCCCTTCTTATCTCTCTGGTTTTCGAATGCCTTTCTGATTGCCTTCTTAGCCTCTCTGATATGAGGAACGCTGTCAACGGCAACTCTCTGTGCGAGTGCAACACCAGTGAGTGTAGAGAGCATTTCGCTTACTCTTACAGGGTAGCCTGCAAGCTCAGGGTTACGTCCGAAAGGAGTTGTCTGAGTAACCTGACCTGGGAGTGTTGTAGGAGCCATCTGGCCGCCTGTCATACCGTAGATTGTGTTATTAATGAAGATAACAACGATATTCTCGCCTCTTGTTGCAGCGTGAACAGTTTCAGCTGTACCGATAGCAGCGAGGTCGCCGTCGCCCTGGTATGTAAATACAAACTTATCAGGATTTGACCTCTTTACACCTGTTGCAACAGCAGGAGCTCTGCCGTGAGGTGCTTCAATCATATCGCAACCGAAATAGTTATATGCCATTACAGAGCATCCAACAGGGCAAACACCTACTGTATCGCCCTCGATACCCATTTCATCCATTACTTCTGCAACGAGTCTGTGAACGATACCGTGTGTACAGCCCGGGCAGTAATGGAGAGGAACGTCACAAAGTGACTTTGGTCTTTCAAATACAACAGCCATTACTCATTACCTCCCATAGCTTTGATTTTTGCAAGAACCTCTGCAGGTGTAGGAATTACGCCGCCGGTTCTTCCGAAGAATTCAACAGGCTTGGAACAGTTAAGTGCAAGCTTGATGTCATCTATCATCTGTCCCATGGACATTTCAACAGAAAGAAGCTTTGTAGCGTTCTTTGAAGCTTCCTGAAGCTCCTTTACAGGGAATGGCCATACAGTCTTAGGTCTGAACATACCAACCTTGATGCCCATATCTCTTGCTTCGTTTACAGCACTCTTTACAACTCTTGCAGTTGCACCGAATGCACATACCACGATATCAGCATCCTCTGTGAGGTAGCACTCAGCATCTGTTTCAGTCTGCTTGATTGTATCGTACTTAGCGAAACGCTCAACGACAGTTCTTTCAAGCTCTTCAGGTGTGAGGTAGAGAGAATTGATAATGTGGTGCTCTCTCTGTCCCTTATGGCCGTTAGCAGCCCATGAGGACTTATCGTGTGCCTTCTGCTCGATTTCAGGGAACACAACAGGCTCCATCATCTGGCCGAGAAGTCCGTCTGCGAGAATCATTGCAGGCATACGGTATGTATCAGCCTTATCGAAAGCCTTTACTACCATGTCAACCATTTCCTGAACTGAAGCAGGTGCGTAAACGAGAAGGTGGAAGTCACCGTGAGCAAGTCCCTTTGTTGCCTGCCAGTAGTCAGCCTGTGATGGCTGGATACCGCCGAGACCAGGGCCTCCTCTTTCAACATTGATAATTACACATGGAAGGTCTGAGCCTGCGATATATGAGATACCCTCACTCTTAAGAGAAATTCCCGGTGAAGAGGATGATGTCATAGCTCTTACGCCTGTTGATGCTGCTCCGAGCACCATATTGATTGCGGCAATTTCAGACTCTGCCTGCAGGAACACGCCGCCGTTCTTCTGCATACGCTTTGCCATATAAGCGGCAAGCTCTGTCTGTGGTGTTATAGGGTAACCGAAAAAGCACTTACAACCTGCACGCATTGCAGCTTCAGCGAGCGCTTCATTACCCTTCATCAAATTCTTTTCCAAGTTCTTTACTCCCTTCAAAAATATTCGTAATCGGGTTTTACTTTTCTACTGTAATGCAGCAGTCAGGGCACATCATAGCGCACATTGCACAGCCGATACAAGCGTTATCGTCGATACATTCTGCGGTGAAGTAGCCTGCCTTATTACGCTTCTCCTTATTGATTGCAACAATCTTCTTAGGACAAGCGTCAGCGCAAAGGCCGCAGCCCTTACATCTTTCTGTTCTGACAGTCATCTTTGCCATGATTATTCTTCTCCTTTCACAAAAAGGTTTATTACAGGCGACAGTATTATCTTTCCCAGAAGGGTTTTACATAGACTTCGATGCCCTTGAAGCGGTCATCTGAAAGCTCTACCCTATTGGGAACTGTTGAAAACACTATCGGAAGATTTACTGAATTTGCGATTTCCTCGGCGTAGGTAAGTGATGAAAGGACGGTTTCGGCATCCGTATCACATCCGAGGTTTGAATTGTTTATGATACCCGTGTGCTTGATTCTTGCGGCTTTTTCGATATTGTACATAAGCTCTACGGCTTCGGAAGGCTCCTTTGTAAGGTAGCGGTAACGGTTTATGACATAGAACATATCCAGGTCATCACCGAAAGCGTTGAGTGCTGCCGAGAATCTGCCGAGTGCGATTGCACCGTCATCATCACCGCCGACATCGACAATTAAGTATCCGTCGCTGTTAGCAATTCTTTCAATATCGAAATTGAGTGCAGGGATATCAAGATTGGTATTTGCATAGGAAGGCGTAATAAGCTCTATTCCGTTTTCAGAAAACATCTTCGCAAAGTCTGCTGTTCTGAAATATGGATTTACGATATCAAGGTCTACGACCGTTACCTTCTTGCCCTGAGCAGCTGCTTCCATTGCGAGATTTGTAGAGATATTGGATTTTCCGCTGCCGTAGTGGCCTGTAATGATTGTAACCTTTCTCATAGCTTTCTCCTTCTTTACTGCTTTAAAACATAATTATATCACATTTTCTCTTAAAATGCAACAGCAATATTTAATCTTCGTCGTAATATTCGTCGTCCTCGTACTCATCTTCATAGAGGTCGTCATCGTAATCCTCATAACGCTTCTTGTTTCTCTTGTGAACTATAACAAATATACAAATCATTATATAGAGAATTACAACACCGACTGCTACAATTATAGCAATCTTGAAATGATTTGATTCTGTAAATGAAGAGGACACCTTGACATCAGACTTCACATTATCTCTCTCAACCGGTGCAACAGCCACAAGGTCGATTGTTGTGATTGTCTGTCCATCGTAGGTAAGCTCTACTGTTCCAAGCTTCTGACCTGCTTCAACCGGTGCAACAACGCTCTTATCGAGTGTCACCTTACGTCTTATCTGATTTACAGAAACATTATTCGGCCAGAGTCTTGAGAAGGACTGCTGTGGTCTTACGCATACATAGTCCTCTATTCCGTACTCTACAGCGACCTCTCCGAGTTCCGAAGAAGCATCGATAATTGTTGTGTACTCAAGATAATCGAATGCCCAGTTATAAAGCTCCTTATGGTCGAGGCAATTATACATCTTTGAATTGCCCTCTGCGTCATAACCTGCTGCACCCATTGAAACTATCATATAAGTATATCCGTTTCTCGATGCTGTTGAAACGAGGCATCTTCCTGCCGAATCGAGAAATCCTGTCTTTATGCCGGTTGCAAAGCGGTAGTAGTAATCCGAGCCTTCAACAATCATCTTGTTGGTTGAACGAAGCTTGGTTCCTTCCGGATGGAAATCGGTTGCAGGCATAAGATACGAGGACTTTGAGCATATTTCCATAAACAGCTCATACTTATCCATTGCATATCTTGTAAGCTTAGCGAGGTCTTCGCAGGTTGTGTAA
The DNA here is from genome assembly GCA_017848055.1 of Oscillospiraceae bacterium. Classification (GTDB taxonomy): domain Bacteria; phylum Bacillota; class Clostridia; order Oscillospirales; family Ruminococcaceae; genus UBA7477. Next base: position 18,080 of record JAGALZ010000013.1, on the reverse strand, counting down.
TTATTATCTGCAAAAAGGCCGTGTGCATTGGAAAAATGGGTATTTGTCATACCGATTTCCTGAGCCTTTTCGTTCATCTTATCGGTAAATGCCTCGATGCTTCCGCACATATCGATTGCAAGGATATTTGCGGCTTCACAAGCAGAGTTAATCATCAGAGCGTGGAGCAGGTCATAATAAGTAACTACCTCGCCCCTCTGGATATCCGCATTTGAACATCCTGTACCTGCAAGCTCGTCAAACGCATCAGATGCGCCGCTTGCAGAAACAGCCTTTAATCTTTCGGCATCACCGCTATACGCTTCAAGCACGATAAGGCAGGTCATTATCTTGGTAAGCGATGCAGGAACTCTTTGCTGGTCAGCGTTTATCGAATACACAACTTCGCCCGTATCAAGGTTTATCATATAGACTGCCTTTGAGCTCAGTTCAACATCGCTGTCAAAAGTTACTGCTGACGCTGATATACCAAGCATCGGAACAGCAAGTGTTACGACCATAACAAATATAGTCACAAACGAAATGAGTCTTTTCTTCATAATGTTCTCCTTAGGTATTTTTTCTGTATATGAATGCGCCGTTTTTGCCTTTTCCGACAAGACGCACATGTTCAAGATAAATAAGAAAATTTATAATAGTGCGGGCAGAGTCTGTATCTGTTGAAGCTTTTTTTGCAAACTCCTTGCAGGTAAACTCATCCTCAAGACCATCGGGAATAAATTGCTTATAATCCTCGACACAGTCAAATGAAATCTCATCAAGAAGTGCCATGGGTATTCTGTCGACTCTTGAGGAGCCAAGTCCGCGTTTTGATTTTATCTTACCGACAGTTCTTATTTCCTCAATTTCAAGCATACAAAGCTTCAAATGAAATCTTGGGTTATCAAACGCATATCGTATGCTGTAAAGCTCGAATGCACTGTCCCAGATTGTCATCTTCTTGGGAGATTTTCTTTTATCGATTATCTCACCTGTTTCACGGTCAAGCCAGACAAGATGCTTCACAGCCGCCATAGGATAGACGACTGTTACATCGCAGTATTCCAAAAACACATCAAGCTTTCGCACGAGGTTTCTGAAATTTGCGGTCTGTATTTCGATAATGCCGTTTTCGCCGACTATATCTGCGACAAAATCCCCGACCTTGATTTCCTGGTTATCCGCATACGGCTCGTAATACTCTTTAAGCACGGCATGTAGTGTCTTTTCGCCGAGAGTACCGATACCGTTTGATTTCCTTTCACGGGCTATTACCCTTTCGCAGGCTTCTGCAAAAGCAAGCTTATCCATCCTTCTTGTCCTTTTCGACAAGAAGCTTTATTGCATCGACTGCACATTTTATAGCTCTCGAAGAGTCGTGTGTTACATTATCGGGAAGTCCCTGTTTTGAACGCTCGACATTCCAGAGTGCTGTGAAAACCGCACCGCAGCGTTTTCTTCTTGCTGTACACACTGCAAAGAGAGCAGCACTTTCCATTTCAGAGGTCAGACAGCCACAGCGCAGGTATGCGTCCCAGCGTTCCTTGATATTCTGCTCTACGGGTGAGCTTTCCGGCTCGACCTCGCCGTAGAAACTATCCTTCGAGTGAACGACACCTATATGGTATCTGTTTCCGATTTCATCGGTTGAAGTAATTTCAGCCGCCTGTCTGAGTGCATCAACGACCTCGAATGTAGCGACAGCGGGATAATCCGGCGGCAGGTACTCATAGGTAGTTCCCTCTCCACGTACCGAGGCAGAAGCGATTACAAGGTCGCCGCCTGAAACCGCAAGGTCCATTCCGCCGCTTGTACCGATTCTGATAAAAGTATCGGCACCGCATTTTATAAGCTCTTCGACAGCTATTGCCGCAGACGGACCGCCGATACCTGTTGAGCAGACGGTTACCATCTCGCCGCAGAGGTAGCCGGTATAGACATTATACTCTCTGTTGCAGGCAACCTGCTTTGCGTCATCGAGAAGGGCAGCGATTTTAGGCACTCTTCCTGGGTCACCCGGGAGAATAACATATCTGCCGACCTCGCCTTGTTTTGTTTTTATATGAAACTGTCTTTCGCCATCCATAATACTTGCCATAGAAAAATCTCCTTTCTACGCAAAATATGCTTAATTACTTGTCCATTTTCATGGAGATATCAAAAGCCTTTACCGAGTGAGTAAGTGCACCGAGTGAAATAATATCCACACCTGTTTCGGCGATTGCTCTTATTCTTTCGTGGGTTACATTTCCCGACGCTTCAAGCTTTGCTCTGCCTGCAGTGATTTCTACTGCTTTTTTCATATCCTCGATACTCATATTATCGAGCATAATGATTTCAACGCCGAGTGTCAGTGCCTCCTGAAGTTCTTCAAGAGAACCAACTTCAAGCTCAATCTTGGTTGTATGTCCCATACCCTCTCTGAGCTTTGCTACAGCGGCTGACATTGAGCCATAGGCGTCGATATGTGTATCCTTGAGCATTGCACAATCCGAGAGGTTGTAGCGGTGGTTTTTGCCTCCACCGACTGTAACAGCATACTTCTGTATTGCACGAAGTCCGGGGAGAGTTTTTCTTGTATCGGCAACGCTTGCATTTGTGCCCTCGATAAGCTCAACGCACTTATTGGTAGCAGTTGCGATACCCGACATATGCTGGATAAGGTTGAGGGCTGTTCTCTCGCCCTTTAAAAGTGCTCTTGTCTTAGCTGTGAATCTTGCAATGATGTCGCCTTTTTTAACCTTTGCGCCATCATTTATGTAAATCTCGCAGGTTGCATTATCGTCAAGAAGCTTGAAAACTCTGAATGCAACGTCGATACCACAGAGAACGCCGTCGTCCTTTGCTACATATCTGGCTGTGGAAACAGCATTTTCATCAACGAGATAATCGGTTGTAACATCGATGTAGTTGATATCCTCTGAAAGTGCTGACTTTATGAGGTCGTCGAGCTGAAACTGCATAAGCTTCATAATAAACACTCCTATCGTTTTATAAATCTGTTTTCTATTGTTGTGAAAATAATTCTGTACAGGCTTATCCCGGCACAAACAATCACAAGTGCAAACAGCACATTGTTCGTCTTCCCTGATACCGAGGTAAGCAAAAACACAAAGCTTGAAATAGCGGTCGGAATAAGGCACATTCCTAAAAACGAAAGCGACTTAGGATAGCCGGTTTTACCGCTGAGGTATCGGGTGAAAAAGAATTTTTCCAGTCCCACCTCACAAAATCCGCAGGCATAAATTGCAAGCGCAAATGCAATTATACTTAATGAAAACATTTCTGACACAGCATATGCACAAAGTGAATACCACAGTATTGAGCAAACAGCGGTCAGCATAAGAAACACGGATTTATTTGACATTGCTTCTTGTAATCTCTGCATTTTCAGAAGCAATAGCAATTGCTTCCTTAAGAATGATATAGGCAACGGTAGCAAGCGCTCTTGCCTCGACATAATCCTTATCGACCTTGAATTTACCTCTTTCGAGCATTTCCTTGATTTCCTTCACTTCATTGAAGCCGTCAAACAGAGCATTAACGTCAGGCATTACAAAGTACGATTTCTGCATAATGCTTCTGATTTTTGTTCTCACGCCCTTTGGCTTTTCGGGAGCATTTTCATCGTGCAGAAACTCATAGCTCGGATTGAAGGATGAGTCGAAGCGTCTTTCGTTGATATGCTCGGCAGCTCTTCTTGAGAAAACCAGTGCTTCAAGCAGGGAGTTGGAGGCAAGCCTGTTGTTTCCGTGTACACCTGTATGCGAGCATTCTCCGCAGGCATAAAGTCCGTCCACAGAGGACTGAGAATTTACATCGACGTCAATTCCGCCCATCAGGTAATGCTGACACGGGAAAATCGGGACGAGGTCAGTTGTAAGGTCATAGCCTGCCTTTAAAAGATTCGAATAAATCATCGGAAAACGGTTTTTGATAAATTCTGAATCCTTATGAGTTATATCGATATAGAAGTCGTCAGAGCCTGTTCTCTTGGCTTCGAATATAATCGAATGAGAAACGACGTCTCTTGGTGCAAGCTCCAGACGCTTATCGTAGTTATGCATAAATCTTTCCTTATGGCAATTTCTCAGATATGCGCCCTCGCCTCTTACAGCTTCGGAAATCAAAAAGCACTCTCTTGTGTTTTTATTATTGAAAGCTGTAGGGTGGAACTGTATATAACTCAGGTGCTTGATTCTTGCACCCATATTGTAAGCGAACGCAATTCCGTCACCTGTTGCGATTGCGGAGTTTGTAGTAAACTCATAAACTCTACCTATTCCGCCTGTACACATAACCGTATACTGACAGCAATAAGTTTCGTATTCGCCATCCTTGAGGACATCAAGGACAAATCCGCCGTTTACTTTCTTGATACTGCAAAGGAGCGAATTATCGATAAAGTCAACATTCTCAAGCTCCTTGACTGCTGCCTGGAGCTTGATGACAATTTCGTGACCGGTAGCGTCGGCATTGTGGAATATGCGGTGCCTTCCGTGGCCACCCTCGAGAGTTCTGTGGTAGTCGCCGTCTTCCTTCTTGTCAAACTCAACACCGAGCTCGATGAGCTTTGCAATATCAGTTTTAGCTTCATTCACAAGAATATCTGTGGTTACAGGGTCATTTTCAAAACCACCCGCAACAAAGGTATCCTGCTTATGAAGCTCAGGACTGTCATCGGGACTATTATACACACCGGCAATTCCGCCCTGCGCAAGATTGGAGTTGCAAAGCTCCTTATCTCCCTTACACAAAACGAGCACCTTCAAATCTCTTGAAAGATTTATTGCGGCAGATAATCCTGCGGCACCTGCTCCTACAATTATAACATCATATTTCTTCATATAATCACCATTTTCTGATGGATTTTAAGTCTTTTTCTTTGATAAAAAAATATCAGTCTTTCGGGCTTTTTACGCATATAGATACACTTATTTTATTATACTACATTTTACATTCAATTTCCATAGTTTTTTATAAGATTTTTAAGCTTTTCTTTTGTTTTTTACTGTTCATTTTTCATAAAAGATTATATTTTCACATAGTTTTCACTTAACAGACACTTTACAAAACGAAAAATATGTTGTATAATATGGATATATAAAGGTGAGGTGAAAATTTTATCATGGAACAGCTCGCACCATTTTTCCCAATTAACAATTCTGTAAAGGAAAAGGACGTTAAGTCACTTGCTATCGCTATCGTTATTTACGTAGTAGTAGGTGCAATTATTGGTATTCTTATCGGTGTTCTCGCTGGCATCCCTGTTATCGGAATTATTTTCGGTATCGTCGGTGCACTCATCGAGATTTACTCACTTGGTGGAATTATCCTTGCAGTACTTAAGTTCCTCGGAATTTGCAAGTAAGGGAAACTTAACAAAGCTGAGCCGCATTAATCTGCGGCTCTTTTATTTCTTATCGAAAGGTTATCGTTTATGTTTGAAAATACAAAACTTAAGGACAAGGTCATCACCGTATGCGTTGACACAGGCGAATATGACGCAGAGCGTTCTATGGATGAACTTTCTGAGCTTGTTGATACAGCCGGTGGAGAGGTTGTTGCAAGGGTAATTCAGCGTCGTCCGTCCTTTGACCCTGGCACCTGCATAGGCTCGGGACGCTTGGAAGAGCTATCACAGCTTTGCGAGCAGACGGGTGCCGACAGAATAATCTTCGACCACGAGCTTACTGCTACTCAAATCAGAAACATCGAGGATGCATGCAACACCTTTACCATTGACCGTACAATGCTTATCCTTGACATATTTGCACAGAGAGCAACAACCCGTGAAGGAAGACTTCAGGTTGAGCTTGCACAGAACAAATACCGACTTCCCAGACTTGCGGGAATGGGTGTTAAGCTTTCAAGGCTGGGCGGTGGTATAGGAACGAGAGGCCCGGGTGAAACAAAGCTTGAAACCGACAGACGACACATTCGTTCGAGAATTTCCGCACTTTCAGAGGAGCTTAAGGAGATAGAAAAACGTCGTGGCTACGCAAGAGCAAAGCGTAAGAAGGACAACGTTCTCACCTGTGCTATAGTCGGATACACAAACGTCGGTAAATCTACACTCTTGAACAAGCTTACCGAGGCAGGTGTTCTTGCTGAAAACAAGCTTTTTGCGACACTTGAAACTACCTCGAGGGCAATCGAGCTTCCCGACGGAAGAAGTGTTACTCTTATTGACACGGTAGGACTTATCAGCCGTCTTCCCCACCAGCTTGTCGAGGCGTTCAAATCGACTCTTGAAGAGGCAGCAAGTGCGGATGTAATTCTTCATCTCTGCGACGCATCGGCTGACAACTGCGAGGAGCAGGCTGATGTAACCATTGCACTTCTAAAGGAGCTTGGATGTGACGGAATTCCGATTGTTACAGTACTCAACAAGTGCGACCTTGTTCCTTACATTGACGAGCTTGACACCAAGGGCAGCGCTGTAAAGATATCTGCAAAGAGCGGCGAGGGCATAGCGAATATGCTGCTTGCGATTTCAAAGGCTTTGGAGCCTACCGCAAAGAGGATGAATGTGCTTCTCCCCTACGACAAGGCAGGTCTTGTCAACAAGATTCTGATTGACGGAAAGGTGTTCTCGCAGGAATACGGCGCAGACGGCATTCTCGTTGACGCACTTATCGACAACAAGATTCTGCATCTTTTCGAAAATTACAAGGCATAAGAAAAGGCTCTGTGGTAATTCCACAGAGCCTTGATTTTTATTAAAGAAGCTGCTGCAAATAGATGATAAGCGGCATTGTCACGACAGACACAACCGTTGTAAAAGCAAAAATCTGAGAAGCGGTTGTTGCGTTCTTATCGAACTTGATAGCAAGCATTGTTCCTATCGTTGCTGATGGGCAGGAGAAGCCGAGGATAGTAGCCAGAAGTGCTGTCTGGGTTATTCCGAAAGGCTTTGAAATAAGAGTAAGCACGACTGCTAAAATAGCCGGAATGAGGATAAGCTTCAAAAACGCTACCCAGTATATTCTAAGATTTGTAAATGCGACCTTCAAATCCGACTGGATTATTGTTGCACCAGCGATAATCATAGCTATCGGCCCTACAGCTGTACTCATTGGCTGCATAGTAGAAGTTAAGAATTTCGGTGTATCTATATCGGCAATAAACAGCACGGCACCGAGGATTGTAGCTATAATTGACGGGTTAAGAATTACCTTCTTCAGAGAAATATCTTTCTTGTCGCCTGTAATAAGATACACACCGTATGTCCAGACAAGAAACATAAATACCGAATGGAATGCGGTTATATAGAAAACACCTTCCGAACCGAAAAGCTCATTTGCAAGCGGTATTCCCATAAAACCGCAGTTTGAAAAGATAGCGGAAAACCGCTCGATAACAGCATCCTTGTTTTCTTTCCCCGAAAGTCCCTTATTCCTAATCAGTGCAAGGCAGCCTGCTATTGTAATCACAAAGCCGACACAGCTAAGTCCTACTGTCATCACAAGACCACGGAAAAGCTTTTCCGAATACTCCTGCTGGAAAGAAACAAGAATCATCGCAGGCGATAATGCATATATTGCTACGTTTGTAAGACTCTTGTTGCCGATATCAGTGATAAGCTTTGTTTTATAGCAGATACAGCCGATTATAAGATATATAAGCATTGCCAATGCCTTTTGAAACAAAAGGAATGCAAGGTCCATAGGACGCCTCCGTTAGCAAATTTTTTGGATAGAATGATATGTAATCAAATTGTCACAAATTGTAATAGAATTGTTGTTGCGTCGGCATTACAAAATGATATAATTATAAGTGAGGAGTGTAATGCTCGTTTCATCCTCTCCAAAATTTTTTGATGTTTGTTTTAAATTACAAAGGACTGTTTCAAACAGTCCTTTTTCTTTTGTAATATTAGTACGCTGCGCCGTACTGTGCTCTGTATGCTCTCATAGCGTCGAGGTATTCCTTACCCTCTACAACGCCGTCTTCAATTGCCTTGATGATATCCTCCATAGTTACGATAGAGTACACCTTTACACCGAATTCTGTGAAAGCGTTCTGTACAGCAGACTGCTCGGAATCAAGAGCCTTCTCCATACGGTCAACTGTGATAACCATACCTGTGATGTTTACATCAGCTTCGCCCTTGAGCTTTGGCATAACCTCACGAAGAGCCTTGCCGGATGTCATTACGTCTTCGATAATTACAACCTTTTCTCCGTCAGAAAGTGACTTTCCTACGAACATACCGCCCTCGCCGTGGTCCTTTACTTCCTTTCTGTCAAAGCAGTAGGAAACGTCGATACCGAACTTGTTGTAGAGAGCTGTAGCTGCAGAAACTGCAAGCGGAATTCCCTTATAAGCAGGGCCAAAGAGTGTTTCAACGTCAATGCCGTTGTCCTTGATACATTCAGCATAGAAACCGCCGAGCTTTGCAAGCTGAGCACCTGTCTTATAGTTGCCGGCATTGATGAAATATGGTGCCTTTCTTCCGCTCTTGAGTGTGAAATCGCCGAATGTAAGCACTCCGCTGTCAGCCATAAACTTTATAAATTCCTCTTTGTAAGTCATTGTTTTTCAATCCCCTTCGATTTATACTTATAAAAAATATTTGCCTTAGATATTATACCACAGACCGAAACATTTTTCAAGAAGTATTTTAACTTTCATTGACTATCATAACAATTTAGGGTATAATACTTACGACATTATTTTTTCGGAGGTACACACATTATGGACGAAAATAAAATCCCGCTTCGTGAGGACTTGCCAAACGAAACGAAATGGGCTATTGAAGATATTTACGCAACCGATGAGCTTTGGGAGAATGACCTCGAAAAGCTCAAAGGGTATGCTGAGAAGTTAGGTTCGTACAAGGGCAGACTCTCTGAAAGTGCCGACACATTATATGAATTTATGACACTTGATGATGAGGTTGAAGTGCTTGCAAGCGACCTTGGAAACTACGCCCAGAGAAAGAGCGACGAGAACACAAGAGTTGCAAAATATCAGGACTACACTCAGAGATTTATAAGTGCTGTAGTTTCTATAAACAGTGAGTGTGCTTTCGCATCCCCTGAGCTTCTTGCGATAAGCGACGAAACTCTCGAAAGCTTCTACGCTCAGAAGCCGGAGCTTATGCTTTACAAGCTTTCTCTTGACAGACTCAGAAAACAGCGTGAGCATATTCTCTCTGACGCTGAAGAACGCCTGCTTTCAATGAGCAGTGAAATGGCGCAGTCACCTGAACAGATTTACAGCATGTTCTCGGATGCTGACCTTAAGTTCCCTGATGTTTCAGACAGCGATGGCAACGTTCACCAGCTTACTCACGGCAGCTATATTCCGCTGATGCAGTCAAGTGACCGAAAGCTCAGAGAAAATGCATTCAAAGCTATGTACTCAACCTACGGAAGCTACAAGAACACGGCGGCGGCAATTCTTTCGGCACAGACAAAGAAGCTCTCTTTCTATTCAAAAGCAAGAAAGTACTCTTCAAACCTTGAAGCGGCTCTTGATTCAACTGAAATTCCTGTTTCTGTTTACCACAACCTTATCAAGGCTGTTCACGAGAACATGGAGCAGATGTACAAGTATGTACGTCTGAGGAAGAAGCTTCTGGGCGTTGACGAGCTTCACTTCTACGACCTTTACACTCCGATAATCTGCGATTGCGACGTAAAGATTACCTACGAAGATGCAAAAGAAGAAATTATGCAGTCGGTTGCACCGCTCGGTGAGGATTACCAGGCAATCTTAAAAGAGGGCTTCTCCAACCGCTGGGTTGACGTTTACGAAAACGAAGGCAAATGCAGCGGCGCTTATTCTGCGGGAGTCAGAGTTCACCCGTTTGTTCTTCTCAACTACAAGGGAACACTTGACGGCGAGTTCACGATAGCTCACGAAATGGGACACGCTATTCACTCATATCTTTCAAACAAGTATCAGCCGGTAAGATACTCAGATTACGTTATTTTTGTAGCTGAGGTAGCTTCGACCTGCAACGAGGCACTTCTGATGCAGTATCTTCTTTCGAAGGCACAGGACAAGAAACGCAGGGCATATCTTATAAACTACTTCCTGGAGCAGTTCCGCACCACTCTTTACAGACAGACAATGTTTGCAGAATTTGAGCTTAAAATCAACGAGATGACCGAAAACGGCGAGAGCCTTACCGAGGAAAATCTCCGTACGATTTACAGAGACCTCAACAAGCTTTACTTTGGCGACGATATTGTAATTGATGAAGAAATTGCAATGGAATGGGCAAGAATCCCTCATTTCTACTACAACTTTTACGTTTATCAGTATGCTACAGGCTTCTCGGCGGCTATTGCACTTTCGAGAAAAATTCTTTCAGGCGGTACTGAAGCGGCAGAGGCTTACAAGAGCTTTTTGAAGGGCGGCTGTTCAAAGACACCTATCGAGCTTTTAAGGGGTGCGGGTGTTGATATGAACACAACTGCACCGATAACCGAAGCACTCACACTTTTCGGCGAGCTTATCGATGAGCTTGAAGAGCTTATGAAGTAAAACGAAGCGACACGTAAATCTACGTGTCGCTTTTTCTATATTCCGAGAAGTCTTTTCGCATTTTTATAGAAGATGTTGTCCTTTTCATCCTGAGAAATCGGGAGAGAATTTATCGATGAGATTTCCTCATCAGCCCTGCTCCACGGGGAGTCGGTTGCGAAGAGGATTTTGTCGCTTCCGTGGTTCTTGACAAACTTCAGAAACTGTTCCTGCGAATAGTAATTCTGACCCATCGAGGTATCGATATAGATATCGGAACCGATGATATACCTTTCAACATCGTCCCACTGTGCATGGCCACCAAGATGAGCGGCAATAAGCGTTCCACCCTGAAGCTCCTTTGCTACAAACGCAAACTGAGAGGGGCTTGTGTGATAGGGTGGCGGCATTCCCAAATCGACTCCTGCGTGGTGTATGATAATGAGTCCTTTTGAAAATGCATAGTCGTATATCCTTATCATTCTCGGCTCGTCGAGTGTAAAGTCCTGATACTCAGCGTGGAACTTCAAACCCTTAAGCCCGAGCTTTACTATGATATCTATTTCCTCTTTCCAGTTTTCGCAGTCGGGATGCACACTTCCGAAGGACATTACCCTGCCGCCGCTTTTCTCAGACAGCGTACTTGCGAATTCGTTTATATGTCTTGTCTGAGATGGCTTTGTTGCAATCGGCAGGACAAGCGACATATCAACTCCCCACTCATTCATTCTTTGAAGCAAGGAATCGAGTGTCATATCAGTGCAGGTGCTGAGGACATTGCCGTATCGCAATCCGTTGTCTATAAGCTGCTGCTTGGCTTTGGGTGCTATCTTATCTGGGAAAAGGTGGGTATGAAAATCTATATACATTAAGATACTTCCTTTTGAAAAAAGAACCGGCAGGTCAAAACGCCTGCCGGAACTCTTTTACTACTTTAATAATTGGAGGTGGACTTTATTAAGCCCACATATATTATCACACAGTAATATGTTTGTTATTAGCAAGTTATGTGATAGAAAGATGAATTATTTGAATTTAAGCTTACATTCAAAGCAGGGCCTGTCCCCTACCATTGCTATGAGGACAGTATCATTGCTGTCTCCACGGTAAATAGAGAGCGTTTCGCCAAGATAAGCCTCGTGGGAATAATTAAGATACAGCTCATCGATTTCTTTATCAAGCTCGTCCTGCGTCATTGCATTTGCGATAATATCGCCGTAGATTGCATTGTTTAGGTGTCCGTTTCCGTCGATATCGGTATATTTTAAGCTGTAGTCCTGCCAGTGTGTAAGATTATCAGACTTTATATTCTGACAAGACACAGGAATCTCACCGTTATCGTAGCATCCTGTCTGCCACGGAAATTCCTTAGGTCTTACAATTTTACGGTCGTTGGAGTCCACACATATCCATACAGACTCGGCTGAAATAAGCTTTTCGCCATTCTCAGAAAGCATTTCGTAGCCACGCAGAAACCTTGCACCCTTTGTGCCGATAACCCAGGTGCCGACCTTTACCTTTTCTTCAAGCCTTGGCATACGGAAAATCTTATATGCAACCTTGGACACTAAGAATATATACCCTCTTTCACGCAGAAAAACGTGACTCATTCCTCTTTCGGTATAATCCTCTCCTGCAAGTCTTGCAAACAGTCTGAGAAGCGATGCAAGCTTCATTCTGTGCTTCATATCAACGTCGTAAAACTCGATTTCGGTATCATAACCGAACAATCTTTTTTCAAGATTTATCTCCATGATTAGTATGTCCTCTTTCTTTATATCAATTCGAAACACAAGGAAGCTCGAGTGCCGATTTGCGTTCAAACATTACAAGCAATATTCCATCGCCTACAGAAATTGAAGCGTTTTCACCGATAAATTCATTGCTGACACCAATTGGATTATCGCAGAAAATCTCAGCATTACAGAGCGTATACTTAAGCCCTGTCATTGAAACGTTCTTTACACTGTCACCGATAGCAAAAGCGGAAACCGTGCCTTCATAGTTTTTGTCAAACGACAGCGAAGCGTTATGTATCGCAGTATATGTGTATCCCTCGTCAAACGCAAAGACCACAGCGCCTTTCTTTGCCATGTTGCCCATCAACTGAATATTCGCAATCGAATGGTCAAGCCGCTTACCGAAAGCACCGAAAATATAAAATTGACTTATTCCTCTTTCAAGCATATATCTTGCGGCAAGGACTGTGTCCGTATCATCCTTGACTGACGGGTGACGTATAACCTCTACGTCCTCAGGCAGAAATCCGAGTGAATCAAAGTCGCCGACCGCAAGAGAGGGCTTTATGCAAAGATTTTTCAGGGTTTCATACCCTGCATCAACCGCAACAACTATATCCTCAGCGGTCGGGGTTACATAGCCGTCGCAGTATTCTCCTGCACAGTATAAGAAACACTTTTTCACACAAATCGCCTGCCTTTCTGAAAACGAACTTCATAAATTATATCACATTTATTTTTTAAAATCAATATATCATTGCTTTAGCACACAAAAATGTAAATACAACTTCACAAAAGTGGCTTTTTTTATAATTATTGAACAAAATTATATTTTTTGCAAAAAAAGTCCGCAAAATCATTGACTTTTGTGTACATATATGATATACTTAGCAAAGAAATCAGGAGAGGGGTATGTTCTCTGTGTTAAATATTATTTACCTAGCTGGAATTGAAGCTATGATGTCAATAGAAACAATATTTATGTCTTTTGGTATTTCCCTTGTTGTCGGAATTATCATAGCTGTATCACTACTGTCTCAGAGCAGAACTAAAATCAAGGCTTCCAAGGCCGATAAGTACATTTCTTCAAGCCTTAAGCTCACTCAGTCGAGTGATGTCTACACACACACAACGACCACAAAGCACAAGGTCAACTAGTTTTGGGAGGGTATGAGATATGGCAAACGTAATTTATAAATGTCTTACCTGCGGCGGTGACCTCCAGTTCTCTGCTGAAACACAAAACTGGACATGCAAATACTGCGATGATGTTTTTACACTCGCTGACCTTGATGCTGCGGGACAGAATCAGATTGATGAGCAGAAAATGGATACCCACACAGAGCTTGAGGGTGATAAGTCGCAGTATCAGTCTACTGACGGCACAATAAGCAAAGACCTTGTTCAGTACAAGTGCTCACACTGCGGTGCTGAAATCATCACAGACAGAGCTACTGCTGCTACTATTTGCGTATACTGTTCTAATCCGGTAATTATGTCTGAGCAGGTTGTCGGTGGTTTCTCCCCTGACTATGTTATCCCGTTCAGAATTGATAAATCCAAGGTTATGGATTCCTTCAAGGCATTCAGCAAGAAGCCGCTTACACCAAAGGATTTCGACTGCGACGCTGTTGTTGATAAGCTTCAGGGTGTATACATTCCGTTCTGGCTTTATTCAGGTACTATGTCAGGCTCTATAACCTGCGACGGTATCAACAAGCGTACATACAGAAGCGGCGACTACAGAGTCACCGAGAGCAAGCATCACAACGTTTTCAGAGACGGTTTCCTGTCCTTCGAAAAGGTTCCGGTAGACGCTTCAAGCAAAACCGATGACGATGCTATGGACTCTATTGAGCCTTACGATTTCGGTGCAATGGTGCCTTTTAACATCGGATACCTTGCAGGATATCTTGCTGAAAGATATGACCAGGACCAGGAATCATGCATTCCGAGAGCAAACGACAGAATTATCAACACCGGCAGAGATGAGCTTATCAAGACCTGCCACTACGATGACGTTGAAGTAAAGCAGTTCAACCATGATGTTGATATCAAGAAGACCGAGTATGCTCTTATGCCTGCCTGGCTTCTTTACACAAAGTATAAAGACAAGGATTACCTTTTCGCAATGAACGGTCAGACCGGTAAATTCATCGGTAACCTTCCGATAAGCTATCCTAAGCTTGCACTCTTTACCGGAGTTCCGAGCATACTGCTTTTTATACTTCTTCTCTTCTTACTATAATCTAAGGAGCGTCGGATATTTTGGATCCACAGTTAATAAGTCTGATTCTAAAAATTGTTGTTGCAATTGCTATTGTCGGCGTTGTATCTTACGGTGTTTATTCCATCAAAAAAAGCATCCAGCGCAAGCTCAGCAGGGTTTCTCGACTCATCGACACTATCAAAGCTGCCGATGACGAGCAGATGTATACACCTAAGACACTTTCAGGCACTGAGTCAATTCATCTTTCTCAGCTGAGAAAGGATTTTCCTGACTTCAACCCTACTCTCGCTAAAACTTACGTAAAGTCATTTGTTACTGAATACTTTACTGCCATGAGAGAAAAAAGAACTGACCTCACCTGCTTTGAGGATACATGTTCAAGACAGTTCATCGAAATGATGATGGCTGAGTTTGCAGCTCCTGCCTATACATACTCTCAGGTAAAGATTCACAAGATTGTGATTTCTGACTACCGCAAGAATGTTGATGAAGCAAATGTTTCATTCCAGCTTGCCTTGCAGTATGTTTCAAGCAAAAACAATCGTCTTTCCCAGGAAAAGTACACTGTTACATACAGCTACTTTCTGGAAACAGGTGCTCAGGGCGAAATGGCAAGTGTAATCTGCCAGCACTGCGGTGCACCTGTAAACTCACTCGGTACGAAGATTTGTCCTTATTGTGACGCTGCTATTACGGCTGTTGCCATGGACAGAACCTGGAAGATTACCGATATCAAGAAAACTACTTACTAATCAGGAGATAGTGTATATCAATGAGTTTATTGGATGAATACGTTTTGGAATTATTATTCTATGTGGTTGTAATTATTGTTTCAATCATTTCAGTATGTTTCAAGAAGAAGGACAAAAACGTAGGTGACTCTTTCCCTTCTACCCCACTCCAGGGAAGCCAGAAGATGTATGTTTACCAGGACGCAGATGAAAAAATAATAAATTCTGTCAATCCACGTCAGTCTATTCTGAACGTCAACGACGGAACTCAGCGTGTTCCGCCTCAGAGAGAGCAGGAGGTAAGAAGATACCTCGCTATCCACTACCCTGACTACAACGAGCAGGCTGAGGAAGAGAACATCCGCAAGTTTTTGACAGAGTACCTCTGGGCAGTAGGCAAAAAGAGTCAGGACCTTTCTTCATTCAAGTCTATGTGCTCGATGGGTGTTATTACCGAGCTTTCACAGGATATTGCTCTTAATAAGCTTACATTCAACTCCGTAACTGTAACAAATGTGCAGTTTGCCGGACACGAAACACTCGGTAAAGAAACTACGATTATCTATTATGCTACTGCTGAATATACTGCCGGCGAACAGGATACTCACTACATATGTCAGTATAAACTCAAATACGGTAGAGTTATAAGAGAAGAAAACGGCAAGAGAAAGAGTATTACCTGCCCTAACTGCGGCGCTCCTGTTTCTGCTGAAGAATACGGAAAGAAGCTGACATGTGATTTCTGCGGTGAACAGTTCGGCACAATGGGACAGAAGAGAGAATGGTCGGTTGTTAATATCGACAGAATGTCAAACAGATTTAAGTATATGGGGTGATAACTGAATGGGTTTTGAAGATTTATTTGCAGATGCGGTATTCGGCTCCATGAAGGCCTTTCTCAAGTCTACTTCATTCAAAGAATCAATCGAAGCTGAAGAGGAAAGAAAAGCTGACCTTGAAATCAGAAAACAGATACTTCTTTCAAGATGCGATCCTTACGCACCTAAAGAGTTACAGCCTTACGAGCAGAGGGCAATCGACAGTATCATTTCCGATTACCCCGACTTTGACTTCAACCTCGCAAAGAGTGCTGTTCAGACAGTTGCCGAAATGATGGCAAAGGCATTCCAGAACCATCCGAAGGATTATTCTAATTTCGGCAGATTGTGTTCAGATAAGGCCGTAATGAAAATCAGACGAATAACGCTCGAAAAACGTTACCATGTCTTCGATAACAATGCTCAGAGTATCGAAATCACAAGGTACAACCCGGATGAGGCTCAGCCTACTGTAATGATGAAGACCTGTATTATGTTCGGAGATGCAAAGCCAATGTATTTCTTCTTCTTCTACAGTTGCTTCGACGATGCGACTGCATGCCCTCACTGCGGTGGTATTATTGAGAATGCAAAAAGAACAACTACCTGTCCGTTCTGTAACTGTGCAGTTACAACCAGTGCGACAGAAAAAGCTTGGAAAATAACAGACGTAAGACGACTTTAAACTCGTACTGCATTTGTTATAAATAAATAAATTTTAGCCTAACGGCTATGATAGGAGGAAATCTGATATGGGATTAATTAAAATGTTCACAGGAGCTGTTTCCACAAACCTTGCTGACCAGGTTAAGGAATACTTCAGATGTGACGGAATGACTCAGGATCATCTTAGTAAGGCAGCTACTAAGGTTATGCGTGGCGAGGTAGTAAACAACGGAAGCGATGCTGTTATTTCTAATGGCTCACTCTTCGACGTTGCTATCGGTCAGGCTGCTGTTCTTGTTGAAAACGGCAAGGTACACGACTTTATCTATGCTGATACTAACGAGCTCGCAGGTCAGTACAAGTACGACAGCTCTGTAGAGCCTTCTCTCCTCGGCGGCGGACTTAAGGATATCTGGCCTTCAATTAAGAATATGGCTTCAAGATTTACTGCTGGTGGACAGTCCACAAACACTATGCACCTTGTATACATCAACTGTAAGCCACTTCTCAACAACCCAATCGGTTTTGGCAACATTCCTTTCCGTGACGGAGAAATGAACCTTTCTCTCAATGCTCAGGCACACGGTACCTACGAGTTCAAGATTTCTAACCCTGTTGCTTTCTATGAGAACGTTATGATGGACCCTTCCAGAACTCTCACAAGAACAATGGGTGACGGTGCTCAGCTCATTTCTTCTATGAAGAAGGAAATGAAGCCTAAGTTCACAAAGGCTCTTACAAAGATTTCTGCTCAGAGAATCCCTTACGACCAGCTCGGCGCTTATCCTGATGAGCTCGCTGCTGCTATGAACGAGGAGCTCAGAGAAGACTGGCTTGTAAAGCGTGGTATTGAAATCACAACACTTGCTCTCAAACTCAACGTTGACGACGAAAGCAAGGAAAGAATTGCTAAGTTCCAGGAAGCTGCTACCGCTCAGAACCAGGGCCTTCTCTACGCTATGGACAGAATGAGCATCAACACTGCTCGTGAAGCTGCTGCTAACAACGCAGGAGGCGCTGCAGTTGGCTTTATGGGTATGAACATGGCAGGCGGCGGAATGGGTGCTCCAATGCAGGACCCAATGGCTTACCAGCAGCAGATGTATATGCAGCAGCAGGGCATGGGCATGCAGCAGCCAATGATGCAGCAGCCACAGTCCCCAATGCAGGCAATGCCACAGCAGATGATGGGTGCAGGTAATGCTCAGGCTGTTACTACATCCCCTGCACAGGCTGCTCCTGCAGCTGATGCTTGGACCTGTGAATGCGGTGCTTCCAACACAAGCAAGTTCTGCATGGAATGCGGAAAGCCAAAGCCAGCTCCTGCAGCTGACGGCTGGACCTGCTCCTGCGGTGCTGTAAACAAGGGCAAGTTCTGTATGGAATGCGGTGCTAAGAAGCCTGCTAACGAGCCACTCTACAAGTGTGACAAGTGCGG
>JAGALZ010000012.1 GCA_017848055.1 Oscillospiraceae bacterium | reverse complement strand
TCTTGAAAATCAGGATATGTGGCAACTTTCGGGTATTTACCGCGAGGTTTATATTGTTGCTGAGCCTGAGGTGACAATCAATGATATCTACGCCGCCGCAACTCTTGATGAAACGATTACAGACGGTGTCCTTGACCTTACAGTTACGCTCAGCAAAGAGGCTGATGTTACCTGCAAGGTAAGCCTTGACGGCAAGGTGATTTATAACGAAAAATCTTCGGGTAAGGAGATTAAAATAAAGCACATAGAAAAGAATGCACGCAAATGGTCAGCAGAAGCTCCCGAGCTTTATAAGCTTGAGGTTGCGATTTATGATTCAAGAAAGTGCATTGTTAAAAAACAGATAAGAATCGGCTTCAAGAGAGTTGAAATTATCGGCAATGTTTACTATGTTAACGGTCAGAAGGTTATCATCAAGGGTGTTAACCGTCACGATTTCCATCCCGACCACGGTTGGGCAGTGCCGAAGGAGACCTTCATAACTGACCTTCATCTTATGAAGCAGGCAAACATTAACGCAATCAGAACGAGCCATTATCCCGATGACCCGTATTTCTATGAGCTTTGCGATGAGCTCGGCTTCTATGTAATGGATGAGTGTGATGTTGAGTCGCACGGCGTAAGAAGAAAGAATGTCCCCGGTGACAATCCTCTTTGGACTGCCGCAGTTGTTGACAGAGCAGAGAGAATGATTATGAGAGACAGAAGCCACGCTTGTATCTGCTTCTGGTCGCTCGGCAACGAGGCAGGTGACGGAACAAACTTCAGCAGAATGAAGGAAGCAATGCTTGAACTCTGTGATTTGTATCCGATTCATTATGAGGGCGATTTTGATTTCACAAAATCGGATTTCATCAGCCGAATGTATCCGACAGAGAGAATCGTTGAAGATCTTGTTAATCAGAAGGAAATCAAAACAACTCTCTTTGATAATGTTGCGAATGCTCTTGCGGCAGATAATAAACCCGTGCCTGAAAAGATTTTCAAAACTCATCCCGTTATCTATTGTGAATATGCACACAGTATGGAAAACAGCCTCGGCAATCTTAAGGAATATGTTGACGATTTCGAGATGTATGACCATATGACGGGCGGCTTTATCTGGGACTATGTTGACCAGTCAATCCGCGTTGTTGAAGACGGTCAGGAGAAGTGGCTCTACGGTGGCGACTTCAAGGAAGGCAACTCAAGCTTCTATTTCTGCGCAAACGGAATCATCGGTGCAGACCGTGTCCCGCACCCTGCATACTATGAGGTAAAGCAGGTTTATTCAAATATCTGTGCAGTTGAGATTGACAAGAAAAATCAGATCTATGGCATAAAGAATAAGAATTATTTCGAAACTCTTGACTATTGCTATGCAGTATGGGAGATTACACGCGACGGCAAAAAGGTAGAAAGCGGTAAGCTTGACCTTGACGGAACAGCTCCGCAGACGCAGAAGAGAGTTGCAATTCCGTACAAGAAGAATTTCGGCGTCGGTGAATATATCCTTACGATTTCCTTCCGTTACAAGTCGAAGAACGAGTGGCACGCAAAGGATGAGGAAATCAGCTTCAGCCAGTTTGTTGTAAGTGATATCAAGGAAGAAGAAAAGCTTCTTAAGGGCGTTGTTTCCTGCAGAGTTATTGACGGTGTTTATAACATCAAGGCAGGTGAGACGACAGCAAGATTCTATGACGGCGAGCTTGTCAGCCTTGATTTCGGCAAGGGTAATGTGCTCGATACGAGCTTAACTCTTCGCCCGAATTTCTTCCGTCCTCTTACTGATAACGATACAAACTATTTCAACTTCGCTCCGATGTTTAAGCGTATCAATCCTCTTTATACATGGGATTGTGTCAGCCGTATGGTGAAAACGAAGAGCTTCGAAGTATGGGGTCTTTCAGGCTCAATCTTCGTTCTCATAAAGTGGTCAACTCCGCTTGCAAAGGATGTTGAAACTCAGTTTATCTTCAATGTTGACGGTAGTATTGATTTAAGCCAGACTATGACGGGTATTGCGCTCCCGATGGTCAAGGCAGGTATCAGACTCGGTCTTTCGAAGGACTTCTCAAATGTAACCTGGTACGGCAGAGGCCCGCATGAAGCTTACATCGACAGAAAGACAGGACAGAAAATCGGTAAATACACCGCAACACCTGAAACTCTTGAACACAGATATATGCGTCCTCAGGAAAACGGTAACCGTACGGATACAAGAAGTCTTACCGTAACAAATTCTCATGGCTACGGTTTTGAGGTTTCGGCAGATAAGACCTTCGATTTCAGCCTTCGCGAATATTCGCAGGAGAAGCTCGAAAAAGCAAAGCATCTTTACGAGCTTGAAAAGGATAATTATCTTACCCTTAATATCGACCACCGTCAGAGAGGTGTCGGCGGCGATATGCCGGGTAATGCTTGCCTCCATGAGCCGTATAAGCTCAAGGTCGGCACATATCAGTACAGCGTAAAAATCAAGGGCGTTAAATAATAAAAATATACAAAGCAGGTATGTTGATCGCATACCTGCTTTGAGTTTTTACGGGCGATTGTGTTGCAACAGTTCGGGTTTGCAGAGTTTTTTATCAGTGTCATCCTGAGCAAAGCGAAGGATCTTGAAAAAAGATTCTTCACTGCGTTCAGAATGACATATAATTATGTTTCTGCGACGCAGACCATTCTTTCCTCCTTAGGCTCCTTTGGCAAAGGAGCTGTCCGTAGGACTGAGGATTGGAAAACAAAATCAATCCTCCGTCAGACCTTACGGTCTGCCACCTCCTTTTCTAAGGAGGCAAAAGAACTCTGCAAACCTGAATTTGTTGAAAAAATAAAAAATGACGGTGTAACCTGACCGTCATTTATTGCTGTTTAAACCTAAAACATAGTCTGAAGAAACATTGTAAAACCTGCAAAGGACAACAAGGTGACGCAGAGGAAGCTCGTTGAGCCCGTTTTCGTATCGCGAATAAACCTGCTGAGTAGTGTTGAGAATATCGGCAATCTGTTTTTGAGTATAGTCTCCGTCTTCTCTCAGTTCACGGATAATTTCGTAATACTTTTTCATAATTTATCACCTCAGAAAAATATTACGACACATCAAAAGTGATGTATTGACTTTACGCTAAATGTGGTGTAAAATGGCGATGATACTATGAATTAGTATTGAATTTATAACATTTTTTATAACTGTGAAAGGATGAAAAAAATGAAAATCAGAGTTTTAAAAACAATAGTGGCGGCGGTTGTTGCCCTTACACTGGCGCTTCTGAGTATGCCGATTTCGTTTGCAGAGGGGCTTTCAGGCCCTTGTGGAGAAAATCTTAAATGGAGCTTTGAACAGTCCACAGGGACACTTACAATTTCCGGTAAGGGTGCGCTGACGAATAATACTTGGGACTACAATGAAGAGGACGGGATGTTTGACTATGAAAGCGTAGTAAACCTGGTAATTAAAGATGGTGTAACAGTCATTGAGGATGAGGTGTTTGAATTTTGTGATAATATTGCAAACATAACACTCCCAGATAGTGTTGAATATATCAGCAATTACACATTTTCTGATACAGCATTTTACAACAATCCTGCTAATTGGGAAAACAATGTTTTATATATCGGCAAGTTTCTTGTAGAAGCAGAGTCGAGTTTGTCCGGCGTTTATACAATAAAAGACGGGACTAAAATGATTTGTGATTATGCTTTTGATCATTGTATGTTGCTGACGGACATAATAATTCCGGATAGCGTGGTTACAATTGGTGAAGCGGCATTTAGAAGATGCGAAGCTCTTGAGAACATTACAATTTCGAATGGTGCAAAAACAATTGAAGCTGAAGCTTTTGCTTACTGTAAATCTCTTACGAGTATTACAATTCCTGATAGCGTAGAAAAGATAGGAAGTAGTGCTTTTTCTCACTGTGAATCTCTTGCGAATGTATCAATAGGAGACGGTGTAAAAGAAATTGGTAACCAAGCTTTTGGTGGGACTGAGTTTTCCGCACAGGAATCAAATTGGGAAAATGATGTTCTGTATTGTGGAGAATATTTGCTCGACGGAAGTCCGGAGGGCGATTATACAATAAAAGACGGAACTAAGGTAATTGCCGTGTGTGCATTTCGCTCCTGCGAAGATCTTACTAGTGTTACTGTTCCTGATAGTGTAATTTCAATTGGATACGATGCGTTTAGGGATACGGGTGTTTATAATGATATAAATAACTGGGAAAACGGCGTTTTATACATCGGAAAGTTTTTGGTAGAGGCACAACGCGGACTGTCAGGAGATTATAAAATAAAGGAAGGAACAATAGGTATTGTGGGCTATGCTTTCTTGTCCTGTGAGTCACTTACAAGTGTGACGATTCCTGATAGTGTAAAAACGATTGGGGAGAAGGCTTTTAGTGGTTGTTCTTCCATCAAAAATATAATTCTACCGAATGGGATAACAACAATTAAAGAAGAAACCTTCGGCGGATGTAAGAAACTTTACAGCATAACTATAGGTAATGGTGTGGCTGATATTGATGAAAATGCGTTTGGTTCTTGCTTTGCTCTTTCTCAAGTAAATTATGGCGGCTCTGAAGCTGATTGGAATAAGATTTCAATAGGTGCACATAATGATTATTTGATGAGTGCGACAAAGAACTTTGCTCAAAATACACCGACCGGAAGTTTAGCTGCCGGCAATTCTTCTGCAAGCAACAGCTCAGATTCCGGTTCTGAAAAGACTTCCGACGGCAATGGAGCTGTAGTGGTTATAGTAGTCGTTGCAGTGGTAGTTGTCATAGTTGCTGCAGGTGTTACATTCGTAATAATCAAAAAGAAAAAATCATAATTTATAACAAAGTTTTTTTGAAGATGGAAAGATATCATATTTCCGTAGATTTGTGCTGATTTCGGGGGCATAATATGCTCTCTTACTCAGTCGCCCGAATCGCGGTTCGTAGGGTTCGACGCTTTGCGA
>JAGALZ010000011.1 GCA_017848055.1 Oscillospiraceae bacterium | reverse complement strand
CCTTTATTTCTATTTCGGCGTAAGCCGATATTTTTTTGACCGCTGTGCGGTCATTTCGGGGCTTGGGGTGTCCCCAACAAGCATTTGGTATTTTCGCTCGCTGTGCGGCGCAAAATACAATGCTTGTTATTTTTGTTGCGCTGTCGCGCATTTTTTTCGCCTGAGCTTTTCCCTCTGCTCAGGCTTTCGCTGTTCTATCAGCGAATTGGAGCTATGCGACTTTCTCTCCGCCGCTTCGGTCGGCGGTGTCATTCCTCGCTCACGCTCCGCCGTGATGCCCTCAATATCATCACTACCAATATTCTAAACGAGGTCGGCGCAGTATCAGCGCAGTCTGGGCGGCAGTCTTATGAAAAATATCCTCTACTATACAACCGAGGATTTTGAGGTTTGTCGCAAGAAAAATCGAAAAGTTTACAGTTTGTTCATCGTGGTTCTCCCTTTTGCATAAATGGGGCAGCAGATTTTTATTCATATCGCAAAGAGGTCTGGCTGTTCTCGGTCATACCCTCACGGCAGAAATCTTCGTTGAGGTCGGGAGCAATGTAGTGATATGCTCGATCTGCATTTTGAAAATCCCCATAACAATTTGTCGAACGGAGAAACGCTAATGGGACACAAAGTTTGAGCGCAATACCAATAGACAAACGGTGGTGCTGTGCGCTATAATATTATCGTGGGGTTAATTCAAATCCTGCGATACCAAACAGAAACGAGGTGATGTGAATGAGTAAAAAGTCTAAGGCTGAGGTCGCTGACGAGCCTGCTGTTATCATCATAGATGCTGTGCTTGCCGAGAATCAGGCAAAGCTCGACAGCTACGAAAAGTCTATCAAGGCGGCGCAGGAGCGCAGACGCAAGGTTATCATCGAAAGCAAACTCTACACCTACGATAAGCTCGCACAACTTTACGGCGGTGCTGAGGGGCAGGCACTTCTCGATGCTGTGACTGCGGAGCATACGCTCATCGGCAAGCTGACTGCAAGCGGTATGACCTATGAGCAGATCAGTGAACTTGCTGACGATAGTTCTGTCGATACTGACAACAGCTTCGATGAGAGCGATGCCGACAAGTATGGCAAGCAGATGAGCTTTTCAGAAACAGATCATTCCTATTCGGAGTAACATATATTCCGACAATAAAACGATTGCTGTGTAAGGGACGGCTCTGCCGTTCCGCACAGCACCTGTGCAGGCGTAACGCCCCTGCAACAAAAAGCCTATGCGTGTAGAGATAGATAATCGCAGGCGGAAAGGAGAAACTTGGCAAGAAAGGATACAGGAATAACTTTGGCTGAGCTGAATGAGCGATATAAAGATAAGCCTACCAGCAAAGCCGTGTACGAAGAGGACGGTCAGCGTTATGCTGTGACAAGCCATTTCGTTGGTGATAAAGACCTTGACAAGGTGCTTTATGACCTCGCTTTCAAAAGAGCGTTTCAGGAAACCGAAAACAAGTAAAAGTTTTGAAAAAAGACTTGCCATATTCGGTTTTCTGCGCTATAATAGTTGTATCATCGAATATGGTTTGCTTTGATTGGAAAGGAGTTATTATGGCAAAGCAAACTACTTACAATGTCGGGATCTATGTGCGTTTGTCACAGGAGGACGAACGTGCGGGCGAATCCCTTTCGATTGAAAATCAGAAGAAAATGCTGACGGAATATGTCAGCAGACAGGAGGGCTGGAATCTCATCGAGATATGCGAGGACGACGGCTATTCGGGAACAAGTTTCGACAGACCGGGGGTCAGACAGCTTCTTGAAGATGCAAAGTCGGGAAAGATAAATTTGATCCTCTGTAAAGATTTGTCCAGATTCGGTCGTAATTATATCGAAGTGGGTCAGTATATCGATTACATTTTTCCTTCGTTCAATATCCGTTTCATTGCTCTGAGTGACAATGTGGATACGCTTGACCGCAACAGCACGGCAATGGACTTAATGCCGATAATGAACTTGTTCAATGAATGGCACGCTGCAAATACTTCCAAAAAGGTGCGTAGTGTCCTTGCCCAGAATGCTAAAGAGGGAAAATATATCGCTTCATACGCTGCCTATGGCTATCTGAAAAGCGATGATGAAAAGCACACACCTGTCATTGATGAGCCTGCCGCAAAGGTAGTACGCCGTATCTTTGAGCTTCGTGCAACAGGTATCACTCCGACACAGATTGCAAAGATACTGAATGCTGAGGGTATTCCGATTCCGTCCGACTATCGGGCGCAGAGATTGGGAGTGCCAAATCAGTATAAGAATACATTCCATTATTGGAGTCATGTTGCGGTGAGAAATATCCTCAGCAATCCTATCTACATCGGCAACCTTGCACAGCAGAGATACACCACGGTATCATTCAAAAATCACAAGTCTGTCCGTAGAAGTAAGGACGAGTGGGTTATTGCGGAGCATACTCACGAGCCTATTATTTCTCAGGAGCTTTGGGATAAGTGCCAAGAGGTTGACCGCTGTGCAAGCCACGGCAAAATTATGAAAAAGGGTATCGTACTTCCACTTAACAGCATGATGTTCTGCCCCGACTGCGGTGCGAAGATGAAGCTGAACGGTCACTCAAAGAAAAAGGACAGCTCGGTCAACTACTTCTATGTGTGTGGTACATATAGCCGTTGCGGTGCAAGCACTTGTACCACTCACTATATCAGCCAGAAGCAGATCGATAAGATCGTGCTTGCGGATATTCTCGCAAAGGCAAGATATGTGATCGAGAATGAAGATGAAGCGCGACAGGAGTTCCTCAGACGCAAGGAGACAGAGGGTACAAAGCACCTTGATGATGCCCGTCAGCAGCTTGCAAAGTGCCAGTCAAGGCTTGCTGACCTGAAAGTGATGACACAGAAGGTCTATCAGGACAAGCTGCTCGGCAAGGTGCCGGAAGACTTGTGCCTTGAAACACTCGGTCAGTTCCGTGCAGAAGAAGCTGAGCTGACGGAGAAAGTAAAAAGCCTTACTGCCACATTAGAACAGGACAGCAAGGCAAGGGACGATATTGAGGCATTTATCTGCCGTCTGAAACAGTATGCAGATGCACCTGAACTGACGAGGGAAATGTGCGTTGACCTGATCGAGTATGTTGTGATCGGTGACCGCCCGAAGGATAAAAGCACACCTCGCCGTATTCAGATCTATTACAAATTCCTCGATAATGGGCTTGCTGACGGTGAAAAGCCTGAATTGAAGTAAGTATGAGTTAAGGTGTATCCATTAGATAATGTTTGCTCCCGCAAGCAAGAACAGCAGCGGCATAAAGTACGGGCTGAAAAAGACAATGATACTGCTTATCAGCCTATTTTTCTCAAAGTATATGTAGTTCGGCTCTGCCCAGCTGTTCCACGCCATTGCGGTATGGTACGGAATAAGTATCAGCAGAATCGCCCATCTTAAGTTGTCGATATACGCCTTACGCACACTCGTTTTCATAGCTCTCTCCAAAATAATTGATACGATAATTATAGCATAATACAGTCGGTGTGGCAAGGGGAAGCTATCTCCCCTCTTGAACCCTTCCTGGTATTGTGGTATAATTATTGCGTAAAGTGTGGCGGGTTGGCTGTCACACTGAAAGCTGTACATACCGGGAGGTCTTACATTGGCACTTAGTTATCACAAGCTTGAAAAGGAAATTGAAAGCCGAATTATAAGCGACCGCAGAGAGCACAAGCAAAATCCATACAAGGCTTCTGATGACGATGCTGTCAGAAGAAATCCTGACAAGGATAAATCCACTTTGCTTCGTCCTGCATACACACGAGATATAGAAAAAATACTGCACCTTCCGCTTTACAACCGCTACAACGACAAGACGCAGGTTTTCTCGCTGTACAACAACGACGATATAACAAGGCGAGGACTGCACGTTCAGCTTGTTTCAAGGATTGCAAGAAACATCGGCAGGCTTCTCGACTTGAATCTCGACCTCATCGAGGCAATTGCCTTAGGTCACGACATCGGCCACACGCCATTCGGCCACGCAGGAGAGAGATATTTGAGCGAGATTCTGCAGAGTGAAACGGGTATGTTTTTCAACCACAACGTTCATAGTGCAAGGGTTCTTGATGTACTTTACAAGAGAAACATCAGCCTTCAGGTGCTCGACGGAATTCTTTGCCACAACGGTGAATTTGAGCTTAACGAATACAGACCGTACAGCTTATCAGGCTTTGAAGAGTACGAGCAGAGGATAAACGACTGCTATACTCAGGGCAAGCCTGCTATTGATAAGCTCATACCAATGACGCTTGAGGGCTGTGTTGTAAGAATCAGTGACATTATTGCTTATATCGGCAAGGACAGGCAGGATGCTGTAACGACAAAAGTAATAGATGAAAACTTCAATTTCACCTCAGAATACATCGGTAAGAGAAACGCAGAAATGATTAACAATCTTGTAGTTGATATTGTAAACAACAGCTACGGCAAGGATTACATACAGCTCAGTCAGAGTGCCTTCGATGATTTGCGTACGGCGAAGGAAGAAAACTACAAGCACATCTACCTCAGCGACGGCTTGAACGAAATGTACGAAAGCTCAATAAGGCCGATGATAAAGGAAGTGTATTACAAGCTTCTCGATGATGTTGTAAGCAAGAACGAAGACTCCATCATCTACAAGCACCACATTTCCTACATCAAAAAGAGCCTGCAGTATTACAGCGATTTTGATTATCTGGGTGAAGAGCCGAATCAGATTGTCGTTGACTACATTGCAAGCATGACCGATGACTATTTCATCGAACTGCACAGGCTTCTCTTCCCTGACAGCAAATACAAGATAGAATACAAATCATACTTTGAAAAATAGGAAACGCAAAACCCATACTAAGAATTATCTCTTAGTATGGGTTTGTTTTGTTTTCAGGATAATACTGCCATTCTCGTCTGCCTGCTTGTCGTCAGATGCCTTTTCTTCGGACTTTTCATCCTTTGCAGGCTCTTCCTTCTTTTCCTCTGCAGGCTTAGGCTCTGAAGTTTCAGGCTTCTTTTCGGCTTCTTCCTCAGGAAGCTTCTTCTTTTCTTCTGCCATGTGTTTCTACCGTCCTTTCTTAAAAATGGGTATAATAAAAGCACCCTGCCGAAGCTGAGTGCTGATATTCGTATTAGATTTTGGTATTAGTCTTTAATTTCTTCAAATTTTATGTTGTTTGCACATTCAGGAATACTCTTCACCTTTATATTTCCCCAAAAGTAATCACTTGGTATTCCTTCTGGGAAAGCTATACAACAAAATTCCCCGTTCTTATTTTTGTCAGTCAAATGCTTACATGATGTACAATCAGGAATAATTACCGGCATTATTTTTTCCCCTTTCTAGAACTGGAATGACGTGCGTTCCGTCTTTGGTATACTTTATCTGAACTCTGTGTGTCTGAACATATTTTCCGGATTTTTTATCATAAGAAACTCCAACAGGATATGGTAACGAAACAAACTCATCAACGCATTTATTACGTTTTCTAGACTGCAAATGCTGTTCTATTCAATTTCAATTTCTGCATGGTAATGCGTATAAAAATCGCATTCCGGACAATCAAAGGTGTGTGCTTTGTCGCACGTCGTTCCATATGGCTTTAAGAACGCTTTACCACACTTAGGGCACAAAACTTTTTCTCCGTTTCTAAGTTTATCGAGAGCGTTTTTTTCTTCCATATTTAATCCTCCCTTTCTCCAATGATACTCTGGATATCCATCCTTTACTGCTATGATTATACGCCTTATTTCGTTATAAGTCAAGTTGTCACGTTTATACTTATGTTTGAGTTCCTGTGAAAAACGCACACATTCCGCCCACTGTGATTTACCGATACCATAACGTCTATGTGTACACTCATGAATAATTGTTCTAGCTGCTCGCTCTGCATTATCGCAGTTTAAAACATATATCGTAATTACTCCGTTATATTCTTCGCCATGGATTTTTATTCCCATTTTGTCCTTAGATTTTGACATAACGAAACCGCCTTTTTAGGGGCGGTTACTCTCCTAATAATTCAATTCTTTCAATTTCATCTTCTGTCCATATATCCGAGCTTCCATCATCTTTGAAGAAAAGGATACCATCAATGTTCTGTCCGTCGCCTTCGGAAGCATCGCAAATGCAATCCCCTCTGCCAACACAAAACGTACCGTCAGTAAAAAAAACTCTTGCTTTTTGAAATTCAAGCTGGTCAATCTTCCTTAAATTGTTTTCCACGTTACTTCCCCCTTTCTAGAACTGGAATGACGTGCGTTCCGTCTTTGGTATACTGTATTTGAACTCTGTGTGTCTGAACATATTTTCCGGATTTTTTATCATAAGAAACTCCAACAGGATATGGTAACGAAACAAACTCATCAACGCATTTATTACGTTTTCTAGACTGCAGAATTCCTTTTCCACTACAACTATCAACTATCTCTTGTGGGTCAATATGATTATAAAGTCTACTCTTTCTAGAAGCTTCGCATTTCGCATCGGAGTATCTTGGTCACTCCGTCACGGTAGAGCGTTAGAGTATGTCCGCAGTTTGGGCATCGTCTTTTCTGTACGAACAAAGCTCCAATTTGTTACTCTGCGTATTTTTCATAAAACCTCTCTACAATCTCACGGAGAGGCTCATCGAGATATGACAAAGCCTTCTCTCTGATGCTGTAGGGAATACCGTAGTATGCCTCGGCTATGCCACCGGTTATTGCCGCCAAGGTATCGCTGTCGCCACCGATTGAGATTGCGTTTCTTATTGCGTCCTCAAATCAAAGGGGAATCTTTGGAAAAAGATGGTACAAAATACATTTCATTTCGACCACTTGATAAAGAACGATTTGTACGTGGAAGTGCAAAATCTTTGGGTAAGGAATATACGAAAGAACGAATAAAAGAACGTATCGATTCCGGATTGGAACGCAACACAAAAGTACTTCCAAAAGACCGCACATCTAAAGGATTGATTGATGTGAACACGACAAAATTTGAAAATGCTCCTGGACTAAAACGATGGGCTACCGTAGAGAACTTAAAGAATATTTCTGAAAGCTATCATAAAGCAGGCTCCATCACCGAATTAGAGCAAAAACTCTCGATTGCTTCAGAATCAAAAACATTTGCGAAAAAGAAAGTTGTGAAGATTGAAAAACGCATCAAAACTTTGGCGGAAATCATGAAATATGCAGAACAATATAAGGCTACCCTTCCCTATTATTCTGCTTACAAAAAAGCGAAGAATCCAGATACATATTTTCAAAAACACGAAAGCGAAATCATTCTTTGCGGCGGTGCAAAGCATATGTTAGAGCAGGCAGGTGTGAATATAAAAACGATGAATATAGAGAAATTAAAATCTGAATATCAAACACTTATAACACAGCGAGAAGCAACGGCTACTAACTATAAAAAGGCTGAAAAAGATTTTAATGAATTATATCGTACTTTGGAAAAATTACAGAAATATTTTGGAGAAGAGCAGAAATCTGAACCTCAAAAGAATAAAAAGAAACTGTCGGAACAGATTGAATGATAGTTTTCATTTGACATCTTATATTGTTTTGATATATCATCTCATTGAATGAGTTACGGAAACTTGAGAAGCCCGTAATCCGGGCGGCTCCTGCGGGGGTCGTTTTGTCATATATAGATTTTTCAAATTTTGCTATTGATATTATTTTTCATTTACAGCATACTATGATTATAGAAGTAAACTTCTTGGGAAGCACACCCATCAAATGCATTCAGTGTCTGTGAAGCAAAATCCGTGATGGTATGTGGGGATTGTGGAGACTTTGCAAAAAGTGGCAACTTACCATAAACCATCTAGTAAAAGCGAAAAAAAGTTGCTTATTTGAAATAAAGCCTTGCCTGTAAAGAGCAAGGCTTTATTCGTTATAGTTCTATATTATTCTTTCCTTTGGTAACATTCTTTTGCACGTCAAAAGGGGGTCTATTTAAATCTGCCTGCTTTTCTTTCAGCTTCTCTCTAACAGAAATTCTCTCTTTCTGCTTGGCATAATACCTGGATGCATATTTCCCAGCCTCTTTTACAAGCTCCGTCATTTCCATGCCCTTTTCCTGATTTCCGGAAAGAATCTGTGAACGGATGTAGCTTCCTGCTTCGCCCAAAAGAGTATTATATACCTCTTTTCCTTTTAACAGTTTTCCGTTTTCTTCCATGAAAAGTGATGCTGTAGCTTCATCCCATTTTGGATTATTGTTTTTTTCAAGGATAGTGCAGATTTTCTGTGCAGTCTGAAGTTCTAAATTAGCTGCTTTATATACACTCTTTGACTCGGCTACAATACTTACCGATACTTCTTCTGCCTCATCATTCCAACAAGATTTACAGCTTTTTCATCCATGTTCAAAAGGCTGTTTAAGGCATTCAAACGTTCCTGTTTTTCCTTTAATTCCGTTTCCTTTGGAAATGGTTTTTCTACTTCCACTTTTGCAGTTTCCAACTGGTGTTCCACATTGGAAAGCTTCTGTTTCATTTCTTCAAACTGTGCCGGCATCGCTTCGAGTACATTATTTAATCGCTGTAAGTTTCCAAGTGCATCTGCTCCCAGCTCTACTTCATGCCCCAGCTTGCCTTTTAATGTCGCAACAAATTTAGATGCAAGGAAGCGGTAGTGAAGACTTACCTGAAATCCCTGATATGTTCCAATCATAACCGGCTCTGTATGCGATTTCATGCTTTTACACATCTCAAGCAATGCTGCTCCTGCCTCTTTTTTCTCTATATACACACGGTTTCCTATCTGCATGGAAAAGCTGTCCTTATCCGGAAATTTATGCTGTGCATACAGCTGAATATCTGCTTCAAGTCCCGCTGTAAGTTCCTGCAAATGTGCTATCCAGTTCTTTTAAGCCTTGATAATTTCGGATAAGGGCGAGGAAGTCACGGATTCCCCGTGATTTCTCGTAGCTTTCATTAAGAGTTTCCGTCACCTCTTTCAGCCTTGCTTCAATTTCAAGCTGCTCTTTCTGGTATTT
>JAGALZ010000010.1 GCA_017848055.1 Oscillospiraceae bacterium | reverse complement strand
CTACACCAGCATTTTGTATTCAGTTTTAATTTTGCAAGGCTTGCGGTGTCCGTTGTGATGTCGCTTTACCGACAACCCACGACCTGCTCATTACGAATGAGCTGCACTACCTACTGTGCTACACTAGCAACTTATTATTACAACTTAAACATTATACAACCTAAGCGTCAATTTGTCAAGCGAAGAAGGACTTCACGCTGTGATATTGTAATGACACAGTTGCCGTACGATACCTTATTTATCAGCAGACATATATGCGTGAATTTGCAATATATTTTGCTTAAATTAGCAATGGAAATGCAAATTATGTTGTGCTACAATAAAAGCATAACGAAGGAGCGTGGCTACTATGAAGGCATTTATGGATAAAGATTTTCTTCTTTCGACCGACACCGCAAGACAGCTATATCACGATTATGCGGCAGGCTGTCCGATAATTGACTATCACTGTCACGTCAGCCCCAAGGAGATTTGGGAAGACAAGCATTTTAAGAATATTACAGACATCTGGCTTTCGGGTGACCACTACAAATGGCGACTTATGAGGTCGGACGGAATTGATGAATACTACATTACCGGCGGAGCTTCCGACTACGAAAAGTTTATGAAGTTTGCATCTGTTCTTCCTAAGGCAATCGGAAATCCGATGTATCACTGGTGTCATCTTGAGCTTAAGGAATACTTCGGTTACACGGGTGTTCTGAACGAAAAGACCGCTCACGAGGTATGGACTCTCACTGAAAAGATGCTCAAAGAAGACGATATGGGTGTACGTGGAATAATTGAAAAATCGAACGTTCAGTTCATAGGGACTACAGATGACCCGACAGACAATCTTGAGTGGCACAGAAAGCTCATGGAAGACGGCAGCTTCGAGACGATTGTTGCGCCTTCCTTCCGTCCTGACAAGGCACTCGGCATTGACAAAAACGGCTGGAGAGAATACATCTGCACACTCTCAGAGGTTTGCGGAATAAAAATTGACAGCATCAAGACACTTGAACAGGCACTTTTACAGAGAATCGACTTCTTTAATGAATCGGGTTGCAAGGCAAGTGACCATGGTCTTGACCACATGGTATACGCTGAGGCTTCGGCTGAAGAGCTTGAAGAAATTATGTCAAAAGCTCTCGGCGGAGAAGCAGTTACAGCTCTTGAGGCTGAGTGCTTCAAGACACATTTTCTGCTTTTGTGTGCAAGAAAGTACGCTCAAATCGGTTGGGCGATGCAGCTTCACTACAACTGTATGCGAAACCCTAACCGAAAAATGTTTTCACTTCTCGGCCCTGACACGGGCTTTGATTGCATAGGCCCTGACAACGGAAGCAACAAACTTGCTCTTTTGCTCAACAGATTATTTGAGGAAGGCTCTTTGCCTAAGACAATCATCTACAGCCTTGACGCTTCTGACAACAGCTTCATTGACTCACTCATCGGCTCATATCAGGGCACAGAGATTGCAGGAAAGCTTCAGCACGGAAGTGCATGGTGGTTCAACGACAATCTTCAGGGCATGAAGGAGCAACTGATTTCACTTGCAAATCTGAGCATACTCGGTAACTTTATCGGCATGCTGACAGACTCGAGAAGCTTTCTCAGCTACACAAGACACGAATACTTTCGCAGGATACTCTGCGAGCTTTTAGGTCAGTGGGTCGAAAACGGTGAATACCCTGCTGATTTCGATACGTTGGGTATGATTGTCAAGGGAATCTGCCACGACAATGCTCAGACTTATTTCAACATTACCGCAAAATAAGAAAGGAAAATTTATATGCCAATGCAGATGGGTTTTCGCTGGTACGGCGAAGGAAACGACAACATAAAGCTTAGCGACATAAAGCAGATTCCGGGTGTTACGAGCATTGTATGGGCACTTCACAACAAAATGCCGGGCGAAGTCTGGCAGGTAGAGGAAATTGCGAAGGTAAAAAGTCAGCTCGATGAATACGGCTTCAATATGGACGTTGTTGAGTCGGTCAATGTTCACGATGACATAAAAATCGGAAAGCCTTCAAGAGATATGTACATTGAAAACTACAAGCAGACGATAAGAAATCTTTCCAAGTTCGGAGTAAAGGTAATCTGCTACAACTTTATGCCTATTTTCGACTGGACACGTTCCGACCTTTTCCACCCGGTCGGCGACGGCTCCACTGCCCTTTTCTATAAAAAGGATATGATTCAAAACGACTACAACGCTATGGCGCAGTACATTTTAGGCTTTACCGAAAAGTACAACATGTCTTTCCCAGGCTGGGAGCCTGAAAGAATGGCTGACCTTGACAGGCTTTTCAAGGAATACGAGGGCGTTGACCACGAAAAGCTATGGGCAAATCTGAAGTACTTCCTTGAGGCTATTATGCCCGTATGCGAAGAGTGCGACATTAAAATGGCTATTCACATGGATGACCCGCCGTGGGATATTTTCGGACTTCCGAGGCTTCTTGTGAACGAAGAGAATATTGACAGATTCCTTAAGATGGTAGACCATCCGTGCAACTGTCTGACGCTTTGTTCGGGTTCACTCGGAGCAAACCTTGAAAACAACGTTGCACAGATTGTAAGAAAGCACTGCGACAGAATCGCATTTGCTCACGTAAGAAACGTAAAGCACTTCGAAAACGGCGATTTTTCCGAGGCAAGCCATCGTGACTGCGACGGTGATACGGGTATTATTGAGATTCTTAGGGCATACCACGACTGCGGATTTGAAGGCTACATCCGCCCAGACCACGGCCGCCATCTCTGGGGTGAAGGCCCGGGAAATGTCCGCCCGGGATACGGTCTTTATGACAGGGCGCTCGGTATAATGTACATGCTTGGTGTATGGGATATGCTTGACAGATTATCAGGGAAAAAGTAAAGAGAGGTAACTTTTATGATGACACTTCCTATAAACATTGATTACAAAGATAAAGTAGTAGTTGTCACAGGTGCAGGCGGACTTATCTGCGGTGCTATGGCAAGAGCTTTTGCACAGAGCGGTGCAAAGGTTGCGGCACTTGACATCAACGAAGATGCTGTAAAGAAGCTTGCAGATGAACTTAAATCAGAGGGCTTTATCTGCGAGGGCTACAAGGCAGATGTACTTGACAAGAATTCTCTTGAGGACGTTCATAGTGCGGTAGTGAGTGACCTTGGAAAGTGCGATATTCTTGTGAACGGCGCAGGCGGAAACAATCCACGTGCGACGACTTCAAACGAGTATCAGCACGAGGCAACAGAAGGCTCAAAGACATTCTTTGACCTTGAAGCTGACGGTGTTGATTTTGTTTTCAAGCTCAATTTCCAAGGCACTCTGCTCCCGACTCAGGTTTTTGCAAAGGATCTGGTTGAAAAGAAGGGCGGCTGCATTCTCAACATCTCATCGATGAACTCCTACACTCCCCTTACAAAAATCCCTGCTTATTCTGCTGCAAAGGCAGGTATTTCAAACTTTACTCAGTGGCTTGCAACTCATTTTGCAGGCAGTAACATCAGATGCAATGCCATTGCACCGGGATTTCTTGCATCGGCTCAGAACAAGGCACTTCTTTACAACGAAGACGGAAGTCTGACTGCACGCTCTGAAAAGATTCTAAGCGGCACACCGACAAAGCGTTTTGTTGATGCAAGCGAGCTTATAGGCGCTACGCTCTTCCTTTGTGATGATAAGAGCGCTTCAGCTATCACGGGAGTAGTACTACCGATAGACGCAGGCTTCTCGGCATATTCGGGCGTATAGCGGATTTATGGAGGTATTACAGTATGAATGTACTTGAAAGACTTAGAAAATCCATAATCGTTCCTGTAGTTGTCATTGACGATGTAAAGGATGCGGTTGATACGGCGAAGGCTCTTCTTGCAGGCGGAATTGACGTTATGGAAATAACCTTCAGAACCGAAGCTGCACCTATGGCGATAAAGGCTGTTTCGGAGTCTTGCCCTGATATGCTGGTAGGAGCAGGCACCATTCTCTCACTTGAACAGTGCAAGCTGGCAGTTGAGATGGGAGCACAATTTATAGTGTCCCCAGGCTTTGACGCACGAGTGGTAAGCTGGTGCATTGATTGCGGTATTGCGATAACTCCGGGCTGTGTAACTCCATCGGAAATCACTCAGGCGGTAAATATGGGTGTCAATGTAATAAAGTTCTTCCCTGCAAACATATACGGCGGACTGAGTGCAATGAAAAATCTTTCGGCACCGTTCAAGGGCATAAAATTCATGCCTACAGGCGGAATCAACAACTCTAACATAAAAGAATATGTTGAAGCTCCGTTTATCCACGCTGTCGGCGGCTCCTGGGTATGTCCGAAGGCGGAGATTGATAAGGGAAACTTTGAAGGAATTACTGCACTTTGCTTGGAAGCTATTGCGGCTGCAAGAGCATAGTGTTCATACAAGAGGTAAATTATTATGGCAAGAATTATTACTTTCGGCGAGCTTATGCTTCGTCTTCAGCCTTACAACTATGAGAGATTTGTTCAGTGTGACAGAGTAGAATTCTCTTTCGGCGGCGGAGAGGCAAACGTTGCGGTTTCGCTTGCAAACTACGGACTCGATGCGGCTTTTGTAACAAAGCTTCCCGCTCACGCAATCGGTCAGGCGGCTGTAAACAGTCTGCGTCGGTATGGTGTTGACACATCGATGATAGTTCGTGGCGGCAACCGTGTCGGAATATACTTTAATGAAAAGGGTGCGTCGCAGAGAGGCTCGGTATGTATTTACGACA
The DNA here is from genome assembly GCA_017848055.1 of Oscillospiraceae bacterium. Taxonomy (GTDB): domain Bacteria; phylum Bacillota; class Clostridia; order Oscillospirales; family Ruminococcaceae; genus UBA7477. The sequence continues at coordinate 92,583 of JAGALZ010000010.1, read as the reverse complement.
GAGCCGATTCGGCGATTGCTACGGCTTCATCCTCGGATTTTGACTGGGACAGTATTTTCGGAAATGCTGACTGGTTCCACTTTACGGGAATTACTCCTGCTTTGTCCCCTGCTGTTGCGCAAATATGCAAGGAAGCCTGCGACGCGGCAAAGAAGCGTGGAATTACCATATCATGCGACTTAAACTACAGAGCAAAGCTCTGGACGAGGGAGCAGGCAAGAAGCGTTATGAGTGAGCTTTGTGAATATGTTGACGTATGCATTGCAAACGAAGAGGACGCAAAGGATGTTTTCGGAATCGAGGCTGAGGCTACTGACATTTATTCGGGACAGCTCAACCACGAGGGCTACAAGTCGGTTGCAAAGCAGCTTGCTGACAGATTTAGCTTCAGGATGGTTGCGATAACTCTTCGTGAGAGTCACTCGGCATTTGACAACGGCTGGAGTGCTATGCTTTACAACGCAGCTGACGACGAATACTGCTTCTCGAAGAAGTACGAGCTTCACATCATCGACAGAGTCGGCGGCGGAGATTCCTTCGGTGCGGGGCTTATATACTCTGTGCTCACGGGGAAGGACACACAGTCGGCAGTTGAGTTTGCTGTGGCGGCTTCGGCACTTAAGCACTCGATTGAAGGCGACTACAACATGGTTACTGTTGCAGAGGTTGAAAAGCTTGCAAACGGTGATGCAAGCGGAAGAATCCAGAGATAAACAAAAGGACATTGCACCATAACGGCGTAATGTCCTTTAAATTATTCAGCACTTTTTTGAGGCGAGCTTTTAAAAAGCTTCACATAGGCTCTGTAAAATGAAGAATAGTCATTGAAGCCCGTTTCCTCGCAGGCATCCTTTGCAGAATAGCCAAGGAGTATTTTTTCCTTTGCGAGGGTAAGGCGTTTCTTGGTTATATAGTCCCATGGTGCGGCTCCCGTCGCTTGCTTGAACACTCTTGAAAACTGCGACACGCTAAGATGGAAATGCTTTGCAAGCTGCGGCACGGAGATTTCGTCTGACAGATGCTTGTCGATATAGAAAATAATTCTTTCGGACAGACTTCTGGGTGAAAACTGCTCTGTTTTCTTTTTTGAAAAAGCTCTGTTTATCATATCAAGCATCATATAGATATGTGTTGATGCGGTTACATTTCTTTCATAATCGCTTGCGTGAGACGCCACCATTTCCTCAAGAAGCCTTTTCATAAGCGGTATATCGAGCTCTTCTTCGGAATAACAGTTATTCTTTCCGAGCGGTCTGTCGGTAAAGGCTTTAAGCAGAGTTCCCTGCGGGTCAAAGCTCTGGACATAGGAAAGCGGAAAATTCACGGCATATCTTTCATAACAGGCATCTGTCAAAATCTTCGGGGTATGTGCTTCGGCAGGTCTGATAATCATAACGCTGTTTTCCTCGAGTGGATACCTGGAGCCTTCAACGAGATACTCCACGTTTCCTCTCACGAGATAAAATATTTCGCACTTGTCATGGATATGCATTTTAAAGTCGGGCGGGTTGGGCTTTTCGCTTATGTCGTGCTTGAAATATATATTTCCCAGAGTAAATTCCCTCACGGCGATGCACCTCCTCAGCAATCCTTCCGTACTTTTTGTACTCTGAATAAATCATACCACATAATGCGTGAATTTGCAATACATATTGCATAAATTAACAATGGAAATGCAAATTGTGTTGTGATAGAATATAGACAGAAACTAAAAAGGAGGTTCTTCTATGAATTTCAGACTTGCGGCTTTTGCTGACGAGGCAGACGGCAGACTTGACGGACAGATTAGGGCAATGAAGGACAACGGAGTTGAATTTCTTGAAATAAGAGGTGTTGACGGACAGAACATTTCCGAGATAACATCCGAAAAGGCAAAGGAAATAAAAGAGCGTCTTTCAGCAGAGGGACTGGCTGTATGGTCGCTTGGCTCACCATTTGGTAAAATGGGAATGGGCGACGGCTTTGAAGGTCATCTTGAATCATTCAAGCGAGGACTTGAAAACGCTGACATACTGGGCGCTAAGCACATCAGAATGTTCAGCTTCTATGTACCATCTGGTGAAGAAGAAAAATACAAGGACAAGGTATTTGAAAGACTCAGCTGTTTTGTTGAGGCGGCTAAAAACAGCGATATTATTCTCTGTCACGAAAATGAAAAGGGCATCTACGGCGATATGGCTGTTCGCTGTCTTGAAATACACAAGGAATTTCCTGCACTTAAGGCAGTATTTGACCCTGCAAACTTTATTCAGTGCGGTCAGGACACTATCAAGGCTTGGAAAATGCTCTCACCTTACGTTGAATACATGCACATAAAGGACGCACTGGCTGACGGCTCAGTTGTTCCTGCAGGTGAAGGAATCGGAAATCTCCCATATCTTCTTTCGCAGTACAAGGGCAGCGTTCTTACTCTTGAGCCGCATCTTTCGGTATTTGACGGCTTTGACAAGCTTGAAGAAAACGAAAAGACAAAGATGAAGTTTACTTATCCGTCGTCGCAGGCGGCATTCAAGGCAGCTTGTGACGCAATCAAAAAGCTTATATAAGGAGAATCACTATGGAAAAAATCAGACTTGGTGTAATCGGACTCGGTAACATGGGAAGCGGACATTTCTACAATGTATTCGGTGGAAAGTGTCCTTCCGTTGAAATCGCTGCAGTATGCGACATAAACCCAGACAAGATGGAAAAGGCAAAGGAGCACCCTGAGGTTGCACGCTTTACCGACTACAAGGAGCTTCTCGACAGCAAGCTTGTTGACGCTGTTCTTATTGCAGTTCCTCATTACGACCACCCTACTATTGCTATCGAGGCATTCAAGAGAGGTGTTCACGTACTTACAGAAAAGCCTGCAGGCGTTTATGCAAGACAGGTAAGAGAAATGAACGAGGCTGCTGAAAAATCGGGCGTAAAGTTCGGAATTATGTTCAACCAGCGTACAAATCCTATGTTTGCAAAGGCTCGTGAAATCGTACAGGGCGGTCAGCTCGGCGAGCTTAAGAGAATGGTATGGATTATCACAAACTGGTACAGAACTCAGGCATACTACAACTCAGGAAGCTGGAGAGCTACATGGAATGGTGAAGGTGGCGGAGTTCTTCTCAACCAGGCACCTCACAATCTCGACCTCTGGCAGTGGATTTTCGGTATGCCAAAGAGAATCAGAGCATTCTGTGAGTTCGGCAAATACCACAACATTGACGTTGAAGACGATGTAACCATTTTCGGCGAATACGAAAACGGTGCTACTGCGACATTTATCACAACTACCGGCGACGCTTGCGGTACAAACAGACTTGAAATCACAGGTGACAAGGGTAAGATTGTTGTTGAGCACGGCAAGCTCTGCTGGTGGAAGCTTGACACACCTGAGCGTGAGTACTGCTTCACATCTACTGAGGGCTTCTCTACCCCGGGCAACACTTACGAGGAGTTCACAGCTCCTGAGCCGGAAGGACACCCTGAGGTTCTTGAGGCATTCGCACAGTCTATTCTGAACGGAACTCCGATGGTTGCAAGAGGCGAAGAGGGACTTAATTCCCTTTCAATTTCAAACGCTGCTTATCTTTCAACCTGGACAAATGACTGGGCTGAAATTCCTACAGCTGAGGCACTCTTCGAAAAGCATCTGAATGTTCTTCGTGAGAACGAAAAAACATCAAAAAAAGCGTAACCGCTCACGCTGAAAGCCTTGAAACCATTCGTGAGCGGTGGAAAGTAAGATGGTAACGGAATAAGTATCGTTTCCGCCCCGGTTTCAATGGATTACACAGCATATCATAAACCTACGTGCTCTTGAAGCTATACATATAAACCCACAACCGAAAAAAGTGTCGTTAGAAATAACGGCACTTTTTCGGTTTATATATTGAAAAACATAAAATTTTGGGGTATACTAGAATCATAGAAAGGATGTGTTTATTATGGCATTACTGCATTTAAACAAGGATAACTTCAATTCTGCACTTCAGGAAAACAAGCGTATTCTGGTTGACTTTTTTGCGACCTGGTGCGGGCCTTGCAGAATGATGGGGCCGATACTTGAACAGATTTGTGAAGAATTTCCGCAATTTGTCATTGCAAAGGTCGATGTTGACGAAAACCCTGAGCTTGCTTCACAGTACGGGGTTATGAGCATTCCGACGCTCGTGCTTTTCGAAAACGGCGAGGCTGTTGACACATCGGTTGGCGCAAAAAGCAAACCTGCTATCATCTCCATGCTGTCAAGATAAATTGCTACAGCTCTATTACCCTGCCACAGGAAATATAGTCGAGTGACGGGATATACTTTTTCATAAACTCATACTGCTGTGTTCCTGTGCAGTGGCAGGTAATGAAGCTTGTTTTATGCTGAGAGAGCGTTTTTGCGATATCTGCAAGGGTATCGTCAAGAGGATACTTTGAAAGGTGGAAGCCACCGACAAGCACGTCGGGCTCAAACCAGCTTTCGATGTTGATAATCCCCTTATGAGAACATCCGCTTATGAGGATTGATTTCCCCTGCTCTTTCACAAGCATATACAGCTCGTGACGGAAGGTTTCGTCAGACTTTCTGCCATCAATTACGGCAGAGAGTCCGCCACTGTCGATATCACGCACAAGCGGCTTGTCGTTGTTGTGGAAGAGCGAGATATTATCGGACAGGTTTATAGAATCCTTGACAAAGCGAAGTCTTGGACTTTGTGCAAGCGAACTGTCGAGTCCGATATATCTTTCGCCGTTATAGTGCTCCTCGAAAGCATATTCGCTGAGGTACACGGGGGCATGGGTATTGATTTCAAGGAAGGTTTCAAGTCCTCCGCCGTGGTCGTAATGGCCGTGTGAGAGAACGGCAAAATCGACCTTTGTCAAATCGACACCGAGCTTTTTGGCGTTTTCGGAAAAGAGCGGGGTTTGCCCCATATCAAAGAGTATGTTACTGTTCTCGGTTTCTATATAGAGTGACAGCCCGTGCTCACAGGAAAAGTCACTGCTAAACGGTGTATTTTCGTTAAGGCAGGTTATTCGCATTGTTTTTTCTCCTAACTATAAAAATTCAATAAATTATCATTGACTTTATGTCTGTAATTTGTTATTATTAACTCAAGGTGGATTGCTGTTTTTGAAATTATATCACCGCAAGGCGGATATGTCAATCTTCAAAACCAAAAATCCACACAGATTATGCTATTATAAAGGAGAAATTTATTATGTCAATGTGGAAATGTTCAATTTGCGGCTACATTCACAACGGAGAGCTTACAGAGGATTTTGTATGTCCTAAGTGCAAGCAGCCTGCTACAAAGTTTGAAAAGGCTGAGGCACCTGCTAAAAACAAGTATGCAGGAACAAAGACCGAAAAGAACCTCAGAGAGGCTTTTGCAGGTGAATCACAGGCTAGAAACAAATATACATACTTTGCTTCTGTTGCAAAGAAGGCAGGCTACGAGCAGATTGCTGAGATTTTCTTAAAGACTGCTGAAAACGAAAAGGAGCACGCAAAGCTTTGGTTCAAGGCACTCGGCGAGCTTGGCGATACTGCAGAAAATCTTCTCCACGCTGCTGAAGGCGAAAACTACGAGTGGACCGATATGTACGACACATTTGCTAAGGAAGCTGACGAAGAAGGCTTCCACGAGCTTGCTGAACAGTTCAGAGGCGTTGCTGCTATCGAAAAGTCACACGAGGAAAGATACAGAGCACTTCTTCACAACGTTGAAGCTAAGGAAGTATTCGAAAAGAGCGGTGTTACAGTATGGGAATGCCGCAACTGCGGACACATGGTAATCGGCACAAAGGCACCTGATGTTTGCCCTGTCTGCAATCACCCACAGGCATTCTTTGAAGTAAGAAAAGAAAACTACTAATTGATTATAAGGCCGCCTGTCTTAATAGTCAGGCGGCTTTTTTTGAGTAATAACATATTTTCCACAGATTATAAACTATGGGGAGACTAAAAATGAGCAAGCGAATTTACGATACTGTAATAATCGGCGGCGGCCCTTCGGGATATTCTGCGGCACTTTACGCATCGAGGGCAGGACTTGACACACTTGTAATCGAAAAGATGTCGGCAGGCGGACAGATGATGTTAACCGATATTATCGAGAATTATCCCGGATTCAAAGACGGCATTGACGGATTTACACTTTCTGAAAATATGAGGATTCAGGCTGAAAAGTACGGCGCTGAAACTGTCTATGATGAGATATCATCTTGTGAGCTTTCAGGTACCGTGAAAAAGCTTTGCGGATTTTCAAAAGAGTATCTTGCAAAAACCGTTATCATTGCAGCGGGTGCAAGTCCCAGGAAGCTTGGACTTGACAAGGAAGAAAAACTAACCGGCAGAGGCGTTCACTACTGTGCACACTGTGACGGCAGGTTTTACAAGGACAAGACGGTTGCTGTAATCGGCGGCGGTAACTCTGCGGTGGCTGATGCGTTGTATCTTTCAAAGCTTGCAAAGAAAGTATATCTTATACATCGTCGTGACACTCTGCGTGCAACGAAAATATATTTGCAGCCGCTTTCGCAGGCATCAAACATCGAAATAATCTACGACAGCGTTGCCGAGGATATTGTTGGAGAAAACCGCATTGACGGGCTTAAAATTCGGAATGTCAAGGACAGCAAGGCAAGAGATATTACCTGCGACGGTATTTTCATAAGCATCGGAAGAAAGCCTGAAACGGACTTTTTAGGCGATGAAATCGGGCTTGACGACAGCGGATATATTATTGCCGGAGAAGACACAAAAACAAACCTGAGTGGTGTCTTTGCTGCGGGCGATGTAAGGACAAAGAGGCTTCGGCAGGTTGTTACCGCTGTAGCTGACGGCGCTGTTTCGGCAGAGCTTGCGATGGAATACATTGAACGCGAAAATATCATCATCTGACATTGCTATGTATATTTGATATGCCATTTTAGGCTTATAATTTCAGGGGAGTTTTTTATGTTAGACGATATTATTTCAAACATCAATAATGCATTATACAGCTATATTCTGATAATATTGCTTGTTGCGGTGGGTTTGTATTTCACTGTAAGGAGCCGATTTGCACAGTTTCGTCTTTTCAAGGAACAGCTCAAGGCGGTTACAGAAAAGCCGACTGATGAAGGCGGAGTTTCCTCATTTCAGGCTCTTATGGTTTCGACAGCCTCAAGAGTAGGAACAGGCAACATTATCGGCGTATCGACTGCTTTATGTCTTGGCGGATTCGGCTCGGTCTTCTGGATGTGGCTGATTGCTATAATCGGCAGTGCTTCGGCATTTGTTGAGAGTACACTTGCACAGATTTACAAAAAGCGTGGCCCTGACGGAAGCTACGGCGGCCCTGCGTACTACATAGAGGCGGCGCTTCGCTCAAGACCTTTAGCCCTCATTTTCTCGGTTTTTTTAATTCTTACATACGGCTTTGGCTTTAACATGCTCGCTTCTTACAACCTTCAGTCAACCTTCTCGGCTTACAGCTTTTACAATGAAAAAAGCTCACCATGGATAATCGGTATCATTCTTGCTGTAATTGTTTGCTGGTGTCTTATGGGCGGCGGCAAGAGAGTTGTAAAGGCAACAAGCTTTTTAGTACCGATTATGGGCGTTGCTTATATCTGCGTCGCACTTTTGACTGTTTGTCTTAACATCACTGCACTTCCCGGAATTTTCAAGGAAATATTCTCAAATGCGTTCGACTTTGAGGCTATTTTCGGCGGATTCTCGGGCTCGTGTGTTATGCTTGGTATCAAGAGAGGACTTTTCAGCAACGAGGCAGGTGTAGGCTCTGCTCCAAACGCTTCGGCTTCTGCTGAAATCTCTCATCCTGCAAAGCAGGGACTTGTTCAGGTGCTTTCGGTATTTATTGATACAATTCTTGTTTGCTCGGCAACTGCGTTCATGTGCATGTGCTCGGGTGTAGAAGCTACCGAGAAAGTATCGGGTGCGCCTTACGTTCAGGAGTCGCTCAAGGCTGTACTTGGTTCTTTCGGGCCTATATTTATCACAGTAGCCATGATTCTTTTTGCGTTCACTACCCTGCTCGGCAACCTTTATTATGTTGACAAGTGCCTGGCTTACATAATGAAAAAGGTTCCCGGAAAGAAATTCATGAGAGTATACCACGTTATTGCTTCGCTCGTTATTCTTCTTGGTGCAGGACTCAGCGCAGACCTTTTATGGAACATCGCTGACATAACAATGGGTGGTATGGCACTGATAAATATCCCTGTAATTCTATTCCTCAGCAAGTACGCTTTCAGGGCTCTTAAGGACTATGAAAAGCAGAAAAAGCAAGGAGTTGAGCCATCCTTCAAGGCCGAAGATATCGGTCTTCCGCACAAGGTTGACTACTGGAATTAAACATAATAAATCCGCACAGAGTATTATCTCCGTGCGGATTATTATTTTACAGGCTTTCTTCAAAAAAGCTCTTCACGGCATTTGCCGCTTGCAGCTCGTCATTTCCTTCGACGCTGACTGTCACGGTATCGCCGTTTTTTATTTCCATTGCCATCACTGCCATAAGCTTGGTGCAGGGGCTTTTTTTGCCGTTTGATTGAATAGTAACCTCGCTTTCAAACTGCTTGCACAGCTTTGCGAGCATCCCTGCAGGGCGGGCGTGTATTCCGTACTTGTCCTTGATTTTATATTCAAAACTTATCATCTTTTTCTCCTTTACAGCACGTCGTTAATATCCGACTTGATTATATCAGCTTTTGCTCCGTAGACTGCTTGCACGCCGTTTCCGCTTTTTACAAGTCCGAGTGCTCCCTGCTTTTTCCATTCAGAAAGCTCGGCTACAAGCTCGGGATTCTTTACTGTGACACGCAGTCTTGTCATGCAGGCATCTACAAGCTCGATATTTTCTCTGCCGCCGAGGAGCGAAATGATTTGCTCGGTCTGCTCATTGGCGGTCTGACTCACGGCATTATCGGGTGCGGTTTCTTCTCCCGAGGTATAATTGCCTAGTCTGCCCGGGGTTGCGTAGGAGAATTTTCCTATCATATAATAAGCAACGAGGTAGCCGATTGCAAAGAATATGATACAGCTTATAACAAAGTTTATTATATCACCCGTAAGTCCTGCGCTCACTGACATGGGTATTCTGGTTGCAAGCTCGAGGTTGCCGAAGGAATGGAGTCTTAAGTTTATGACACCCGAAAGTGCAAAGGCAAGTCCCTGAAGAACGGCATACACAATATACAGCGGAATTGCGCAGAACATAAACATAAACTCAATCGGCTCTGTTACGCCTGTTAAAAAAACGGCTAGGGCTGTTGAAATAAACATTGAGCGATAGCTTCTGCGCTTATCCCTATCAACACGCTTGTACATAGCAAGAGCGACACCGAGGAGAAGTCCGGTTGCACCAATCATCTGTCCGACCTTGAAGCGTGCGGGGGTTACGGTTGTAAGAAGGCTTGTATAGGCTGCGGTATCTCCGCTTTTCTTGAATGCGATAAGGTCAGTTATCCATGCAAGCCAGAGCGGGTCTTGGCCGAACACGACGTTTCCAGCATTTGCACCCGTTCTGATAAGATAGCTTCCGCCAAATGAAGTATAGTTCATAGGGATAGTAAGCATATGATGCAGTCCGAAAGGCAGGAGCAATCTCTCAAGCGTTCCGTAGATAAACGGTGCGAGCAGAGGTGATGAGTCGGCAGAGGTTGCTATCCAGACACCAAAGGAATTTATAGCTGACTGGACGAGCGGCCAGACCACCGAAAGACCGAGCGAAATAATTACTGACCAGAGAATCACGACCAGCGGAACGAAGCGTTTTCCGTTAAAGAAGGAAAGTGCCTCGGGGAGCTTTCGGTAATTATAGTATTTATTATAGATTACGGCTCCGACAAAGCCTGCGATTATTCCGACAAACACACCCATATTGAGTGCTGGAGCGCCCAGCACCGAGGTGAAATAGTCGGGCACGGAAAGCTCCTTGCCGAAAATGGATGTTACGGTAGCCTCAGAATCCGAAAGCATATCGTTTGTAACGCCGAACACTGAGCCTGTGATACTGTTTATGAGGACAAATGCTATCAGTGCGGCGAAAGCACCGCCTGCTCTGTCCTTTGCCCACGAGCCGCCGATTGCAACGGCAAAGAGGATATGCAGGTTTGTGATGATTGCCCAGCCGATATTTTCCGCAACTGAGCCTATAGAAGCGACAATTGCGATATCCGAGCCGAGCATTGATATGAGCTTACCTACAGATATCATAAGGCCTGCTGCAGGCATTACGGCGATAACTACCATAAGAACCTTGCCGAGCTTTTGGAGAAAATCAAACGAAAACACCTTTTTCTTTTCGGCTTTCTCCTTTGGTTCTTCTTCATCTGCAAGCTCGATGAGCTTGTCCCCTGCCTTTACTTTGCCACTTGAAAATTTGAGTGAAACATTTTCGGGGCATTCGGTTATCACGACGGGCGTTATGGTATTTATATTCTTTTTTCTCAAAAGTCCTATATCAACTTTTGCTATCAAATCTCCCGTTGTTACCTTATCACCTATAGAAACGAGTGAAGTGAACCCTTCGGAACCGAGCGAAACGGTATCAAGTCCGAAGTGTACGAGCACCTCGACACCCTCTTTACTTCTGACTGCGTATGCATGCTTTGTTGGGGCAACTGAGGTTATTTCACCGGTAAGCGGCGAATGGATTTCTCCGCTGTCATCGGGAACAACGGCAATTCCCTCGCCTAAAATCCTATCGGAAAAGACGGCATCGGGAACTTCATTTATCGGAATTATCTCTCCGCTTACGGGAGAGCATATAATAAGCTTTTGCATGTGTTTTCTCCTTTACAGCTTCCATATATCGCTGTTATATTCTTTGATTGTTCGGTCGGAAGAAAAATATCCTGCGTTTGCGATATTGGTTAGCATTTTCTTTGCCCAGCTGAACTTGTCGTCGTAGTCCTTATAGGCTTTTTCTCTTGCAATCACGTACCTGTCAAAATCGGGCAGAGTCATAAACCAGTCTTTTGTTGTCAGCTCTTTATACAGCCTTTCAAGGCTCACCTTATCGCCAATCTCTGACAGCTGAGGGCCGATGATAAACTCAAGAGCCTTTGACAGCCGTTTGTTATCCTTGTAGTAGTCCTTGGGGTTATAGCTGTTGTCATAGTAACGTCTTACGACAGTTTCGCTCTTATCTCCGAAAATATAGATGTTCTCATTTCCTACAAGCTCTGCAATTTCAACATTTGCGCCGTCGAGTGTACCCAGAGTCACGGCACCGTTGAGCATAAGCTTCATATTTCCTGTACCGCTGGCTTCCTTTGAGGCAAGAGATATCTGCTGAGAAATATCGCAGGCAGGTATAAGCTTCTGCGCAAGCGACACATTATAATTTTCGACCATTACGACTCTGAGGTAATCCCTTGTATCTTTGTCGTTACTAAGGAGCTTTGAAACGCAGAGGATAAGGTGGATTATATCCTTTGCGATAGTATAGGCGGGCGCTGCCTTCGCACCGAATATTACTGTTATCGGGGTGTCTGGCTTTTCACCTGATTTAATTGAGAGATATTTGCTTATGACGTACAGGATATTTAATTGCTGACGTTTATACTCGTGCAGACGCTTTATCTGGATATCAAAGATGCTGTTTTGCGAAAGTTCTATTCCCTGCTCCTTTCTGAGATAGTCACAGAGCTGCTGTTTTTTAAGCTGCTTTATCTGCAAAAGCTCTGAGAGTGTATTGCGGTCATCGGAATACTGCATGAGCTTTTTAAGGTCGTCGGGGTTATCATCAAAACTACTGCCGATGCGGTTTCTGATAAAGCTGTCAAGCTCGGGATTAGAAAGAGTGAGCCAGCGTCTGAAGGATATTCCGTTTGTTTTATTCTGAAATTTCCCGGGATATATTGAATGAAACGCTGACAGCTCGCTATGCTTTAATATTTCTGTATGAAGCTTTGCGACACCGTTTACACAAAAACCGCAATGGATTGCAAGACTAGCCATATGAACGGTATCTGTATTATCGATAATATATAGCCTTTCATCGGAATAGGCACGTCTTACTTTGTCGTCGATTGCCTCGATTATCGGCACAAGCTGGGGGACACATTTTTGGAGCATAGAAATATGCCACTTTTCGAGGGCTTCGGAAAGTATTGTATGGTTGGTATATGCACAGGTACGGCTGACGGCTGAGAGTGCTGTATCAAACGAGAGTCCTCTTTCGCAGAGCAGTCTTACAAGCTCGGGGATTATCATTGCGGGGTGGGTATCGTTTATCTGGATAACTGCATATTTATCAAGGTCATTAAGCTTACAGCCTCTTTTGACTGACTCTTCCAAGATAAGCTGTGCGGCGGCAGACACCATAAAATACTGCTGACTGATTCTGAGGAGCCTTCCCTGCTCGTCGCTGTCATCGGGATACAGAAAGAGTGTGAGATTCTCCTCGGTTTTCTCTTTATCAAAAGTGATATCCTTACCTACGAGGCTTTCGTTTATTGTACCTAAATCAAACAGATGCAGAGTATTTGTTGCACCCTTGCCGTGGACGGCGATATCATACATCACGGCTTTCAGATTCTTATTCATTACTGTTACGGGATAGCTTTTGGGTGTTCTGGTAATGATGCTTTTATCGCTTAACCAGCTATCGGGGTGCTCGGCTTGTTTTAGGTTTTCAAATCTCTGGCGGAAAAGTCCGTAGTGATAAAGGAGCCCTATTCCGTCACCGCAGAGTCCGAGTGCCGCTATTGAATCGAGAAAGCATGCGGCAAGTCTGCCGAGTCCTCCGTTACCAAGTGACGGTTCATTCTCAAGCTGTGAAGTCCTGTCTATATCCTTTCCCGCCTGCGTCAGCTCTTCCTTCACGTCATTATATATACCCAGGCTGATGAGGTTATTTGTCATAAGTCTTCCCATCAGAAACTCGGCACTTATATAATAGAGCTTTCTGCCGTCGGGGGTTTTTCGGTTCTTGTTACCAAGTGAATTTATTAAAAACAGGGTGGCAAAATATATCTGCTCGTCTGAGGCTTGCAAGAGAGTTTTGCCGTAGAGCATTCCGGTTACATCAGAAAGTGTCATATTTTTTCTCCTTAGAAAAATTTATTTACTGATATTATGACCTTATTTTCTGCTAATAACCAAAAATAATGCCACGCATTTTTGGATACGTGGCATCATTTCTCACTTGTCGCTCTTTCTCTTCTGATACTTTGCTTTTGTTGCCATTCCTCCACGGATATGACGCTGTGCTTTGTTATTGTCCATAAGCTTCTTCACCTTTTTATAGAGGGACGGATTTATTTTTTCCAGACGCTGTGAAACGTCCTTATGCACTGTACTTTTACTTATCCCGAACTGCTTTGCGCAGGCTCTTACTGTTGCCTTGTTTTTGACCATATATTCGCCCAGTAGCTCTGAACGGTCTTTGTCTGTCGGGGTCATTTGTGTCTCACTCCCATTCGTTTTTGTAAATGTATATGCACTGCATTTACGATAAATTCAGAAAAAACTGTGGAGACTTCACTTTTCGCAGAATAACTTAAAGGACAACTTAATATAGTTAATATAAAGCCCATAAATTCGGAGAGTGATATTTTGAAAAGACAGGGATTTTTTCTTTCGAGCGCAATTCTGATATTTTCGGTTCTTGTAACGAAGGTAATCGGAATCATATATAAAATTCCGCTTGCAAATCTTTTAGGCGGAAGCGGTATGGCATACTTTTCGTCGGCACACTCGGCATTTATGCCCGTTTTCGCTCTGGCGGTTTCGGGAATAACTCCTGCGATTGCAAAGCTTGTTTCACAATATGTTGCGCAGGGAAGATACCGTGATGCGGTAAGGCTGAGACACAGCTCGCTGACATTTTTCCTTTTCACATCCACTGCGGCGACCGGTCTTCTTATAATACTCTCAAAGCTGATAAGCTACCACATTGTAAATGAGCCTTTATCGAGAATGTCGATTGTTGCAATTGCTCCGTGTATAGTAATCGGTGCTGTTACTGCGGTTGAACGTGGCTATGCTGAGGGTCTAAGAAACATGGTGCCGACTGCGGTATCGGAAATCATTGAGGCGATAATCAAGCTATTCTGCGGACTGCTGCTTGCAAACGGCACAAAGAGCCGTGCATTATCTGAATATAACGAGCTAGGAACTGTTTTCGGGCAGGTGTGTGAAAGCGAAGAGCAGGCGATATACCTTGCACTTCCCTACATTGCGGCGGCATCTGTACTCGGAATTACAATCGCAAACCTTATAGCTTACATATACACTTATCTGTCTGCGAGGTTTTCAAAAAGCATAATTACTCCTGAGCTTTTATCTCACGATAACATATCAACACCGAAGTCTGAGCTTGTGAAAGGTGTTCTGCGGCTTTCGTTTCCGTTTGCACTGACTGCATTGATTTCGACGATATCGGGTGTCATTGACCTTGTGACTGTAAATCACTGTCTGGAAAAGGCTTGCGAAAACGGACTTGACAGCTCATTTTTCGGGCAATTCTCACTTGGGTATTCCGAGCGTCTGGAGAGCTTCATTTACGGGTCATACTCGGGACTTGCGCTTACTGTTTTCGGGATAATTCCATCCTTAACGGCGATGCTGGGGAAATCCGCACTTCCGCTGGTTTCGTCGGCTTGTGCTGTGGGTAACAGACAAAAACTGAGAGAAAGTATCAAGGCTGTGATTCTGCCGTCGCTTATATTCGCTGTCCCTTGCGGACTTGGGATATCGGTATTCTCTGAGGAAATACTTAAATTTCTGTTTGCAGGGAGAAGCTTCGAAATTGAGGTTGCAAGGCGTGCGCTGAGCGTTCTGGGAATCGCATCAATTCCGCTTTCGCTTGTATCGCCTCTTATGAGCGTTATGCAGGCGACGGGAAGCAGGCTCTTTCCTATTGCTGTTACTGCAATAGGAAACGGAGTAAAGCTTCTTCTCAACTGTCTGCTGATTACTTCTCCGAAAATAAACATTACCGGTGCGGCAATGGCGACACTTATAGCTTACGTTGTTATGCTTATATGCTGTATTATAAAACTGAGGAAGCTTGCGGGAAAAGGAGTTGTGAGCTTAAAAAATATAGTTTCGATAGCTTTCGCTGCTGTACTTAGCTGTGAGGGGGCATATCTGCTGTTTTCAGTGCTGTCAAATTCCCTTTCTATGCGGTTTTCGTTCGTTTTTTCGGTGATGTTTTCTGTCAATATATACATATATTCAATTGATATATTGAGCGTTTTGCCGAAATATAGGCTTAAAACCTACTTTTCTCGTTAAATCTATTGAAATTTAATTTGATTTGTATTATTATATAAAAGTACCACGCCGTGGGCGCAAATGCCCTATTTTCGGCACTCTGTGAGCTTTAGGAGCATATTTCAAATGGACGGTTTTAATTTCAAGGACAGATATAATGTTGACGACCTTCGTCTTGTTGTCAAGGTGCTGAGGAGCGAAAACGGCTGCCCTTGGGATAAGGTTCAGACTCACGAAACTTTAAAGAAGGATTTCCTTGAAGAGGTTTACGAGGTCATTGAGGCTATTGACGCAAACAGTGTTCCGATGCTTCGTGAGGAGCTTGGTGATGTACTTTTGCAGGTTGTTTTCCACGCTGATATTGAGGAGGACGCAGGTGCGTTTAACCTTGATGATGTTGCTGATGAGGTCTGCAAAAAGCTTATTGAACGTCATCCGCACGTTTTCGGAGAGCTTTCGCTTGAGACTCCCGAAGAGGTTCTCAAAAGCTGGGACAGCATAAAAAAGGAGAAAAAGCAGCAGAGCTTTACAGATACTCTTAACGCTGTACCGAAGGTGTTCCCTGCTCTTATGAGAGCGCAGAAGCTTGGAAAGAGAGCTTCAAGGGCGGGTATGGATTTTACTGATGCAAACGGTGCATTCGACTCGCTCAGAAGTGAGGTTTCAGAGGCTGAGGCGGCTGTTATCAGCGGCGACACTCAGGCAATTGCCGAGGAACTTGGTGATATCCTCTTTTCCTGCGTTAACGTTGCAAGACTCTCAGGTCTTGACGCAGAGGAGCTTTTGACAGCTTCCAGCAACAAGTTTATCAATCGCTTTTCTGCGGTTGAAGATATGGTAAGGCAAGACGGGAAGGAAATGACTTCCCTGAGCATAGATGAGCTTGATTCCTACTGGAAAAAGGCAAAGTAAATTCGATGGGGCTTCCCATTTATAAAAATTTTGGAGGTTTTTAAAAATGACTAAGACAGAACTCATTAACATTATCGCTGAAAAGGGCGGCTACAGCAAGAAGGACGCAGAAAAGGCTCTGGCTACAGTAACAGCTTCTATCACAGATGCACTCGTTAACGGTGAGAAGGTTTCCCTCGTTGGCTTCGGTACATTCGAGACAAGAGAGAGAAAGGCTAAGACAGGTATCAACCCACTTACTAAGGCTTCTATCGAAATCCCTGCTAAGAAGGTTCCTGCTTTCAAGGCTGGTAAGGCACTCAAGGACGCAGTTGCTAAGTAATTTTTTACCAAATACAGAGCCTGACGATTTGTCGGGCTCTTTTGCATATACTGCACACAAAGGAGGCATTGAATATGCGACTTGACAAATATCTCAAGGTCACAAGACTCATTAAGCGAAGAACTGTTGCTAATGAGGCTTGCGATGCTCAGAAGGTCTGCGTCAACGGAAAACCTGCGAGGGCTTCCTACGATGTTAAAATCGGAGATATTATCGAAATTACGCTCGGACAGAGACCTATGAAGGTTAAGGTTGTGGCAATCAATGAATATGCTACAAAGGAAAATGCCTGCGAGGGCTACGAAATCATAGTGTAGGTGAAAAGTATGAGTATTACTGTAAATCTTTACTACAAGGGCAAGGACGGTAATGCACTGAAATTTGCCAGGGAGATGCTGGAGAGCGGTATCGTTGACAAAGTAAGAAGCGAAGAAGGCAACGAGAGATACGAATACTTTCTCCCGATGGATGACCCTGAAACAGTACTTCTCATTGACCGTTGGCGTGACCAGGAAGCACTTGATTTGCATCACAAGTCCCCTATAATGGCTCGGATTGCTGAACTCAGGGAAAAGTACAGGCTCAGACTCAGAGTAGAGCGTTATATTGACAAAAAATAAAGAAGAATACCGACACAAAGTCGGTATTTTTTGCGCATAAAAGTGTACGCCTGTCACATACAAGCGTATTTCACAAACAAACATAGAAAGTATCGGGCAAATTCTGTTGTTTTCACCATTGACGGGCATTGAAGAATAATGTATAATTGATATGCTGACAAAAACAATCTTTCAGAATTGAGGTATAAATATGATTAAGGTAGTAAAATTTGGCGGAAGCTCACTTGCAAGCGCAGAGCAGTTTATGAAGGTTGCAAGCATCATCAAGGCTGACGAGGCAAGAAGATACGTTGTTCCTTCTGCACCGGGCAAGCGTTTTTCTGATGACACAAAGGTAACAGATATGCTTTACGGCTGCTATGACCTTGCTGCTAAGGGCAAGGCATTCGACACAGAATTCGAGGCAATCAAGGAAAGATACTACGAGATTATCAAGGGACTTTCACTCGACCTTTCTCTTGAGGATGAATTTGCGACAATCAGAGCTTGCTTCATCGGCAAGGCTGGTCGTGACTATGCTGCTTCCCGTGGTGAATATCTCAACGGTATTATTCTTGCAAACTACTTAGGCTATGATTTCATTGACTCTGCAGATGTTATCTTCTTCGATGACGCTGGTAGGTTTGATTCCAAGAAGACATACGAGGTTCTTTCAGAAAGACTCGAAAGCTCCGAGAGAGCTGTTGTACCTGGCTTCTACGGCTCTATGCCTAACGACACAATCAAGACATTCTCAAGAGGCGGTTCTGACGTTACAGGCTCAATTGTTGCGGCTTCCTGCAATGCTGACATTTACGAAAACTGGACAGACGTTTCAGGCTTCCTTATTGCAGACCCTAGAATTATTGACAATCCTGAACCTATCAAGGTTATCACCTACAAGGAGCTCCGTGAGCTTGCTTACATGGGTGCTACTGTTCTTCACGAGGATGCTATCTTCCCTGTAAGAAAGGCAGGTATTCCTATAAACATCAAGAACACTAACCGTCCTGATGACCACGGCACAATGATTGTTGAGAGCACATCTCAGCGTCCTGAATACACAATTACAGGTATTGCAGGCAAGAAGGGTTTCACATCCATCAGCATTGAAAAGGATATGATGAACTCTGAGCTTGGTTTCGGAAGAAAGGTTCTTGAGGTATTCGAAAAGAACGGAATCAACTTCGAGCACATGCCTTCCGGTATTGACACAATGACCGTTATTGTTCACCAGGAAGAATTCGAGAAGGCTGAGCAGGAAGTTCTCGCAGGTATCCACAGAAACTGCAAGCCTGACAGCATTGTTATCGAAACAGGTCTTGCTCTTATCGCTATCGTTGGACGTGGTATGCGTGCTACAAGAGGTACTGCAGGCAGAATCTTCTCCGCACTCGCACACGCCAGAGTCAACGTTAACATGATTGACCAGGGCTCCAGTGAGCTTAACATCATCGTGGGCGTCAGCGAAGAGGACTTCGATACTGCTATGAAGAGCATCTACGATATCTTCGTTACTCAGAAGCTTTCATAATAAACACCTAAAAGTATTATTCACATAGGGATTTATAAGTCTCTATTGAGGAAAACCCTTTTGAAAAAGGGTTATTCCTCAAACTCCTTTCCTAAAACTTTTATTATAAATTTCAGCCCCATAGGGTGTACATTACTAAACAGAGAATCTAAAGCTGTTCTCTTTTGGTGCATACCCTATGGGGCTGAAATTATGTTAGAAGTCTTTGGAAGGGGGCTCGGGGGATAACCTTTCTTCAGAAAGGTTTCCACCGATAAACACATATAAAATCTTTATACGAATACTACTCTTAAGTTGTTTTCTGATATGATACAAAAAAGCTCTCACGGGTGTGAGAGCTTTTAGTTTTACTTATTGAGAGCTTTGAGTGATTCTTCAATCTTAGCCATCTTTTCCTGAGCCTTTGCAAGCTTAGCCTTCTCTGCCTCGATGAGCTGAGCGGGAGCCTTAGCGAGGAAGCCTTCGTTAGAGAGCTTCTTTGAGAGGAAGTCGATATCCTTCTGTGCTGCGTCCTTTTCCTTATTAAGACGAGCGAGCTCCTTTTCGGTATCAACGATATCTGAAAGCGGAATAAAGATTCTTGCGCTGTCAGTTACAACGGTTACGCTGTCAGCGATATCAAAGCTATCTGAAATCTCAACTCCGGAAGCTGATGCGAGTCTTTCGAAGAACATCTTACCTGCTTCGAATGTCTGAACGTCCTTTGTTTCGATATAGAGCTTAGCCTTAACAGAAGGTGGTACATTCATACCGCTTCTTGTATTTCTGATGCCCTTGATTGCAGCGATAATCTTTTCAAACTCAGCTTCTTCCTTAGCAAAGCTGAGTGCTTCGTCGTATGTCGGGAACTCAGAGAGCATAATTGCAGAGCCATCGGCAACGAGTGTCTGCCATATTTCCTCGGTAATAAACGGCATAAATGGGTGGAGAAGCTTGAGCATTCCCTTCATTACCCATACGAGAACAGCCTGAGCAGTCTGAGCTGTTTCACCGCCTGCTGTAATTCTTGGCTTTGTAAGCTCGATATACCAGTCGCAGTATACATCCCAGATGAAATCATAGAGCTTTGCAACTGCAACGCCGAGGTCGAAGTTTGTAAGGTTGTCGTTGATTTCCTTAGCGAGAGTATTGAACTTGGAAACAATCCACTTGTCCTCTGCTGTGAGATTATCAGGAAGCTTATCAGCCTTGAAGTCCTCAGGGAGATTCATCATAATGAATCTTGAAGCGTTCCAGAGCTTGTTTGCGAAGTTTCTTGAAGCCTTAACCTTCTCGTCGCTGTAACGCATATCGTTACCAGGTGCGTTACCGGTTGCGAGCATAAATCTGAGTGCGTCAGCGCCGTACTCTGCGATAACCTCGAGTGGGTCGATACCGTTACCGAGTGACTTGGACATCTTTCTGCCCTGGGAGTCACGAACAAGTCCGTGGATCAAAACTGTATCAAACGGAACCTTGCCCATATTCTCGAGTCCTGAGAACATCATTCTAATTACCCAGAAGAAGATGATATCGTAGCCTGTTACGAGGGTGTTTGTAGGATAGAAGTACTCCAGATCCTCTGTCTTTTCAGGCCAGCCGAGTGTTGAGAACGGCCAGAGAGCTGATGAGAACCAGGTATCGAGGGTATCAGGGTCCTGACGCATAGGCTTACCGCACTTAGGGCAAACTGCTCCCTCTTCCTTTGTAACAATCATTTCACCGCAGTCGTCGCAGTAGAATGCAGGAATCTGATGTCCCCACCAAATCTGTCTTGAGATACACCAGTCCTTGATATTCTCGAGCCAGTGGAAATAAATCTTATCAAAACGCTCAGGAACGAACTTTGTATCGCCCTTCTTTACAGCTTCGATAGCAGGGCCTGCGAGCTCTTCCATCTTTACGAACCACTGTGTTGATACTCGTGGCTCTACTGTTGTTGAACAGCGGTAGCAGGTACCTACGTTATGTGCGTGGTCTTCAATCTTAACAAGGAATCCGCCCTTTTCGAGGTCCTCGACAATCTTCTTTCTTGCCTCGTATCTGTCCATACCTGCGTATGCCGGGTAGTCCTCGGTAATCTTAGCGTCGTCTGTCATAACGTTGATGATAGGAAGGTTATGACGCTTACCTACTTCAAAGTCGTTAGGGTCGTGTGCAGGGGTAATCTTTACTACACCTGTACCGAACTCGATATCTACATAGTCGTCTGCAACAATAGGGATTTCTCTGCCAACGAGTGGGAGTGTAACTGTCTTGCCTACGATATCCTTATATCTGTCGTCCTTTGGATTTACTGCAACTGCGGTATCTCCGAGGAGTGTTTCAGGTCTTGTTGTTGCAAGCTCTACAAAGCCTGAGCCGTCTGTAAGCGGATATCTGAGATGCCAGAAGTGGCCTGCCTGGTCTTCGTATGTTACCTCTGCATCGGAGAGAGAGGTCTTACAATGAGGGCACCAGTTGATAATTCTTTCGCCACGGTAGATAAGGCCCTTTTCGTAATACTTTACAAATACTTCCTTAACTGCCTTTGAACAGCCCTCGTCCATTGTAAAGCGTTCTCTGTCCCAGTCACATGAAGAACCGAGCTTCTTGAGCTGTTCTACGATTCTTCCACCGTACTGCTCCTTCCACTTCCATGCTCTTTCCATAAAGCCGTCACGGCCGAGGTCTTCCTTTGTAACGCCTTCCTTACGCATTGCTTCAACAATCTTAGCTTCTGTTGCGATAGCTGCGTGGTCGGTACCAGGGAGCCAGAGTGCGCTGTAACCGCTCATTCTCTTCCAACGGATAAGGATATCCTGGAGAGTTTCGTCGAGAGCGTGTCCCATATGGAGCTGACCTGTGATATTTGGTGGCGGAATAACGATTGTGTAAGGCTGCTTCTTTGAGTCAACCTCAGCGTGGAACATTTTTCCGTCCATCCAGTATTTATAAATCTTGTCCTCTACATCTGTAGGATTATAGAGCTTTGGTAATTCCTTCTTCATTTTTCTTTCCTCCAAAAATAATGTTACTCTTTGATAATGCCTGCTGAGCTTCAGACTCGCACGCCGGACTTTATTATGGAGTAAAAGAATCGGAATCTCGGTTTTTGCTTAATCAAAACTGTCTTCCTTTCTCCTATAAATAATCATATTTATTATCTCATATTATCTTAAAATTGTCAACTTTCATTTTGTACAATAAGCGTCTGTGTTTTCCCTTTCAAACCGACATTTTGATTGATTTTACACGCTCAAAAGCTTTTTTTTAAAATACTATTGTAAAATGTATTGAAGTGTGGTAAAATTGTTGATGACAACAAAACTTATCCTGAATGAAAGGAAAGAAAACTTATGAAAATAAAAAGACTGCTTTCGGGTGCTATTGCACTTTCAATAATTTTAACCTGCTTTGCAGGCTGTGACAGCTCAGATTCCTCGGTCGGCTCGTCTTCTTCGGTTGCAGATAACAGCTCATCCGTTTCGGATTCATCGGCTACCGATACACCGAACGGCACATTCTCAAGCGACCTTGTTGACGGGATTATCATTGCTGAGGTAATGGGTCAGAACAAGGACACTGTTGAGGATGAAAACGGCAAATCGGGCGACTACATTCTTCTTTACAACGGCGGAGAGGCTACTTCCCTTTCCGGCTACAAGCTTTCCGACGACAAGGCAACACCTGATATGTGGTCTTTCCCTGACGTTACTATTGAAAAGGACTCTTTCCTGCTCGTTTTTGCTGACGGTACCGACACAAACGGAACTTATCTGCACACCAACTTCTCTATCGGTGCAGATGGTGAAAAGATTTTCCTTACAGATGCAAGCGGCAAGACAACTGAGTTCTATGTTCCTGCGATGCCTGCTGACGTTGCATACGGATTTGTATTTGAGGGCGACGGTGCGGGACAGTATCACTACTTCAAGAGCGGCTCTCCGAACGGAAAGAACAGCTCCGAGCACTCTGCCGACCTTGCGGCTCTTATGGGCACAAAGGTAGTTGATATCCGTCTTAACGAATACATGACTGCAAACAAAAAGACTATAAACGACAACTACGGCGAATCCTCTGACTGGATTGAGCTTTACAACCCGACAGACGCTGACGTTGACCTTTCGGGCTTTACAATCACAGACAGCTACTCTAACCCTAACAAGTGGACTATTCCTGAGGGTGTTACAATTAAGTCTGGTGAATATCTGATTATCTGGTTTGACGGTCTTGACGAATACAAGGACGGTCACATGCACGCTTCTTTCAAGCTGAGTGCTGAGGACGACGGTATTATGATGACCGACAAGGAAGGCTACACTGTTTTCAAGGTTGATATGAAGGCAACTGTAGATGATATTTCCTGCGGTCTTGACGCAAACGGTGAGTATGTTTTCTTCTCACCTGCTACTCCAGGCGCAGAAAACTCTTCCGAAGGATACAAGGGCGAGGCACTCTCGCTCTCCTTCGATGAGAAGGACATATTCATTTCAGAAGTTTCGCCTCTTTCGGGCAACGGTGCGAAGAAGGATTACGACTGGATTGAGCTTTGCAACAAATCTAATAATGATATCAGTTTAAAGGGCTGGGGCATCGGAAGAAACTCTGTTGCTCCCGAATACACCTTCACGGATGAAACAATAAAGTCCGGGGGGTATATTTTACTATATGCTGATGGCGGAGAGAACTATCTTCCCTTCAAGATAAGCCTTGACGGTGAACAGCTTTTTCTTTTCAACGACAAGGGACAGTGCTGTGACTCATTCGAAAGTGCATGGATTGCGCAGGGCAACTCCTGCGGAAGAAGCGGAAGCGATGAGCTTTGTTTCTTCAAGAATGCATCTCCCGGCATTGAAAACGAAGACTATCACTACAAGGGCTACGCTCAGGTACCGGAGCTTTCAATAAACGGCGGATACTGCAATTCTGGCGATAAGATTACTCCGCTTTCGTCTGACGGCGTAACGCTTCGTTTTACAGATGACGGAACAAAGCCGACGAGAGAAAGCACTGAGTTTTCCTCTTACACAGTCGGTGACAAGAATACAGTTTTAAGAGTAAGGGCTTACAAGGACGGCTATCTTCCGAGCGAGGTTGAGAGCTTTACTTTCATAACAGAACAAAAGCACGATATTCCTTTTGTTGCACTTTCCTGTGACCCTCAAGACCTTTTCAGTGACGACAGGGGCATTCTGGCATTTGGCCCTACATACAGTGAGGAGTTCCCTTACGTCGGCGCTAACTTCTGGGAGGACTGGGAGCGTGAGGCTTCATTCGAATACTACACGGCAGACGGCAAAAAGCAGATTGGCTGTCTGGCAGGAATAAAGGTATTCGGACAGTATTCAAGAGCATACGACCAGAAGAGCCTTGCTGTTCATTTCAGAGGAAAGTACGGAACATCATCGGTTGAGTATCCGTTCTTTGAAGGAAATTCGGTTACCGAATTTGAGAGCCTTGTTCTTCGTGCAGGCGGACAAGACCAGAAATACACTAGAATCAGGGACGCTTTCTGCTCGGAGATTATTTCTTCCTGCACTTCCCTTGCATACATGGACTGGCAGCCTATTGCCGTTTACATCAACGGTGAATACTACGGCTTCTATGATTTGAGAGAGAAAATCAACGAGGCTTATTTTGAGTATCACGAGGGCATTGACAAGGACAACATAAGCATTATAAAGGGCAACCGAATCGAGCTTGCAGGCTCGGTTGACGACTACGAGGCACTGAGAAAATACGTCAGAGAGCACGACCTTTCCGACCCTGAGGTTTACGCTTATGTAGAATCTCAGATTGATATTGATAACTACATCGACTATCTCATTGCTGAAATATTCCTCTGCAACGGTGACACCGGAAACATCAAGTTTTACAGAAACGATGACGGCGGCAAGTGGAAATGGGTGTTCTTCGACCTTGACATGGCATTGCGTGGAGAGGCTACCTGGGAAAATGACTACAACTCGATAAAGAAGCTTTTCAATCCTGAGGGACACGGTGCTTCAAATATGTTCTTCACGACTATGCAGTGCGGACTCCTTGAAAGCCCGCAGTTCAGAGATAAGTTCTCCAGACGATATGCCGAGCTTTTAAACACTGCATTTCTCCCTGAGAACCTCAACGCAAAAATTGATGAGATGGCGGCTTTAATGGACAGCGAAATGGTGCTTCACGGTCAGCGCTGGGACAGACCTTCGTATGATTCCTGGAAGTCGAGCATCCGTTCACTGAAGGATATCTGCAGCAAAAGAAGAGCTGTTGCCAAAAAGCAGTTCATTGATTTTATGGAGCTTTCCGATGAACAGGTCAAGGAGCTTTTCCCTAACGGATAAAAAATCGTGGTAAATTCTATTGACATTTATATAACGATGTGCTATAATACTCTCGTACTCTGAAATATGGGTACGGGAGTTTTATTTGAAAGAGGTAAATTTTTATGGCTAAGGGAAAGGCTTCGGAGCCTAAGATTGTTGACATCAAGACAAAGGGAAAATTCAATTTCGGGTTTCTCATTGCGGCAGGAATAACTCTGGTTATTGCGGCTGTGATGTACTACTTCCTGCTTCCGACTCTTAATCCGCAGCAGGTTTCTACCTGGATTTTCTTCGGTATCCTGATACTGATATATGGATTTCTTTCGGTCATTTTTGCTGAAAGGAACAACAACAAGCTTTCCAAGTTCGACCTTACTATCGGCGGAATAATCGCTGTTATGTTGGTTTTTGTGGTTGGTGCGGGTATATCCTCATCAACAATCTTCAGAGCTTCGGATTACGCTTCGCTCATTGAAGTTGAAGAATGCGAAGTTGACGAGGTTATTTCTCAGGGCGAGAACATAAGTGACATTGCTCTTATGGACACCGAAAGTGCAAAGACTATCGGTGCGAAGGCAATCGGTGCGCTCAGCGACGTTGTAAGCCAGTACGTTATAAGCAGTGAGTACAGCACTATAGACCTCGACGGCAAGCCGATGAAGGTTGCTCCGCTGCAGTATGATGGATTTTTCAAGTACATGGGAAACAAGGACAACGGTATCCCGGGATATGTTATGGTTGACCCTGTAAAGAATGAATCAACCTACATCAAGCTCAGCGAACCTATAAGATACTCTCCTTCGGCTTACTTCTCATACGACCTCAACCGTCATCTTACATTCAGCTATCCTACAAAGATTTTTGAGGATTTCTACTTTGAAATTGATAATGAAGGCAATCCTTACTGGATTTGTCCTGTATACACACCGCAGGTCGGACTCTTCGGTGCGAAGGATGTAACCGAGGTTGTAATCTGTAATGCCTGCAACGGTGACACTACTCTCTACAAGACGGGCGACGTTCCGCAGTGGGTTGACAGAGTTTATGACGGCGACCTTTGTACTCAGAAGTACAACTGGTATGGCACACTCTCTGGCGGTTTCTGGAACAGCAAGATAGGCAACGTTGGCTGTAAGACCACAACTGACGACTACGGTTACAAGGTAATGGACGGCGACGTTTGGATTTACACCGGTATCACATCTGTTACTGGCGATGAGTCAAACATCGGATTTGTTCTCATCAACTCAAGAACCGGTGAGGCTAAGACCTTTGCAATATCGGGTGCTGATGAAAAGGCTGCAATGTCGGCGGCTGAAGGTGAAGTACAGCATCTCGGATACGAGGCTTCCTTCCCTTCCCTTATAAACATAGACGGTCAGCCTACATACATCATGGTGCTCAAGGACAACGGAGGACTTGTTAAGATGTATGCACTCGTAAATGTTGAAAACTACGGTATTGTTGCTACTGCGGCAACCCAGAAGGAAGTTATGACTCAGTACCGCAAGCTTCTTAAGGATAGCAACATTGAAACCAACGGCTCGCAGATTGAAGAAATCACCGAAAAGATTATTGTTTCAGACATAAAGTTCCTAACAATGGATGGTACAACGGTTGTATACATCACAAGCGGTGAAACAGCCTATAAACAGCTTCTTTCTGAAAACGAGGAGCTTGTGCTTATCGGAAGCGGTGACAGAATTGAGGTAACTTACACCGAAAGCGGCTCTGATATCAAGGAGCTTACATCGACTATTCTTCTGCAAAAGGCAGAGGAACTCAGCGAATAAAACAGTAAAACCCGAACTACGGTTCGGGTTTTTATTTTGCTAAAATATAAAAATTGTGCTTGACAAGAGGTAAAGAATAGTGTATAATTATATGGTTGATTGAGGTGCTGATATAGCTCAGTTGGTAGAGCACATCCTTGGTAAGGATGAGGTCACCGGTTCAAATCCGGTTATCAGCTCCAAAAAATAAGTCTGACCCGAAGAGATTGAGGGTTAGGCTTATTTTTTTGTGGTGGTGAAAGCAGATTTGAGCCGATGTTCAACATCCGGTTATCAGCTCCAAAAAATAGGCCTGACCCAGAGAGATTGAGGGTCAGGCTTATTTTTTTATGTCTATTATTCTTAAATCTAAAGCTCTAGCCTATACAGCCTTTCGCCATCGATTACGTCGCCTGTTGAGCGGAATCCGTACTTATGGTATACATGCCTTGCACGGGTGTTCCCGGGGGTAAGAGTAAGGAATATTTCGTTACAGTCAGGCAACGCCTTTATCTCGTCAAGGATAAGTCCGAGTGCCTTAGTTCCATAACCTTTGCACTGAAAAGACACATCTATCATAAATCGCAGAAGTGCATACACCCTCTTGCCGAGAATCTCAGTTATTCCGTACATACAGAAACCTATAACAGTATTGTTCCTCTCGTGGATTATTGCCTTGGTATAGACGGGGTTTTCACAGAAGGATGCTTCGACGAGAGAAAACGCATTCGAGGCAACGTGTTTTTCCATAACCGTTGCGGTATGGTCCTGGTTTGTGGTAAGCATAACGACCTGAAAGTAGTTATCCTTTGTAATATCATCAAGTCGCATAGATAAACTCCTTCCGCTGATTACAGCTCAATTGTATCAGGCATTTTTACCTCATCTTCGCCGAGCATTGCTTCACGCTCGGTAAGCGAATACATAAGCTTCGGACTTACGATATAGCACAGTCTGTTGTCTGTAGTTCTTCTGAAAACTCCCGTGATATATCTACTGAATGCTTCGCTGTTGAGCTGTGGCATTTCTTGTATGTCGTGAACGGCAGTATCACGGAATCGCTTTACTGCGTCAACGATAATTCCTATCCTCTTCTCGCCGTCCTTTGCAACAACAAGACAGCTTCTGTCAGATATTGGCACCCTTTCGAACCCAAATCTTGCCCTTGCGTCGATTGCGGGAACCGTATACTCCCCTACCTGCACTATTCCCGAAACATACGACGGAAACTCAGGTATCGGGGTTATTTTCTTTATTCGGGAGATTTCGACTATCTCATTAAAATCAATGGCAAAGTCGATTCCGTTAACGAGCATCATAAGCATTCGTCGTGTTTCAACGACCTCCTGCTTTTCTTCCTTCTCGTCGTAGTCCTTATAGTTATTGGATATTTTCATATTTCATCAAAACCTATCTTGAGATTATTTCCTTACCTATTTTTGAAAGCGGGAGCTGTTTTACTACTGCTCCGTTTTCAAAGGCTACATACGGCATTCCGTACACCACGCTTGTTTCCTTGTCCTGGCCTATGGTATAACCGCCGTTATCTCTTATAGCACGAAGTCCCTTTGCTCCGTCGCTTCCCATACCTGTAAGAATTGCGGCTACGGCATTTTCTCCGGCGCTGGCTGCAACGCTTTCAAACAAGACATCTACTGACGGACAATGTCCCGACACCTTTTCTCCCATAAGCGAGGTGATGTAATATCCCTTATCGTCCTTATACACACGCATATGGCGGTTGCCTGCGGCGATTGTGACGCTTCCTTTTTTGAGGTACATTCCGTTCCTTGCTTCCTCAATTATAAGCTCAGGAAACTGCTGGCGGAGTCTTTGCGCATATATTGTTGTGAAATTTTCCGGCATATGCACGACTACTACCACTGGGGCGGTGTTTCTGGTGAAATCCTTGAGAATTTCGGGAACGGCTTCTGTAGCTCCGGTTGAACCGCCTATTGCGATGAGTCTGTCACCGAGTTCGTTCGGCTGCTGCTCGGGCTGCTTCATAACTTTATATATTGTGTTTCCTGAACGGATTGTCTGTGCGGTACTTGCGACCTTTACTCTTAAATTAAGCTCCTGGGCAAACGAATTAAGCTCCTCGGTGCTTGTTATAAGCGGCTTTCTTACATAGTCCACGGCTCCTGCTTCGACTGCTGCAAAGGCATTTATCGGTGTAGAGGAGCAGATGACTACAGGTATCGGAAACTGCGGTATAAGCTTTTCGAGAAACGTTATACCGTTCATTTTCGGCATTTCGATATCGAGCACCATTACGTCAGGCTTATGCTCTAACAGCTTATCTCTTGCCTCATACGGGTCGCCTGCTGTTGCGACTATTTCTATTCTTTCGTCGTGACTCATAAGCTTTGCGGCTACTTCACGGAAAAGCGGCGAGTCGTCAACTACAAGAACTCTGATTTTACTTTTCATATATGTAATGCTCTCGCCTTTAAAAAAGGCTATCTCCTTTATATACTTTAAGGTTTGCGGTAGATTGCCGGAACAACCTTATCGAATCTTGGATTTTGAATTAACTCTGTATGGCCTATATAGAGGAATGCGTCGTGATTCATATTATCAAAGAATCTCTGGCACAGATGCTCTCTTGTCGGCTCGTCAAAGTATATCATAACGTTACGGCACAGAATCAAATCAAAGGTTTTCTTGAAAGCAATCGGCTCCATAAGATTATGGTATCTGAACACAACCTCCTGTCTGATTTTCGGCACTACCTGATATGTTCCGTCGGGAAGGCGGTTAAAATATTTTTTCTGCCATGCTTCGGGAAGCTCCTTGATGGACTCTGCGGAATAGATTCCCCTCTTTGCTTTTTCGAGTGCGTTGAGCGAGATATCGGTTGCAAGGATTTTGCAATCCCATGCTGATTTTCTGAAGCCGAAATAGTCGTCAATACACATAGCTACGTTATAAGGCTCGTTACCGTACGAACAGCCCGCACTCCATATACAGAGCTGGTGGGAGAGGTTTTCCTTCTCCTTCTTCGGGAGCACGTATTTCACGAGGTGGTCAAAGTGCTGAGCTTCACGGTTAAAGTAGGTATGGTTGGTTGTAAGGCGGTTGATAATATTTGCAATTATCGTTCCGCTTTTATCTGCAAAGGCGGCATCGAGAAACTCGGTGAAGCTTTCATATCCGCTTTGCTTTACATAAAATGCAAGTCTTGATTCGACAAGCTGCTGCTTATTTATAAGGTCAATACCGTACTTTTGCTTAATATAACTTGTAAGTCTTATAAAATCATCTGAATTTATAATCAACTGTCTTCCCCCTTCGGCACTATGTGCCAGGAATTATGCTTCCGCGATTTCGCTGAGGTTAATTTTCTTGAGGAACGTACCCTCTTCGGTTGTCACGATATCGCTTATGAAGCTTGTCTGCGACACATTCGGGGCAATCTGCTGCTGGGTGACATCGATGACGTCGCCGACTCTTTTTACTATAAGCCCTGCTGATGTGCCTCTTATCGAGAACACGATAACACAGCTATGGTCGTCGTAATCCTCAGGCTCCATTCCGAATCTCATTGCGATATCTCCCACGGGAACAACCTTGCCTCGCAGGTTTATGACACCCCTTATGAAATCGGGAAGCTTTGGCACAAAAGTTATCGGTGGAATTTTTATAATATCGGTAACTGTGGAGATATCTGCACAGTACTGCTCGCCATTTACAAAAAAAGTAAGAAGTCTTATATTCTCTGCTGAATTTTCAAATGCCAAGGTGCCAATCTCCTTTCGTTAGTCTTCAAAGATATTTGAGATTATAGTTTTAACGTCGGTGATGAGTGTGATGCTTCCGTCTGCAAGAATTGAACATCCCGAAAGTCCGCTTTCGGTAATGTTATACTGTGTAAGCAGCGGCGAGAACGGCTTTACTACAATCTGCTGTTCGCCTATAAGCTTATCTGCAAACAGGCACGCACGCATATGGTCGTCCTCACAGAATATCATAATTCCATCCTCGAGGTTATCAGTTTCGCCTTCGATTGCAAAATACTCTGAAAGTCTGATTACGGGGTAACATCTGCCTCTTATCATAACAAGCTCTGTTCCCTCGGTATCTCTGACAAGAGTTTCGGGCTTTAGCTTGAAAATTTCCTTTACAGATGCGATAGGAATTGACAGGTCAGTTGCACCGACCGACACCTGCATAACATCTGTGATTGACAGTGACAGCGGGATTTTGATTACAAATCGGCTGCCCACACCAAGGTCAGATTCTACGACAAGCTTTCCGCCGACCTTTTCGATATTTTGCTTTACGACGTCCATTCCGACACCTCTGCCGGAATACTCGGTTACATTTTCGTTTGTTGAGAAGCCTGCTCGCATAATAAGTGAGAGTGCTTCCTGCTTTGTATACTCGTTTTCAGCCTTTCGGAGAAGTCCCTTACGCTTTGCTTTTTCGAGGATTTTGTTATGGTCCATACCTGCACCGTTATCCTCGACGGTAATGACTACTTCGCCCGAAACATTCTCGGCACGGAGAGTTACTGTCGGCTTTTCGGTCTTGCCCTTTCTTTCACGCTCGGCGGGTTCTTCGATTCCGTGGTCAACGGCATTTCTCACAAGGTGCATAAGAGGGTCGTTAAGGATATCGACAACCGACTTATCTACTTCTGTATCCTCTCCTACAAACTTAAGCTCGACATTCTTCTGGAGCTTCTGATTCATATCTCTTACGACACGGCTCATCTTGGAAAATGCTGTGGATACGGGCACCATTCGAATTGACATTACAACGTCCTGGAGCTCGTCGGTGAGCTTCTTTAAGTTACGGGCTGCTGTATTGAACTGCTCGAGTCTTCCTTCGAAGCCCTTAAGGTCGGGGCTTGAGGTAACGGTTGACTCGGTGATAACAATTTCACTCACGAGGTCTAAGAGTGCGTCGAGCTTTGAGAGCTTTACGGAGATAATACTGCTCTTATCGGCAGATTTTGAATCCTTCTTAGGTGCCGTTTGTGCAGGCTGAGATTTTTCCTCGGGCTGTGGCTGTTCCTGCGGAATAGAAATCTTCTCTTCTGCCTTTGGTGCCACGGGTGCCGGCTGGGACTTATTTTCGTACCAGAATGCTGTTTCGACATTCATAGCGTTCTTGGCAGTATTGAGAACTGCGTCCTTATCGTCACATATAAGCTTT
Source organism: Oscillospiraceae bacterium (assembly GCA_017848055.1). GTDB lineage: Bacteria > Bacillota > Clostridia > Oscillospirales > Ruminococcaceae > UBA7477. Next base: position 60,798 of record JAGALZ010000010.1, on the reverse strand, counting down.
ATGTACAGACCGTTTTTTGCGATAATATCATTTGCATTATCGGCATCAAGGTCGGCAGGGATAGTTCTTGTTACCTCACAGACATTGCCGAGTGAGCGAAGGAGAATCATTGCTCTTACTGACGGCATAAGACACGACTCTGTATACTTTACACACAGAGCTAAAATCTCGTCGCTTTCGCCATCTATGAAGATGCTCTCTGTTTCGAGAGGCTCATCCGCAACAGTATCTGCATTTTTCATAACGTCTGCATATGCTCTGATTCTTGCTATCTGCTGTGTAAAATCTGTAAGCTCCAGAGAATCGTCTGTGATGACATCAATCTCGTTTTTAAGGCTGTCTGAAGCATCGAAAACGAGGTTAAAGAGCGTTTGCTTATCGTAAGGGGTATCGGGCTTATCACGCAGGATTGAGAACAAATCCTCGACAGCGTGGGAAAGCTTTTGCATATTGGCAAGTCCCATCATAGATGACGAGCCTTTTATTGTATGCATTATACGGAAAATCTCTGCGATATCGTCGGGCAGTATGCTGTCTGCCTTTTCGGTACGCATAAGAATTTCATCGAGCTGTTCTAAAAGCTGATTTTCTTCGAATATATAGGTATCGAGCATCGACTCCATACCTTCGTCGAACTTTGCCATTTATATATTCACCTCTCAGGTCAATTGGACATATTTATTCATCTTTTATTATATCACAAAACTGCTTTTATTTACAATGTGCAAAACATAATATTTAGCAACGCATCTTTAGGCAAAATAACCAATCGAATTAGCCAATAAATTGACTTGTAATAGCAACTATGTTATAATATGATGGTATTTGACACGAGGAAATATATGAAAGGACAGACAAATGAAAAAACTTGACAGACAAAGAGCGCTTGCGATAGCGATATGCTGTGCGGTGGTGCTTTTGATAATAGCAGTTATCACAACAGCTCTTACAGATGAAGAGGACAAGCTCGAGGCACTTCCTGCGGCGACCCTGCACACTGAGAGCTTCAAATACGAGCCTATGGATGGGCTTTCGACTACGGCTCCGCAGGCTTTTGTATACGATGTGAATGAGGACAAGTTCCTGCTTCTGAAGGGTGAGGACAAGGTTATCTACCCTGCTTCGACAACAAAGCTGCTGACTGCGCTTTTAGCACTCGAATATCTTTCACCTGATGAGATAATCATCTGCGGTGAAGAGGTTTCCTATATTGAAAGCGGCTCATCGATTGCGTACATAAAGGAAGGTATGTCACTTTCGGTTGAGATGCTTATTGAGGGTATGCTTCTGCCATCGGGCAATGATGCGGCGTATGCTTTGGCGGCTGCGACGGGAAGAAAGATTGCGGAGAATAAAGACCTGGCACCGAGAGAGGCAGTTGATACTTTTATTGAAAGAATGAACAGCTATGCCAAGGAAATCGGACTTTGCGGCTCGAATTTCTGTGTACCTGACGGGTACTACGGCGATGAGCATTACTCGACAATTGAGGACATGATGATTGTGTCACGTCTTGCTATGAAAAACGAAGTCATTATGAAGTATGCGGGCATAAGTGAGCAGTTCGTTGTATACGAAAGCGGTGAATCAAACACATGGGTAAACACGAATCTTTGTCTTGATGAAGATTCACCTTACTACTGCAGATACATCAACGGTTTGAAGACAGGTTCGCTTGACGATTACTACAATATCATCTGCACCGCTTCCTTTGGCGAAAAGGACTGTATTATCGGTCTTTTCGGTCTTGAAACCAAGGAAATCCGCTACTCAGAAGCTAAAAAACTTGCGGAAAAATTATTCTGATTTTTTAACATTTCCCCTTTGTACAATTCGCTTGACAGAGGGGTTTTTTGTTAGATTTTATAGTGCAAAAATTACGTTGACATTTAGCGAAAAATAGTGTAAACTAATAAAAATACAAGCTATCAATTTTCAATGATACAACGAGGGAGGAATATTTGTGCTTGAAACAAACATGAGCCAAAAGTTTATTAAGGAGGGCCTTACGTTTGACGACGTTCTGCTTATCCCTGCTGAATCCAATGTTACACCTGACATGGTTTCTCTCAAGACAAGACTTGCAGGAAACGTAATGCTCAACACTCCTATTATGACTTCCGCTATGGACACTGTTACTGAATCAAGAATGGCTATCGCTATTGCTCGTGAGGGCGGTATCGGTATCATCCACAAGAATATGCCAATCGAGCTTCAGGCTGAAGAGGTTGACAAGGTTAAGCGTTCCGAAAACGGCGTTATTGTAAATCCGTTCTCGCTTACTGCTGACAAGACTGTTGCTGAAGCTGACGAGCTTATGGGCAAATACAAAATTTCCGGTGTGCCGATAGTTGACACAGATGGAAAGCTTATCGGTATCCTCACAAACCGTGACCTTCGCTTTATCACTGACTTTTCTATAAAGATTGAAGAGGTTATGACAAAGGACAACCTCGTTACTGCTCCTGTTGGTACAGACCTTGACGGTGCTCAGAAGATTCTTATGAAGCACAAGATTGAGAAGCTCCCACTCGTTGATGATGAAGGAAAGCTCAAGGGACTTATCACAATCAAGGACATTGAGAAGGCTGTTCAGTATCCTAACTCTGCAAGAGATGAAAGAGGAAGACTCCTCTGCGGTGCTGCTATCGGTGTTTCAAGAGATATGATGGAGAGAGCTACTGCTCTTGTTAAGGCTCAGGTTGACGTTCTCGTTCTTGACTCTGCTCACGGCCACAATATCAACATCATCAACGCTGTTCGCAAGGTAAAGGAAGCATTCCCACACATTCCTGTAATCGCAGGTAACATTGCAACTGCTGAGGCTGCTGAGGCTCTTATCGCTGCAGGTGCTGACGCTATCAAGGTTGGTATCGGCCCTGGCTCTATCTGTACAACAAGAGTTGTTGCAGGTATCGGTGTTCCGCAGATTACTGCAATTTATGACGCTGCTTGCGCTGCTGCTAAGCACAATATTCCTGTTATCGCTGACGGCGGTATCAAGTACTCAGGCGACATTGTAAAGGCACTTGCTGCCGGTGCAAATGTTGTAATGCTCGGCTCACTTCTTGCAGGCTGTGAAGAAGCTCCTGGCGAAATCGAAATCTATCAGGGACGTTCCTTCAAGGTTTACAGAGGTATGGGAAGCCTTGGCGCTATGGCTTGCGGCTCAAAGGACAGATACTTCCAGACAGACAGCAAGAAGCTTGTTCCGGAAGGTGTTGAAGGAAGAGTACCTTACAAGGGAACAACCGGAGATACAATCTTCCAGCTTTGCGGTGGTATTCGTTCAGGTATGGGTTACACAGGCTGTGAGACAATTTCTGCTCTTCATGAGAAGGCACAGTTTGTAAGAATCACAGGTGCAGGTCTTAAGGAATCTCACCCACACGATATTTACATCACAAAGGAAGCTCCTAACTACTCTGTTGCACTTTAATAAAAAATCAAGGCTCATCTCTTTCAGAGGTGAGCCTTTTTATTATGCTTTATTCTTTATTTTCTTGCAGATGAAAGCAAACACTATAAGCGTTATCGGGAAAACTATACCGAACAGAAGTCCGTATTTAAGGTTATCGTTATTTGCATCAGCTACAAATCCGACGAGAGTCGGGCCTGCTGAACAGCCGACATCCCCTGCGAGTGCGAGCATTGCAAACATAAGACTTCCGCCACGTCTGAGCGTTGCACTTGCACTGCTATACACCCCAGGCCACATAATTCCAACAGAGAATCCGCAGACTGCACAGCCTGCCAGCGACAGCACGGCATTATCCGAAAGCGATGCCAGCAGATAGGAACAGACACAAAGCACGGCACTGAGCGATATGGGGTTTAAAAGCTCCTTATCTGGCTTAATTTTTGCACTGAGAACTCTTGCTGTTCCCATAAGGACAGAGAACATACACGGGCCTGCGATATCCCCTACAGTCTTTGACACCTTAAGTCCGCTTTCTGCAAACGCTGAAGCCCACTGGCTCATTGCCTGCTCGGATGCTCCAGCTGCCAGCATAAGCACCATAAACACCCAGAAAACCGGCGTTTTAAAGAGTTCGAAAAGCTTCATTCCGCTTTCTCCCTCGCAGAGCTGATTTATAGGAACTCTGGAAAAGAAAAAGGCATTTGCCAGCGGCAAGACCGCCCACAGCAGACAAAGCAGGTACCAGCTATCTTTACCGAAGAAGTACATAAACATCGTCGAGAGAAGTATTACTGCGACTGTTCCCCAGCAATAAAAGGAATGCAGAAGGCTCATTGCGGCGGACTTATTATCCGTAGGGCAAGCCTCGACTATCGGGCTTATAAGCACCTCACAGAGTCCTCCTCCGACAGCACCGACACAGACAGCGATGAGTATTCCCAGGTATGCGTTACTCATCACATTCGGCAAAACTGCGAGCAATATGAGTCCTGCTGTTGCAAAGACATGTGCGAGCACGGTGGGGATTCTATAGCCTGTTTTATCGACGAATTTGCCTGCCAGCATATCAATTATCAGCTGGACAAAGAAATTCACAGTTACGATAAGGGTTATCTTGCTAAGTGAAATTCCGAATGTGTCGTGGAAGATAAGGAAAAACAGTGGCGGCAGGTTATTGAGTATCGCCTGGGTTATATAGCCAAAATACGAGGCTATAATTGTATGATTAAAGGTTAATTTCTTCATTCTATCCTCACATCAAAAACCGTCGGGAGTAACTGTTTACTCCTGACGGTACAGATTCTATAATGTTGCTTTTTTGCGAAGTCCGAACGGCGGGATACTCTTCATATCGCCCTTATACACGAGGACTGCGTTATCAAGATAACGGAAATCGTCGGGCTTTACGAGTCCCAAGTCCTTATTGAAAACGGCGATACCGCACTCTGATAGAACGTGGGCAACAAACTCGGAGCAGACGAAGTGGTTCTTTCTATGTATTGCAAAGCCGAAAGCAAGCGTTAAAAGTCCTAAGACGTTATAGGAATAAAGCTTGCTCTCCTTTTTGAAGTGTTCGAGCATTTCTTCATACTTTGTATACTGCTCGTCGCTTGCCTCAAAGGCATATACCTCACAAGGTACTCGTCTGAACATATCAAAAACTCCGACCTTATTCTCCTCTACAAATCCTGCAGGGAGTGCAAATCTCTTGAACTTTCGGCAGAAGGAATAAATCTCCTGCAATTCCCCGTCGTTTGAGAGAGAAGCGTGGTTATAGGGAGCGCCTGTAAAGAACTTGATTATTCTTGCGGGCACAGTTCCCGTTTGTGACAAAATCACATATATATATTTTCTCTTACTATTCATTATAAGCATCCATTCAAGCATAATTGGCACAAAAGCACCGAATTTAATTATACAATAAAAATGCACCGTTGTACACCGTTTTACGAAAAATACGGCATAATGTACAAACTTATCGGTGCATTTTTGTATATTCAGATATTCGTATTATTCCTTGTTTTCAGGAATTACAGCGATATGAAGCTCTTCTAACTGCTTTGCGTCAACCTCCGCAGGACACTGTGACATAAGCTCGCTTGCGTTCTGAACCTTCGGGAAGGCTGTTACGTCACGCAGGTTATCTGCATTACAGATAATCATTGCAAGTCTGTCGAGTCCGATACCCATACCGCCGTGTGGTGGTGCGGCATACTTATAGGCATCAACGAGGAAGCCGAACTTGAGGTCGATTTCTTTCTTTTCCATACCGAGAAGCTCAAACATCTTCTGCTGGAGCTCACAGTCTGTGATACGCATTGAACCTGAGGACAGCTCTACGCCGTTGAGGACGAGGTCCCAAGCCTTGGCTCTTACCTTGCCCGGTTCAGTTTCAAGGTACTGAACACACTCTTCCATAGGCATTGTAAACGGATGGTGGGCAGCAACCCAGGTATTATTCTCCTCGTCGTACTCGAAGAATGGCATTTCGGTAATCCAGAGGAAGTTATGCTTGGTTTCGTCGATGATATCGAGCTTCTTTGCCATTATAAGTCTGAGTGCGCCGAGTGTTGAGAGGACGGTCTTAGTCTTATCAGCCATAATGATAACAACGTCGCCCTTTTCAGCTCCCACCTTATTGAGAATAGCTTCAAGCTCGCCTTCCTTGAGGAACTTTCCGAAGGAACAAGCAGGAGCGTCGTCCACCCATCTTACATAGGCAAGGCCCTTTGCACCGATTCCCTTAGCGTGCTCTGTGAGCTTATCGATTTCTTTTCTTGTATAGGTATTAGCGGCGTTCTTTGCGCAGATTGCTCTGACGCTTCCGCCGTTTTCGATTGCACCCTTGAACACCACGAAATCAACGTCCTTGACTGTATCGGTGATATCCTGGATTTCCATATCAAAACGTGTATCAGGCTTATCGGAGCCGTAGCGGTTCATTGCGTCCTCGAATGTAAGTCTTGGAAGTGGGAGAGAAATCTCCTTTCCTACTACCTCCTTGAAGAGCTTATGAAGGAAGCCCTCGATTGTTTCCTGGATATCCTGTGCATCAACAAAGGACATTTCAAGGTCAATCTGAGTAAACTCAGGCTGACGGTCTGCACGCAGGTCCTCGTCACGGAAGCATCTGGAGAGCTGGACATATCTGTCGAAGCCTGAAATCATAAGCAGCTGCTTGTAAATCTGCGGTGACTGAGGGAGTGCATAGAACTTGCCCGGGTGAACTCTTGAAGGCACGAGGTAGTCTCTTGCTCCTTCAGGGGTTGACTTCATAAACATCGGTGTTTCGATTTCGATAAAGCCGTTCTCGTAGAAGTACTCTCTTGCGACTCTTGCTACCTCGTGACGTGTGATAATATTACGCTGGAGAGGTGTTCTTCTGAGGTCTAAGTATCTGTACTTGAGGCGAAGCTCCTCGTTTGTATTTGAGTTGTCGACAATCTCAAACGGTGTTGTCTGTGCCTTGGAGAGAATGCGAAGGTCTGTTACATAGATTTCAACATTACCTGTAGGAATCTTAGGGTTCTTGCTTTCACGCTCTCTTACATCGCCCCTTGCCATTACAACATACTCGCTGTGGCAGGAAGCTGCCTTCTCGAAGGTTTCTCTGTCTGTTGTATCGTCAAAAGTAAGCTGTACTACGCCTGTTCTGTCACGAAGGACGATAAAGATGATACCGCCCTTATTTCTTACTGTATCGCAGAAGCCGCCTACTGTTACGGTCTGTCCTGCTTCGAGCACCTGACCGCAGTAGTGGGTTCTTTTCAAGCCTTTCATTGTATCCATTATAGTTTCCTCATTTCTTATTTATTCGTCTTCACAGAGCTTTGTTAGTGCATCTGTGAGCTTTTTTGTTTTTCCTGCGTCCCTAAACAGCAGCCAAATACTCAGCACGGCGGCTGCGGCGAATGCTCCTGCGCCTGCATACATTTCAAGTGAAAGGCAGACAAGTGAAAGCAGCAGCACCACGGTAAGCCATATTCCTGCGAAAATTCTTGTTGCAAGCGGGACTGCAATTTTTCCTTCGATTACGCTTCCCTCGCCGTTTTCCGAGATACTGCCGTAGAACGTTGGGGTTGAGCCGTCGGTTTTCTTTGGTGCGTGGTGGGACATTTTAAGCTTATCGCCGTCACGAGAGCCATAATAGACCTCGGCAGTTTTATACTTCTTGATAAAGCTGCTTACTTCGATAATCGAGCCTCTTGCCTTAAACGGAATGATTATATTATCGAACCGTTTACGAAGCTGTTTCTTTGTAAGGCTGCTTTCAAAGCGCACCTTTTTTGATGTAAGCCTCAGCATCAGAGCATTTCCTCAACTGAAAACATAAGGCTTATAAGCTCATTGGAGAAGCAGTCCACGAAGCTGTCGCCGAGGGTGATATCGACGCTCTCGCCTGTTTTCATATTCTTAAGCTTTGCAGACATTGCTTCAAGCTCGTTGCTTCCGAGTACCATTGAGAACTTGGCACCGATTTTATCTGCATACTTCATCTGAGCCTTGAGTCCTCTGCCTACGAGGTCATATTCGGCACGGTAACCTTCTTCTCTCAAAGCCTTGACGAGCTGCATACATTTAATCTGGGCTTCCTTATCCATAGCTGCGATATAGATATCGCATGTTTCAGGCTGCATAAACTCACAGCCCTGCTTTTCCATGGTAAGTATGAGTCTTTCGAGTCCCATACCGAAGCCGAGTGCGGGAACGCTCTGTCCGCCGAGTGTTTCGATGAGTCCGTCGTATCTTCCGCCGCCGCATACAGTACCCTGAGCACCGATATCTGTTGTGACAAACTCAAATACAGTTCTTGTATAGTAGTCGAGTCCTCTTACGATTTTCGGATTTATTTTAAAGTCGATACCCATAGCGGTGAGGTTATCCTGCAGAGCTTCAAAGTGCTCCTTACAGTCATCGCAGAGGTAGTCGAGGATTACGGGTGCTTTTGAAGCGATTTCAGAGCAAATCGGTGACTTACAGTCTAAAATTCTCATAGGGTTCTTATCGAGTCTTCCGAGGCAAGTTTCGCAAAGCTCGCTCTTACTTTCTTCAAAGTAAGCCTTGAGAGCCTTGTGGTATTCCTTTCTGCACTCGGGGCAGCCTATCGAGTTGATATTAAGCTCGATATTCTTAAGTCCGACTCTGTCGATAACGCTCTTTGCGAGAGCGATAACGTCGGCATCGGCGTTTGGTGAAGCGGTGCCTGCCATTTCACAGCCGAACTGGTGGAACTCTCTTAATCTTCCTGACTGCGGCTTTTCGTGTCTGAAGCACGAGAGAATGTAGAACACCTTCTGCGGGAAGCCCTCATTCATAACGCCGTTTTCGAGCATTGCACGAATTGTACCTGCTGTTCCCTCAGGACGCAGGGTAAATGTAGCGTCGCCCTTTGCAGAAACTGTATACATTTCCTTCTGTACGACGTCGGTTGTATCGCCGACTGAACGGACAAACAGACCTGTATCCTCGAAGGTAGGTATTCTGATTTCCTTAAAGCCAAACTGCTCGGCTGTATCCTTTACGATTTTTTCAACGGTGTGCCATTTATAGACCTGCGAAGGTGTTACGTCCTGTGTTCCCTTTGGTCTTTGAACAATCACTGCCATAATATTTTTCCTTTCTTTACTTAGTTTATAACAAAAAATAAGGTCGTCCCCTTGATACGAGGGACGACCTTTAAAATCGTGTTGCCACCCTGATTGCAGTAAACTCTCCTTTACTGCCACTTAGCATACCTTTAACGCAGGCGAAACGTTCTGCCTTTATCAGCAGACGGCTCAGAGGTGTCCTTCGCTTTTTCAATTACGGACGTTCTCACCTGCCACGTCCTCTCTGAAGAAATCTGAAAGCTACTCTCCTCTTCGAAGCTTTTTGGATATTAATACTTTGTCGGGTTTACGATGTCACGCCAATCGAGGTCGCCTCTTTCGAGAGCGTGGATAAGCGCTTCTGCTGTTGCGATATTGGTTGCAACAGGGATATTATGTACGTCGCAGAGTCTTAAAAGGTCTGCTTCGTTTGGTTCATGCGGTTTTGCAGAGATTGGGTCTCTGAAGAAAAGCAGAAGGTCGATTTCGTTGCAGGAAATTCTCGCTGAAATCTGCTGTCCGCCGCCCTGTGAGCCGCTCATATATCTTCTTATTTTAAGTCCTGATGCCTCAGATACCTGCTTACCGGTTGTGCCTGTTGCACAAAGATTATGCTTGCTCAGTACACCGCTGTAAGCAATACAGAACTGTACCATAAGTTCCTTTTTTGTGTCATGGGCGATGAGTGCTATATTCATAGGATATCTTCCTCCTTACGCCTATATTGTTTTGCTTAATACTAAATCTTGTTAATCTGGATTGGAATATGCTCGCCCTTGATTCTTCTTGAAATTGCGGAGAATGCGAGGAAGCCTCTTGAGCTTGATGAAAGCGGTGCGCCCTTACCTGTTGCAAGTGGGATAGCGCTGTCCTCAGGGATTACACCGAGGAGCTGAACTCCTACTGTATCGATAATGGAGTCAAGGTCGCTCATAGAGTCATACTCGAACACTCTTGGGTTAGCCTTATTGATAACGAGTCTCTGCTTCTGGTTGCCTCTCTTGTAGAACTCGTCAGACATCATCTGTGCGTCTCTTACACATACAGGGTCCGGAGTTGTAACAATGAGGATGAGGTCAGAGTTTGTTACGATATCAAATACGCTGCCGTTGATACCAGCAGATGTATCGATAATGATATACTCAAAGTACTTTCTCATTTCAGAGGTAATCTTTTCGATATCCTCTGCCTTAAGCTGAACAAACGGGTCAGCAGGTGCACAGAGCACGCTGAGATTTGAAGCAAGCTTTACAGTTGTAGTTGCCTTATAAACGTCACAGGTACCTGCGAGAACGTCGCCCAGGTCATAAGGGATATTTCCCTGCATACCAAGCATAATGTCCATACATCTCAGACCAAAGTCGAGCTCGATGATAAGAGTTCTGTTACCCTGCTTTGCAAGTGCATAGCCGAGGCATGCGCTGATTGAGGACTTACCTGTTCCGCCTTTACCGGAAGTAACTGCAATAATTTTTGACATAGAAGTTTCTACTCCTTTCAGTTAACTTATATATAGCTGTAATACTTAAATTACGAGATAACTATCTTATTATATTTTACCACATTTTCTCGAATTGTCAAAGAGAAAAACCAAAAAAAATTCAACATTGTCATTTGCTATTAAATTGAACAGCATTTCTTGTAAATTCTGCACAATAAAATTACAATGACAACGCACCCAAAACCTATATATTTTCGCTTTTCTCCCGACATCGGGCAATACGGACAACACTATGCTGCGTAATCGTTTTTGACTATTAGTTCAATTATAGCACAAAGAGTGAAAATATGCAACTTTTTTCTTATAAAAAACGTATCGGGTGATACACTTTCTGTACGCCCGATACGTAAACTTTTCTAGTCGCTATTCTCTTTAATATACTGTTTGAATTCCTCGTTGAGGTCGTCGTAAGCTGAGAGCATTGGCTCAACATTCTTGCCCTTTTTACGGTCAAAGTAGTTTTTGGTAATCTTGGTTACTAGTCCGCTGAGGGCGACAACGCAGATAAGGTTAGGGATTGCCATAAGTCCGTTGCAGGTATCGGAAATTGACCATACGAGCTCGCTTTCGATGACTGCTGATGCAACGATAAGAAGGATATATGCAACCTTGAACACCAAAACAGCGATTTTGCTTCCCTTTTCGCCGAAAGCTCCGAAGCAGAATTCTGTTGCCTTTTCGCCGTAGTAGCTCCATGCAAGAATAGTTGTAAACGCAAAGAGCGGAAGGATAACCGAGAACACAACCGTACCGAATGTGCCGAAGTTATCCGAGAAGAGTGAGAGTGAGGTTGCGGTGTCGTTTTCCGTGCCGGTGAATGCGGTTATGTCAACAGAAGTAAGCATCATAAGAGCTGTGAGAGTACAGATAATGAATGTATCGAAGAACACCTCGAACACACCCCACAGTCCCTGCTTTACCGGTTCTCTTGTTTCGGAAGCAGAGTGTGCGATAACAGATGAGCCGAGTCCTGCTTCATTGGAGAACACGCCCCTTGCCATACCCTTCTTGATTACTGTTGCGAAGGCATATCCACAGATACCGCCGCCTGCTGCCTTGAAGTTGAAGGCGTTATCAAAGATGAGTTCAAAAGCACTAGGAATTGCTGTAACGTTCATAATGATAACTATAAGAGCCATCGCAATAAAAGCAAGCGACATAAACGGAACGAGCATTGAAGCTACCTTGCCGATTCTCTTTATACCACCGATGATGATGAGTGCGGCTACAACAGCCACGATAAAGCCGATAATCAGCTTAACGGCAGTCATATTCTCGAAGGAAAATGCCTTTGAGAGAGCATCTGAAACAGTTCCTGAAATCTTATTTGTCTGGACTCCGCTCATACCGATAGCAGCGAGCACTGTGAAAACGCTTGCTAAGTAAGCGAGCCACTTCCACTTAAGACCGTAGTAGATGTAGTAGAACGGCCCGCCTGAAAAGTTGCCCTCCTTATCCTTTTTACGGAAATAAAGGCCGAGGACATTTTCAGCATAGTTTGTAACCATACCGAAAAATGCAGATATCCACATCCACAGAACCGCACCCGGGCCACCTGTAAGAATTGCTGAAACTACGCCGATGATATTTCCAGTACCTACCGTACCTGAAATCGCAGCAGAAAATGCTTCAAACTGGGAAACAGACTGAGCGTCCTTGTCCTCCTTCTTCTGCTTACCGAGGCTTTTTAAGGTCGGAATGATAGTTGTGTTAAGAGATGTACCAAACTTTCTCAGCTGCAGAAAACCCGTTCTAATTGAGAGAAGAAGTCCTGTACCGAGAATGAGGATGATAACAGGCCATCCCCAAACAATGTTATTGAGGAAGGTATTGACCTTTTCAATAACACTTACGATTTTGTCAAACATTGAAATTCCTCCATTACATTTACAAACAAAAAAGCCGGATTCAACATCCGACTCCGAACAAGCGTAGCTGTAACCAAGGGCAGCATACTTCCCTAGGCTTACCATCTACCTCCGTCCTTTTGCCTGAGAGTTTTAGCGGAAACACACCGCCTTGCACCTTCGGCATCCGTTTTACAGGACTTCTCCGGAGTGCTATCTGTGGGCAGTCTGTTTACCTGAGAGCGTTACTCCGTCGGCGGCATTGTTGCCTTTCCTGGCCACTTCAACTAGCATCTTATTGTTTTTTCACCTCATCATTATACCACTATTTTCTACACATTACAATAGCAAAAGCTCCGATTCTGCGTTTTACACAAAATCGGAGCCGTAACAAACTATTACTTGATGATAGACTTACCTGTCATCTCTTCAGGCTGTGGAAGCTCTAAGAGCTTTAAGATTGTTGGTGAGAGGTCTGCGAGCACGCCGCCTTCACGGAGTGCAACCTCACCTGCACCTGCAATGATGAGAGGAACGAGGTTAGTTGTATGAGCTGTGAACGGTGAACCGTCCTCCTCATACATCTTATCTGCGTTACCGTGGTCAGCAGTGATAAGAGCAACGCCGCCCTTTGCGAGAACTGCGTCAACTGTTCTGCCCATACACTCGTCAACTGCCTCTACTGCCTTAACTGCTGCGTCGAACACACCTGTGTGTCCTACCATATCGCAGTTTGCGTAGTTTAAGATAATAACGTCATACTTATCAGACTCGATTCTCTTTACAACCTCGTCGCATACAGGGTATGCACTCATTTCAGGCTGAAGGTCGTATGTTGCAACCTTAGGTGAATCGATAAGTGCTCTGTCTTCGTTCTCAAACGGAGCTTCAACACCGCCGTTGAAGAAGAATGTAACGTGAGCATACTTTTCTGTTTCAGCGATTCTAAGCTGTGTGAGACCCTGCTTGGAGATGTACTCACCGAGGGTATTTGTAAGTCCTTCAGGCTTGAATGCAACCTCAACGTTAGGCATTGTAACGTCGTACTGAGTCATACATACATAGTAGAGATTGAATCTGCCGTTTCTTCTCTCGAAGCCCTTGAAATCGTCGTCTACGAATGTACGTGTGATTTCTCTTGCACGGTCAGGACGGAAGTTAAAGAAGATAACGCTGTCGCCTTCGCCGATTGTGCCTTCCTTATCAATAACTGTAGGAGCTACGAACTCATCTGTTACGTCTGCGTTATAGGAAGCCTTGATAGCATCGTGTGCTGTCTGAGCTTCCATGCCCTCGCCGTATACCATAGCAGCATAAGCCTTCTGTACTCTCTCCCAGCGATTATCTCTGTCCATTGCGTAGTATCTGCCCATTACGGATGCAATCTTACCTACGCCGATTGTCTTCATCTTGTCTTCAAGCTCATCAACAAAGTCGATACCGCTTGTTGGTGCAACGTCTCTGCCGTCCATAAAGCAGTGAACGTATACCTTCTTGAGTCCTGCCTTCTTGGCAAGCTCTAAAAGACCGTAGAGGTGACGGTTATGTGAGTGAACACCGCCGTCGGAGAGGAGTCCGAAGAGGTGGAGTGCGGAATCGTTCTTCTTGCAGTTTTCTACTGCGTTTACGAATGCTTCCTTCTCAAAGAAATCGCCTTCTCTGATTGACTTTGTGATTCTTGTAAGCTCCTGGTAGACAATTCTGCCTGCGCCGATGTTGGTGTGTCCTACTTCGGAGTTACCCATCTGGCCGTCAGGAAGTCCTACGTCCATTCCGCTTGCACCAATAAGTGTGTGCGGATAATTTGCTAAAAGCTTATCAAGGTTTGGTGTCTTGGCTGCACGGATTGCGTTTCCGTAGCTTGAGTGGTTGTAGCCAAAGCCGTCCATAATGATAAGTGCAACTGGTTTCTTTGCCATTTTTATTTTCCTTTCAAAGTTTTGATTCAATGCCCGATTGTCAACAGCGCATCCGCCATTATTCGAAATTTCTCCGACCGCAGAGATTTGCAAACTCTCGATAATCTAATCGACGCAATACGCCCATCAATATAATTCTATCAGTTCGTTTTAACGTGCCGACAGACATTTTTCCTTGATAGCAAGCCTATCGGAGGCACAAACGCCACTGGCACAAATGACCATTGCGCTAGTTTATATGTTTGATTTTCAAAACGCATCCGCCCCCTACAGGGAGCATCGGACACGTGAATAATCGGATACTTATGCGGGGGTCACAACGGGTGAAGCGTCACGCTTCTAGCCGTTGATAGCAGCCTGAACGATTGTGTTGAAGTCTGCAGCCTTGAGTGAAGCACCGCCGATAAGACCGCCGTCAACATTCTCCTTGGAGAGAAGCTCAGCAGCGTTTGCAGCGTTCATAGAACCGCCGTACTGAATTGTAACAGCCTGAGCTGTTGCATCGTCATAAAGCTTAGCAAGTGTAGCTCTGATAAATGCACAAACCTCTTCAGCCTGGTCAGCAGTAGCAGTCTTGCCTGTGCCGATAGCCCATACTGGCTCGTAAGCGATAACTACCTTCTTAACATCCTCAGCGGATACATCGTAGAGGTCAAGCTTAATCTGTCTTGCAATAACTTCCTCTGTGATGCCTGTTTCTCTCTCCCAGAGAAGCTCGCCAACACAAACGATTGGCTTGAGTCCGCCTGCGAGAGCTGCCTTTGTTCTCTTGTTTACTGTTTCATCTGTTTCGCCGAAGTACTGTCTTCTTTCGCTGTGTCCGATAACAACGTACTCAACGCCGATTTCTGTGAGCATATCAGCAGAGATTTCGCCTGTGAAAGCACCGCTCTTTTCAAAGTGAACGTTCTCTGCACCAATCTTTACATTAGAACCTGCAACTGTGTTTACAGCTGTCTCGAGGTTTGTGTAAGGTACGCAAGCGATAACCTCAACGTTACCCTCTGCATTTGCAACGAGCGGCTTGATTGCTTCTAAAAGCTCCTTAGCCTCAGGTCTTGTCTTGTTCATCTTCCAGTTGCCGGCAATGATTGCCTTTCTTACTGACTTGTTCATTTTACATTAGCTCCTTTTATAAAAATATTATTACCTAAATTTTCGGCTTTTAAGCCATATATATTCTACCACAATGTTAATGCTTTGTCAATGTTACAGAGCATTGTTAAGCTTACTTGCGAGAACTACAATTGCCACCATTGCAAGAGTCAGAAGGATATTCAGCACTATGTTCTTCTGAGCGGCACTGAGAATCTTGTCCGCTGCCTTATTCTTGGCGTTTCTCAGCCCCTCGATGGTAAAGTCTGCCATTGTAAAACCGGTTTTAAATCTCTCGTCAGAGGTGAGGTACACCTCGCTGTGGTCATCCTTGTTGTAATAAATCTCGACGTTATCGTCGTATGTATCGCATCCTACATAGGCGGTTGCGGCTGAGTTTCCGACATAGAACTTGACCTTGAGCTGATAGCTTATCGCTGTTGTAGGTCTGCCCTCTTCGTCGGTGCTATAGGATTTGATTTCCTCTTTGCCGATGACCTTAGCGGTTGCCTTGCAGAGGACCTTCTTATTCTCGCTGTCCTGCTCGTTTTCGTCAGAAGTATTCTTGTCTAAAAAAAGCGTATTGGAAAACGGATTTAATATCTTTAATGCGTTTATATCATTCTCGGTTATATACCTGTTGAAGCCTTCTTTGTCAGATATCCACATACTACCAAATCTCACGGCTACTATAACAAGTCTGAGAATATACGATGCCACAAATGCGAAAACAACAATTTTCAGGATACTACCTACGGGATTTCCCGATTCAAAAAGTGCTAAGTACATAGTCTCCTCCTTTAACTTAAAAAAAGAGCAGACACTCGCAAAGGGGTATCTGCTCTTTGAAATTTTACTTGTCAGCGATTACGTCGATTCCCGGGAGAACCTTTCCTTCGAGGTACTCAAGAGAAGCTCCGCCGCCTGTAGAGATGTGGCTCATCTTGTCAGCAAAGCCGAGGCTGATAACTGCTGCTGCAGAGTCACCGCCGCCGATGATTGTTGTAGCATCTGTTTCAGCGAGGGACTTAGCAACTGCGATTGTTCCCTTTGCGAGAATTGGGTTCTCGAACACGCCCATAGGGCCGTTCCATACAACAGTCTTAGCGCTCTTTACAGCTTCTGCATAGAGTTCCTGTGTCTTTGTACCGATATCAAGACCCATCATATCAGCTGGGATTGTTTCGGATACTTCAACTTCGATTTCAGCATCGATTGGGTCAGGGAAGCTCTTTGTGATTGTTGTATCAACAGGGAGAAGGAGCTTCTTGCCAGCCTTAGCTGCCTTTTCAATCATTTCCTTGCAGTAGTCAAGCTTTGTATCATCAACGAGTGATGTACCGATTTCCTTACCCTGAGCCTTGAGGAATGTATAAGCCATACCGCCGCCGATGATAAGTGTATCGCACTTCTCGATGAGGTTGTTGATAACGTTGAGCTTATCTGCAACCTTAGCACCGCCGAGGATTGCTACGAAAGGTCTTACAGGGTCTTCAACAGCATTGCCGAGGAAGTTGATTTCCTTCTGCATAAGGTAACCTACTGCTGTTTCCTTAACAAACTTTGTAACGCCTGCTGTAGAAGCGTGTGCTCTATGAGCAGAACCGAAAGCGTCCATAACGAATGCTTCGCCGTCAACGAGCTGAGCAAGCTCCTTAGCGAACTCTTCGCCGTTCTTTGTTTCTTCAGCGCCACGGAATCTTGTGTTCTCGAGAACTACGATTTCGCCTTCGCCCATTTCAGCAACTGCCTTCTTAGCGTTGTCGCCTACTACTGTATCGTCCTTAGCAAATGTAACCTTAGCTGTTACAAGCTCTGCAAGTCTTGCAGCTGCAGGAGCGAGTGAGAACTTATCCTCAGGGCCGTTCTTTGGCTTGCCGAGGTGTGAGCAGAGAACTACCTTAGCGCCGTTCTCTACGAGCTTATTGATTGTAGGAAGAGCTGCTGTAATTCTGTTGTCGTTTGTGATAACGCCATCCTTAAGCGGAACGTTGAAGTCAACTCTTACGAGAACCTTCTTGCCCTTAACGCTTAAGTCTTCAACTGTAACCTTGTTTAAACCTGCCATAATTGTGACATCCTCTCTGATAAAAATTTACTTTTTAATAGTTGTTAAATACTTAACAACACTACCTTTATATTGTACTACATTCTCTCACAAAATGCAAGAGATTTTTGATAAATTTTGGGGCTGAAATCCCCGCACATCTACCACTCATACTGTGTAAGCTTGCCCTCACGGTTAAGGTCGGGGTAATCCCACTGTCTTAACACCTCATAGGTTGCGATTGCGACGCTGTTTGAAAGATTGAGCGACCGCAAATCGTTTCGCATAGGTATTCTGACGCAGCTGTCGGGGTTGTTGTAGAGAAGGCTTTCCGGGAGTCCCTTATCCTCTCTGCCGAACACTATAAAGGCATTATCGGGGTAAGTCACCTCGCTATGGGTACTTCTTCCCTTTGTTGTAAAGAAGAACATCTTAGCGTCCTTATTCTTTTGCAGAAAGTCCTGCAGGCTTTCGTACTCGAAGATAGTAAGCTTATCCCAATAGTCGAGTCCTGCTCTTTTGAGCTGTTTATCTGAAATTTCAAAGCCGTAGGGCTTTACGAGGTGGAGCGTTGCACCGGTAACAGCACAGGTGCGGGAGATATTGCCCGTATTCTGCGGAATCTGCGGCTCTACGAGCACGATATTGAGGTTTGCCAAAGCTCTTCCCCCTTAGTTTTTCTCGCTTGCTTCCCGAAGCTTATGGTGGCGGCGGTTCTTGACCTCATCCGACATAGGCTGGATATCGCCTGATGCAGTGAGTGCCATTTTTGTGAACAGCGGGCCGAAAATCTCATATATAAGCACTGCGAAGAGAGTGATATTTCTGATAAGTACACCCTGCTCGCCCAGCTGCATTGCGGTTGCACACATTCCGAGTGCGACACCTGCCTGCGGGAAGAGTGTGATACCCAGAAACTTGCAGGTCTTGCTGTCGCAGTGGGTTGCCTTTGCGCTGAGGAAGGTACCCGAATACTTACCTGCACATCTGAAGAGGATATAGACAACGCCTATTCCTACGATTGCGGCATCTGCGAAAACCGAAAGCTCAAGCTCTGCGCCGCTTATAACAAAGAACAGTGCAAAAAGCGGAGATGTCCACTTATCTGTTGCACCCATAAGGTCGTGGGAAAGCGGACAGATATTACAGAAGACTGTTCCGAGCATCATACAAACGAGGAGTGACGAGAAGCCGATATGCACCTGTCCTATTTCAACCTTTATTGTAGAGAGTGCGACGGTCATAAACACGAATGCGATTGTCATATTAAGACGGTTTGTATTTGAGTTGAACATCTTTTCTAGCTGTGTAAGGATATATCCCATTACAGCGCCGAGAAGGAGCGACAGCACGATTTCGATAATCGGATTTACGAGTATTGAGATGATATCGAGCTTTCCGACAACGAGTGTTTTTGCTACGCCGAAGGAAACTGCAAACACTATAAGTCCTACTGCGTCGTCGAGGGCAACAATCGGCAAAAGGAGGTTTGTAAGCTTACCCTTTGCTTTATACTGTCTTACTACCATAAGTGTAGCAGCAGGCGCAGTTGCTGTAGCGATTGCACCTAATGTAAGCACCTGTGCAAGCGAAATCTTGTCGGGCATGATAAGGTGGACAACAAACAATGCAAGGTCAACGAGGAGTGTTGCGGCAAGTGCCTGGAAAATACCGATGATGAATGCCTGCTTACCTATCTGCTTTAAGTCCTTGAGTCTGAACTCGTTACCGATTGAAAATGCGATAAAGCCAAGGGCTATCTGCGAAACGGCTCCGAGCCCTTCGACCTGCGAAAGTGAGGTGAAGCCAAGTCCGTCTACGCCGAGTGCTCCGAGGCAGTAAGGGCCGATTATGACGCCTGCGATAAGGTATGCAGTAACAGACGGAAGTCTGAGCGGTTTGAAGGCTCTTGTCATCATAAGTCCCGTTAAAAGGGCTATAGACACAGGTAAAAGTATAGTCATACAAAAAATCTCTCTTTCTCAAAACACAATAAAATAAGCCGCAGAAACAGTAACGGCTTACACTATAATTATAATACCTAAAACGCTTTGCAAAGTCAATATTCAGATTAACAAACTTTACAAAACCGAAGCTATGATTTGTGGCATTTTAACGGATTTTAAGTTTTTCTGTACAGACAATGCAATTCACAGAATTTAGCTTTTTTACTTTTGAATTATAAACAATACAGTTCACATAATAATTATGCGTCAAATGCAAAATAAAAATGCCCGAAAAATCCGGGCGAAAGGAGCTGTAAATCTATGAAGCTTTCATCTATTGCAAAGGGTGTGGCTGTGGGAATGACTGCGGGTGCGGTTGCATACACTGTTGCAAATTCCTCTGCAAAGGAAAAACGCAAGCTCAAGTCCAACACCGCAAGGGCTATCAAGGCTATCGGTGATGTTATGGACGACTTAGGCTCGATGATGCAGTAAGATTTTCCCTGTCTTACTAAAACAGCCGTTCAAGAGGTTTTATCATATCTATCGAAAGGTTGCGTAGAAATCCTATGCAGCCTTCCTCTTTTGTCGAAAACTCGTCGCAACCTCTGCCTTTATGCACTGGCAGAATACAATATGCCCGTTTCACTAAAAATATAAGCGGCCGACATATTCTCGACCGCTTGAATTTATTTGCTTTTCGGCAAAACGACTGTAACAGTCGTTCCCCTATTCAACTCGCTCTGAATTTCGATTCTCCCGCCGTGATAAGAAACAGCGTGTTTAACAATAGAAAGTCCGAGACCCGTTCCGCCTGATTTTTTCGAATGGCTCTTATCAACTCTGTAAAAGCGTTCAAAAATTCTTGTGTGGTGCTGAGGGGCGATACCTATTCCGTTATCGCAAACGCTGAGCGAAACTTCCTTCGGTGTTTCCGAAACACTAATTTCGACCCTGCCACCGTCGGGGGTATACTTGATACTGTTGTCACAAAGGTTATAGATAACTTCAAAAAGCAGATGCTTTACGCCGCAGACATTTCCATTATCGCCCGATACCGAAAGCGTGATATCCTTTTCATCTGCTCCGACACGGAGAACATCGCAGACCTCATTTGCGACCTCATAAAGTGAAACATCTTCCTTCGGCAGCTCCGTCTGTTCGTCAAGCTGGGAAAGTCTTATAATGTCCTCTACAAGCGCCACAAGCCGTGTTGCTTCCTTTCGGATATGACCTACAAAGCGTGGCATATCCTCCTGCTTTACAAGTCCGTTTTCTATAAGCTCTGCACTTCCTGTAATAGTATGAAGCGGGGTTTTAAGCTCGTGTGAAACATTTGCAGTAAATTCTCTGCGAAGTCTTTCAGCGTCAGCCTGCTCGGTTATATCAAACACTAAGATTGCCGCACCGACTGTTTCTCCGTCTGTTTCAATTCGGCTTATATCGAATTGATATTCCTTTTCATTAAGGCTTGCACGGATTTGTGCATGTCCGTCCGCAAGTGCTTTTTCGATTGCAGAGGTTATTTCGTGTCGGCGGTTTATTGTCAGGAATTCTCTGCCAACACAATTTTTATCTGCGTCAAAAATAGTCATTGCCGCTGAATTTATTGTAAGGATATTTTTGTTTCTATCAAGCAGCAGGAGCCCTTCGTGCATATTCTTTGTGATAAGCTCGAACTCATCTTTTCTGCGGCTTAGCTCTGATGCCTTGCGCTCAATCTTCATATTCTGCTTATGGATACGGCTGAGAAGCGGTGCGATTTCTTCGTAAGCATCGTTATCTGCCGGATTATCAAGGTCAAGCTGATTGAGTGGCTCGGTTATCCGTTTTGACATTTTATGTGCAAGAACTATTGAAATTATAATTGCAATTACTATTACGATAATAACCGGGTGCATCATTCCTAAAAGCAGAACAAATCCGCTTGCACGGTTTACAGATATACGAAGCACTGTTCCATCTGAAAGGAGAACTGCCTCATAAAGTGTTTTTTCCATAAGAGTCGCAGAATGACGTGAGCTGCTGCCCTTTCCTGTTTCAAATGCTTCTGCTATTTCCTCTCGGTCAAGGTGGTTGTCCATAACAGATTTATCCGCTTGAGAATCAAAAAGAACCGTACCGTCACTTGCCACCCAGGTCAAGCGGAAGTTATCGGATTTCAGGTTTTTGAGGTATTCTTCGCCTGATTGCTCTGTACCGACAGAGGCAATGGAAAGCTCATCTTTAATCTGAC
Organism: Oscillospiraceae bacterium; assembly: GCA_017848055.1. Taxonomy (GTDB): domain Bacteria; phylum Bacillota; class Clostridia; order Oscillospirales; family Ruminococcaceae; genus UBA7477. The sequence continues at coordinate 39,198 of JAGALZ010000010.1, read as the reverse complement.
TTATCTGAATATTTGTGAAATAATCATACAGAAAAGTTGTTATTATCGTAAGAGTTGCCAGAAGCACAATGAGCGATGTGGCAAAAATAGAACGAAAAATTTTACTTGTCATAGCTACCTCCGAACTTGTAACCTACGTGACGTACAGTTTCAATCATTTCACCATATTCTCCGAGCTTCTGACGAAGCGTTCTGATATGCATATCAACTGTTCTGGTTTCACCGATAAAATCAGAACCCCATATCTCGTTATAGAGCGTATCCCTTGAAAATACAAGCCCCACGTTTTTCATAAAAAGCGAAAGGAGTTCAAACTCCTTGTATGTAAGCGAAATCTTTTCGCCGTTTATCGTTACGGTACGCTTGTCAAGATTAAGAGAAAGCCCGTCAACTTGCAGAACACGGATTACTGTTTTGGGCTTACAGCGGCGCATAACCGCCTTTACCCTTGAAATCATTTCCATCATTCCGAATGGCTTTACGAGATAGTCGTCGGCACCGAGGTCAAGCCCGCGCACCTTATCAAATTCAGTACCTCTTGCGGTTGCCATGATAACAGGTATATCAACATATTCAGCTGTGCTTTTTAATATTTTCAAAAGCTCGATTCCGTCTGTTTCGGGTAACATCACATCAAGAATAACAAGGTCGGGAAGCTCCGTTCTGAGTGCGGAAAGAAAGCTCCTACCATCCTCAAAGCCCTTTGCTTCAAGCCCTATTGACTGCAAGGCGTAAACCTCTATATCACGGATACTCGCATCGTCTTCAACGCACCATATCATATAAATCAACTCCTTTGAGAAAATCTGTAAGAGTTCTGCACCGCCGCATATACCGAGGCAGGTATATGGCGGCTTACCTGTTATGAGTCTTTATGTTCGCCTGTTACCGAGAAAATCACCCATTCGGCAATATTTGTTGCATGGTCGCCGATACGTTCAAAATACTTTGCTATCATCAGCATGTCGAGTAAATACTCGCCGTTTTCGGGGCTTCGGGCAATCATTTTAATAAGGCTGCTCTTAATCTTGTCAAAATACTCGTCGACCTTGTCATCATGGGTAATAACAGCCTTTGCAAGTCCGATATCCATTTTTACGAAAGCGTCAACACTGTCTGTTACCATTGAAATTGTTTCGGCAGCCATATCACAGATATGCACTGTTTCTTCGGCTGTTCTGCCATCAAGAAAGGTTATTATCTCGGCAATATCCTCTGCCTGGTCGCCGATACGCTCCATATCGGTTATCATTTTAAGTGCGGCAGAAATCTGTCTTAAATCTCTTGCGACGGGCTGCTGCTGTAAAAGTAATTTCATGCAGCGTGCTTCAATATCACGTTCCTTGTGGTCGATATCAGATGAAATTGCCGACACGTTTTCAGAGAGTGTGACATCCCCTGTGGTAAGTGCTTTTGATGCAAGGGCAATAGCCTCCTCGCAGAGTGCGCCCATTTCTATCATTTCAGTATTAAGTATACTAAGCTGTTCATCAAATCTGCTTCTCATTATCCAAACCTTCCTGTAATATAATCTTCAGTACGCTTATCAATCGGCTGTGAGAACAGTTTTTCGGTTTCTCCGTATTCGATAAGCTCACCCAGCAGAAAGAATGCCGTATTATCTGAAATTCGCACAGCCTGCTGCATATTGTGTGTCACTATAACAATGGTATAATTCTTTTTTAGCTCGATTGCAAGCTCCTCTATTCTCGATGTTGAGATAGGGTCAAGGGCAGATGTCGGCTCATCCATAAGGAGAATTTTTGGCTTTACCGCAAGTGCTCTTGCAATACATAACCTCTGCTGCTGACCGCCCGACATTCCGAGGGCGTTTTTCTTCAGTCTGTCCTTTACTTCGTCCCAGATAGCCGCGTCACGGAGAGACTGCTCAACGATCTCATCAAGCTTAACCTTTGACTTTATCCCGTGTGTACGAGGTCCATAGGCAATGTTGTCGTAAATGCTCATAGGAAAAGGATTAGGCTTCTGGAAGACCATTCCGATTTCACGACGAAGCTCATTTACATCAACACTGCTGTCATAGATATTCTGTCCGTTATAGCAGACCTCACCCGTTATCTTAACCGTAGGAATAAGGTCATTCATACGGTTCAAGGTCTTGAGAAATGTAGACTTTCCACAGCCCGAAGGTCCGATAAAAGCAGTTATGCTTTTTTCAGGAATAGTAATATTCACATTTTTAAGTGCCTGTGTCTGGTCATACCACAGATTCAGGTCTTTAGCTGTCATTATATCGCTCATTGTATCATTCCTTCCTATCAGAGCTCACGCTTTTTTGCAAAATATCTGCTGACAAGAGTTGCAGAGAAATTTATCAGAAGTGTTAAAATCATAAGTATCGCCGCTATTGCGAATGCTACTCCGAACTCGCCTTCCTCCTTTGCGTAGACGTAAAGGGCAACGGTAAGAGAAGCACCCGGAGAAGTAAGTCCCTCTAAAACTCCGTTCAGAGCGTGGGCAAAGCCTGCTGTAAAGAGCAGTGCCGCAGACTCGCCTAAAATTCGTCCTATTGACAGGATACAGCCTGTGATAACTCCGTCAACACAGCCAGGGAGTACGACAGTTCTTATTACTCTCCACTTTCCTGCACCGAGTCCGAATGCACCGTCACGGTAACTCTGAGGTACTGTTTTAAGGCTCTCCTGGGTTGTACGCATTACTGTCGGCAGATTCATAATCACAAGGGTCAGCGAGCCTGCTAAAAGCGAAGTTTTAAATCCTAAGAACTGGCAGAAAAACAGCATACCTACAAGGCCGTATATGATTGACGGAATACCTGAAAGCGTTTCTGCGGCATATTCGATAACACCGACAAGCTTTTTGTTTTTTGCGTATTCTGTAAGATATATCGCCGCACCCACACCAAGAGGAATAACAAAGACAAGTGTTGCCAAGACGATATAAAGCGTATTTACAACATCGGGGAGAATACCTATTCTTCCGCTTATGTAGCTTGGTTTTGTGGACAAAAGCTCCCATGTAATATTAGGAATACCCTTTATGAAAACATACGCTACAAGGAATATAACAAGTGCCGCAGTAAGTCCTGTTGATATATACATTGCGGCTTTCATAATGCCGATATAGGCTTTTCTTCTTCTGTTAAGCATCAGTCTTTCTCCTTTTTAAGAAAGAAATTTAAGGTTGCGTTTATAAGCATTATAAAGAGGAACAACACCAGTGCAATTGAGAAAAGTGCCTGCTGCTGAAGTCCGCTCGAATAGGACATTTCGCTTGCAACGGCGGTTGTGAGAAAACGCACACTCTGGAAAAGCGATGGCATATTGGGAGCATTTCCCGATACCATCATAACTGCCATTGCTTCACCTATCGCACGTCCCACGCCAAGCACGACAGCCGCTGCAATTCCGCTTTTTGCAGCAGGGACGGAAACTCTGAAATATGTTTCCACAGGCGTTGCACCGAGTGCTAAAGATGCGTCCTCATACTCCTTTGGTACAGCTTCAAGGGCAGTCATAGACACCTTGATAATTGACGGCAAAATCATAATTGCAAGAACTATGATTGCCGAAAACAAGCTTGCGCCGTCGGGAATATCAAATATTTCACGCACGGCAGGCACAAGCACCAGCATACCCACCAGACCATAAACGACCGATGGAATACCTGCAAGCAGACTTACAGCACCTTCCATAAAGGCTTTTACCTTTGGGTTTGCAAGCTTTGATAGGTATACTGCCGCAAAAAATCCTACAGGAACGCCGATAAGGATAGCTCCTGCCGTTCCGTAAACGCTTGTCAATATAAAGGGCAGTATCCCGTATTCCGGCTCCTCGGCAGTTGATGCCCACTGCGTACCGAAAAGAAAGTCGAAAAATCCTATCTCAGTTATAGCCGGTATACCGGAAATTACAAGATATACCGTTATCAGCAATACACAGCCTACTGTCAGCAGCCCGAGTATGAGAAACACGCCGTGAATGGCTCTTTCTATCATTTTATTTTTCTTCATAAGTATGCTCCGTATATGGCATTATGCGACAGAATTCTGCCGCATCGCCGTCTGATATATTCTTAGTTTGCTGCAACAACGCCTGCTGAGGAAATTGCTTCTCGTGCGTCTTCAGATGTAATGTAGTCAAAGAACTTCTGTGCGCTCTCTGAAAGCTTTGCATCCGTCTTTGTTACGAGCACAAACGGACGCTGAACAACATAGCTGCCGTCCTTGATTGTATCCTCTGTAGGAGCTACGCCGCCTACTGTAAGCATCTTTACGTTATTCTTTACGGATGCTACTGATGCGTAGCCGATTGCTGCAGGATTGCCTGCAACAGTTGTGATAACGTCGCCTGTAGAGGTAAGCTGCTGGCGGTAATTGCACTTGTCTTCTGTGTCTGTGATTGATTCAAAGCCATTACGGGTACCGCTTCCTGCTTCTCTGCCGATAAGCACGATTTCGCTGTCATTGCCGCCGATTTCCTTCCAGTTCTTGATTTCGCCGGTATAAATCTTAGCGATTGTTTCAACGTCAAGGTCTGAAATTGGGTTTTCGGGGTTTACGATAATTGCAATTCCGTCATAAGCGAGGATTGTAGCTGTGAGGCCCTGTTCCTTTTCCTCGTCCTTGAGGTCACGGCTTGAAAGTCCGATATCGCAGGTTCCTGCGGCTACAGCCTTGATACCTGAGCCTGAACCTGTCGGGTTATATGTAACTGTAATTCCTGTGTCATTTTCAAATGTTTCGCCTAAAACTCCGATAACCTTTTCCATTGAGGTTGAACCGTCTGTTGCTACTGCTTCCTTTTCAGAGGAACAGCCTGCAAATGTGGTGCACATAATAAGTGCTGCTGTCAGAATACTGATAATCTTTTTCATAAATACAAGTCCTTTCAGATGTAAAATTGGTTGCCTTTTTTGTTTACATTTGAATTATAACGCACTGTTGTAAAGTCAGAAAGATGAGTTTTGTAAAATCTGCGTCAAATTTTAAGCGGACTGCGATTTTTGTTTTGATATCAATTCGGGCAAAAAAATAACAGTACCGCTTTGATATGCGATACTGCTTTTTCATTATTTATCAGTCTTTATTTTTATAAAGCACCTTTTTTGCGACATCTATACGCTCGTAGCTTATCTTATAGCAAAGGTGACACACTACGATATTGATAACCGGGAAGATTGCGAAGATAATAAGGTAATCAATCGGGATAGCGGCTGCTTTTGTATCAGCTTTTCCGAAAAGGTCAAGAAGCGGCAGGTACGGCGAATTTATAAGCTTGAACCAGCCGAAGAAGTTTCCTATAACACCTGCTTTGGAAAGTACGAGAATTATGTAGGTAACATAATACGGTATTGTTGAAAGAATTCCCAGCAGCATTCCGTGCTTCGGGCAGTCTTTTTCCTTATGGAGTCTTACGTTTCCGCCCATTTCTCCGCCGAGCTTTAAACACAAATCGGCATAGAGGCAGAGCATACAGCTGATTGTGCAGAAGGAGAATATTACATTTGCAAATGCGCCCATGCCCTTTCTTGCTACAACATAGAAAAGTGCAAAGCTGAGTCCTATGAAGGTAACGCCGACATACCTGAGCAAAAGTCTGAGGTATGATTTTCTGCGAAGCTGTGTGTTATTAAGAAGTGCCATTTTTAATTATCCTTTCGGTGATTTATAAATCTTATGGTATATTTTTTATGGGATAGCTTTATTCTTTTCTTCAGATAATATATAAAGAAGAAAGGAAGGGGTTATATGGATAAGCAGAAAAGTCCCATATATGATGCTCTTGACGGGACAAAGATATATCGTCCAAGACACATTGCCGCACCTGAGGGTGAAACAAACATCATCACTGACAATTACACTGCAAACAACGGCAGGGTTTACAACGTCAGCGAGGAGAACATCATCGATGCAAAGGTAAGAGTTGACGAAAACAAGAAATAGGATAAGCGGCGGTACCGCAAGAGCGATACTGCCGTTTATTTTTCAAAAGGCTTTAGTGTTCTTTCTAAAATGCCGTTCATATAGGCTATGAGTATTCCGTAATTTGTGATAGGAACGTTCTGTGCCTTTGCGGATTTATAGCGGTAGGTGACTTCCCTTTCTGTCAGCATACAGCCGCCGCAATGGACAATGAGCTTATAATCGCTTAGATTATCAGGGAAATCTGTTCCGCTTGTAAACTCGAACTTAAGCTCCTTACCTGTATGCTTTTTAATCCAGGCAGGAAGCTTTACAGTGCCGATATCTCCGCACTGTCTATGGTGTGTACAGCCCTCGGAGATAAGCACCTTGTCGCCGTCTTCAAGGCTTTCTATAGACATAGCCGCCTTTGAAGCGGTAGTGAGTATGCCCTTGTATCTTGCCATGAGTATCGAAAACGAGGTAAGCGGGATACTGTCGGGGAGCATTTTTGAAACCTTACCGAAAACCTGAGAATCGGTGATTACGAGCTTCGGCGGGGCATTTAGAGTTTCGATAGTTTTTATGAGTGTATCAGGCTGGGTTGCTATTGCGATTGCCTTGCTGTCGAGGGCTTCTCTGAGAACCTGCTGCTGCGGAAGGATAAGTCTGCCCTTCGGAGCTGACTCGTCTATAGGGATAACCAGCACAACGGCGTCGCCTTCGCCCACGATATCGCTTATGAGGCAGCTTTTCTCCTTATCGGGGAGTGCAAGCACGAGAGCCTTCTTAAGCTCCTCTATACCCTCTCCGGTTGCTGAGGACAGCACGATTTCGCCATTCCCTGCCTTGAAGCCTTCCGCTTTATCGGACTTTGTTCTTACGACGATAAGCGGGATATTCATTTTTCGGATACGCTCTATTACCTGCATATCGCTACTATCGATATCATTTTCGCAAGACACTGCATAGACTGCGATATCGGTTTTTGCAAGCTGTGAAAGTGAGCGCTCGACACGCATTTTTCCAAGCTCACCGATATCGTCGATTCCTGCTGTATCGGTAATGACAACTGGGCCGAGCGGCAGAAGCTCCATAGCTTTCGACACGGGGTCGGTGGTTGTTCCTGCGACATCGGAAACAATTGCAATCGGCTGGTTTGTAAGTGCATTTATGAGGCTTGACTTGCCTGCATTTCTTTTACCGAAAATTCCGATGTGTATTCTATTGGCGTTTGGGGTTGAGTTAAGGCTCATTCGAAAGACCTCTTTACTTAATTTGCTTTAAAGCCGAATTTTTCAATTCTTGACTTTGTTTTTGCTATTACCTTTTCAGGCTCTATGTACTCAATTTCGCTGTCGTAGATATTATAGCACTCTGCCTTATCGGCGGTATCGAGTGAAACGGTAACGACATTCGCACCTGCGGTCATTGCCATTTTTCTACCCTTTTCCATAAGGACATCGAGCGACTCGTTTGCTACAATCTTGGCATTCGGGCAAAGCAGTCTTAAAAGCGAGATTACAAACAGCGTTTCCTCGGCAGAGCCTGCCTTGAACTTTGCAAGCGGTGTATCCTTATGTGGAATGAACGGAGAGATGTCTATTACATCGGGATTTGACTCCTTGATATAGAGGATATCCTGCGCAAGCTCGGGCGCTTTCTTGAACGGTGCGCCAACGAGAAAGCCTGTTCCGTACTCAAAGCCGACCTGCTTTAAATATGCGATAGAAATCTGTCTTTGGTCTATGGAATTTGTAGGACAGAGTCTTGAATAGGTTTCGTTATTTGAAGCCTCGAATCTAAGTGTATAGCCCTTGACACCTGCTCTGAAATAAGCAAGCAGGGAGCTGTATTTTTTCTGTCCCAGGGCAAGCTCTATCTCTGCATCCGGGAAGGCTTCCTTGATTTTTGAAACTATGGCACAAAGCTCGCTGTCGGAAAACTCCTCATTTTCTCCGCCACGAAGCTCAAAAAGGCGTATTCCCTTTTCATAACCGAATGCCACTCTTTCGATAATTTCATCGGCTGTAAGAGTGAAACGCTTACAGTTCATATTGCTCTTTCTTATACCGCAGAAAAAGCAGTCACCCTTGCAGACGCTGGAGATTGACACGGCACCCTTGATTGTTATTTTTCCGTCGAAGGCTTCGCTCATTGCCTTTCTTGCCTTGACCGATATAAACGACATAATGCCGTCGTTTCTCTGCTCTAAAAGCTCGGTAAGCGTTGCGATATCGATATTCTTTTCGTTTGCAAGCTTTGTTATTGTTGCGATATGGTTTGCCATTTTGTCAACTCCTTAAATGCACATTCCGCCGTTTACCTTAATTGTGGCACCTGTGATATATGATGCTTTTTCGCTTGATAAAAAAGCTACGGCATTGGCGATATCAGAAGGCTTGCCCATTCTGGAAAGCGGGATTTCGTCTATTATTTCTGCTATCTCGTCTTGTGTAAAGCCTTTATTCATGGGGGTATCAATCATACCTGCCGTTATGCAGTTAACTCTTATGCCGGACAGGCCGACTTCCTTGGCAAGCGCTTTTGTAAAGCCGATAAGTCCTGCTTTTGAGGCTGAATACACGACCTCGCAGGATGCACCGACCTCTCCCCACATTGACGAGATATTTATGATATTTCCTCTTTTGCGGTTAATCATTTTCGGCAAAACGGCTTTTGACATATACATAGCACCCATAAGGTTTATGCTCATTATTTCCTGCATTCTCTCGTCAGAAACGTGTGTAAACAGGTTTATATCCGCAACTCCTGCGTTATTGACAAGAAGCTCTATTTCGCCAAGACTCTGCTCGCACACAGAAACTGCGTTCTTAGCTTCCTGCGGGTCTGCGACGTTGCACTTAACGGCAACTGCCTTCGAGCCGTTTTCTTCGATTTTTTCTGCAATGCTTTTTGCACTTTGCTCATCGGAATTATACCCGACGACGACATCAAAGCCAAGCTTTGAAAGTGCAACACAAATCGCACCGCCTATTGCACCTGAGCCACCTGTTACGAATGCTGTCATAAGCCTTTTCACCTCTCTTTACAGAGTATCCACGATAAACTTATCATCCTTTGCAGAGATGGATATACCGATAAGCTTACCCTCGCCGTTTTCGATGATTACATCGGCTACGAGCTCCTCGATTTCCTCTCTGATAACACGTCTTATATCTCTTGCACCGAGCTTTTTGCCGTACGCCTTCTTAGCACACAGCTTGCATGCGTTTTCGTCGAACACGAGCTTTATTCCCTTTTCAAGCAGAGGCTCCTTCATTTCGCCGAGCATCAGAGCTGCGATATCGGCATAATTTTCTTCTGTGAGAGGATTGAACACGACAATCTCGTCGACTCTGCCCAGAAATTCGGGACGCAGAAACTGCGAGAGTGCCTTCATTGCTCTTTCTCTTGTGATATCGGCACTTGTTTTATTAAAGCCGACACCTGTATCCTTATCGGTTGAGCCTGCATTTGAGGTCATAACGATAACGGTATTTTCAAATGATACGCTTCTTCCCTGAGCGTCGTTGACCTTGCCCTCGTCTAAAATCTGGAGCATAATATTCATAACGTCGGGGTGAGCTTTTTCGATTTCGTCAAACAGAACCACTGAGTACGGTCTTCTTCTTACCTTCTCGGTGAGCTGACCTGCGTCGTCGTAGCCGACATATCCAGGAGGTGAGCCTATGAGTCTTGCGACTGTATGCTTTTCCATATACTCGGACATATCAACTCTTATTACCGGCTCGGTAGCATCGAAAAGCTCTTCTCCGAGAACCTTTACAAGCTCAGTTTTTCCGACACCCGTCGGGCCTACGAAAATAAAGCTTGCAGGTCTTATTCTCTTTGTAAGGTGGACTCTTGTTCTCTTTACTGCGTTTGCGACCTTTCTGATTGCTTCATCCTGGCCGATTACACGCTTCTTGAGAGCTTCTTCGAGGCCCTTAACCTTTTCCATTTCACTCTGGGAAATCTTATTTGCTAAAATTCCTGTCCAGAGCTCGATTACCTTCGAAATATCCTCGTCTGTAACCTGGAGCTGGGATGTGATTTTTTCAAGCTCAATGAGCTGGTGCTTGATTTTCTCGGCCTCTGCCTTTTCGGTTGCGATTGCCTCAAAGTCGGGAGTTTCGTTTGTTTCAAGCTCGGAAAGTGTCTTTTCGTGCTTCAAGAGCTCATCGTTGAGAGTCTGCACCTGGGCGATTTCGGGGCATTTTATGCTTGCACAAGCACAAGCCTCGTCGAGAAGGTCGATTGCCTTATCGGGCAGGAATCTGTCGTTTATATATCTTTCGGAAAGCACTGCACACTTTCTTAAAAGCTCGTCTGAAATATGGACTCTGTGGTGCTGCTCGTAATACTTCTTTACGCCCTTGAGAACCTCAAATGTATCCTCTACCGTCGGCTCGTTTACCGTAACCGGCTGGAAACGTCTTTCGAGGGCTGAGTCCTTTTCGATATGCTTACGGTACTCCTTGAAGGTTGTTGCACCGATTACCTGGATTTCGCCTCTTGAGAGGGCAGGCTTCATAATATTTGCGGCATTCATAGAGCCTTCGGAGCTGTCACCTGCGCCGACAAGGTTATGCACCTCGTCGATGAACAAAATAACGTTACCCTGCTCTACAACCTCATCGATAAGACCTTTACATCTACCCTCGAACTGTCCTCTGAACTGAGTACCTGCAACGAGTGCGGTAAGGTCCAAAAGGTAAAGCTCCTTGTTCTTTATATGGACGGGGACATCGCCGCTTGCAATTCTCTGAGCGATACCCTCGGCGATTGCTGTTTTACCTACGCCCGGCTCACCGATAAGGCAAGGGTTGTTCTTTGTTCTTCTGGAGAGAATCTGGACAACTCTTTCGATTTCCTTATCTCTGCCGATTATATTGTCCATCTTGCCTTCTCTTGCTTTTTCGGTAAGATTTGTGCAGAACTTAGGAAGGAACTTAAGCTCCTTTTCCTTAGACGCTTTTTTCTTCTTATCCTTCTTATGCGAGCTTTTATCACCTTCGGAAAATGCATTTTCCATATCATTGCCCATTGACTGACCGCCGAAAAGGCTGCTCAAAAAGTTAGGCATTGTGTCATTTCCGCCAAGCTCAAACGAGCCGTTTTCGGACATATCCATAAGCTGATTTGTGAAGCTTTCAAGCTCCTCGTCGCTTATGCCCATCTGCTTTAAATAATCGTCTACCTGAGAGATGCCAAGCTCCTTTGCGCAGACAAGACACAGCCCCTCGTTCTTCTTTTCGGAGCCGTTCATTGTTGTAATAAACACTGCGGCAGGTCTTTTCTTGCATCTGGAACACATCATCATCTGTAAATATATCTCCTTTCAGCGTTTAGTAAAACGCCTTGAACACTATTGTATCTTCTATCATCTGCTCTGTTATAAGTGAAGAAGGAATTGCCTCGCTTCTCATTGCGCTGGAAAGTGCGGTTGCAAGAAGAAGCAGGATGAGCATTGCCTGGCCGAGTCCGAAGAGTGCACCTACTGCGGAAGCTCCCGTTTTTGCAATCGGAATAATCTTTGCGACAGAAAGCACAAAGAACGCAAGCTTTACAATAACTATTGTCACTATAAACAGAAGTATCATGCAAAGCGGCTTGATAACCGACTTTATTGCAGGCCTTGCAACAGTTTTTTCTATCTTCTTTGCGGCTCTGTCATAATCAGAATCAGCAAATGCCTTTATCATATCCGAGAGCTTTTCCTCGCCGTGGTCAACAAGCTTTTGTGCAAATTCTACTGCCGTCTTTGAGTTCTCGCCGAGGCTTTCCTCGAGCTTTTCAGCAGAGAAGAAGCCTTTGATTTCCTTATTGATTTCGCTCTCAGTAAGGGTTACGCCCTATTCCTTTGAGATAAGCTTGATTTCAAGTGCGACCGGTCTTTCCGACTCTGCGACACGCTGGACATCCTTCGCAGAAAGCTTTATATCAAACTTTTCCTCGAGAGCTTCTTTTACGGTCTTAGGGGCATTCTGCTCCTCTAAAGACTCAGCAATTGACGAGGTAATATCCTGCTTAAATGAACCGTTATATATGGAATCTGTGATAGGGTCTGAGAGAAAATACGCAGAAGCTACTGCTGCCGCAATTACGACAAGCGTTCTGATTGAGTGCGAAACTCCTCTCTTATATCCTAATACTGCAAACAGCACTATAATTCCGACTGCTATAACATCGAGTAAAATGGTCATAGGTTTATCCTTTCGGTTTTAATCCTGGTTATCTGAGAGGTCTACTTTGTATATGCACTGATAATCCTTAGCAAAAACCTCTCCGTCAATAATAACGAAGCTGCTGTAATCGGAAGACACCTTATATCTTCCGCTCTGTTCTCCGTCCTCATCGAAAACGAACATACTGTCATTCGTGAGTATGTAGATTTTGTTATCGTAGCAAAGCATCTGCTTGCATTCGCCTTCGATAACGTGCTTTTTGATATCGGTTGACTGAGAGAATGCAACTGTCAGCTCAAAGCTTTCTCTTGTTACACCCTTCTCGACTACTGCGGCAATTCTTGTATCCATTGCGGCTGCCTTGAGGGCGGTATCAAAATCGTACTGAGAAATAATCTCTCCGCTTTGCGACATATGCATAAGTCTTGTATCGGAAAGTGCCCAGAAGGAGCCTTCCTGTGAATACACTGTATCATATATCATAGCGGGAATATTGTCGATAGTAAACACCGGCTCGGTCTGTGTAAAGCTAAGTGCTGTTACGCTTCCCCAGAGCTGGCCGTCCTTTGCCCTAATCGAGGTAAGTATACAGCCGTTTCCCTCGGCATTGAGAGTAAGGTCTGTCACACGCTGGGTATTCGACCAGAGGAAGGTTTCCTTGCCCTTCGCGTCATAGACAGTAAGGTATGCGGCATACTTATCTGTCTGGGTTACTACTGCGGCATAGTCGGTTGAACCAAGCTTTGCAAGGATTATCTGCTCGGTGAACATTTTGGAGTATACCTCGCCGTCCTTGCCGATTGTCATAAGGCTGTATCCGCCCTTGTCGTACAGAAGAACCATGTCCTCGCCGCAGACACCTATCGGGTTTGCAAGCTTATGCTGTACGGACTTGAGCTTATTTCCGTCCTTATCAAAAATTATAACATTTGTATCGGTAACGAGAGCAAGATTATCTCCGAAGGTATATACCTCGGAATTGTTTGTTTCTCCGATATCTATCGGGAACTCGCCCTGCTCGACGTTTGAATCCTTATTTGTAACCTTATCGGCGGCACCCTTGAGCGAATTTTTCAGCTTCGGAAGCCACGCTTCACTTGTGAGCACAGCGGCAAGCGCTATACACGCAACTGCGGTTATTGCAATGAGTCTGCGCATTTTACGCTTTCTCTGCTGTTGCTTTCTGGCTTTTCTTATATCTGTCTGGTAGGTTTTTTCTCTTGCCACAAAGCCATCTCCTTTCGGCAATTTCTTTTGTTCTTAGTAAAATACTTTGTTAAGATAGAGTCCCTGAGGCGGTACTGTAACGCCTGCCTTTGTTCTGTCACGGGTATCAAAGAGGTTTATCATATCCTGCTTTGTAAGCTTTCCTTCGTTTACATACAAAAGCGTGCCGACCATAATTCTGACCATATTATACAGAAATCCGTCGGCGGAAACCTTCATCGAAATCATATCGCCCTGCCTTTCGACCGAAAACGCATAGACAGTTCGGGTAGTGTTTTCCTTATCGCAGTCTGCACAGCAGAAGCTCTTGAAATCGTGGGTGCCGACAAATGCTTCCGCGGCATCGTTCAGGAGCTTTTCGTCTATAGGGTAAGAATAGCGGTAAGCACGGTTTTTAAGAAACGGATTCTTACTGCGGCTATTGAATATGAGGTACTCATACTCCTTACCCTTACAACTATATCTTGCGTGGAAATTTTCATCGCATTCCTCGCAGGAAAGCACAGCGATATCCTCGGGCAAAAGGCTGTTCATTCCTCTTACAAAGCCCTCGCAGGGTATCGGATTTTCCATTTTAAAGCTCATAACAAACTCTCTTGCATGGACACCCGTATCTGTTCTTGAACAGCCGTTTACGGTGACGCTTTCGCCTGTGAGCGACTTTACAGAGTCCTCTACGACCTGCTGGACGGCGATTGCGTTATCCTGCCTTTGAAAGCCGTGATAACAAGAGCCGTCATAGGCAATTTTTGCTTTCAGGTATCTCATTACTTGATAGTTATATTTTCAATATTGTCTATTCTGATGATTTTTATGATTGTGCCCTTTTTATTGGTTACGGCAACTCTCATCCATTCCTCGTCTACCTTTTCAACTACACCTTCGACGGTATCAAAGCTATCGAGTGAAATCTCGCAATTCATACCTACTGTTTCTCTTAAAATGTCTGACATACTGTTTGCTCCTTCGTCTGAATTTCTTTCAAGCTTCTTGATTTTCTTCTTGAGCAGGTTAATCTGGTCGTCCTGCTCCATATCTTCAAAAAATCCCATATAAATTCTCCTTTACAGCATTTTGTCTGCAAGCACGGTAAGTGCGATAAATCCGGCTGTAACAAACAGCGCAATATAATCTCTCGGTGCTGTTTTCAGCTGCTTGAGTCTTGTTCTGCCCTCTCCGCCGTGGTAGCAGCGGCACTCCATTGCAAGCGCCAGATCCTCGGCACGTCTGAACGAGGACACGAACAGCGGAATAAGTATCGGCACGAGTGCTTTTGCCCTTTGTATAAGCGAGCCTGTTTCGAGGTCAGCACCTCTTGCTTTCTGAGCTGACATGATTTTATCCGTTTCCTCGATGAGTGTAGGAATAAATCTGAGTGCAATTGTCATCATCATTGCAAGCTCATGCACGGGGAGCTTAATTTTCTTAAGCGGTGACAAGAGTCTTTCGATAGCATCAGTAAGTGCAATCGGAGAGGTTGTATAGGTAAGAAGCGACGAGCCGATGATAAGCCCGATAATACGGATTATCATAAAGGCTGCCGTTGTTGCACCGCCCGTTGTTATTTTTATAAGCTTCCACTCAAAAAGCACATCGCCTGTTGAAATGAAAAACAGGTTTAATATTCCCGTGAAAAGCAGAATCGGGATAAGCGGCTTTAAGCTTTTGAGCATCATTTTGAACGGTATTCTCGAGAGGAGAAATGCTCCCAGCACGAATACCATTCCGATTCCCAGTCCGTAAAAGCTGTTTGGTAAAAACAGCATTACGATAAAGGCTATCGTTATGATTATCTTGACTCTGGAATCGAGTCTGTGAACGACAGAATTACCCGGAAAGAACTGTCCTATTGTTATATCCTTGAGCAACTTTTGTTTGCCTCCAATTATTTATTAGAAAGGAGCTTCATTGTAAGGTCCTTTGCAAAATACACTGTATAGACCTCTTCGCCGACGTTTACGCCCATAGCTGAGAGTCTTTTGAAAACTCTTGTTATCTGCGGAACCGAGAGTCCCATATTTGAAAGCTCGTCCGCTTTCGCAAAGACGTTTACGGGGGTATCGTACATATACAGCTTTGATTTATTCATCACAAGTATTCTTCCTGCGTGCTTTGCGACATCCTCCATAGAATGTGAAACCAGAAGCACGGTGTTTTTCTTTTCCTTGTGGTATTCTCGTATCTGACCTAAAATCTTATCCCTGCCCTTAGGGTCAAGACCTGACGCAGGCTCGTCTAAGATAAGCACCTTCGGCTCCATCGCCATAACTCCTGCGATTGCGACTCTTCTTTTCTGACCGCCTGACAGCTCGAAGGGACTCTTATCAAAAAGCTCCTCCCTGATGCCTACCATTCTGGCGGTTTCTCTTATTCTGCGGTCAATCTCGTCCTCGGAAAGTCCCATATTCTTAGGGCCGAAGGCGATATCCTTATATACCGTTTCCTCGAACAGCTGATACTCGGGGTACTGGAACACGAGTCCCACCTTGAATCTGATATCACGAAGGCGTTTTTTATCCTCCCATAGCTGTTCGCCGTCTATAAACACCTTTCCGTCGGTTGGCTTTAAAAGACCGTTTAGGTGCTGGATAAGCGTTGACTTGCCTGAGCCCGTATGACCGATTACTCCGACAAATTCGCCCTCTTCGATTTCGAGGTTTACGCTGTCAACAGCTACCTTACGGAAGGGAGTACCCTCGCCGTAGACGTAGGTGAGATTTTCTGTTTTAATAATTGCCATAGCTTATTTCCTTTACTTCAAAAGCTCATAGAGTGCCTTAACGCACTCATCCTCGGTAATGATATCGCAAGGAAGGTCTACCCCCTGCTGTCTTAAATGGTGGACAAGCTCGGTTACCTGAGGAACATCGAGTCCCAGCTCCTTCATTCTTTCAACCTGCGCAAAGACCTTCTTCGGAACGTCGTCCATAACAACATTACCGCTGTCGATGACGACGATTCTGTCTGCCTGCGCAGCTTCCTCCATATAGTGAGTAATGAGGACAATTGTAACGCCCATTTCTTCCTTGAGCATTTTTATTGTCTTCAAAACCTCGGCTCTTCCGCTCGGGTCAAGCATGGCTGTCGGCTCGTCAAGAAGCACTACCTGCGGTTTCATGGCAAGTATGCCTGCTATTGCGACTCTCTGCTTCTGACCGCCTGAGAGCTTATGCGGTGCGTGGTCCTTATACTCATACATACCGACAGTTTTGAGTGCCTCATCGACTCTGCGTCTTATCTCGGAAGGCTCTACGCCCATATTCTCGAGTGCAAAAGCCACGTCCTCCTCGACGATTGTTGCGACAATCTGGTTGTCGGGATTCTGGAAAACCATTCCCACACGCTGACGTATCGGCAGGAGATTTTCCTCAAGCGATGCGTCGAAGCCACAGGAATACACCTTTCCTTCATCTGCGATATTTATTGCATTGAAGCATTTTGCCAAGGTTGATTTGCCGCTTCCGTTATGTCCTAAAAGTGCGACAAATTCGCCTTTCTTTATATCAAGCGACACACCCTTGAGCACCTCAGTACGCACGGGCGGTTCCTCGATATTATTGATATAGGAAAACTTTAAGTTCTCCGCTTTCAGAAATGAATTCATATTTTTCCTTGATTCTCCGAAAATATATATTTATCGCTGTAATGCGTTTTTATCGTTCTGCGGTGTGCAGATACCACACACCGCACATACAATACAAGACTTACTTCTTGAACTTGTCAATAATGTCTTCTGCCTTGTCCTTAACCTTTTCAAGGTTTTCCTTTGTAGCAAGTTCCTTTGCCTTGTCGATTACCTCATCAGGAATCTTGTCTTCAATCTTTTCAACCTTTTCCTTGAGGTCGCCTAAATCAAATCCCATTGTTTTTTCCTCCTGTCAGTATTTTATCAAAACCGTTTTTGGCGGTTATGAACATATAATTTTGCACAGGGCTTTTTAAGCAATTTTAATGCGGAAAAAGCCTGCTCAGAAACTTTTCTGACCACCTTGAAAGCAGTGACCTGCGTCTGGCTTTCTTCGGCGGACATCTTCTGACTAAATGCTTTGTTCGTATCAGAACATGTCTTTTCTCTTTTTTGTTTTTTGTAGTCATAGTTTTCATTTTACCACTGATGTGGTCGGTCATTTTCTGTTGTTTCCCTTAGCTTGTCACAAAAGGTCAAGCGTTACGCTTGCCAGATGGCGGTGGAGCCACAAGGCAGCGGCATAGATGCACAATTTACAGGCAGACCGATTTCCTCGGCTGTTACCTGACCGCCAAACTTCTTCTGAAGCACCTCGCTTAAGATATAAGCCATAACAGACGGCGAAAGTCCCGTTGTATAGCTGTTGAGAAGGAAGAACAGAGGCTTATCGGAAAGGACGTTTGCACACAGCTTTACAAGGTCGTAAACGCAGTCCTCGAGCTTCCACACCTCGCCGCCCGGTCCTCTGCCGTAGCTTGGTGGGTCCATAACGATTCCGTCATAGAAGTTGCCTCTTCTTATTTCTCTTGCGACGAACTTTTCACAGTCGTCCACAAGCCATCTTATCGGCTTATCGGAAAGTCCTGATACCTGAGCATTCTCTCTTGCCCACTGCACCATACCTTTTGAAGCATCAACGTGTGAAACGCTTGCTCCCGCCTGGGCGCAGGCAAGTGTTGCGCCGCCCGTATACGCAAACAGATTAAGCACCTTCACGGGTCTGCCTGCGTTTCTTATCTTATCCTGCATAAAGTCCCAGTTTACCGCCTGCTCGGGGAAAAGTCCCGTATGCTTAAATCCGGTAGGGCGGATGATAAACTTCAAATCCTTATAAGAAATAGTCCAGCTCTCGGGGAGCTTTTTCTTGTACTCCCACTCGCCGCCGCCCTTCACAGAACGGTGGTACACAGCGTCAGCCTTTTCCCAAAGGTCGGTCTTATGCTCTGTCTTCCAGATAATCTGAGGGTCGGGGCGCTGCAGAACCTTGCCGCCCCAGCTCTCAAGCTTTACTCCGTCAGATGTATCGTGGATTATGTAATCCTTCCAGTCGTTTGCTATTCTCATTTATGAAAAATCCCTTTTCTTATTTTGAGCAGAACTCTCTGATTTTCTCTGCGATGTTTGTTGCATACTCGGTAATAATTCCGTTATTCTTACCCTCAATCATAACTCTTACAAGCGGCTCTGTTCCCGACTCACGGATAAGAATTCTTCCGTCGTCGCCGAGCTTTGCCTTGTAGCTTTCGATGCAAGCGGTAATCGCTTCGTCTTCCTGCCACTTGCCCTTCTTGTCTGCTGTAATCTCAACGTTTATGAGAATCTGAGGATATGCACTCATTACTCCGCCGAGGTCTGATGCCTTAACCTTTGTATGAGCGAGAATTTCCATAAGCTTTGCACCGGAAAGCTCGCCGTCGCCGGTATTTGCGTCATCTAGGAAAATGATATGTCCTGACTGCTCTCCGCCGAGGTTATAGCCGCCTCTCTGCATTTCTTCGAGAACGTATCTGTCACCTACACCTGTAGTTGCAACGATTACTCCTGCTTCCTTTGCAAACTTAAAGAAGCCAAGGTTTGTCATAACCGTAACTACGCATGCGTTGTGCTTGAGAGTGCCTCTTGCCTTCATGTACTTTGAGAAGATTGCAAGCATCTTATCGCCGTCGATGACAGTACCGTTTTCGTCACATGCAAGACATCTGTCTGCGTCGCCGTCAAATGCAAGTCCTAAGTTGCACTTATTATCGACAACTGCCTTACAGAGTGCTCTCATATCTGTTGAACCGCACTCCTTATTGATATTTGTTCCGTCAGGTGTGTTATTGATAAAGATGCAGTTTGCGCCCATTCCCTTGAAGAGCTTTTCTGCACATGATGACGATGCACCGTTTGCACAGTCGATTGCAACCTTGAGTCCTCTGAAGTCGCCGTCGATGGTCTTCATTATATGTCTTACATAGTCCCACTCGGCGTTCTTTTCATAGACCACTCTGCCTATGAGAGTTCCGCTTGAGAGGCAGATGTTTTCAGGATTATCAAGCACGAGCTCTTCGATTTCGTTCTCGATAGAATCAGGAAGCTTGAAGCCCTCACCCGAGAATAGCTTAATTCCGTTGAACTCTACCGGATTGTGTGAAGCGGAAATCATAACACCAGCGTCAGCGCCGTACTTCTTGACTAAAAGTGCAACTGCAGGGGTTGGAACAACGCCCAGGATATGAGCATCTGCGCCTACTGAGCAGATACCTGCAACGAGTGCAGCTTCGAGGACATCGCCCGAAATTCTTGTATCCTTACCGATTAAAATCTTTGGCTTTTTGTTTGTTGTCTTGGTAAGCACCAGCGCTGCTGCTCTGCCTATGTTCATTGCAGTTTCGCATGTAAGCTCCGAAATTGCTATACCTCTTGCTCCGTCTGTACCGAATAATCTTCCCATTTCAATTATCTCCTTTTATGTATTTTTGTTTTACTTCTTTTCAATTCCCAGGTGTTTATATGCAAGGTCGGTTGCACATCTTCCCGATTTTGTTCTGGACAAGAAGCCCAGCTGAAGAAGGTATGGTTCGCAGACATCCTCCAGGGTTACCGCTTCCTCGCCAATTGCGGCGGCAAGCGTTTCAAGTCCGACTGGACCTCCGCCATAGCCTGTTATAATCATATGCAGAAGTCTTCTGTCGAGGTTATCAAGTCCGAGTTCATCGACTTCCATTCTGTCAAGTGCAATCTTCACGATATCCCTTGTGAGTCTGCCGTTGCCCATAACCTCTGCATAGTCTCTTGCTCTTTTCAAGAATCTGTTTGCGATACGAGGTGTTCCTCTTGAACGTGAGGCAAGCTCCATAGCTCCGCTTTTATCGCATGGTATTCCGAGAATAACCGAGGAACGCATTATGATATCGCATAGCTCCTCCTGCGAATAAAGCTCGAGTCTGAGCACTACACCGAATCTGTCACGAAGCGGTGCTGTGAGCTGTCCTGCTCTTGTTGTTGCACCGACAAGTGTGAATCGGTTAAGGTCGAGTCTTATGCTTCTTGCGGCAGGGCCTTTTCCGACGATGATATCCAGCGAGTAGTCCTCAAGTGCCGGATAGAGAACTTCCTCTACTGCTCTTGAAAGTCTGTGTATCTCGTCGATGAACAGAACGTCGCCGTCCTGCAGGTTTGTCAGAAGAGCCGCTAGGTCGCCCGGCTTTTCGATTGCGGGGCCTGAGGTAGTTCTGATATTAACGCCCATTTCGTGGGCAATGATTGTTGAGAGTGTTGTTTTACCGAGTCCCGGAGGGCCGTACAGCAGAACATGGTCGAGGACATCTCCTCTTTTCTTTGCGGCTTCGATATAGATACTGAGGTTTTCCTTTGCCTTTGTCTGACCTATATACTCCGAAAGTGACTTCGGTCTGAGCCCGACATCTATATCGTCGATAACATCCTGTCTTATTGCTTCGGGAGCAACTATTCTGTTTTCAAAATCAAAATCGCTTGATTCAATCACTTATCATTACTCCTTTCACATTCCTGCGAGGCTGCGAAGTGCACCCTTTATAAGCTCTTCGACAGACTTATCCCCGCCGAGCTTTGCAACGGCAGATGCGGCATCCGACTGTGAATAGCCGAGTGCGACGAGTGCTGAAACTGCTTCCTGCGAAGCTGAGCCCTGCTGTGTAACCGCAGAATAATCCTCTGCGACAGAGAAAAGCTCATCTCCCTTTGTAACCTTGGATTTAAGCTCTAAAACTATTCTCTGAGCTGTTTTAGTACCGATACCCTTGAGCTTTGTAAATGCCTTTGCATCCTCGGAAGCGATAGCGACTGCGAGGGTATTTGTGGTCATTCCCGACAAAATGGTAAGAGCCGCTTTTGCACCAACTCCCGACACGGTTATGAGAAGTCTGAACCAGCTGAGTTCCTCATATCTTGAAAAGCCGTAGAGGTCGGCGCTGTCCTCTCTGATTATAAGGTGGGTATAGAGAGTTACATCTCCCGACGAGCCTGAAATATCCGAAATTGTTGTAAGTGTTGTCTTACATCCGTAGCCTACACCTCCGCAGCTTATAACTGCAAGCTCGGGCTCTGTATGTATTACTTTACCTGTTACGCTGAATATCATAATCTGTTCCTCGAAAATTTATTTTACAAATGCACCCAATGAGAATGCGGTATGACCGTGAGTTATTGCAAGCGCCAGAGCGTCGGCTGTGTCGTCGGGCTTTGGAACATGACTTAGCCTCAATATCTGCCTTGTCATTTCCTGAACCTGCTTTTTCTCGGCTCTTCCGTATCCCGTTATCGACATCTTTACCTGCAATGGTGTATACTCGCAGATTTCAATACCTCTTTGTATTGCCGGAAGAAGCGTTACCCCTCTTGCCTGTGCAACTGCGATTGCTGTTGTTTCATTGGTGTTGAAAAAGAGCTTTTCAATGCCCATCTGGTCAGGCTTATACTTATCAAGAACCTGGCACATATCGTCGTATATCATTCTGAGCCTTTGATTGAACGGAACATCCGCAGGTGTTGTAATAGCACCGAAGCCCACCGTCTCGAAGACTCTTCCCGTATACTCCACGACACCAAAGCCGATTATCGCATAGCCGGGGTCTATTCCGATTATTCTCATGGTCTTTTTCCCTTCTTTTTCGTGTAGGCATACTTGCCCACACTAATAACTTATTATAACATTTTATATCATCTTTTGCAATAGCTTCGACGCCATTTTTGCATATTTTTACGCACTTCAAAAAACGTTTGAGGTATTTATAAAAATATTTTGACTTTTTTAAACAACCGAGGTAAAAACACTTGATTTTATTCTCAGAATATGATATTATATTTAAAACAAGGGCCTTTTGGTCTGTTTTTGTCGTGCTTTTATATAAGGCTTTTCCTTTTCTGGAAGCATCAGGAAAAAACATCGAAAAATTTTGAGAGAATGAAATTATTCCATAAAAGGTAACTTGCGTTACACTTTTTATTTTAAAGAGAAAGAGAAATAATACTAAAGAAGAAAGAAGACTTTTGCTTTCCGTATTTTCGGAAAGTACGAACGGAGGAGCTTGAATTTTGGAAAAAATCGTTATTAACGGCGGTCACAGACTCCGTGGCGAGGTAGCTATCAGCGGTGCAAAAAATGCTGCTGTTGCTCTTGTTGCGGCCACAATTCTCTGCGACGAGCCTTGTGTTATAGAAAACCTTCCTGAAATCAGCGATATTGCAATCTGCCTTAGAATTTTCAAGGCTATGGGTGCTGATGTTCAGATAATCAATAAACATACAATCCGCTTTGACACTACCAGAATAAGAGAACCAAAGGTTCCTTATGAGCTCGCAAGGTCTATGAGAGCTTCAAGCTACTTCCTCGGTACTCTTCTGGGTAGATTCCACGAGGCTTATGTTCCCCTTCCGGGTGGCTGTGACCTCGGCGACAGACCTATAGACCAGCACCTTAAGGCATTTTCTGTGCTGGGTGCAACTGATGATATTCAGAACGGCTGTGTACATGTCAAGGCTGATGCTCTTGTCGGCGGTCAGATTTTCTTTGACTTTAACACTGTCGGCGGAACTATGAATGCTATCTTTGCCGCTGTAAAGGCGCAGGGACTTACCATTATTGAGAATGCCGCAAAGGAGCCTCACATTGTTGACCTTGCGAACTTCCTCAATTCTATGGGTGCTGATATCAGAGGTGCAGGTACTGACGTTATCAAGATAAGAGGAGTTGAATACCTCAAGGGTATCACATACGCTGTTATCCCTGACCAGATTGAGGCAGGTACTTACATGGTTGCGGCTGCCGCTTCAAGAGGCGACGTTCTTATCACAAACGTTATTCCTAAGCACTTAGAGTCAATCACCGCAAAGCTTCGCACTATCGGAGTTTCTGTTGAAGAATTCGACGAGAGCGTAAGAGTTTGCGCAACTGACGGACTTTTCATCAAGACAAATATCAAGACAATGCCACACCCCGGCTTCCCTACAGATATGCAGCCTCAGATGTCTACTCTTCTGACTCTTGCTGAGGGTACAAGCACTGTTGTTGACGATATTTTTGACAACAGATTCAGATACGCTTCTGAGCTTCGCAGAATGAGTGCTGACATCCAGGTAAAGGGCACCGTTGCAACAATCACCGGTGTTAAGAGACTTACCGGTGCGCCGGTAAGAGCTACCGACCTTCGTGCAGGTGCGGCAATGGTTATTGCAGGACTTGCAGCTGAGGGCACAACAGAAATCAGCGATATTTACCACATTGAGCGTGGCTACGAGGGAATCGTTGAGAAGCTTTCGGCACTTGGTGCTGACATCAAGAAGGTATATGTTCCGTCTGATGACGAGCTTGCGGTAAGCGTATAAATATTTTGTAAACTACGGGCGGCAGCTAAACTCTGCCGCCTTTTTAAGTCTTAATCGGAGTTGATTTTTTTGGCAAGGGTTTATCCCCTCTTTTCCTCCAGCGAGGGCAACTGCACATACATCGGCAGCTCAAAATGCGGAATACTTATTGATGCGGGTGTTTCCTGCAAAAAAATTCTTTCGGCACTTTCTGACAATTCACTTGACATTTCTGCTGTAAAGGGAATCTTTATCACTCACGAGCATTCCGACCACATAAAGGGTCTGAAGGTTCTCACCTCGTACTACAATATCCCCGTTTTTGCGCAGGGACTTAATGCTCAGTATCTTGCCGACGAGGGGCAGATTGGCAAGTTTTCCGATTTGCAGGTTATAGGAGAAAAAACTGAAATATGCGGCTTTGAGGTCAAAGCATTTACGACACCGCATGACACAAGACAGAGCTGCGGATACAGAATTACAACGCCCGATAACAAGGTTATCAGTATTTGCACCGACCTTGGAAATGTAACCGACGAGGTTCATGCAAATCTTCTGGGCTCGGAGCTTGTACTGCTTGAGGCTAACTATGATTATAATATGCTCAGAAACGGGCCGTATCCGTATCCGCTGAAAAAGAGGATTTCTTCCCCGAACGGACATCTTGATAACCGTGACAGTGCAAAGGAGCTTCTAAGGCTTGTTGAGAGCGGAACTACAAGGCTGATTCTTGGACATTTAAGCCAGCACAACAACCGTCCTGAGCTTGCTGAACTTACCGCTCAGTCACTGATGGAAGGTGTCAGAAGAAACATTGACTACATTATGATGACGGCTCCCGTAGAAACGGGCGGAGAGGTGATGATAGTATGACGAGCGTGAACATTATCTGTGTCGGCAAGCTCAAGGAAAGCTACCTGCGTGATGCTTGCTCGGAGTATGCAAAGAGGCTTTCGGCTTACTGCAAGTTCAGCGTAGTTGAGCTGTCGGAATCAAGGCTTTCAGACAATCCGTCTCAAAAAGAAATTGAGGCGGCGCTTTCTTCCGAAGCAAAGCTTATGCAG
This sequence comes from Oscillospiraceae bacterium, assembly GCA_017848055.1. Lineage (GTDB taxonomy): Bacteria > Bacillota > Clostridia > Oscillospirales > Ruminococcaceae > UBA7477. Next base: position 14,535 of record JAGALZ010000010.1, on the reverse strand, counting down.
CCGTATCTTTCGGCAAAGGGTGCTTACAACATTGCTATGTGTATTGAGGGAAAGCAGCTCTCCTCACCTGAGCTTTCCAGGACGATAGAGAAAATTTCGGTGGACGGATTTTCGGTAATAAATTTCGTAATCGGCTCATCTTTCGGAATTGATGAGGGTGTAAAGAATCAGTGCCGCATGCGTCTTTCGATGTCAAAAATGACCTTCCCCCACCAGCTTGCGAGGGTCATGCTTTCGGAGCAGATTTACAGGGCGTTTGCAATTTCTGCTAACTCAAAGTATCACAAGTAGCCGGCAGACGCTTGTAGTTGACAAGATATGAAAACTATTGTATAATGATAAGAGTGTTTTTTATAAAACAGATACTATTTCGCTTTTGCGATAAAGATAAGGTGGAAATCTATATGTCTATCAAAAAACGTATTGCCGCTGCAGTCTGTGCTGTTATGATGGCGGCTTCTCTCGTTGCTTGCGGCAAGGATACAATGACTATCTGCAAGTCTGAGAATCACGAGGTTAACTCGGGTGTTTACATCTACTACGTTCTCAATCAGATAAACAACCAGATGTACAGCATTTACTACTCTACAGGTAAGGTTCCTGAGGATATTGTTTCTGCTACTTTCGGTGACGGAACAATGACTGTAGGTGAATACTCCGAGCAGTATGCTTACGAGCTTTGCGTTGAAATGGCTGCTATCGCTGAGGAGTTTGACAGACTTGGTCTTGAGCTTACTGAGGATGAGCTTGATATCATCAAGGAAACTGTTGAGGCTTCATGGGACAAGGAATACTACGAATCACTCGGTATTGCAAAGTCCTCTCTTGAGCAGATTCAGACCTTCGGTGAAATGAACAACAAGGTTTTCGAGGCTTACTACCTTGAGGGCGGTATCAATGAGGTTAAGGACGACGAGCTTAACAAGTATCTTAACGATAACTACCTCAGATTCAAGATGATTTCTATTGCCAAGGACAAGGATGACAAGGGCAAGGCTGCTAAGGAAAAGGCTGATAAGTACTATGAAATGACCAAGGAGAAGGACTTCGACGAGGTTATTGCCCAGTTCGAGGCTGACAAGAAGGCTGAAAAGGAAGAGGCTAACAAGGACAAGGATGATTCTTCAAAGGACGATTCCTCAAAGACTGATTCAAGCGTAACAGACTCATCTTCTGCAACTGATTCAAGTGCTACAGATTCGTCTTCAGCTACCGATTCAAGTGTAACAGATTCATCCTCTGCTACTGATTCAAGCGCTACTGATTCATCTTCTACAACCGATTCAAGTGTAACAGATTCATCTTCTACAACCGATTCCTCAAAGGACGATTCCTCATCAACAGACAAGGATGACGAGGACGAAAAGGAAATCGACAACAACATCATGATTAACAAGAAGAACGAAAGCTATGCTGAGATGAAGCTTGTAAAGCAGGTCAACGAAAAGATGAAGATTGATGAAATCACTGTTTTCGAGGACGACGACAACTGGTATGTTCTCCAGAAGCTTGACGTTTTAGCTTACACAGATTACATTGAAGATAACAAAAAGGCTATAATCAGCGAAATGAAGACCGAGGACTTTGAAAAGCTTATCGAGGGCTGGGTTAAGCAGTATGACATTCAGCAGAATGACAAGGCAATCAAAAGATACAAGGCTGAGGATATCTACGAAAAGTACGAGGACTACGCTGAAAAGCAGCAGTAAATACGGCATAATGACCTTCCGATATTCGGGAGGTCTTATTTTTTGACAAAATCAATAATATAGTTGCAAAATCGTTTTCATTGTGATATAATAGATATGAACGCGATAATGTGCGGTATAAGGGATTGTTTTCCTTTAGACAAAGACAGAAAAACTGCACTTATTCGGGGAATACTACCCACAGGAGGATAACAATGACTGACAACATCAATCGCCATGATGATGATGAAAACTCAGACCTGAGCTTTCTTATATCGTCGGCTATAAAAAAGAAAAATTCACCGCCTCCCCCACCTTCGGACAATGAGGCGTCGGTAAATGATATTATTAAGCAGGCAATGGCAAAAAAGAACTCGGTTATGACCTCGGACGGAAAAATCGACTACTTCAAGGAAGCTTATTCGCAGCCTGAAGCCTCGGATGATGACCTTGACGCTATGATTGCAAATGCTGTTTCGGCAAAAGCAAGCGGCATAAAAGGTGCTTCGGAAAGATTTGTTACCAAGGCTGATATTTACGATAATTCCGCCGATGATTACGACGAAGACGAATACGTGGATGATGAAGACTTCGACGGCGATGCTGAGTACGAGGAGGAAGAATTCGTGCCACGCAGAAAGAAAAAGAAGGGCTTTGCTGCTTTCTTTGAAAAGCACAAGCTTAAATTCATAATTGCGGGCCTTATCGTTGTAGTTCTTTTATCGGCGGCTCTGCTTGCGGGCGTGATTATTTTCAACCACTACTTTGACCGAATCGGTGAGGCAAACAACAGCCGAGTTGAGTACAGCATTCCTGACGTTGACAGCGAGGATACTGTAAGCGACGTTCCTGAGTATGAAAACTGGCTCGAAAACCAGCTGAGACCATACGAGGACATTATGAGCTCCAAGGATGTTTACAACGTTCTGCTTGTCGGTGAAGACCTTCGTGACACAAGCGAAGGCAGCCGTGGAAACACTGACGTTATGATGCTCGTTTCCATTAACAACGAAACAAAGACAATTACTCTCACCTCGTTTATGAGAGATATTTATCTTTACATTCCGGGTGAATACTCCGCAAGACTTAATCGTGCTTATGCCATCGGTGGTGCTGAACTTCTCGGTGACACCATTGAACAGAACTTCGGTATCTCCATTGACAACTACGTTATAGTAAACTTCTACACCTTCATTGACATAGTGGAAGCTATCGGCGGTATTGAGGCAGAAATCACACAGGATATGATTTATGCTTTGGAAGACCCGATGAAGGAACAGAATATGTATCTTGGCAATAAGTGGACTCAGGACCTTATCAAGGAGCCGGGAGTTTACAACCTTAACGGTAACCAGGCACTCGGCTATGCACGTATCCGTCACGGTGTCGGCGATGACTACGGCAGAACACAGCGTCAGAGAGAAGTTATCACCAAGATGATTGAAAAGAGCCGTGGAATGTCGCTGGGTGAAATGAAGAAGCTGCTTGACGATGTTACATCTGACGATAAGATACAATGGGACCTCGACAAGGAAACTGTGCTTTCACTTTTAACCAATGCTTACGAATACTACAAGCATTACGACATTCAGGATATCCGTATTCCTGCTGACCACACATTCTCAGAACAGCGAATCAGAGGTATGGATGTTCTCTGCCCTGACTTTGACAAGAACACTGAGCTTCTTCAGCTTGCAATTTACGGCAAGACGCTCGTTAAGCCTGAATCTACAAGCACAACCTACTATCTCCCACCGTCAACAGGTACGACAACCTATACAACCACCACAACAACTAATACCACAACCACCACAACAACTACTACAACTTCTCCGACGGTGACAGAGCCGCCTACAAGCAGCTCGTCTGATATTTCAAATTCATTGTCAACACCGCCAAGCAGTGTGTCAAGTGATATTTCGACGACTCCTTCTGACACTATCACCACTCCGTCAGACACGGGCTCGTCATACATAGACTCGTCGTCGACTCCGTCTGGTGATACCTCGTCGTCTTCATCAACTGAAACGACACCGAGTGTCACTACCCCGTCAGAAACTACTCCGTCTGTCACGACACCGTCTGTAACTACAAGCCCAAGTGACACAACTCCACTCCCGGCTGTATCTTAAATAACTACAAAAAAGCTTCTGTATGGATATCACTCGTACAGAAGCTTTTACTTGTCTGTTGAGGAAAACCCTTTTGAAAAAGGGTTATTCCTCAAACTCCTTTCCTAAAACTTTTGTAATAAAATTTCAGCCCCATAGGGTATCTATCGCAATCACGAGAATTTGAAAAGTTCTTTTTGATAAGTACCCTATGGGGCTGAAATCATATTAAAAGTCTTTGTAAGGGGGTTCGGGGGAGAAACTTTCTTCAGAAAGGTTTCCCCCGATAAATAAGTAAAGCCTTCGGCAGGGGTGATACCCATACTGAAGGCTTTTTTATCAGTCATTTACGGAGTCGTCGTAGTCGGGGACATACTCCTCATTTTCGAGAACGTAATCGACCACTTTACTATAGAGCTCGGACGGATTATCCATAATCTTTTTCTCCATAAGTGCTGCCTGCTCCTCATCTGGCACGAAGAGCGAGAGTTTCATAAGCACGATTTCGTTATTATCGTGGCAGGTGCAATGGAGCATATAGCCGATTTTCTTCTTCTCGAGCTCAAACTTGACGGTATTCTCATTCTTGAGTCTTGTAAAGAACTGCAGACCTGCTGACATAATTCTATCTCTGAAGCTCTGGGGAACAATCTGCTTGAACTCGATTGCGCATCTTTTGCCCTTTTCCTGGAGCACATACTGAGGCACACCGTTGGGGTACTCAAGCGTCATCATATTTGTTTCAAGCATTGATGAAACAGCTTCCATAAAGAAAAAGTAGTTGATAATGCCGTCGCCGGTTGCAATCTCGGTCAGCTGTTTTGGTGAAACGGGGCGGTTTATCTGGTTCAGGAAATAGCAGATAAGCACCTTCACCGCATAGATATCTGTGAGATTGAGCATATTGGGCGTTACGTACTTTTCAAAATTTGAATCCATTATAACTCCTCTTTAGAAATGCGGGTAGTCGAGCATATGTGAGAGAAGAGCGATGTTTACTGCTGCTTCTACGCACGGAACTGCTCTTGGAACTACACATGGGTCGTGTCTTCCTGTTATCTTAAGTGTTTCCTCTGTGAGGCTTGACATATCAACAGTCTTCTGTGGCTGTGAGATAGATGGAGTAGGCTTCATTGCCACTCTTACAGTAATCGGCATACCTGAGGATATACCGCCGAGGATACCGCCGTGGTTATTGGAACGTGTAACAACGTGGCCCTGGTCGTTTACATAGAACTCGTCGTTGTTTTCGCTTCCGAGCATCTTTGCACAGTTAAAGCCAACGCCGAACTCGACACCCTTTACCGCAGGGATGCCAAACAGAAGCTGTGCGATGGAATTTTCAAGGCCGTCGAAAATCGGAGAGCCGATACCAGCAGGCACATTTACCGAGATACACTCGATAATTCCACCGACGCTGTCGCCGCACTCTGCTGCCCTTTCGATATCCTTCTTCATTCTCTTTCCCTTAGCGTCGTTGATTACAGGGAAGCCCTTCTTGCGAAGCTCGATGATATCATCTCTGGTTGTAGTGATTGAATCAAAGCTGTCGTCCTTGATTTTGTGGATTTCAGCGATATGTGCGCCTGTGTAGATTCCTCTTCTTTCGAGAATCTGACCTGCAACTGCACCTGCAAAGCAAAGCGGTGCGGTAAGTCTTCCTGAGAAGTGTCCGCCGCCTCTTGGATCGTTAAAGCCGTTATAACGCAGAGCACCTGTATAGTCAGCGTGTCCAGGTCTTGCGAGCTTTGACACCTTGAGGTAGTCATTTGAGTGCGGGTCGTCGTTTGCGATAAATGCACAGAGCGGTGTACCTGTTGTTTTGCCGCCCCAGAAGCCGGACATAATATTCGGCATATCCTTTTCACGGCGCTGTGTAGAGGTCTTGTCCTTCTTTGGTGCTCTTCTTGCCATAAATGCCATGAGCTGTTCCATATCGAGATACTCTCCTGCAGGGAGTCTGTCAATTACGACACCGATTGCAGGGCCGTGGCTTTCGCCGAAGATTGATACGGAAATTCCCTTATTCCAGATTGATGACATTAGCGTTACCTCCAAGTTTATTATAGTCGTCAAAGAAGTGCGGATACGATTTTTTCACGCAGCCTGCATCTTCTATTATAACCTCATTTTCACACACAGTAGCGGCGATTGCGGCACTCATAGCGATTCTATGGTCGTTATGGGAGTTCACTCGTCCACCCCTGAGCTGTGTTTTTCCTTCAATATGTATTTCGTCGCCTACACATCTTGCGTTTCCGCCGAGTGTATTTACAAGCGACAATGTTGTTTCGATTCTGTCGCTTTCCTTGATACGAAGTCTTGCGACGTTTGTAAGCTTAGTAGTTCCCTCCAGCTGTGTAGCAAGCACCGACATTATCGGCACGATATCGGGGATATCGCTACAGTCAAGCTCAAAAGCTTTCTTATTCTCGACAACGTTTCTTATGATGCTGTCGCCCTGGGCACTGACAAGAGGCAGTGTCGGCATTGAGATACTGCTGCCGAGGGCATTTGCTACAAAGAAGAAGGCTGCCTGGGAAAAGTCGTCCTCGACGGCTGTTTTGCAAGGAACAAAGTCCTTTCCGCCGATAATTTCAAAGCCGTTTTCTGTTGGCTTGACACTTCTGCCGAACATTTCAAGGCTACGGAGTGTTATATCCACATAAGGCTTTGACTGGAGCGGAGAAGTGAGCGTTACTGTTGACCTGCCCTCTATAAGCGACAGACCTAAGATAAGTCCTGTTACGAACTGAGAGGAGATATCCCCTGCAATCCGATAATCGCCGCTTTGGAGCTTTCCGCTTATTGTAAACGGCATTGAGCCGTCATAGCCATTGAAGCTGATTCCCTTCTTTGAAAGCTCGGTAACATAAGGAGTTATCGGACGTGAAGGGAGCTTTCCTCTGCCTGTAAAGGTTGCGGTTACACCGAGTGCGGCGGCAACGGGGATTACAAAGCGGAGTGTTGAGCCTGACTCGCCGCAGTCAATGGTGACGGGCTCTGTCGGGATTTTTTTTATTCCTCTGACGGTAACGGTAGTACCGTCTGCTTTTATATCTGCACCGAGTGCATTCATTGCGCCGATTGTAACGGCGATATCCTGCGACATTGACACATTTTCGATAATGCTTTCACCCTTTGCAAAGGCGGCACACATTATCTGTCTATGGGCAAAGCTTTTTGAAGAAGGCACTCTTACCTCTCCTTTGAGCTTTGTCGGGGTAATTTTAATATCCATATTTTTCGCCTACATCTTTTCGATAATAGCTTTTATCTGCTCTTCTGAAATCGGCATTGCATAGCCTGCACCGACGGCATCGGTATAGACTACGTCACCTATTCCCTTCTGTAGGACAAATCTGAGCTTTCCGTCCTTGACCTTTTTATCGGTATAAAGCTTTCTTGTAAGCTCTGATTTATCGATATACTGAGGAATTTGCGACGGGAGCTTTGCTCTGTCGAGAAGCTTTCTGAGTCTGTCTGTCTGCTCCTGAGAAACAAATCCCAGACTCTGGGAGAGCATTGATGCTGCGACGAGGCCTATTGCGACAGCCTCACCGTGCAAAAGCTTATAGTCGCTGACAGTTTCGACAGCTCTTCCGACGGTGTGCCCGAGATTTAAAATCTCACGCAGTGAGCTTTCTCTTTCGTCCTTCATAACCACCTCGTACTTGACACGGCAGTTTTCGTGGGCGATATGCTCGCAGACCTCATCGTCGAGTGTGAACACCTTTTCGATATTCTCTTCTAAATAATCAAAGAAGCTTTCGTCTGCGATAAGTGCATGCTTTACAGTTTCTGCGAGTCCGCAGCTGATATCACGCTGTGAAAGTGTTTTCCAGGTATCGATATCGATATACACCTTTTTCGGCTGGTTGAAAAGTCCGATAAGGTTTGTTGCAAGCGGGGTATCAACGGCAGTTTTTCCGCCGATAGAAGCATCTGCAGCTGAGAGGAGTGTTGTCGAATAGATTACAAACGGCACACCTCTGCCGAAGGTTCCTGCGATAAATCCTGCCAAATCAGACACGACTCCGCCGCCGACTGCTACGACCATACAATCTCTTCTGAAGCCGCATGCCAGCATTGAGTCCTCGATAAACGCCTTAACCTCACGGGTTTTACTCTTTTCGCCTGCTGCAAAAGAAAACAGCTCTGCGACTGCACCCTTATCCTGAAGCTTTTTTGCGATATCCTCGGCATAAAGCTCCAAGACATTTGAGTCGGTGATTACCGCAAACTTCTTATATTTTCCGAAGACACCGCTTGTAAGCTCATCCACCATAGTATCGGCAAGTGCTCTGCCGATTTCTATTTCATAGCTGTCATCGACAGTTTTCACAAGGCTACATTCAAATACGCTCACAGTCGGTCACTCCAATGCTTTTTTTCACCAAAATCATCGAGGTCGTCGTCCTCTATGACTCTGTAATTCTTTTTGGGATAATGCAAAGCCTCACTCATTTCATTTACGAGAAAAAGCTTTGTTTTTGTAGTACGCAAAACCATAGTCACGGTTTTGCTTTTGGGCTTTATGATTTCCCTGTCCTTTTTTATATCGACAACCTCTGCGCCAGACTCGTCGCCAAGCTCGATAACAAGGTCGCCGACGGTATTCTGCGTTGTTTTTGAAATCTTTGAGATATCAATTTCGTAGCGTCTTTTAACACCTGACAGAAATGTTGTCGTATGTGATATATGGCTTTCGGTAACACTCGTCTGCTCCTCCTCGAAGCTAAGAAGCGACAGCTTAACAGAGAAAATGCTCACAGCGGCACTTACTGCTGACAAAATGAGCAGCAGCACGGTTGCCAGTACATTCCCCGAAAAAACAGCGATTACGGCAATAACAATCGATACTGTTACGGCAGTAATGAGCTTTCGGCTGAGCTTTTTTCTGGCGGCAAGTCTTTGCGGCATTTCTCTTCTGATAATCGCTTTATCTGCATTTGAGGGGTAGGAATACAGCACGTTCATATTACTTAGTCCTGCTTTTCGGCATCTGATTTACGGATAGCCTTTCTGATAATCTTTCCGCTGATTGTCTTTGGAAGCTCTTCAACGAACTCGATTACTCTCGGGTACTTATAAGGAGCGGTTGCGTTCTTAACGTAATTCTGAAGCTCCTTCTTAAGCTCCTCGGAAGGCTTGAAATTCTTAGCAAGTACGATTGTTGCCTTAACGACCTGACCTCTGATCGCATCCTTTACGCCTGTAACCGCACACTCGAGTACAGAAGGATGCTCCATAAGAACAGATTCAATTTCGAATGGTCCGATACGGTAGCCTGACGACTTGATAACGTCGTCAACTCTGCCTACGTACCAATAATAGCCGTCCTCGTCGCACCATGCAGTGTCGCCTGTATGGTAGAGGTTATCGTGCCATGAATCGTTTGTATCCTGCTCGTTACGGTAGTAGCACTTCAAGATACCCTTATGGTACTGTCCGTCGGTACGGATACAGATTTCGCCCGTTTCACCGCAAGCAACCTCATTGCCGTTTTCATCGACAAGAACGACATCATAAAGCGGTACCGGCTTACCCATAGAGCCCGGCTTCGGGTTCATATCACCGAGGTTTGCGACAATAGGAACAGTTTCAGTCTGGCCGAATGCTTCCATAAGCTTAAGACCTGTATACTCATAGAATCTGTTGAAGACCTCTGGATTGAGTGCTTCGCCTGCGATACATGCTCTTTCAAGTGAAGAAAGGTCATAGTTCTCGATACCTTCCTTGATAAAGAAGCGGTACATTGTCGGCGGAGCGCAGAAGGATGTGATTCTGTACTTCTCAATCATTGAGAGCATTTTTGCGCTATTGAATCTGTCAAAGTCATAAATAAACTCTGTTGCACCGCAAGTAAACTGACCGAACAGCTTACCCCAAGCACACTTACCCCAGCCTGAATCTGAGATTGTGAGGTGTAGAGTGCCGTCGTGAACACAATGCCAGTGCTTTGCGGTAACGATATGTGCTGCGGAATAGTAATAGCTATGAAGAATCATCTTCGGATAGCCTGTTGTACCCGATGAGAAATAGAGGAACATAGGCTCATCTACGAGTGTATCAACTCTTTCGAGCTCGTCGGAATACTTTTCGATTTCCTCGTCAAAGCTTGTCCAGCCCTCACGAGTACCTCTTGCGATAAACTTCTCCTGCAAGTCCTTATACTTTTCGCAGGATGCGTCGATATGGTCGGTAACGTCGCCCTCGGCGGTTGCTACTACATACTTAACGGAAGCAGACTCAAAACGGTAGGTATAGTCCTTTTCCATAAGCTGATTTGTTGCCGGAATTGAGATTGCACCGAGCTTCATAAGTCCGTAAACGCAAAGCCAGAACTGGTAGTGACGCTTCAGAACGAGCATTACCATATCGCCCTTCTTTACACCGTGGGCTCTGAACATATTTGCAACCTTGTTTGTGAGCTTTGAAAGCTCAGCGTATGTAAATTCTCTCTCCTCGCCGCTCTCGTGAACCCAGTGGATAGCCTTTTTATCCGGATTAAATGCGGCAATTCCGTCGATTACATCATACGCAAAGTTATAGTTAGGCGGGCAGTTAAGCTCGAATTTCTTGAGCCTGCCCTTACTGTCATATTCTTCATTTACAAAATTCTTGTAAAAATTATTCATTATAAAACTTATCTCCAATCAAACATTATTTGTCGATAAGCACCGCCAAAAACTCGCAGTCCTCACCGTCAAGGGCAATCATGCCGTGAAGCTTGCCCGAATCATAGTACACAGAGTCACCCTGTGACAAGACGACCTCATGGTCGTCGATAATGACTCGCAGCTTGCCCTTTAAGATGTAGTCCCACTCCTGTCCTTCGTGAGAGGACATCTTGATTGGCTTGCCCTGCTCCTCTTCGATATAAGGTGCGACAACGAGCATCGGCTCGATTCGCTTATCCTTGAAGAGGTATGCAAGCAGGTGGTACTCGAATCTGTCACGTCTTGCGACAGGAAGTCCCTTTCCTGCTCTTACGACACAGTAGTCAGAAAGCTTAGGGTATACGCCCGTCAGTATCTCCACCATATCGACTCGGAAAATTTCTGCGCATTTATATAGGAACGAAACGGAAAAGTCCTTTTCGCCGTTTTCAATCTTTTCGTAATCTTCTTTTGAGATGTCAGTCAACTGGCTGAACTCCTCAACTGAAAGGTCGCAGGACATACGAAGTCCCTTTAATCTGTGTGCAACTTCCTTGATATTGTATTCCATATTATTTCTCACCTTTCATTTTATCCTTGGATATTAGCTTTAGTATTATATCATAAAGATATTACGAATATATGTATATATTATTTCTAATTTGTGTTACGATAATATAGAGAAAATAAAACTGACTTCGCATAATGCGAAGTCAGTTTAAAATGACGTTTTCTAGTGGTATACAATCAGACTATATTAATCTGTCTTTACTTTATCGTTATCGTCACCCCAATCATCCGGGTTTCCTAAGCCACTTTCTGTTATCACGTTGCATAGAATTGCGACAATATCCATTTCAGGCTCTGTATATCTTTCTTTTTCCATGATTTTTGCCTCCTTTAAAATTTAGCCTTTAAGCTTCCAGAAATCATTATCGGCTAAATTAATGCTATACTTAGCATGCATATATTCCTGACCATTGTCATCTTCATAGTACGCTGTTATATACAACGTCTCTTTCTCAAACTCCTCAGCAGGAAGAATAAGTCTAACCTGTCTGTATCCATCATATGCATCATTCTTACCTTCTGAGTTTGTAAGGAATGGGTCCTCACCGATAAGGTCCTTACCTGTAATCGGATCTGAGTTCTTTCCAAACGGCTGGAAGCCTTGAATAAGATTTGGATTATCATCAGTATGACTTACTTCAGCATCATATACTAACGCTCCATCATAACCGCCCTTAGTGATAGTGAAACGTGTCTTTCCTACATTATGGTTATCAACACCAAGAACCATTGAGAACATAAAGTACTTGTTCTCCTTATCTGCCTTTAATTCTTCAAATGTCTTACCGCCGTAAATTGTAAATACATCCACGGTATCATCGTATTCCATTCTTGCTGCTACCTTGCTACCAGAAATGTAGTGCTTCTGCATGTAGGAAATAATGTCGCAGAAAATCCATGGCTTAGCGGTTTCAGCTCTTACAACAGTGAGATATAAATTAGTGTCAGCAGCCGGATAAGTGAAACTATCACCTAAATTATAAGTCTTTCCATTCTCCTTATCAAACCACACATACTTATAGCGGTTAGAATCCACATTAGTTTTACCCTGCCAATTATCAGCAAGAATCCTTTCATCATAACCTTCAACTTGGTTCAAGCCAGCATAGTTGCCATACAGATTTGTTATCTCAACTCCGTTAGTATCATAATATCTTACGTCATAGCGGTCTTGACGAACAGTAACTGTATAAAGAATATCTCCGTTATCAAGTTCCTTTACTGTTACACCATCTACATAGTACTTGTCAGCAAGTTCCTTAGAGTAAGTCAGAAGTTCAGTTGAGTACTCACCTGGCAGGATATCCTCAGCAATCTTGACTTGGTTTGTTGTTTTACCATCCGAAGTAAACGAAGTAGGAACATTTGTGCTTCCTGGATTGTTTCCATCTGCCTGAGTGACATCCATATCAACATCAAGGCTAGGTCTCGTATTTAGCCAACGCTCCCCATCTTCATACACTACATTAACATAAGCGTCTACATAGTTATCAGCGACATAAATATGAATAGTATTTTCATAATCCAAAATCTCGATGTCTTTACTAAGCTTAAATCCTTCAGTAATATTACTTGTATTTATACTATTAACTGACTCTGTCCAGTTATTATCAGTGTAAACCGGAAGATAGATTGTGACACTTTCACCATCTTCCTTTAAGCTATATGTTCCACTTGACTTAGCACCATCAGACAGAACATCAAAATCCAGATTTTCGAAGTTATCCTTATAATCACTCTCTACGTGAAGCACAACTTTCTTTGGCTCATATATGCTAGTAAAGTTAGCAACAAAATACACATTAGAATTATCAAATGTATAAGTATCACCCTGCTTAATAGGGGCATCGAGCTTTGTCAAACCAAGTTTTTCATAGCTATCCGGCGCCAAGAGGTCTGCTCCATAAACGGCATCCATAACATTATCGTTATCGATATACACGTCCCAAACTACAGACTTATCTGTGTAAGTTTCACCATGCCAATCATAAGTGGTCGCATTAATATCCTCTGTACCCAAAACGGTAATAATATCCCCATTATCGAAAGCATTTCCAATAGACAATCTATCAGCAGATGTAAACACTCCATCTACGTTGATTTCATGATACTTTCCATCAATGCCCCAAAATACATAGTGTGCAGCATACTTTGTTTCTTCAACATCAGTATATGTAATTTCATTTGCATAATCTGCAGGCATTGAAAATGTAGTAAATCCTTGCTCATAGTTTAGGAGAACTGTTTCAGCGATTACCTGTCCGTCAACGTGCTGGTTACGGTTTGTTGTAACACGCGCCTTAGGAGCAAGTATTGTTCCTCTAGGGGATTCGGTTACAATCTCTACATTCTCAGCTTCATAGAAGTTAAGCATTACATAGCAGTTATCCGTTGAACCCTGCCCAATGGATACACCATTGATAAACATATTTACATTAAATCTAACCTCTGAACCAGAAATATTCACGATGATGAATGAGCCTGTAGGAACGTCAAACTTTAAGTTCTTGCCTGCGAATCCGTCCCACTGTTCCTTCGTAAATGTGAACATATTTATCTCCTCATCCTTACCGGTTACAGTTACGTCAGAGTTTGTTACCTGGACACGACCAAGGTTTGCGTCAGCAGTAGCAAGCTTTGCCGAGAGTGCTTCAAGTTTCGCAAACTCAGCATCAAAATCGATAAGGTTATCAGCAACATAGAGGTTAGAACCATTATCTGTAGTTGTGGTAGAACCCTTGATTTCCTGTACTGCGGACGAGAACACAAAGCTATGTGCACTCTTATACTTTGCACTTGTAAATCCAAACCAGCCGAGGTTATCATTATTGCAGATAACGTCTGCGGATCCAGAAAGCTTTGTTTCCTTATCTACATTGAGAGCACCGCCTACACCGTATGCTTCAGCCAATGAAGTATCAAACTCATCTGCAGCAACTCTGCCTTCTACGTCCTTTAAAGTATCAGTAAGAGTTACATTCTTAGCAAAAATCGAGAAGAATGCAGCCTTACCCAAGAAGTAGTCGTCCTCAGTCTTATCACCGTTACCGTAGAGGAGCTTATTTCTCAGGTAAGTTTCGGTTTCATCAACCACGTTGAGGTTAGGATAAGTTCCCTGGAGTGGATGATCATATTTTGTAACGTCGTCTGTTCCTTCGCCCTCGCCCTCAGCAATTGCGTTTTCAACCTTTACGCTACCAGTCTGCTGTGATTCGACAACAGCATTCTGATTTTTCGCTACAGAATTATTATCTGTCAATGCGACTGTTCCGGCCACGGCACCAGCTGCAATTGCAAGACTGGACACTGCAGCAATAATCTTTTTCGTTGTAAGATTCATAGTTGTTCCTCCGTTTCGATTTCATATACTTTTCTCCCGATTTTTATCCCTGTAATTCTATTAAACGTTTTCGAAACCAGAGATAAAATAAGTGCATTTTCAAAGGACAAATGCACTATTACTTAAACATAACCCTTTAATATTCTGTTCATACATAGTACCAT
>JAGALZ010000009.1 GCA_017848055.1 Oscillospiraceae bacterium | reverse complement strand
CTCGGGCAGAATGGTCTACGAGGTTCCGCCGATGGTGTTTGTGAAGATTATACTTTCGGGCATCGCAGCATACGCAGTAATCGCATTCGCACAGCTTCGTAAGCTCAGAAAAATCCCTATGGATATCGCACTCAAGAATGTTGAATAGACAATAAAAAGCCCCTTTGGGGGCTTTTTACGTGCAAAGAGCTTGCCACAAGTCGGCTCTCGTTTGCCTGATGTCTCACTTTTTGAAAAATGACGAAAAAAGCACCCTACAGCAAAAACTGTAAGGTGCTTTTTTATGCGAATAATCGCACTTTTTAGTGCTTGGTCGGAGTAGCGGGACTTGAACCCACGGCCTCTACCACCCCAAGGTAGCGCGCTACCAACCTGCGCCATACCCCGACGTCAACAATGGTTATTATACCACAGCCAAGGCGATTTTGCAAGTGCTTTATTGAAAAACTTTGCGGAGTTTTCGGGCGAATCCTTTTATCCACCGTAATTGTTGAAAGCTATCATTTTTTGTGGTATAATATTCATAAGTTTTATTTTGGGAGTGAGAAAATGTACCGCTTATTTATTGTTGAGGACGACCCCGGCATTGCGCAGTCGATTGCAAAGCAGGCATCGCTTTGGGGAATCGAGGCGGTCTGTGCGACGAATTTTCAGGACGTTATGTCAGACTTTGTCAACGCAAAGCCTCACATTGTTCTGCTTGACATAAGTCTTCCGCTTTTCAACGGTTACCACTGGTGCTCTGAGATGAGGCGTGTTTCGAGCGTGCCGATAATGTTTGTGTCCTCTGCGAGCGACAATATGAACATCATTATGGCAATGAATATGGGAGCAGACGACTTTATTACAAAGCCGTTTGATATCTCTGTTTTAATGGCAAAGGTTATGGCACTGCTCCGCCGAACCTACGACTTTTCAAAAAACTCAGAGCTTAGGGAGCATAAGGGCGCAATACTCAACCTCGCCGACTCATCGCTTACCTACAACGGAGAGAATATTTCTCTTTCCAAGAACGAATTTAAGATTCTCAGCACTCTTATGGAGCAAAAGGGCAGGGTTGTAAGCCGTGAAAAGCTGATGGATGTCCTCTGGGCAACTGACAGCTTTGTTGACGAAAACACCCTCTCTGTCAACGTAAACAGACTAAGACACCGACTTGAGGGCGCGGGACTGAATGACCTTATAAAGACAAAGCACGGTGTAGGCTACATAATTGAGGACTGATTATTTTGAAGCTGTTTAAAGACTATATGCATCTCCACAGGAGAGGACTAATCTGCTCGGCGATATTCCTTGTAATATTCCTGCTCACCTTCTGGCTGTATGAGCTGCCTCTGGGCGCAGTTCTTTACCCGACGGCACTTTGCCTTGCAGTGGGTGCGGTTTTCGTTTTCTTCGGTTATCGTTCCTATAAGGCAGATATAGAGGCGCTTTCCGAAATCGCAAGTGTCACCGATGCGTCGCTTTGCTCGCTTGTTCAATCACCGCCACCGGAGCATGAGGCATGGGCAGAAGCAATGAAAGCCGTTGTTGACGCACACAATGACTTTGCAGGCAAAACCCAGGAAAAATATCTCGATATGGTGTCTTACTACACCGTCTGGGCACACCAGATAAAGACACCGATAGCCTCAATGAGGCTGATTTTAGCGGAAGAGGACAGCGAGCTTTCACGCAGGTCGCAGGCAGAGCTTTTCCGTATCGAGCAGTATGTTGATATGGTGCTTGCGTTCTTGCGTCTTGGTTCTGACACGACCGATTATGTGTTCTCCCAGCACCGCCCCGACGAGATAGTAAAGCAGGCGGTAAGAAAATTCCGAGGGGAATTTATCATGAGAAAGCTCACGCTCACGCTCAGCCTTTCCGACACAGTTGTAGTAACCGACGAAAAGTGGCTGTCGTTTGTTGTCGAGCAGGTTTTGTCAAACGCACTCAAATATACAAAGCAGGGCGGTATAACCATAACGCTTACTAAGGACGGTATCCTCTCGGTAGCTGATACGGGCATAGGAATACTGTCGCAGGATTTGCCGAGAATTTTCGATAACGGCTACACCGGCGTAAACGGCAGGCTTGATAAATCCGCAAGCGGAATAGGTCTTTATCTGTGCAAGCGTATATGCAAGAATCTTTCTCATAGTATTTCGGCTTCTTCAAAGGTCGGTGTCGGCACAACAGTCACCATTGACCTGTCAAAAAGTCTGCCGAAGGAGTAAATCTTACAAAAATGTCAGATTTGAAAAGGAATTGTAAGCTAATAAAATAGCTTGCATTCCTTTTTTGCGGTATAATGGACACATAGACTAAAGAAGAAAGGCAGATAGAAATGAGCATATTAAAAGTAAACGCAGTTGCAAAAACATATACAACAAGATTTTCAAAGAATAAAGTCGAGGCACTCAAAAACGTCACCTTCGAGGTTGAAAAGGGCGAATACGTCGCAGTAATGGGTGAGTCAGGCTCCGGCAAGACAACTCTCCTCAACATCTTAGCGGCACTCGACAAGCCGACCGCAGGAAAGGTAATCCTTGACGGCATCGACCTTTCTTCCGTAAAGGAATCGGAAATCGCACAGTTTCGAAGAGAAAACCTCGGCTTTGTGTTCCAGGAGTTCAATCTTCTCGATACCTTCAGCCTGAGGGACAATATCTTTCTTCCGCTGGTGCTTGCAGGCAAAAAGCACGCAGATATGGAAAAGGCACTCGAACCGATTGCAAAAAAGCTCGGTATCGAAGAGCTTCTTTCAAAGTTCCCCTACGAGGTGTCGGGCGGACAGAAGCAGAGAGCGGCAGTTGCAAGAGCTGTTATCACAAATCCTAAGCTTATCTTAGCCGACGAGCCTACGGGTGCACTCGACTCAAGAGCCACCGACGAGCTTTTGGGACTTTTCTCTGAGGTAAACAAGCTCGGTCAGACCATCGTAATGGTTACCCACTCGGTAAAGGCGGCAAGCCACGCAGGCAGAGTCCTTTTCATCAAGGACGGCGAGGTTTTCCACCAGCTCTACAGAGGCGACAACACCAACAGACAGATGTATTCGCTTATTTCCGATACACTTACAATGCTCAGCACAGGCGGTGAGAGATAATGAAAACAGCAGTTCATACAAGGCTTGCCATAGACGGAATAAAGAAGAACAGCCGTCTTTATGTTCCGTATATTTTAGGCGGTGCGGTAATGTCGGGCATCAGCTACATTATGCACTACCTTTCAAGCGACAGAATTTTGGACAGCGTAAAGAAGGGTGTTGCAACCCTGGGCGCATTCCTGCCGCTTGCCGCCTGGATAATCGCAATTTTTTCGGTAATCTTCCTTTTCTACGCAAACTCATTTATCATAAAGAGAAGAAGCCGTGAGCTTGGACTTTACAACGTTCTCGGTATGGACAAGAAGAACATCGCAAAGGTTATGGCAATAGAATCCGTTGCGGTTGCGGTAATGTCAATAGGAGCAGGACTTATATTCGGTGTTGCGTTTTCAAAGCTTGCCGAGGCGGCGCTTTTCAAGGCACTCGGCGAAAAGGTAGGCTTTGCAGTCTATATCCACCTGCCCGCCGTTGCAAAGACTGCGGCAGTGTTCGGCGGAGTATATTTGCTCCTGCTTATTAACTCTCTTGTAAGAGTTGCTTTTTCAAAGCCGGCTTCGCTCATTATGAACGACAAGGCAGGCGAGAAGGAACCGAAGGGCAACGCTGTGCTTGCTGTAATCGGACTTGCACTTCTTATCGGTGCGTACATTATCTCACTTTCCATAAAGTCACCGCTCAACGCTATGATGCTCTTTTTTGTAGCGGTAATAATGGTTATCGTTGCAACCTATCTTCTTTTCATTGCAGGCTCTGTTACACTTTGCCGACTTTTAAAGAAGAACAAGAATTATTACTACAACCCAAAGCACTTTGTTTCGGTTTCTTCGATGTCCTACAGAATGAAGAGAAACGGTGCGGGACTTGCTTCAATCTGCATTCTCAGCACAATGGTGCTTGTAACTGTGACAGCGACCGGCTCGCTTTTCACAGGCCTTGAGGAAACGGTGAACGAGGCGTTTCCGTATCAGATGTGTGCCGACGCTCAGTTTGAAAGCTACTCCGACCTTACCGACGAATTCAGAAAGGACTTTCTTGAACAAGCGGATTTTCTTGAGTGCAAGGATTCTGTATACTATGATTGTGTTGCGGCATCGGGATACATCGCAAACGGTGAATTCAACGATGACCCTTCCTCTCTTCTTATTTTCGATTCATCAATAGCTGACAATATAATTGAGCTGGAGATGTTTTCGCTTTCCGACTATAACCGCATTACGGGTAAAAATGAAACCCTCGCTGAAGGTGAATGCCTTGTCTGGAGCGACAAGGAAGCAGAAAAGTTTGATACCTTTACTGTAAGAGGAGAAAAGCCACTGAACGTAAAGAAGCATCTCGACAGCTTTTTTGCGACAACGGGAAATGTACTTTCTTCGGGTGTTCCGAGGGTTTATATTGTTGTCAGCGACCTCGAAAAATACGCTTATGACCTTGTGCAGATTGATAATGGACTTTATGATTTCTTCCTTTTTTTCCGCAGCGGATATGACACAGTTTTTGCCGACAAGGACAGCTTCGATGCAGGGCATGAGCTTGGCAACAGAATTTTCAGGAACATTGAGATGAATAACATGGAGAACGGCGTGCTGAGCACTGACGTTGCATTTCGTCAGGAGTTCAGAGATGAGTGCACAGAGCTTTACACAGGCATTTTCTTTATGGGTATCACATTAAGCGTTGTGTTCCTTATTGCGGCAGTGCTTATTATCTACTACAAGCAGATTACCGAAGGCTACGAGGACGCATCACGTTTCTCGATTATGAGAAAGGTCGGCATGACAAGAAAGGAAATCAGAAAGAGCATAAACTCCCAGGTGCTTACAGTATTCTTTGCACCGCTTGCCGTGGCAGGTATGCACATGGCATTCGCAATGCCTCTGGTTTCAAAGCTCTTGAAGCTTATGTATCTTGAGAACACGAAGCTTCTTGTATTGACAGCAGTCGTAATATTTGCATTATTTGCGGTTTTCTATGCAATAGTTTACAAAATCACCTCGCATTCCTACTATTCCATCGTAAATCCCAAGCCTAAAATGTGAAGTAAAGCCAAACACCGCCTTCAAGGAGCAATGTCCTTTCTCTCTTGAAAATGCCCACCCGATTGCGTTTTCAGCTCTCGTATGGTGCGTGGGTGGGCTTGCAGAATTTCAAAGAAATTCTGCCCGATGTTATAAAGAAAAGCCCTCGCTATCGGGGGCTTTTGTTTTCCCGTTAACGCCCTCGTAGGAAAGTTTTCACTTAAGCAGGATAGAACACCTATCGGTAGGAGTAAAAGGTGTATCGACGCTTTTTCGTACCCTTGAAGGCGACAACAGTTTTTGCGGCAATGATAATGTGTTATTGACGATAGAATTTGACCGCTGGTCGAATGCTGAACAGTGACGAAAATACAGTTCGCAAAAACGTGGAGAGAGTTTCTTGGTTTGTGAAAATTCGAGCGAGGAAGCTCCGCCAAGGAGTTCCGAAGCTCTTGATTTCTTGGTACTTCTGTATCAAGACAGAAGTACATAAACACAGCCTTCAAGGAGCAATGTCCTTTCTCTCTTGAAAGAGAAAGGACGAAAGAGTTCAAGACCGTGAAACTCACTTGCCGTGAGCTTTCACGGTCGTTTTTTAACCAACCAACGCCCTCGTAGGAAAGTTTTCACTTAAGCAGGATAGAACACCTATCGGTAGGAGCGAAATGTGAATAGCCTCTTGAAGCCTACAAAATGCAGGAAGAAATCACCACCACATAGGAAGAAATCACCACCAGACCGCCACAGCAAGCCTCGCTTCCCCGCAAATCACCACCACCCACCTTAAAAGTGGATAAAATCACCACTTTTTGGGAAACTCTACCCCGAAAATTCTATCGCGTTCTCAAGCCTCGGCCACAAATAAGTTAATATATTTACATATGCGATTTCTGAAAATCTCTTTCCCTTCAGGCGTTGAAAACAGCAAAGCAGAGCTATTATATAAATCATTTAGCAATAATGCACGAAAAATTGGGGCTTTTCAGAGCGTTCGTCTAATTATTGCACAAAAAACTTATTAAAAATTTGTCTAATATTAACCTGCGAAAATTATTGAAAAACGTTTTCGGTGATGATATAATATAATTGTATAAGTATCAGAATTTATAAAGGAAATCGGGGGTGCAATGTCGGATGAGTGAACTGGGTGTAAATTCGAATTCGGTACTTGAATATGTTTCGGACGGCGTTGCGCTTTACGAAACCGACGGCGAAAAGCTTTCGCTTGTTTACTGCAATAATACCATGTGCAGAATGCTCGGCTATTCTCACAGCGTTTATACAAAGAAGGCGGCAGGGGATATTTTCTTTGCCGTTGTCAGCGAGGACAAGGAAAAGGTGCACAGAGTGCTCTCTGACTCTCTTGCGCTTACAGCCCAGCAGGAGCTTGTTGCAAGATATTTAAAGAGCGACGGCGGAATAATCTGGGCAAGAACTACCGCAAAGCCTTTTACAACAGGAGACGGTGTCAGTGCCGTTGCCGTAACATTTTCTGACGTAACCGACGAGGTTACAAGTAAGGAAGAGCTTCGTTTCAGAGCCGACCATGACTCTCTTACGGGCATATATAACGCAAATGCGTTTTACAGAAATACCAAGGAGCTGCTCACTCGGTCAGAGGAAGAGTATGTTCTGGTGCGCCTTAATATCGTAAGATTTAAAGTTGTAAATGATATCTTCGGTTCAAAGGTTGCCGACGATATACTCATCACCTTTGCGGATACTCTCGTAAAGTCGCTGAAGGGACTCAACTGCTCCTACGGAAGACTTACCGCCGACCATTTTGCGCTTTGTATGGCAGCAAATATGTTTTCGGAGCAAAGACTTGTGTCGGTTATAAGGGATATAAGAAGCGACCTGCCGCCGCATTATAACGTTAATATAAAGGCAGGTATCTACAGAATTACAAACAAGGATATCGCCGTGTCTGTAATGTGCGACCGTGCAAAGCTTGCTATGCAGACAATCAAGGACGATAACTTAAAGCTTATCGCATACTATGATGACGATATAAGAAAGAATCTTCTTCGTGAACAGAGAATTGAAAGCGAAATGCAGTGGGCACTTGATTCGGAGCAGTTCGAGGTATGGTTCCAGCCGATATATTCGCTCTCGTCAATGCAGCCTTACAGTGCAGAGGCTCTTGTGCGTTGGAGACACCCGACAAAGGGACTTATCTCGCCGGGTATGTTTATACCTGTATTTGAGAAGAACGGCTTTATTGCAAAGCTTGACTACTATATTTTCGACCACGTCTGCGCATATATCCGTCAGCGCAGAGAAAAGGGCTTGAAGCCGATTCCGATATCGGTTAACGTTTCGAGAATGAGCCTCTATAAGAGCGACCTTGCAGAGGACATCATAAATCTTGTTGAGAGCTACGGTCTGTCACCTGAGCTTTTCAAGATTGAGATTACAGAAACTGCCTACAGCAATAACCCTACTATTATCACAAATACCGTAAACAAGCTGCGTTCCTATGGCTTTACAATCCTTATGGACGACTTCGGAAGCGGCTATTCCTCACTCAACATCTTAAAAGACCTGCCTATCGATGTGCTCAAAATCGATATGAACTTTATGGCAGACCTTAACTCCACCGATAAGGCGGCAAATATCCTTACATCAATCGTCAGAATGGCGAAGTGGCTGGATATGCCTTGTATCGCAGAGGGTGTTGAAACTGCGGCTCAGGTGCACTTTTTAAAGAGTATCGGCTGCGACAATATCCAGGGCTTCTATTTCTCAAGACCGCTTCCTTGCGAGGATTTTGAGAAAATAGTCGAGGAAAACTTTACCGAGCTTGATGCTGACCGTGCGGGAAGCAACGGCATTAAGGACGTAGATTCGATGCTTTCGGGCAACGAAACCGTTACAAAGCTTATGAACTCAATGTTCGGAGCTATGGGCTTTTATGAGTTCGAAAAGGGCAGACTTGAGGTTTTAAGAGTAAACGAGGGCTATTACCGTACTTTCGGCTATAAGCTTTCTGACTTTGCAAAGGACGCAAAGGACGTTTTGCAGAAAATTCACAGCGACGACGTAGAGCTCGTGCTTGATGCCTGCAAAGAAACTATTGCTACAAAGAAAACTGTCCACAGAACAGTGCGCAGATATGACGCAAAGGGCAAGATTCTTTATATCAATGCCAGCTTCAATAACTTCGGTGGAACACCCGATAAGCCTCTTCTTTGCATAGCCTTCAACGATATCACAGCACATAAGATGCTCGAAAGAAAGAGCTCCGAGAAGATGAAGCTTCTGAATATTCTTTCACGCAAGCTTCTCGAAAGAACAGATATCGACGCTGCCATCGATGAGATTTTAAAGATGGTAAGACGCTATTATAAGGCAGAAAGAGCTATTATCTACGAAATCGACCACGACCGTATGATAAGCTATGCCGCATACGAGCAGTGTGCTTCCCACATAGACGGAAGAAAGGGCAAGGAAGGCGCAAAGCCGATTGTCCTTTTCAGAGATTGGGTGGATTATCTCAGTGCAAACAAGTTTATAAGAATAGATGATATCAGTCACGGCAGGACGATACTTCCGGGATTTTCGACGTATCTGAGTCAGCTGGGAATAAACTCGGTTATAGCCGTTCCCGTTATTACAAACAGGAAAATGACCGGCTGTATATGTATCGATAATCCGAGAGATAACATCGACCAGGTTGATTTTCTGCAGTCCTTCAGCGATTATTATTCTCTTGAAATGATGAAGTACCGTATGCAGCAGAAAACGGAATCCTTCAACAAGAGAATGAACGCCATTATGGAAAATATGGACGGCGGCGTTGGACTTTTCAGATTCGGAAACGACGATATTTTCATCGACTTCGGAACCGAGCGCTTCTTCCATATCCTTGACACCGAGCCGGGCCTCAAGGCAAGCTTCTTTACGCTTGTCAACACTCTTGACAGAGATGAGTTCAAGGTAAAGGTGCTAAAGGCGATTTCCAGCGGCGAAAGACTTACTACTCAGTTTAGACTTGCCGGCAATACAAAGGATGGTAAGGAAAGATGGCTCAGCTTCTCAGGCTCAACCATGTATAACCCTGAAACCGGCGAGCCTATCGGAATTGCGGTTATCAACGATATTACCGACAGAATCTACTCCGAGCAGAGCAGATACAGCGCCGCACTCACATCTGTATACGACAGAATTTACAGAGTCGATATGGTAAACAGCCGTATAGAGCTTCTCTCGGCAAGAACCAGGGACGACGAAGCTGTTCACAGACTTCTTGACGTATTCTCCGGCGAGGGCCAGGAAAGCAGAAGAAAATGGCTTGCGAAGATTTGTAAGGAAGCGTTTGTGAAGCAGACCGCATCAGCTGATTACGAGGTTGAAATCGGCGGTAAGATGCGTTATTATACCTGCACAGCAGTCAGGTTTACAGAAACGGTGTTCCTGCTTTGCCTTATGGACTGTACCTCTGCAAAGATGGCGCAGGCTCTCCAGCTTGAAAACCAGAAGCTGAGAATCAAGGAGCGTTTCCAGGAAACCTCTAATATCTATGTAAGACAGACGGGCATTGTTTTGCTCGAATACGACTACGAAACAAAGCTTATTGAAAGCACGGAAAACTTCTCCCGATTTGCTGTTAGCTCGCTTTCTCACGATGACGTGTTCAAGGGAGATGAGAGCTTCAGAAATTCTGTGCATCCGGATGACATCGAAATTGCCCGTGAGCTTTTCCTCACGCAGAAGAACAACCACTCCGCAGAGCTGAGATTCCTCGACACCTACGGGAAGTATGTCTGGTGCCAGGTTCTCAAGACAATAAGCTTTGACAAGAACTCAAATCCTCTCTACGCAAACTACACAATCCTCGATATTAATGAGCGTAAGAACTCCGAGGCAAGCATAAAGAAGGCTTCTGAAATGATGCAGAATGTCGTTAATTCCGCAAACTCGGGTATCGCATTCGTTGAGATAACCGAGGACAGAGAGATTATCCCGATTTTCAGAAACGGCAAGTATTATGACCTTCTCGGCTATGATAAGGAGTATTACGACGACAATAATCTCGTTATGCTTGACCTTATCGACGACGAGGATACCGAAGCAATCAAGGATAAGCTTATCCGCACAGCCTACGAGGGCGAGGTCTTTGCAAGCGAGTTCAAGGTTCGCTACAAGGACGGCAGCTCAAAGTGGATAAGATGCGAGTTTGCACCGTATATTTCCGGCGACAAGGAGATTGACGGACGACGCTCTATCATAATTCTTACCGACGTTACCGAGCTTTATGACAGAACAGTTAAGCTCAACGCTGTCATAAATTCCGTGCCGGGCGGCGTCGCTCAGTACAGAGTGTACGGAAACAGGGTAGAATCTGAGTTTTACAGCGAGTCACTCCCGAAGCTCTGGGGCTACGGCGGCGATATAGAGGAGTATGAGAGAATCGTAAAAACCGACCTCACAAGCCTTATCTACCACGCAGACAAGGAAAGAGTCATCGCTGCGATGACATATCTTGTGAAAACAGGCGAGAACGTCAGAATCGGCTTCAGAATAAATTGCCGTAATCAGGAGCATATCTGGGTTACGCTCAGTGCCTTGAAGCTGTCAGATAACGACGACGGCTCATCAACGATAAGCTGTCTTTATACAATGTCCTCAGAACGTGAGCTTATGTACAGACGTATTCTCGACGAGTCCTCAAACGGTGTATATGTGTTCGATGCGAAAAAACATAATACCCTCTATGTGAACAGAACACTCAGAAGAATGCTCTCAATCCCTGCCGGCACAGATACCGCCGATGCGGATTGCTTCTCGGCTCTCTCGGGCGGTAATGAGCACTTCGCTGATGAGTATGCAGTCGATAGGTATACCACCAGAATGCTCAGCCTTGACGGTAAAAAGCTCTTCATTAAGGGCAGACGCTTCGAGTGGAACGGTATCCCGTCCGTTATCGAGTATATCTCCGAGCAGGACTTCGCTCAAAATGACTAACCCGTAAATCCTTTAGGTGTGTTCTTGAGGAAAACCCTTTTGAAAAAGGGTTGTTCCTCAAACTCCTTTCCTAAAACTTTTGACACAATTTCAGCCCCATAGGGTACACATCAAAGAGAACTTTCTAAAATTCTCGTGATTGTGATAGGTACCCTATGGGGCTGAAATCATATTAAAAGTCTTTGTAAGGGGGTTCGGGGGAGAAACTTTCTTCAGAAAGGTTTCCCCCGATAAGCACATCTACAGCATACAGGGGTTTAACAAAACATTAACATTTATATGTTAGAATCGTAGAAAACAATCTAGGGGGAAGCGAAGGATGTTCAAGATACTGGTAGTTG
The DNA here is from genome assembly GCA_017848055.1 of Oscillospiraceae bacterium. Classification (GTDB taxonomy): domain Bacteria; phylum Bacillota; class Clostridia; order Oscillospirales; family Ruminococcaceae; genus UBA7477. The sequence continues at coordinate 15,485 of JAGALZ010000009.1, read as the reverse complement.
AAGATGACAGAGAGATGAACAGGACGGTCTGTGCTTTTTTAAATCAGAGCGGATATGAAGCGACGGGCTGTCTGTCGGCAGAAGAAGCATATGATGCGATGTACGACAATGTTTTTGACCTTATCGTATCGGACATAATGATGCCGGGGATTGACGGCTTTGAATTTGCTAAGACTGTACGCACTCTGGATGCTGACATACCGATTTTATTCATGACAGCCAGGGATGATTTTGCATCAAAGCAGAGGGGCTACCGAGTTGGAATTGACGACTACATGGTAAAGCCGATAGATTTAGACGAGCTGTTTTTGCGTATCGGAGCACTTCTGAGGCGTGCGAAGATAGCTTCGAGCAGGAAGCTTGAGATAGGCTCTTTTGTTATGGATGCAGATGAACATACCGCATATCTCGGTGATGAAGAAATCTCTATGACAACGAGGGAATTTTCCATTCTCTACAAGCTTCTGTCCTACCCTAAAAAGACCTTTACGAGAACTCAGCTTATGGATGAATTCTGGGATGCCGACACCGCTTCCGGCCCACGCACGGTCGATGTCTATATGACAAAGCTGAGAAGCAAGCTGTCAGCCTGCAACGATTTTGAAATCGTAACAGTTCACGGACTCGGCTACAAGGCGGTGATAAAGTGAACTACAAAAAGATAATCCACGGCATCAATAACTGGCTCGTGTTTTTCCTGCTGGCGGGATTTGTGACAACCTGCTGTATGACGCTTTTTGTGACCGTTGTCGCAGAAACTTTAGACCTTACGTTTACCGAGCAGAACATATCAACAGCCGCAAAGCTTACCTTCGGAAATGTCGTTTTGCTGAGTATTCTGTTTACTGCAATCGATGCTGTGCGCCGCAGACTTATGGTGGAAAGACCTACAAGGCGAATAGTGTCCGCCGCTGAAAAAATCACAAAAGGCGATTTTACTGTCAGAATCGAGCCGCTGAATGACAACCACGCATACGAGAGCTTTAACAGCATTATCGACTGCTTCAACAAGATGGCAACAGAGCTTGGAAGTGTCGAAACACTGCGTACAGACTTTATCGCAAATGTTTCTCACGAGCTGAAAACTCCGCTGGCAGTAATGCAGAACTACGGAACAATGCTCCAGTCGCCCGACCTGCCCGAAGAGAAGCGTATCGAGTACGCAAAGGGTATAACAGACAATTCCCGCCGTCTTGCCAGCCTTATAACAAATATCCTAAAGCTCAATAAACTCGAAAATCAGCAGATTTTCCCCGTCGCAAGCAGCTTTGATTTGAGCGAACAGCTCTGCGAAAGTCTATTGCAGTTTGAGGAGATATGGGAGCAGAGGGAAATTGAAATTGACACTCATATTGAGGACAGCGTTTATATAAACTCCGACCCTGAGCTTCTTTCGCTCGTCTGGAACAATCTTCTTTCAAACGCATTCAAGTTCACACCGGACGGCGGAAAAGTTTCTGTTCTGCTTTCCGCTGACGAGGATTTTGCAACAGTCAGAGTTTCGGACACGGGCTGCGGAATATCTCCCGAAACCGGCAAGCACATTTTTGAAAAATTCTACCAGGGCGACACCTCTCATTCTACGCAGGGAAACGGCCTGGGACTTGCGCTTGTGAAGCGTGTTGTCGATATCCTTCAAGGAGAAATTTCCGTTGAAAGCGAAGTCGGAAAGGGAAGCGTTTTTACAGTAAAGCTTGGAAGAGGTGAGAGGCTTGAAGCTCAGAAAGCCGAGTAAACAGACAATTTTGAGCCTTTTGTATCCGCCGCTGTGGGTGGTTGTCCTGCTGACAATTGCAAGTGCGGCTCTGCTCGTTTTCGTCTTTGTAAAGGGCTATGAAGCACATCTTATCGCATATCCAATCTATGTGCTTTCCTTCTATACGCTTGTCACGGTCGTAATGCGGCTGATAAACACCGTTCCAAAGCACTATCGACTCGCAAAAACCAGACTCTACTCAAATCCGCTGGGTGAGAGATTTATGACGGATATGCCTTTCCGCACACACGTTATGCTCTACGGCTCGCTTTGTGTAAATCTTATGTATGTTGCGGTGAATGTGCTTTTGGGATTTACAAACAATACGGCTTGGTTTTTTGTGCTCGCATTTTACTATACCATTCTTGCTGTTATGAGATTTCTCCTGCTCAGATTTGTAAACCGCATCGGAATCGGCAAGGACAGATACTCCGAGCTTAGGCGTTCAAGGCTCTGCGGATATATTCTGCTGACAATAAACCTTTCCTTGTCGGGAGCTGTTCTGATGATACTTTATCAGAACAAGGGGTACGATTACAGCGGAATACTTATCTACATTATGGCGGCATACACCTTCTTTATAACATCGATGGCAATCAAGAATCTGATAAAGTACCGCCGTCTTGGAAGCCCCGTTATGTCAATGTCCAAAATAATCAGTATGGCGGCGGCACTCGTTTCAATGCTGTCACTTGAAACCGCTATGTTTTCGCAGTTCGGGCAGGATATGTCTGCAGCACACCGGCGGATATTTATTGCACTGACGGGTGCGGGAGTGAGCATTATTATAGTGACAATGTCAATATACAGTATTTGTAAGAACACACGTGAAATAAATAAGATTATGGAGAAAAAAGCCTATGAAGAATAACGAATCCTTCATCTACACCTACTCTGCAAAGGAACAGGAAGAGATAAAGAAGATACGGGAAAAGTATCTGCCCAAAGAACCAAATAATATGGAAAGACTCCGCAGGCTCGACAAGAGCGTTACAAATAAGAGCACGATAGCGTCCCTCGTTGCAGGAATTATCGGAACGCTTATTATGGGAATAGGAATGTGTTGCTGCCTTGTCTGGACAGACTATTTTGTGGCAGGGATTATCATCGGAGCTGTCGGAATCGCTGTCTTGTCAATCGCCTATCCTCTTTACAGCTATATAACAAAAAAGGAGCGTGAAAGAATCGCTCCCGAAATTATAAGGCTTACTGATGAGCTGATGAAGTAAAAAAACCATGTCGGAAATTCCGGCATGGTTTTTTGTGTTGCTGTTTAGTTTTCGTCCTGCGACATAATCTTGTCGCTGAGCTTTATGATTTCATCGGCGTACTTTGCCTTTCTTGAAGCAAGAAGCTTCTTGTATATCGGATAGGTCGAAATTGCCATAATCATTCCGATAACCCCGATTATAATTCCAAGAGGCATCGGACTTGAAATTCCAACCTGCTCGCCGATGTCGGTCATAACAAGACTCATTCCTGCGCCCATGATGATTGCGGAAATGCTCCCGAAAAGATATCCGAAAATGTTCGCCGGCCTCTTTACCTCAGCATCAAGTTCACGAAGCACATCAAGATTCTTTACGCTCTCGTCCTTCTCTGTGTACTGTGTGCGGATTTTCTGTACGATGAATTCTGTGTCATTTCTGTTCATAATAAAGCCTCCCAAAGTTTCGTTGGTTTAAGTTTATGTCACTATTATAAAACCGCCGTGTTTTTGAGATGTTTTTGAAATGTTTGAGAAATGTTAATTTCCCTGCTTTACAGCTGTTTGTCGGGGGAAACCTTTCTGAAGAAAGTTTCTCCCCCGAACCCCCTTACAAAGACTTTTATATGATTTCAGCCCCATAGGGTACACATCAAGAGAAGCTCTGAAATTCTCGTGATTGTGATAGGTACCCTATGGGGCTGAAATTGTGTCAAAAGTTTTAGGAAAGGAGTTTGAGGAATAACCCTTTTTCAAAAGGGTTTTCCTCAATAAACAACACTGAAGCATAGAAATTGCAGTTACTGCATTTCGGCTTGGGTGTCGGGGTATTTTGATGTTATATCGAAATACTCTTCGAGGCAGATTCCGTTCTCCATAATAAGCTTTGCGAGGTCCTCGCCGACGTATCTTACATGCCATGACTCATACATAAAGCCGGTGATATCCTCTTTACCCTCGGGGTAACGGATGATGAAGCCGAACTCGGCGCAGTGCTCTTCGAGCCACTTAGCCTCGGGAGTGCCGTGGAAGTCCTCGCTCGGGTCGTTCACGTCGAAGGCAAGACCTGTTTCGTGCTCGGAGTGTCCCGGTCTTGAGGAATATCTGTCCGCCTCTGCGTAGCCGTCACGCTGAGCGTATTTTTCGTAAAGTCCCTGCTGGTACTCATAGGTCCTGTGACCTGAGGCTGTCCAGAGTGTAAGTCCGTCCTCGGAAGCCGCCTTGTACATATCCTGGAGCTTTGCGTAGGCAACGTCATCAACACCCGCAGCGTAATTTTTCGGAATGCTGTAGGTTTTGTTCACTATAAGAATTCCGTCCATATATGTTGCGCCGTCAATTATCTGAACGTCGGGAACGACGGGGTAAAGGGGCGGCGGAACGGTAACTGTCGTAGTAGTGGTTGTAGTGGTCGCGGGAGCGGTCGTTGTGGTTGTTGTCGGAGATGTTTCGGTCGGTGTGGTAGTTACAGCCTGGGATGAAGCACCGCTGTCGGCACTCTTATCCTTTTCCTTTGATGAATCGATAATATTCATTATCAGCACCACCATAATGATGATAACAGCAAATGCCGCCAAAACCAGCACTCTTTCGAGCACAATACGCTTCTGACGGTTTCGCTTTTTCTTTCTGTCCTCTTTATCGAATACGCCATCCTTGCGGTAGTCGTAAACCTCTCTGTCTTTGTTACCCATATATATTCACCCTGAGAAAAGATTATTCGCTAATGACAATTATACCACAGCCTGAAAACTTTTTCAAGCGATGGGACAAATATAAAGAAAATATAAACTTTAACTTTTTTTGAAAAAACTAAAGACAAACGAGAAAAAATGTGTTATAATGAGATTAACTAGTGGGAGATTCCTTATCTTTTCACGTATCAGACCGCAGGGGGAATTGTCTGCGGCTCGGAAAGGAATTATTTTTGTATGCAAAACGAAAAATCATGTGGTGCAATCGTCTACCGAAAGTACCACGGCAACACCGAAATTCTGCTTATCAAGCACGTCAACAGCGGACACTGGTCGTTCCCTAAGGGACACGTCGAGGGTGACGAAACCGAGGTTGAAACCGCAATGAGAGAAATCAAGGAAGAAACGGGCATCGACGTAATTATCGACCCTACATTCCGAGAGATTGTTTCCTACTCACCGAAGAAGGATACAAACAAGATTGTAGTCTACTTTATCGCAAGAGCAAAGAACACCGACTACAGACCGCAGGAGGACGAGATTGCCGAAATCCGCTGGGTGGAGCTTGGAAGAATCTGTTCGGTCCTCTCGTATGAAAATGATAAGAGCATAGTCAACAAGGCAAAGAACTTCATCATCTGATTTTAAAGGCAGGGTTTATTTATGAAAAACAAGCTTTTGTCTATAGCGCTCATGGTCGTGGCGGCAATTACAATTATAGCGGCACCTATTGTGAACGACAGCTCGGGCGACGATTTTACAACCGCACCGCAGACCTCAACAACCACGACAACCACAACTACGACCGTCGAAGCCGCAACCACCACAACAGCCTCGCAGCCGTCGGTTACAGCTTCGGGCACCTCGGAGCAGGAGTCGGTTACCACAACCTTGTCTGAAACAGAGCCGACAACTACTACCACCACTACCGTAACAACCACAAAGAAGCCCGAAACTACCACAACTACCAAAGCGACTACCACCACAAAGGTGACGACTACCAAAAAGCCACAGACCACTACAGCTAAGGTTACTACAACAACCAAGGCAACTACCACAAAGAAACCTCAGACCACCACAACAAAGGTTACTACCAAGAAACCGACAACCACTACAACTACAGCAAAAAAGCCGATTGAAAACAATGCTCCCGACGGCACACCTGTTAAGGAGCACGGCCAGCTTTCTGTAAAGGGTGCAAACATCGTTGACCAGAACGGAAATAAGTTCCAGCTTATCGGAATTTCAACCCACGGCGTGGGCTGGTTCCCTGACTCTGTGTCAAAGTCTGCGTTCAAGGTGTTCAGAGATGACTGGGGTGCAAATGCGATAAGACTTGCTATGTACATAGAGGAGTCGTGGGGTGGAAGCGAACAGCTCTACCTTGCACAGCCACAGAAAAACTACGACCTTGTGACAAAGGGTATCGATGCTTGTCTTGACCTGGGAATGTATGTAATTGTTGACTGGCATATTTTAAACCCGGGCGACCCGAACACCCATACAAAGGAGTCGAAGGAGTTCTTTGCCAAGATTGCAAAGAAGTATGCCGACGAGCCTAACATCATCTACGAAATCTGTAACGAGCCTAACGGAAATGTAAACTGGGCAAGTGTAAAGAAGTATGCAGAAGAGGTTATAAAGGAAATCAGAAAGTACGACAGCGACGCTATTATTATCTGCGGTACTCCGACATGGAGCCAGGATATCGACAAGGCAGAGCAGAACAGACTTTCCGACAAGAACACCGTTTATGCTCTGCATTTCTACGCAAATACCCATACTGACTGGCTGAGAAACAGAGTACAGAGCTGCTACAACAAGGGACTTCCGATTCTTGTTTCCGAGTTCGGCACCTGCGACGCAAGCGGCAACACAGGCTACAATCCGTCACAGACAAAGACCTGGCTCTCGTTCCTCGACAAGCTCAATATCGGTTACTTCAACTGGAGCTTCTGTAACAAGGGAGAAACCGCTGCAATCCTGAAGCCGGGTGTTCCGCACGGAGATTTCAAGGCGGGAACTTCACAGCTCACCGAAAGCGGAAAGCTTATAAGAGAGCTTTATCGCAAGAGAGCAGGCATTGCGTAAAATGAAAGAATTGCTCTGGTTTTTAAGATAACACCAATCACCCAAGCTAACTAAAGCCCCCGATTATCGGGGGCAAGCCACACGCTTGACCGTATTGTGCCTCGGATAAGTTTGTTATTAAGGCTGGTTTACATCTCGGCACGGTCAGACGTAGTAATAACATATAGAGCCCCCGACTATCGGGGGCTTTATTGTACCCTTGAAGGCGAAAACAGTTTTTGTGTTCCGACGAATTAAAAAGCTCGACGGAGGCTATGCCGAGGACGAGGGGTGTGAGGCTTAAAACGGCACGCCAACAAAAACGTTGAGCGAGTTTCTTGGTAGGTTAATATCGTTTCGGATTTTAAGAACACCGAAGGTGTTAAATCCGAAACAAGTTCTTCTTTGCCAAGTCTTTCTTCTTTCAAGAAGAAAGCGTGGAGAGAAGTCGAACACTGCCTTCGAGTAGCTGTTCATTTCTTCTGTCTTGATACAGAAGAAACGAACCGAAGAAGAAATCAAGCCCGTGAAACTCACTCGCCGTGAGCTTTCACGGTCGTTTTTCCCTACCAACGCCCTCGTAGTAGAGTTTTCACCAGCCTAACGCTGGGCGTTTGTCACCCCCTCAAAGTGAGCAAGAACTCAAAAATATCATAGCCCCCCTCAAGATGCCCACCCGATTGCGTTTTCAGCTCTCGTATGATACGTGGGTGGGCTTGCAGAATTTCAAGGAAATTCTGCCCGACGTTATAAAGAAAAGCCCTCGTTATCGGGGGCTTTTGGTTTGTACCCTTGAAGGTGTGCACGATTTTTGTGTTCCGACAAATTGTATATTGACTTCTTGCGACCTTGTTATTATAATGTAGGTGAAAGCAAAAACAAGGAGGTATTCTCTTTATGGACATCACAAAAATCTCATCTTCAGGTTCACCGAAAAGCTTGCTTTGCTACCACGAAAACCCCGACATTCTCCACGTCGGAACAAGTCCTGCACACTGCTACTTTATCCCTTTCTCCAAGGGTCAGGATTCTTTTGCAGACAGAACAAAGTCCGACCGCTTTGAGCTTCTTTGCGGCGAGTGGGATTTTCGTTACTACGACAGTATCATAGATTTAGAGGACGACTTTCTTTCGGCTGTTTTTGACAGAAAAATACCCGTGCCCTCGAATTGGCAGCTTCACGGCTACGACAAGCCGCAGTATACAAATGTCTGCTATCCGATACCGTTTGACCCGCCGTTTGTCCCCGATGAAAACCCATGCGGTGTTTACAGAAAAAGCTTTAAGTATAAAAAGGGACAAGACGACCTGCTCCTTTGCTTTGAGGGTGTTGACAGCTGTATGTATCTGTTTGTAAACGGCAGATTTGTCGGCTACACCCAGGTGTCCCACGCTCTGAGTGAGTTTGATATAACACCTTATGTAAACGACGGCGACAACATTATCACAGCAGTAGTGCTCAAATGGTGCGACGGAACATATCTCGAGGACCAGGACAAGTTCAGAATGTCGGGTATCTTCCGTGATGTGTATCTTCTGAAAAGGCCTAAAAACCGCATTCGTGACTACAGAATTAAAACAGTTTTGTCAGAGGATTTCTCCTGCGCAAAGCTTTTATTTACACCGCTCGGTATCAATGCTAAAGCTACCCTTTACGACAGCGACGGAAACAAGCTCTGCGAAATCGATGCCGCAGACGGCAGGGAAGAATCCGCAACAATAGCTTCCCCTCAGCTCTGGTCGGCTGAAAAACCATACCTCTACAGCCTTGTGATAGAAGCAGGCGAAGAGGTTATAGGTGAAAAGGTCGGCATACGAAAGGTCGCAGTTGAAAACGGAGTTGTCAAAATAAACGGCAGGCCCGTGAAATTCAAGGGTGTAAACCGCCACGACAGCTACCCCGAAAGCGGCTTCTGTGCAAGCGTCGAGCAGATGATAAAAGACCTCGTTTTGATGAAAAGGCACAATATAAACGCCGTCCGCACCTCTCATTATCCCAACTCTCCGCTGTTTTACAGACTCTGCGACGAGTACGGATTCTATGTTATAGACGAGGCGGATTTTGAGTCGCACGGCTGTGTAGAGGTGTTCAACGACTTCACCTGGACACAAGGATATCACGGAATCTCATTGCTCGCCTGCGACAGCCGTTTTGAAAAGGCTATCTGCGACAGAGCGGGGCTTCTTGTCAAGCGAGACATAAACCGACCCTGCGTTGTAATGTGGTCGCTTGGAAACGAAAGCGGCTGGGGTAAAAACACACTCTCGGCGGCAAGGCTTGTAAAGGAGCTTGATGACAGCCGTATTTTACACTACGAAAGCACACTTACTCTTGATAACACCCCGAACGATATTCTCGATGTTGTATCTCAGATGTACCCGTCAACAGAGAGCATGGAAGAGTTCTTAAAAAACGAGAACGAACACCGACCGCTTCTGCTGTGTGAATACTGCCACGCTATGGGCAACGGCCCCGGCGATTTAGAGGACTACCACGAGATATTCTATTCAAACGAACGCTTCTGCGGCGGCTTTGTCTGGGAGTGGAGCGACCACGCCTGCATTCTGGGATATACCGAGGACGGCAAGCCTATGTACGGCTACGGCGGTGACTTTTGCGAAAAGCATAACGATGGCAACTTCTGTATGGATGCGCTAACTTATCCCGACCGCACCCCGCACACGGGACTTTACGAGCTAAAGCAGGTGTATCGTCCGATAAGAGTTCTGCCCTGCAACGAAAAGGGAAAGTTCATCCTCTGCTCAACATTGGAATTTGAAAATGCAAAGGAGCTTTTCGAGGTTTCCTATGTTGTTTCGGACGAGTCGCAGGAGCTTATTTCGGGAAGCCTCGGCTGTGTTGACATACCGCCTATGGGTGAAAGAGAAATTACTATACCATATATAAGAGAACGTGAAAATGAGCTTTTTGTGAGGTTTATTGTAACTGCAAAGAATGACACACCGTACTGCGAAAAGGGCTTCGAGGTCTGCTTTGACGCTCTTGTGGTTGAGGGAGAAAGACTTTGCATCGACGAAGCGGCGGAAGAAAAGGAGCTTTGCTTTGAGGACTTGCCTCTGAGTGTCACAATTACTGTCGGAGATGTCACATACCGCTTTGACAAAAGGCACTCCTGCATTGATTCTCTCACTGTCGGCGGAAAGGAAATCCTCGACAAACCGATAAGATTCAATTTCTTCCGTGCCCCCTGCGACAACGATACTATGAAATGGGACTGGGTAAGGGCACACCTTAACGACTTTACCGAAAGAAATTACGGCGTTGAGGTTGCATCCGACCGAAGCTCGGTTACCCTTACAATGCGTCAGTCGTTCGGTTGGAGCATCCACCAGCCGTTTGCGTATATGGATGTAAAATACACCTTCACAAGCGATGCTGCACTCACTATAAGCTGTGACGCTGAGTTTTCTCATAAGGTAAAGCTCCTGCCACGCTTCGGTTTAAGGCTTTTCCTCGACAAGGCATACGATGAGGTTTCATACTTCGGCTACGGCCCGTATGAGAGCTATGTTGACAAGCACCACGCAAGCTACCTCGGCAGCTTTACAGACAAAATCGGAAATATGCACGAGGACTACATCCGCCCTCAGGAAAATTCCTCTCACTTCGGCTGCAGATATATGAGCATTTCCAATGGCTCCGGCAAGCTGCGTTTTACCTGCAACGAGGATTTCTCCTTCAATGTATCTCGCTATACCCAGGAAGAGCTCTTCGAAAAGAAGCATAATTTTGAGCTCCAAAAATCCCAAAGTTCAGTTGTCTGCATAGATAGTATGATGGCTGGTGTCGGCTCGCATGCCTGCGGCCCCGAGCTTAAGGATAAGTACCGTCTGCCTCTCCATAAAATATCCGCAGAGTTCAAAATCGAAATATTACCCATACAGTAGGATTATATATGCTGTTGAGGAAAACCCTTTTGAAAAAGGGTTATTCCTCAAACTCCTTTCCTAAAACTTTTGTAATACAATTTCAGCCCCATAGGGTACTCATCAGAGAGAACCTTCTAAATTCTCGTGATTGTGATAGGTACCCTATGGGGCTGAAATCATATTAAAAGTCTTTGTAAGGGGGTTCGGGGGAGAAACTTTCTTCAGAAAGGTTTCCCCCGATAGGTACAAATAATTCTGCTATAAGGATAGTGTTTCATATCTTAATCGATTAAGTTAATAAAATACTAAAGTATGTGCAAATTATCAACATTTTTTGTAAGAAAATTATAGCTTTTTAAAGCTTTTATGCTATACTCGTAAATACAATTTACATACAGAAAGGGAAATTTACCATGAAAGAATCAATTTGCGGAAAGAGCTGTTCGCTTTGCGGGGACAAGGCGAAGTTTGGCTGTACAGGTTGTCTTAACACAAGAGGCTTTGCAAACATAGCAAGCACCAAGACCTGCCCCATTGCGCTGTGTGCATACAACAAGGGTACTGACTGCGAGGCTTGTCATGCTTGCGGAATTGGCTACGGCTGCAACACCTATAAGAAAAAGGACAATATGTCAAGTGAACGTCTTGCAAGGGTTATGACAAGACGAAATGAGTCAAAGAGGCTTTCCACCGCATTCGGACTTATAATTTTATCGGTTGTCCTGAACGTTTTGTCTGCGGTGCTTGGTGTAGGACTTTTTCCGTCGGAGGCTAAAACGGTAGCCAAACTTGCCGACTACGGCTCGAATGTACTGCAGTTTGCTTCGCTGATAATGTTCTTTACACACTCCAATTACTACAAGAAGGCAATGTATTTATGGCTTGTTGAGATTGTACTTACTGTGCTTTCAGCTCTTACAGGAAGTCTGATTGTTGCTGTTATCGGTGTTATTGCTGCACTGTTTTCTACGAAGGCACTTTTCGAAGCACATTCAGACGCTACGGTTGGCATTGACAGAAACATTGCTATGGAGTGGGAGAGCCTTGCCAAGCTCTACGTTACCGCATACGCGCTTACAGCCGCTTCACCTCTGCTGGTAATCGTACTTGCACTCTTCGGAAGACTTGCTGTCCTTGCACTTCTCGCCATTGTTATTCTGCTTCTTGTAGCTTGCATAAAGTATATTATTCTTTGCGTAAAGACAAGAAATGCCTGCGACAAGTACGGCAAGTACGCCATGAATTAGATTTTTCAAAACCAGTTAAGATATATTACATCCCCACCAAATCGGTGGGGATGTAATTTTGTTTCATATCTTAATCGATTAAGTTAATAAAACACTAAAGTATGTGCAAATTACCAACATTTTTTGTAAGAAAATTATAGTTCTCTACTAAGGGTTTGATATAATGTAAGTACAATTTACGCCAAGGTGGCTTACGTAAGTATATTTTGGAGGAAAAACATATGAAAAAACTTATCGCATCACTTTTATCGCTCACAATGGTTATGTCACTTGCTGCTTGTGGTTCGTACGAAGAGGACGACTCCAATGGTAATGCAGGTGATGCATCTGATATCATCACCTCATCATCTGACGATACAACCACAACAACCACAACAACAACCACAACTACAACTGCCCCTGAGCCGGAAGTAACAGTTCCTACAGAAACTACCACTGAGGAGATTGTATCCGAGCCTGACGAGGAAATTCCGGATGAACTCGTCGACTATAATATGAAGGACTATCCGCAGGCAGCCGACCTTGCATATACCATCGAGGACGGTGTTCTTACCATCACAGGTAACGGTGCTATCCCGCAGTACTGGCCGGATTTCGGAGAAGACGGAACAACCACCACTAACGCTCCTTGGTTTGGTGACGAAGATTTTGCCGATATTCATACAATCGTGTTTGGCGAGGGTATAACACTGGTTACACATTCATTCACCGGTGCTGAAAACGTTGAAAGAATAGTATTATCAAGCACTGTTGAAACAATCGACAGCTACGCATTCTCAAACTTTATAAAGCTTAAGGAAATCACAATCCCTTCAACCGTTAAGTGCATCAGAGAACAGGCTTTCTGGAACAGCGGACTTGAAAAGATTACCATTGAGGAAGGCGTTGAGATTATAGGCAACGGCGTGTTTATGGGAACATATCTTACAAGCATAGATATTCCTGCAAGTGTACGTCTGCTTGAAGGTATGCCATTCGAGTATGCAAACGAACTTGTTGAAGTAAATGTTGCTCAGAGCAATGAATACTACACATCTGTTGATGGTTCGGTTTACACAAAGGATATGAAAACCCTTGTATACTGTCCGTATGTTGCAGAGAGTGAAGAATTTGTAGTTCCTGAGGGCGTTGAGGAGCTTGGCTACAAGGCTTTCGGCAGAACCGCTGATATTGATGTTACAATTTCCTTGCCTTCCACTCTGACAACAATTGGCGGCGGTGCATTTTCAAACACCAGCAGCCGTAATAAAATTGTTATCTCAGAGGATAACAAGAACCTCATTGTAGATAAGAAGGCAATCTACTCTGCAGATATGGAAACACTTGTTGCGGCACTCATGCCTTACAGCGGTGTTGAAAATACTATCAAGGTTCCTGACGGAGTAAAGCATATCGGCGACGGCGCTTTCGAGGGCTTCACATGCTATGAGCAGATTGTTTTGCCGGAAGGACTTGAATCTGTCGGCAAGCATGCTTTTGCAGGTTGTCCGTTTGTGGGAGAAATAAAGATTCCTGACAGCGTAACCTATATCGACGAGGAAGCTCTCGTTTACGGCGACGATACAGTTCTTATTTACAAGGGAAATACCTACGATTGCTACAGCCTCTACCAGCTAGGATAATCTGAAACTTTTTTGCTCCCTGCTTTTCGGCAGGGAGTTTTTTATGAAAATTTTGTACTGTAAAAAATATTACCAGATTTGTTTTTTCTATTGACACAAAGCCGATTTCGGGGTATCATTATATTATGCTATCGTTTTCAAAGCGGCAAGGCCGTTTTTTAACGAAAGGAGAACCCATGAAACGCAATAACTTTATAAGAAAATATATATCAATCGCCTGCCTGGCTGTCCTTGTAACAGTGGGTGGGCTTATGCTGTCCTCGTGCTCAGAGTCTGACTCTTCCGCTGCAAGCTCGCCGGTCGATTCCTCGCAGGCTTCCTCTCAGACAACCACCACGACAGCTTCCTCAACCGCTTCTTCGTCTGATACAACGACGTCTGGTACGGTGTCGTCCTCAGACAGCTCCTCTGAGGTTACTACCTCTAAAATAGAGAAGCCTATCGAAAGCTCATCTTCAAGCTCAACAACGACTACCACGACAACGACGACTACAACCAAGAAGCCTTCAACCACCACAACAACTACTACAACATCTTCAACCACAACAAAAAAGCCGACTACAACTACGACCACAACTACAACGACTTCGACAACAACTACCACTAAAAAGCCTGTTTCGCTTCCTGCTGTTGACCCCGACAAGGCAATGCTTGACAGAATAAGCAGCGACTACAAGAAGGCTGTCGAGGCGGCAATTGAGGGTGTAAAGAACCACGATGACGTAATTGAACTGCCTGAAAATACCGTCAAGGAATCAAGCATAAGCGAGTTTGCAAGTATCCTGCGACTGATGTTCCCTGAGAGCGATATTATTCCGTCTTCCTACAGCTATACTGTTTCGTCTGACGGATATGTTACAAAGCTTCTTATCTCGCAGTACGGAAAGAGCTCCTCTGAGTACGAATCGGAAAAAGCGGCGGTTGAAAAGCGTGTCAAGGAGCTTGTCAATAAGGCAAATTCAACCTGCGCTACCGACTTTGAAAAGGTGCTGTATTTCTATGATTACCTGGCACTGAACTGTGAATATACACTCAGCTCTCCTAATGCCCACTCCGCATATGGCTGTCTTGTTGACAAGAAGGCAGTGTGCGAGGGCTATGCAAAGGCATTTCTGCTCTTGTGCAGTGAGGCGGGAATCGAATCGATGCTCGTCACCGGCGAAGCAAAGGGTGCAAACGGAATTGAGCCGCATATGTGGAATCTTACAAAGATTGACGGTGTCTGGACACACGTCGACGTTACCTGGGGCGACAGCGGAAAGGATTATCCTTCGTACATCTACCTGGGACTTACCGATGACGAAATAAGCTTTTCGCACACTCTCGACAAGATAGATTTCTACTCGGTTCCGTCGGCTACGTCGACAAATGCAAACTACTATGTCAGAACAGGCAGAATGCTTACCAAGGAAGCAAATCTTGCACAGCTGCTTAAAGATGCTGTATATGATTCTGCGAAAAACGGCAACAAGCTTGTGACTATCAGATGCAGCTCCAAGGCACTTTTCGACAAGGCATCGGATACCATAAGCGCATCATCCTACAGAATGTTCTTTGACATTGTCGCAGACGCACATACAGAGGTGAATCCGTCACTTGTTACGACCTCGATTTCTCCGCTTGAAAGCGACAAGCTCGACGAGCTTCTGATAATATCAATTGTGCTCAAATACAGCTAAGCTGACAAAAGTTCATACAAACAAAGCCCCCGAAAAATCGGGGGCTTTTTGTTTCGCTTGATTGTCGGAACACAAAAACTGTGCACACCTTCGAGGGTACAATAAAGCCCCCTTGAGGGGGCTATGATAACTTTTGAGTGCTTGCTCACCCTGAGGGGGTGACAAACGCCCAGCGCTTGGGCTGGTGAAAACTTTCCTACGAGGGCGTTAGTGGGTTAAAAAACGACCGTGAAAGCTCATGGCGAGTGAGTTTCACGGTCTTGATTTCTTTTGGTACTTTTCTGTATTAAGACAGAAAAGTACATTAATTTCTCTTTAT
>JAGALZ010000001.1 GCA_017848055.1 Oscillospiraceae bacterium | reverse complement strand
CTCTTCTGCGGTGAATGCGGTCAGAAACTGTATCTGCACAGATGCAAGTCCCTTGCTCCCGAAAAGAACTTCTTCCAATGCGGTGGATACCAAACCAAAGGCGGTACTCATTGCACGGCGCATTATATTCGTGAGCAAGTGTTGGATGAAATCGTGCTTGGCAGAGTACAGAAGATGACTGCCTTCGCAAGAGAGAAACCCGAAGAATTTTATGCGATGGCAACCGCAAACGGTGAAGCTGAAGCTAAGAAATTTTACTCTATGGCAGAACGGCAAAAAAGCAGCTTGGAAAATCGTGTGAAGGAGATTGATAAGGTTATCCGCTGTCTGTATGAGGACAGAGTGGTCGGTCGCATCACTCCCGAACGATACGATGAGCTGGCGTGTGGATATGAGTTGGAACAAGCCGAGATCAAGCAAGAACTCGAAAGCATATCTGCCAAAATTGCAGAAATGGATATGCGAGAAATTTGCATTAAAGAGTTCATTGAAAGGGCAAAGGAAATTGTGGATATGGATAAGCTGACACCTCAAATCCTTCGTGCATTTGTCCTCCGCATCGATGTATATGAGAAAACAGAAAAGTTCTCGCGCAAATGCGGAAACTATATTGAAATCCACTACACCTTCCAACCAAAGCCTCGCACCACCTCCAAGACGGCGGTATCCACAATAGCGGTGATACCGATGGAACTGCAAATGGCAGCGTTAAATGCCTAAAAACAGCAGTAACCGGAAGGCTTTATGCCTTCCGGTTACATACCGCACCATTTACTCCGTTAAGAATAACGGGCAAAGCGGTGCTTTATTTTTTGTCGATAAAGAAAAATTTCAAGAATATTAACCGCTCAGAAAAAATATTGACATCCAAAAAATGATACGCTATACTTAACTTGAGGTATAACCAAAGAAGAATACTTGGCTACAATAAATATACATAAGAAAAGGTGGTTCGTAATGACTTATTATCTTGACTCGTTTATAAAGCTTTTTATAGGCTGGGTGTGTTGTCTTGTACTGGGAGCTGTCAGTCTGTTTGCCGCTCTCGCAGAAGATGATTTTTTTATTCTGGCAATACTGTTCGGTGTGGCTTTAGTCGTAATCGCATACATTATGTTTTATATTCTCTGCCGAGATATTATTGAACGAAAAGGTTATAACAGCGGTGAAATTCCGCTTTTGCCGATAGTTATTGTGGTAGGTCCGTTAGCAATGGTATATACTGCAGGTCTTCCTGATAAGAATACTCAGATACCGAAAGTCAAGCCTGATGATACTTGGGTATGCACCTGTGGCGGAAGAAACAGCAGCCAGACGAATATCTGTAAAAAGTGCGGAAGAACTTCTGACGGCAAAATGACAAAGCAGGCGCTCCAGCCTGAACCGTTTAGCCTGTTCAAAACATGGAATTGCCCGAAGTGCGGTGAGGATAATTCTAAATCAATAAGAGTCTGCAAAGGCTGTGGCTACGAAAAATAAAAACATCACCATCTTACCGCTTGGTATTAATGCTTTGTTTATGCAAAACTACAAAACGCAAAAAACCCCACTTGACAAGCTTAATGATATATGGTAAACTTGACTTTGTAATTCAAAGGCTATGATGAAGAGCGTGTCAGCAGGTAGCTTTCAGAAAGTCGGCGGTAGATGCGAGCCGATAGCGAGGGGCTGATGTCAACTCACTTCTGAGCCGATAATGCGAAAGCCTTGGCAAGTAGTGTTATCCGTAAGTGCAACGTAATCGCAAAGGGCTTGTTTGAGCTTTAAGTGGCGTGAGAACGCAATTTGAGTGGTACCACGGGAAAGATATTGCCCGTCTCAAAGAGAAATCTTTGGGACGGTTTTTTATTTTCCGAAAGGTACGCTTTCCTATATCGTGCGATACGTATTTAAAGAAAGGAATGTTTTTATGAAAATCAGCTTTTCAACACTCGCTTGTCCCGACTACTCGTGGTCAGACATCTACACAATGGCTGCCGACCTTGGCTTTGACGGTATCGAAATCCGTGGCCTCGGCGACGACATTTTCTCAGTAAAGGCAAAGCCGTTCACAGACGCTCAGCTTCCTAAAACAGTAGAGCAGCTCCGCAGACTCGGAGTTGAGATTTCCTGCCTTTCATCAGGTGCCTGCCTTAAGTTTGAGGATAAGCTCGATGAAACTATCGACGAAATCACACAGTATGCACAGCTCGCAGATAAGCTGGGCGTGTCCTATATCAGAATTCTTGCAGACTTAGAGCCGGAACCTGTCGATGAGGTGGACGATGATAAGATTATCGCCGCACTCAAGAGAATTGTTCCTATCGCAGAGAAGTACGAGGTAAATATGCTCGTTGAAACAAACGGCGTGTACAGCGATACAAAGAGACTCCGCAAGGTACTCGACGCTGTTGACAACCGCTGGATTGCCGCACTCTGGGATATCCACCACCCATACAGATACGCAGGTGAAAAGCCATCCGAAACTGCCGAGAACTTAAAGGGCTATGTGAAGTATGTTCACGTAAAGGACAGCGTTGTGACAGACGGCAAGCTCGAGTACAGAATGATGGGCGAGGGCGATATGCCTCTTGCTGAAATGTTTACAGCACTCGACGCAGTTGACTATAACGGATATGTTTCACTCGAGTGGGTAAAGAGATGGGCAAAGGACCTCTACAGCGCAGGTATCGTGTTCCCTCAGTTTGCTAACTATATGAGTGCATACCGCAAGAAGAGAGTACCGGTACTCTTTGATAACGCAAGAAAGACAGGTAAGTATATCTGGCAGAAGAACAAGCTTATCGACTGCCTTTTCCCTGACGTGCTTGACAGAGTGTGCGAGGAGTTCCCTGACCAGTACGCATTCAGATATACAGAGCTTGACTATACAAGAACATATCCACAGTTCAGAGATGACGTTGATACCTTTGCAAGAGCCCTTATCGCAATGGGCGTAAAGAAGGGCGACCACGTGGCTATCTGGGCAACAAACGTACCTCAGTGGTATATCACCTTCTGGGCAACAACAAAGATTGGCGCAGTTCTTGTTACTGTAAATACAGCGTATAAGATTCATGAGGCAGAGTACCTGCTTCGCCAGTCTGATACACATACACTCGTAATGATTGACGGCTTCAAGGACAGCGACTATATCGGTATCATCAAGGAACTCTGCCCTGAGCTTGAAACAAGCGAGCCTGGCAAGCTCTGCTCAAAGAAGCTCCCTGTACTCAAGAACATCATTACCTGCGACTCAAAGCAGAACGGTTGCTATACATGGGATGAGGCTATGGCACTCGCAGAGAAGGTTCCTTACAGCGAGGTAGAGGTAATGCGTCGTAAGATAAACAAGCACGACGTCTGCAACATGCAGTATACCTCAGGTACAACAGGCTTCCCTAAGGGCGTAATGCTCACACACTATAACGTTGTTAATAACGGTAAGGCAATCGGCGACTGTATGGATTTGTCAACAGCCGACAGAATGATGATTCAAGTGCCTATGTTCCATTGCTTCGGAATGGTACTCGCAATGACAGCTTCAATGACACACGGTGTTACAATGTCGCCTATTACAGCGTTCTCTCCAAGAAAGGGACTCGCTTGTATCAATAAGGAAAAGATTACAGCATTCCACGGCGTGCCTACAATGTTTATCGCAATGCTCGGACACGAGGACTTTGACAAGACCGACTTCTCATATATGAGAACAGGTATTATGGCAGGTTCACCTTGTCCAATCAAGGCAATGCAGGATGTTATCGAGAAGATGCACATGTCTGAAATCTGTATCACCTACGGTCAGACAGAGGCGTCCCCTGCAACAACAATGTCCAAGACAACCGATTCTATCGAAACTAGAGTAAATACAGTAGGTGGCCCGATTTTCGGAGTCGAGTGTAAGATTGTAGACCCTGAAACAAACGAGGAGCTTCCTGATAATGTTGACGGTGAGTTCTGCGCAAGAGGCTATAACATCATGAAGGGCTACTACAAGATGGAAGCCGCAACAGCTGCCGCTATCGACAAGGACGGCTGGCTGCATACAGGTGACCTCGCAAGAAGACTTCCTGACGGAAACTTCAAGATTACAGGAAGAATCAAGGATATGATTATCCGTGGCGGTGAAAATATCTATCCTAAGGAAATTGAGGACTTTATCTATACTCATCCAAAGGTAAACGACGTCCAGGTAATCGGCGTTCCGGATAAGGACTACGGCGAGGAGATAATGGCTTGCATCATCCTAAAGCCGGGCGAGGAATCCTCTGAGGCAGAAATCAAGGAATACGTTATGTCACACATGGCAAAGCACAAGGTGCCAAGATATGTAGACTTCGTAACCGAGTTCCCGATGAATGCTGCAGGTAAGATTCTCAAGTACAAGATGAGAGAGCAGGCGGTAGAGAAGCTCAATCTCCACGCTGCTGACAAGATTGTAACTGCATAAAATTTCGGCGTCTGCCTCTTTTCGGGGCGGACGCTTTTTTGTACGTCCGGCGGCGCAGGTTTGTTCGCCCTGCGGGCGAACAAACTGAGCGGCGGCGAAGCCGCCGCATACCCCGCCACTGCGTGGCGGGGCTGCGCCGCCCCCTGCAAAGCATTGCAAATATACAAAAACTGTGCTATACTAAAATCCTGATAACAAGGAGGTGAGGCGGATGAAAAAAAGCACACTCGTACTCATAATAATTACAGCTACGATGCTCGTCACTTCAGGAGTAGGCACATGGTGGGTGATGAGGAAAAACGATAACGCAAAAATCGCTAAGGTCTATCAGAACGATACCCTGCTGTACGAAATAGATTTGTCAAAGGTCGAAAAGCCGTATACAATCGAGATAAAAGGCGAGAACGAAAAGCTTAATACCATCGAAGTCAGAAACGGCGAAATCGGAGTCGTTTCCGCAAGCTGCCCCGATAAGCTCTGCGTAAATATGGGCTTTGCAGGAGATTCCTATCTCCCAATAATCTGCCTCCCCAATGATATAATGATTGTCGTGGAAACGGAAGGGGATGAGTTCGATGCAAAAACTTGAGTTTAAATCCAAAACCCAGAAGCTCTGTTCACTCGCCCTCATGCTCGCAATGTCGCTTATCATATTTACCGTCGAAGCCCAGATTCCCGTCCCCGTCGCAATCCCCGGAGTGAAGCTCGGTCTCTCAAATGTCATAACACTGTTTATGCTCGTGAAATTTGAGAAAAAAGATGCAGCCGCCGTCCTGCTCCTGCGTGTAATCCTCGGCAGTATCTTCGTCGGACAAGGCGTCTATTTCCTCTATTCGATAGCAGGCGGTGCCCTCGCTTTTGTTGCAATGGCAGTTTTCCTTGCGCTGTCAAAATGCCAGAATATCTGGTTCGCAGGTGTCCTCGGTGCCATATTCCATAACGTGGGGCAGATTCTCGTCGCAATCGCTATCTTTGAGTCAGCCTATGTCGGATATTATTTTGTCGTGCTTGCCTTCTGCTCAGTCATCACAGGTGTGTTCACGGGAGTTACCGCACAAGTAGCAAGCTCCTATCGTGTCAAATAATGCTTGACTTATTACCTCGTATGTGGCATAATATACTTGTGTGATTTTATGTCATAAAGCTAAAAAACTTTAAAGCGTTAAAACAGAAACGGAGAAATATAAAATGCCAATTACCGATATTCTAAGAGAAAATGTCAGAAAGTATGGCTCGGATGTCGCACTCGTAGAGGTCAATCCTGAAATCCAGGAGAGAAGACGTGTCACCTGGAAGGAGTACGAGCTTATCGAGTCAGACCCGTACTGTGACTACAGAAGAGAAATTACCTGGAGCGTGTTCGATGAGAAGGCAAACCGCTTTGCAAACCTTCTTATCAGCCGTGGAGTAAAGAAGGGCGATAAGGTCGCAATCCTCCTTATGAACGGCCTAGAGTGGCTGCCAATTTACTTTGGTATCTTAAAGACAGGTGCACTCGCAGTTCCGCTTAATTTCAGATATACATCAGATGAAATCAAGTATTGCCTCGATTTGTCCGAGTCTGATATCCTCGTCTTCGGCCCTTCGTTCATAGGAAGAGTAGAGGAGATAGCCGAGGATATCTCAAAGCATAGACTTTTGTTCTATGTAGGCGGCGGTGCAGGCGGCGGATGCCCGACCTTTGCTGAGGACTATGACCAGCTCGTGTCCAACTGCCCAAGCTCTGACCCCGAAATCCCTCTCTGCGACGATGATGATGCCGCAATCTATTTCTCTTCAGGAACAACAGGCTTCCCGAAGGCAATTTTACATAAGCACAGAAGTCTCATGCATTCCTGCAAGGTAGAACAGAACCACCACTCTCAGACAAAAGACGACGTGTTCCTCTGCATTCCGCCTCTCTATCATACGGGCGCTAAAATGCACTGGTTCGGCTCTTTCCTCGTAGGCGGAAAGGCTGTACTCTTAAAGGGTGTAAAGCCTCAGATGATTCTCGAAACAGCGTCTAAGGAAAAGTGCTCGATTGTCTGGCTCCTGGTGCCTTGGGCGCAGGATATCCTCGATGCAATCGACCGAGGAGATATCGACCTTAGCAAGTACGACCTTTCACAGTGGAGACTTATGCATATCGGTGCTCAGCCGGTACCTCCAAGCCTCATTGCACGTTGGAAGGAAAAGTTCCCACACCACGATTACGATACAAACTACGGACTCAGCGAGTCTATAGGCCCTGGCTGTGTCCACCTCGGCGTTGAGAATACCCATAAGGTAGGCGCAATCGGTAAGGCAGGGTATGGCTGGGAAGTAAAGATTGTAGATGAAAACGGCAACCCTGTTGAAAGAGGCGGCGTAGGTGAACTCTGTGTCAAGGGCCCGGGTGTTATGACCTGCTACTTCAACGACGAAAAGGCAACAAACGAAGTTCTCCACGACGGCTGGCTGTTTACGGGCGATATGGCTCAGGAGGACGAGGACGGCTTTATATTCCTCGTTGACAGAAAGAAGGACGTCATCATCTCAGGCGGTGAAAACCTCTACCCGGTGCAGATTGAAGACTTTATCAGAAGTAATATGAAGGTCAAGGACGTTGCCGTTATCGGTCTGCCCGATAAGCGTCTCGGAGAAATCGCTGCCGCAATCGTCGAGATAAAGCCCGAGTGCGAATGCACAGAAGAAGAACTCGCAGCATTCTGTAATGCCCTTCCAAGATATAAAAGACCTCATAAGATTATCTTCGCAGATATCCCAAGAAATCCAACAGGTAAAATCGAAAAGCCAAAGCTGCGTAAAATCTATTGCGGCGAAAGCCTCGTAGCTTCACAGAATAAAGGCTAAAACTCCGATTAGGACAATACTCGTATAGAATTTTACGTGTCTGTTGAGGAAAACCCTTTTGAAAAAGGGTTATTCCTCAAACTCCTTTCCTAAAACTTTTGTAATAAAATTTCAGCCCCATAGGGTACACATCAAAGAGAACGTTTTGAAATTCTCGTGATTGTGATATGTACCCTATGGGGCTGAAATCATATCAAAAGTCTTTGTAAGGGGGTACGGGGGAGAAACTTTCTTCAGAAAGGTTTCCCCCAATAAATACATATAAAACTCTGCGAGGGTAATATCCTAATCGGAGTTTTAATTTTTGATTTGTTTTCTGTTTTTGGATTTAGTATCCTGAACGTCGTGTGGTTTATTCCAGAGGAGTCCGACGAAGAGGAAGAAGTACGGTGTTACGGTGATAATGCTGATATTCACATTAGCCTGAACAGCGTAGCCGATAACGGCAGCAAGGAGAGCGAGTGCAGTCCAGCTGTCTTCTCTCTTGAAGAACGAGCCAACAGCTCTTGTTCCCTTTTTTACGGTAATAAATCCGAGTGCAAGGTAAACGAGCAGGCATGGTATACCGCAAGCGAGTGCCATATCGAGGTATTCGTTGTAGGTGCGGTCTGTAGAAAATGCAAGCTCTTGTGCCGAGTTGTAAAGGTCGGCATATCCGTAATGTTCGTTACCTATGCAGTCAGGACCGGTGCCGAACACCCAGTCCTCCTTGAGCATTGTAACGCCCTCGTGCCAGAGCTCGGGGTAAGCAAAGCCGCCCTTTGAATCCGTGTTCGGGAAGCTAGCGCCTATTCTTGCGGTAGCGTCGGTGTAGATGATGTGACCGTCGTAGAGGTTCACTCTGTCAAATGAAGCCATAATGCCAACAACAGCGCCGCCGAGAATTACGATGGTGATTGTGCGTACGATTGCTCTCTCAAACACCTTTGCACGCTTAGGAGCCGTACCCTTTGCAATTCTGATAAGCTCAGCAATTATAAGTACAATTGAAACTGTTATGATTCCAACATATCCTGCGAGAGTTGTTGTCGCAACGGCAGCCGCAATAAAAACGAGCGAAGCAATACCGTAAAGTGTGCGTCTTGTCTTGTTTTCTTCGTGAACAAAGCCTGCACCGCCGATAGCAAAAGCCATAGTCATAAGTGCCGCAAGAGCGTGAGGAGTGTGAACAAGTCCGTCAGCGATGAATCTCTCATATGCAAATGCAGGGTCGCCCGCAGGCTGGAACATCTCGTAGAAGAAGTTCGGGAGTTTTTCAACAAATGACGGCACAATCTGCAGAAGTCCGTAAACGGCATTGATAAACGCAATAATCATAAACAGATCAAGGAAGTTCTTTCTCCTGTCACGGCAGTTAGACTGTGAAGCCGCCGCAAAAAGACCTATGTATGAGAGATAGGTTAAAAGTCCGTGGTAACGGTAATCTCTTCCGAAAAATGCAGTTTTTATGTTGTAAGCCAGAAGTGTTGAAACTACGAGGAATACCGCAAACACCGCAATCAGCAGAAATTCACAGTTTTCTCTTGCCTTGAAATATTTTTTGGTAACCGAAACAAGCAACACCAGGAAACCAAAGAAGCCCATTGCAAAAAGAGCAATCTGCAGGTACGAGATGTAGCTTGAAGAGCTTGCGTTAGCCGAGCTCTGGTCAGCGTATTTCAGAAGACCGTTGTTGAAAATAACAATCGCACCTTTTGAAAGGTAGTAGGGGATAGTAAGCAGAATCATTACAACCGCAACAAGCCCCATATACAGCAGTCCCATTTTCTGATACTGCTTTTCTGTCATATTAACAATAAAGTCAGATTTTTCGGTCGAGCCGAAAAGATGCTTTCTTTCTTCACTCATATTAAGCCTCAGCCTTTCTTTGTGAATTTTGTTATGATACTAAAATGGGTGGACGAATTAACGCCCACCCGATAATTTGCTCATTGATTTTATGTGAAAATTTATTTAGCGTACTCGATTGCACGGCTTTCACGGATAATATGAACCTTAATCTGTCCTGGATATTCCATTTCAGCTTCAATGCGCTTTGCAATATCTCTTGCAACCAGTACCATTTTCTCGTCGTTAACCTTTTCAGGTGATACCATGATTCTGACCTCACGGCCTGCCTGGATAGCGAACGACTTGTCAACTCCCTCATAAGAGGTGCAAATTTCTTCAAGCTTCTGAAGACGCTTGATGTAGTTTTCGTAGTTTTCAGATCTAGCGCCCGGTCTTGCAGCAGAAATAGCATCAGCCGCCTGAACGAGTGCAGCAACTACTGTACGTGTTTCAACGTCGCCGTGGTGAGCTTCAATAGCGTGAAGCACATCGGCATTTTCCTTGTACTTCTTGCACACATCAACGCCAATCTGAACGTGTGAGCCTTCAATCTCGTAGCTCAGCGCCTTACCGATGTCGTGTAAGAGTCCCGCTCTTCTTGCAAGAGCAGCGTCAACTCCAAGCTCAGCAGCCATCATACCTGCCAGATGAGCAACCTCAATTGAGTGGTCAAGAACATTCTGACGATAGCTTGTTCTGTAGTGGAGTCTACCGAGAAGCTTAGCAAGCTCAGGATTGATACCGTGAACATTAGTCTCAAGAATAGCTCTTTCGCCTTCTCTCTTGATTCTCTGTTCAACCTCACGCCTTGCCTTATCAACCATCTCTTCAATACGAGCCGGATGAATTCTGCCGTCTGTGATGAGCTTTTCAAGGGCAATTCTGGCAATCTCACGTCTTACCTGGTCGAAGCAGGAGATAGTGATAGCTTCAGGTGTGTCATCAATGATAAGTTCAACACCTGTAAGTGTTTCAATAGCCTTGACATTACGGCCTTCTCTACCGATAATGCGTCCCTTCATTTCGTCGTTAGGAAGTGTTACGACTGATACAGCAGCCTCAGATACCTGGTCGGAAGCACATCTTGAAATAGCCAGCGAAATGTACTGTCTTGCCTTGCTTTCGCATTCGTCCTTGAGCTGGTTTTCAAAGCTCTGGATTTTAACAGCCTTTTCGTGTACAAGCTCAGATTCAAGAGAGCTTAAGAGGTGTTCCTTGGCCTGTTCCTTGGTAAATTCAGAAATCTTTTCGAGCATATCGAGCTGGCTTTTCTTGATTCTTTCAGCCTCAGCAAGCTTCTCGTCAGCGTTCTTGTGCTTGACAGTCAGAGCTTCTTCCTTCTTCTCGATGTTGTCGATTTTCTTATCCAAGGTTTCTTCCTTCTGCTGAATACGTCTTTCCTGACGTGAAACCTCAATTCGTCTTTCCTTGATTTCCTTTTCGGCTTCACTGCGGCTCTTGTGGATTTCGTCCTTAGCCTCTACAAGGGCAGCTTTTTTAAGACTTTCAGCTTCCTTGCCTGCGTCCTTAAGTATTCGCTGAGCTTCTTCCTCGGCGGAACCGATTTGAGCTTCAGCAGTCTTTTTTCTGTATTTAATGCCCTGCTTGAACAGAATAAAACCGCCCAAGGCAGCACCGATTATACAGGATACGACACAGAGCAGGATTACTATTGGTGTTTCCATATAGTAGTCTTCCTCCTTAAATATAGTATAAAATTGTAAAGATACAAATCAGCATATCAATGCATAATATTATTATATATCAATATGCCCTATCTGTCAAGGATTTTTTTAGCAATATCAACAAAAAAACCATATAGCCTATTGACAATGGAGCGGTAAAGTGATAACATTTATTTAATATGAAAAACGTCGAACAGGGAAGCTGCAAGCGACAAAAATGCTTTTCAGAGAGTCTTGCCGAGGCTGTGAGCAAGGCAGCATAAAGCGAAGCGGATACCGCCCTGTGAGTGCGCCTAATAAGCGTCGTATGCCTGCGTTAAAGGTGGCTTTTGTTGATGGACATTAGCGTGAGGGAGCGTCAAAATGCTCCGAATATCGGGTGGAACCACGTTTTATTTAAGTATGAACGTCCCGGAGAATGCACAGAGAGTGTGCGTTCTTCGGGCTTTTTTATTTTGAGAGGAGGATTTCGTTTATGGATTTGTCAATCAAAGAAGTATTGCCTTCACAGCTTTCTGACTGTGCAGAGGTTATCAGAGAGAGTTTTGCACCTGTCGCAAAGAGATTTTATCTCACCGAGCTTAATTGCCCGACACATACCTCGTTTATTACAACCCAAAGACTTATATTTGAGTCGCAAAACGGAGTCCTTATGTATGCACTGTATGCAGACGATAAGCTGAGCGGTTTTGTCGGACTCGATAAAAGAGAGGGCTACGCAGTTGTAGAACACCTGTGCGTGCTTCCGATGCTTCAAAGACAAGGCCTGGGAACAAGACTTCTCGACTTTGTAACAATAAAAGCAGGCGAAATGGGCTATAAGAAGCTCTCAGCAGGAATTATCGACGCTGACTCAGAGCTTAAGTGCTTCTATAAAAAAGCAGGCTATTGCGAAACCGAAAATAAAGAGCTTTCCCACCTGCCGTTTACTGTTTGTTACCTGGAAAAGGATATATGAGTATGAGGAAGATTTTAGCGATATGCTGTGTAACCTCAAGCCTTGCCGTCGGCGGACTGCTTATATATAATTCATATCGTGTAACGCAGTTTCAGACCGATACAAAGCTTGCAATGCTTGTGTTTATCCCATCGTTCATTGTCCTCTACTGGCTCGGGCTTCTGTATGACCACCTCTCGGTAAAGGACGGAAAAGCAGTAATCAGAAAGCCGTACAGAAAAATTCTCAAGGGAATATATCTTGCAAATCTTCTTGTCGTGCTTGCAGTGTGGATTTATGTGCTTTATAACCATACCTACTTCTTCGGCAATATGATGACAAGAAACGTGTGGGGAGGCGATAAGCTGTGGTAACTTTAATTATCGCAGCAGTAACTGCAGTCCTTGCAAACTTTCTGTCAATACTTACCCTCGCAGAAGCAAAAACCGCAGTAATTGTGCTGATGGGTGTAATTTCGGCAATCTGGTGTCTGAAAATAACTATATCTCCGTTTGTCGGAAAACAGCCGACCAAACGGCTCTCATCTCTTAAAAAGGGAGGACGACTGCTCGGAGTTTTCCTTATAACACTGCTCCTGAGTGTAGCGTGGCTATTCTATATCATCTTCGCTACAGACCTCTCAGCCGGCAGAATAATCCTCAGCAGCGTGTTCGTGTTTATTTCTGAGCTTGTGATTTTCTGGGGCGGAATGGCAAGATGCTTTCTTACCTCAGTACAGCTCGGTATAAAGTGGCGACTGCTGGCAGTAGTCTTTGCATGGATTGTGCCGATAAATATTATCCTGCTTTCAAAGATGATTTCGCTTGTCAAGGACGAGTGCCTCGTAGAAACCGAAAAAATAGAGCTTGACTCTGTAAGAGCCGAAAACGAAATCTGCAAAACAAAGTATCCCGTTTTGCTTGTGCACGGGGTGTTCTTCAGGGATTTCAGGTATTTCAATTACTGGGGCAGAATCCCCGCAACGCTCATCCGTAACGGAGCTACCCTCTATTACGGTAACCAGCAGTCAGCAGCATCTGTTGAAAACAGCGGCGAGGAGCTTGCAAGGAGAATAACTCAGATTGTAGAAGAAACAGGCTGTGAAAAGGTGAATATCATAGCACATTCCAAGGGCGGCCTCGATTCAAGATACGCAATCTCGGGCTGTAATATGGATAAGTATGTAGCGTCACTTACAACAGTATGTACACCGCACTACGGCTGTAAATTCGCAGAATGGATTTTATCAAAGGTTTCTGAGGGCTTCTATAAGGCAGTAGCGGATAAGTATAATAAGGCACTTAAAATGGTCGGCGACGAAAACCCGGACTTCTGTGCCGCCGTTGACAGCCTTACCGCATCAGCCTGCGAAAGCTTCAACGAAAGGTGTCCCGATAAAGAGAGCGTCTATTATCAGAGCATAGGCTCCGTTTCGAAAAAAGCAGGAGCAGGAAAGTTCCCGCTTAACCTGTCCTATAGGTTTGTAAAGCTCTTTGACGGCGAAAACGACGGACTCGTATCGCTTAGTTCAATGAAGTGGGGAGAGCATTTTGAAAGGCTTGTTCCCGAAGGTGAAAGAGGTATTACCCACGGTGACGTTATAGACTTAAACCGTGAGAATATAAAAGGCTTTGACGTGAGAGAGTATTATGTAAAGCTTCTCTCTGACCTTAAAGCAAAAGGATTTTAGTATATTATTTATGGAGGAATAAATTATGATTAAGCTGACACTTAAAGACGGAAGCATTCGTGAAATTGAAAGCGCAATGCCCGCATCCGAAATTGTAAAGGGAATAGGAATGGGACTTTACAAGGCAGCCTGCTGTGTTAAAATCAACGGCCAGGTATGCGACATAAGAACAGTTATCGACTCCGACTGCGAGTTCGAGGTTCTTACATTCGATTCCAAGGCAGGTAAGGAAACCTTCTGGCATACAGCATCCCACCTTATGGCTCAGGCTGTAAAGGAGCTTTATCCTGAAGCAAAGCTCGCAAGAGGCCCTGCTACAGAAACAGGCTTCTACTACGATTTTGAGGTTGAAAAGCCTTTCACATCCGCAGACCTTGAGAAGATTGAAGCACAGATGAAGAAGCTTGCAAAGGAAGGCTACGAGCTTACACGCTTTGAGCTTTCTGCTGAAGATGCTCTGAAGCTTATGCAGGAAAAGGGCGAAACATATAAGGTTGAGCTTATCGAAAAGCACGACAATATGGGCGAGAAGCTCTCATTCTACCAGCAGGGCGATTTCGTTGACCTCTGTGCAGGCCCTCATATTATGAACGTTGCACCAATCAAGGCAGTAAAGCTTATTTCCTGCACAGGTGCATACTGGGGCAAGGCTGAGGACGGCAGACAGCTCTCCCGTATCTACGGTACAGCATTCCCTAAGGCTTCACAGCTCGATGAGTTTTTGAAGGCTCAGGAAGAAGCAAAGCTTCGTGACCATAACAAGATAGGCAGAGAGATGGAGTACTTCACAACTGTTGACTATATCGGTCAGGGACTTCCAATCCTTCTCCCTAAGGGTGCAAGAGTAATCCAGCTTCTGCAAAGATGGGTAGAGGACGTAGAGCAGGCTCACGGTTGTCTGCTTACAAAGACTCCGCTTTTCGCAAAACGTGACCTCTACAAGATTTCAGGACACTGGGACCACTACCTTGACGGTATGTTTGTAATGGGCGACCCTCATGACGAGGAAAAGGAGTGTTTTGCACTTCGTCCGATGACATGCCCGTTCCAGTACCAGGTGTTCCTCAACCGTCAGCGTTCATACCGTGACTTGCCAATGCGTCTGACTGAAACTTCAACACTCTTCAGAAATGAGGACAGCGGCGAAATGCACGGCCTTATCAGAGTAAGACAGTTCACAATCTCCGAGGGACACTACATTCTCCGTCCTGACCAGCTTGAGGAGGAGTTTAGAGGCTGTCTTGAGCTTGCCAAGTATTTCCTTGACACAGTGGGACTTCTTGAGAACTGTACCTTCAGATTCTCACAGTGGGACCCTGCAAGAACTGACAAGTATGAGGGTACACCTGAACAGTGGAATGAGGCACAGGCTGTAATGAAGAAGATACTCGATAACATCGGACTCGATTATGAAGTAGGTATCGACGAGGCAGCATTCTACGGTCCTAAGCTCGATATTCAGTATAAAAACGTATTTGGTAAGGAGGATACAATCGTTACAATCCAGATTGATATGCTTCTTGCAAAGAAGTTCGGTATGGAGTATGTGGATAAGGACGGACAGAAGAAAATTCCTTATATCATTCACAGAACATCTCTCGGATGCTTCGAAAGAACTCTTGCATATATGCTTGAAAGATTTGCAGGCGTTCTCCCTCTCTGGCTCGCACCTGAGCAGGCAAGAATTCTCCCGATTGGTGCAGAGCACGTTGAGTATGCAAACGCTCTTAAGGCAAAACTTGAAAACGCAGGTATGAGAGTAACTGTCGATGAAAGAGATGAAAACATCGGTACAAAGATTAAGAACTCCCGCTTTGACAGAATCCCTTATATGCTCATTGTCGGCGATAAGGAAGTTGAAGCAAACGCCGTTTCCGTACGTTCACGTAAGGAAGGCGAGCTTGGTGCAATGTCTCAGGACGATATTTTCACAAAGCTCGTAACAGAGGTTGCTACAAAGGCAAAGTAAACAGTTTGTTTTTCACCGTCTCTGCAATTTGCAGGGGCGGTGATTTTCTTATTCATAAAATAATAGTTGATTTGCATTAATCTATAGGTTATAATGAAACTGAAGTAATATTTTTCGAAAGGAACAAGCCGCCTTCGGACGGCAGGTGAATGCTATGAATGTGACAATCAGTAAGCTTTGCGAAAATATCGAAAAGGTCATCGTCGGAAAAAGAGAGGTAATTGTAAACGTAATTGCCGCAATGCTCTGCGAGGGACATATCCTCATCGAGGACGTTCCCGGTGTAGGAAAAACACAGCTCGTCTCCGCACTTGCAAAATCCGTCGACGGAAAGTTCAACAGAATTCAGCTCACTCCGGATATTATGCCGTCTGATATCGTCGGCTTTTCAATGCTCGATAAGGATACAGGCGAGTTTCAGTACAGAAGCGGTGCCGCAATGTGTAATTTCCTTCTCGCCGACGAAATAAACCGTGCCTCACCAAAAGCGCAGTCAAGCCTTCTCGAGGTAATGGAGGAGCATCAGATAAGTCTTGACGGCAAGACCTTTATCCTGCCAAAGCCGTTTATGACACTCGCAACCCAGAACCCCGTAGAAACCTACGGTACATACCACCTGCCTGAAGCCCAGATGGACAGATTTATCATCAAAATCAGTATCGGCTACCCTACAAAGCAGGACGAGCTTGAAATACTTTCACGTTCTGAGGGCAACGTCGTAGCATCTGCACTTACGGGTGTCTGCTCAACAGACGATATCGTAGCTCTGCAGGAGCAGGTCATAAAGGTTACAGTATCTGCGCAGGTAAGAGATTATATATTAAATATCGTAACCGCAACAAGAAACAACGAGTTTATAAAGCTCGGCGCAAGCCCGAGAGGAAGTATCGCACTTCTTAAAATGGCGAAGGCTGTTGCCTTTATCGACGACAGGGATTATGTTACTCCCGATGACGTTAAAAAGATTATGTCAAGCGTTCTGGCACACAGAATAATCCTCTCTCCGAAGGGTAAATCAAAGTTCGAAACAGCCGAGCAAGCAGTAGAGTATGTAGCATCCTTCGTTGCAGTGCCGATAGCATAGATTACAGAAAATTATAGGAAAGGACGGTGAGGGAATGAAGCATAAGCTCAGCTATATTCTGTGTATATTCGTGGCAGTTATATTCGCATGGTCAATGAACGGCAGACTCGGTGTCTACCTTTGTGCAATGCTGCTCTTTGCACTGATAGTGTCAGCAGTAATTAAAAGACTTGTCAAAAACAGAATAAGCCTCAAGGTTTTTTCTAAAACCACGCAGGTCGCAAAGGGCGACACAATCGAAATAAGCTTCGAGATTTCAAAAAGCACCTTCGTCCCGACACCGTTTATAGAGGTGTGCTTTTCTTCAAGCGGAAATATTTCTCCGCTTTCTCCCGAGAGATTCAGAATAGCACTCGGCTTTTCAAAGGAACCAAGAACCTACCGCATCTCGTATAGGGCAAATCATTGCGGTATGGCATCAATCGAGGTCGGCTCGGTAACTCTTATAGATTACCTCGGACTTTTTGCATCAAAGGTAAAAACCGAGAGCTTTAAAAGCAGATTCGGTGTGCTCCCCGTAATCCATGAAATCTCAGGACAAAATGAGCTTCTGAGAGTCTGTTGCGATGCCACCGCCTACGATGATAATGCCGAGGAAACCGACGAGGCAACAACCATCGGTATGGGCGTTGCCGGTTATGAGCACAGAGAGTATGTAGTCGGCGACCCGATAAAGAGAATCAACTGGAAGCTTTCATCAAAGCGTGATACGCTTATGATAAGACTCGATGAAAAGCTTGCCTCTGCAAGTCAGGCAATTGTCTTTGACTGCTCTTCAGAGAAGGAAGAAAGCGAGCAGTATTATAAAACCCGTGATATTGCCGCAGAGGGTGCACTTGCCATGAGCGCACTTATGCTCAGGCAGGGCCTTACCTGCGATGTCTATATGTCCTCGAATAATCAGTGGGAGCATATAGTGATTGAAGACGAGGGCGGACTTGCACAGTTCCAGTCAAGCATTGCCGATTTCATAGCATCTTCGGAAAATGCTCAGTCAGCCGCAGACCTTATCGCAGAAAACGGAAATAAGGTCGCAATGATGTTTTCCAATAACAGCTCTTATGCCGTACAAACAAAGGTACTCGCAAAGGAGGCAGGCTGTGACCTGTATACAGTCCTGCCGCATACGGTTACACAGATTTCCTCTGCTGATTATTCAATCAGTGATGACTTTGAATTTACAAACACCTAAAATATAAAGGACGCATTATTATGAAACAAAAGCTTATGCACTTTCTGCTTCCGATGCTTCTCGGACTTGCAGTAATGTCATCAATTGCATATTGCTACGCCGCCGCTTACGCTATGCCGATAACATTAGGACTTCTCGGCATCGAAGCTGCGACCTTCTTTGTGCTGCATAAAATCTATAATATGCGTCATAAAAAGCTCAGCGGACTTGTGTATATGGCACTTCTGACGCTCGTAGGCTTTGTCACAATGAGTATGCTCCAGGTTGCCTCGGATAGCACAAATATAAGATTCTATGCGTGGTTTTTCGGAATTTCGCAGAAAATGGAGGTAGGGTATACACTCGTGCTCTGCTTCGGAGGAGGCTTTGTGTTCTTCTCAATGCTTTACTATTTCACGCAGGTGAGATACCGAGGAATAATGACTCTTATGCTTGTGCTGTTCCCGTTTGCAATATATGCAAAAAGACTCGATACAATGAGAACAGAATACCTTATTGCAATCCTTTTCTGCTACCTTGCAGTAATGGTGCATAACCGCCAGACCGCCGCAGACAGCAAAGTTACAGTTGTCGCCGACAGAGCGTATGCAGTGTCGCTTGTTTCTTTTGCGGCAGTTGTAGTGCTGCTTTGCGCAGTTGTCCCAAAGCCTGAGGTCTTTTCTATCCAGGAAAAGGACTCTGATTATTTCAACTCACTCAATCTGTTTGAGATGGAAGGCACCGACGTAACCCTCGGTAGTTCGAATTTTGTCGAAAGACTCAGAGGTATCCCGTCGGGTGCAGAGCTGTTTTATGTCTACCCGCAGTCTGACGATTCTCGGTTCTACCTCAGAACCCAGTCCTATGCGTATTTTGATGACAACGGCTGGTACTACGGAGAGGATAAGTACCCGAGAATTGAGTATGTCTGGAACGAGCCGAAAGAAATGCTCCAGAATATGAGGCTTGAGGGAAAGCTTAAAATCCTGCATAGCTATTTTTCTGAAAATGAAGGGTATGAAAAAGAGCTTGAAGCAGTAAAAAAGGCGATGAGCCTTGAGTACAATAAAAGACTTACGGTTATGATGCTGGATGGAATAAGCTACGATATGTATATGGTTCCTCAGTTTACATATTATCTCGATAAGTTTGACCAGCATGCAAAATCCTCTTATGACGTAACTCTGAACGGAGAATATCATAACTATTCAAGAACCTCGGGCTATTACAGAGCATCCTATGAGGATGTAAATATGATGCGTGACCTCGCCCTCGAGCTTCCGCTTAACGATTCGCAGTGGGCTGAAATACTGGATTGGTATGGCTACAAGGCAATGCTCGAGCCTGAAACCTATTCCGAAGAAATCTACAATGCCGTTTCAAACGAAAAGGTCTTTGCACAGACCTTCCATAACGGCGAGTATGACAACTTCGACAGCAGAATAAGCGAACTTGCAAGGGAAATCACCAAGGATTGCAAAACGGACTTTGAAAAAGCAGTTGCTCTGGAAAGCTATTTTTCCGAAGAACACTTTGAATACGATTTGGAATACTTCCCGCCCGACGACAGCATAGAGTATTTTCTCTTCGAGAGCAGGACGGGTATATGCTCCGACTTCGCAACAGCTATGACCCTTATGGCACGCTCCGTAGGTCTCAACGCAAGATACTGCCACGGCTACCTTGCCTTCGAAAAGTCAGAGAACGATGGGGGACTCATTGTCCGTGACAGCTACGCACACGCCTTCGTCGAGGTCTATATAAACGGTATCGGCTGGATGACCTTCGAGCCGACAGTCCCCGGCTTTGAACAGCAGATGTATGACGAAAAAGCAGGCACCAATGCTATCGTAAATGTGCTGAGTGATAAGCTTACATGGATAATTATAGGTGTCTTAATCGCAATAGGCCTTGCAGTCATTATCTTTATCAGACCAATCTGCGAGGGCGTATTCAGAATCTATATCGCAGTAGTCGGAAAGAAAAATCCTACTACGGCTGTGATGAAGCTCTACCGCAGAATGGTAAAGCGACTTTCAAGAAGATTCAGAAAAGACCTCTCTGCATATACCGCTAAGCAGATAAGAGATATGCTCGCAGAATACGATGTCACAGCCGTCAGCATAACAGCAGGCTTCGATAAAGCGTATTACGGAGAAAAACAGGTCGCAAATGAGGAGTTTATATCCGCATTCGCTGAGTATAAATCTGCCTATAAACTCAAGCCCCTGAACAAATAACCCCGTACAAAGACTTATACGTGTCTGTTGAGGAAAACCCTTTTGAAAAAGGGTTGTTCCTCAAACTCCTTTCCTAAAACTTTTGTTATAAATTTCAGCCCCATAGGGTACCTATCACAATCACGAGAATTTCAAAGCTTCTCTTTGATGTGTACCCTATGGGGCTGAAATCATGTTAAAAGTCTTTGTAAGGGGGTTCGGGGGAGAAACTTTCTTCAGAAAGGTTTCCCCCGATAAATACGTATAAGCTTCTGTACGGAGTTATTTGTTATACTCGTCGAAGAGGGCCTTGAAGGCAGGCATAGAATCTCTGATAGTTTTTTCTGAAACGCAGTAAGAGATTCTGACATAACCGGGGCAGAAGAAGCCGTCGCCCGAAACGATGAGCAGGTCGTGAGCCTTAGCCTTTTCGCAGAAAGCGTTGGCGTCATCTTCGAGAGCCTTGACGAAGAGGTAGAAAGCGCCGTCCGGCTTTACGCACTCGTAGCCGATTTCGGAAAGACCGCCGAGAATGAGGTCACGGTTTTTCTTGTAAGCGGAGATATCGCCTGTCTTGCCGCAGCACTTTGCGACAACCTGCTGGAACATAGTCGGTGCACAAACGTAGCCGAGTGCTCTTCCCGCGCCGCAAACGCAGGCATAGATGCTCTTTGACTCGCAGACCTCGTCAGGAACGAGAATGTATCCGATTCTCTCACCGGGGAGGGAAAGGGACTTGCTGTAGGAATAGCAAACGATAGTGTTGCGGTAGTATTTTGTGATGTAAGGCACCTTTGTGTCAGCATCGTAAACAAGCTCTCTGTAAGGCTCGTCAGCAATGATGAAAATCTCTCTGCCAAGCTCCTTCGACTTCTTTTCGAGAATTTCAGCAATTGCCTTTATTGTGTCCTCTGAGTAAACAACGCCCGAAGGGTTGTTAGGAGAGTTTATGATAACTGCCTTAGTGTTTTTGTTTATAGCCTTTTCGAAAGCCTCAAGGTCAGGCTGGAAAGAAGCTGTCGGAGGAACAACCTTCACCTTGCCGCCCTGTCCCTCAACGAATACAACATATTCAGGAAAGAACGGAGCAAAAGCGATAACCTCTTCTCCCGGGAGCAGAAGTGCCCTGAGCGAAATGCAAAGCGAAGCCGCAGCACCGCAGGTCATATAGAGATTATCAGGTGAAAAGCTTGTGCCGTGAGTCTTGTTCAGATAATCAGCAATAGTCTTTCTTACATTAGCGTCACCCTGAGCGGATGAGTAGCCGTGCAGAAGAACCGAGTTTCCACCGTCAACGAGCTCCTTTATCGCATCGTCAACATCCTTCGGAGCAGGGATGCTCGGGTTTCCGAGGCTGAAGTCATAAACCTTGTCCTCACCTACCTGAGCCTTGCGGAGCTTTCCGTATTCAAAAAGCTCTCTGATTGCACTTCTCTTTGTGCCGAGTGCGAGCATATCCTGTGGAAGCATATCTTTTCCTCCTTAAATTACATTCTTTCAACAGGCTCAATAGCCAGTACATCAAGATGCTTTACAATCATCTTCTTTACAAGTCTTAAAAGGTTAATCCAAGCAGTCTTCTTTTCCTCGTCCTCTTCGCTTACAATGTGGTTGTCGTGATAGAACTTGGAGAAGGAAACAGCCAGCTGATAAGCGTTTTCGCAGATGTAGTTAGGTGCCCTCTCAGCAATAGCGTGTGAGAACGCCTCGCCCGTAAGAGCAATGCCCAGCATAAGCTCACGCTCAGCGTCGGTGTAGATTTTTCCGATTTCGATTTTTCCCTCGTCACAAACCTCAAGCTTGCGCAGTACAGAGGAAATTCTCGTTACCATGTAAAGCAGGTATGCACCCGTCTTGCCCTCAGCAGACAGGAACTTGTCAAGGTCAAAAATGTAGTCCTTCGAGCGGTGATTTATAAGGTCACCGAACTTGATAGAAGCAATTGCAAGCTTCTGTGCGGTCTGGGAAATCTCTTCCTCAGATGTGAAGTTTTCCTTGTTGATTCTCTCGTAAGCCGCATTGTATGCAGTGTCAAGAAGCATTGAAAGCTGCATAACACCGCCGTCACGTGTCTTGTAAGGCTTGCCGTCAGAGCCGTTCATTGTGCCAAAGCCGAGATGTTCAAGAGAGGTGTCCTCGCCCACAAGTCCCGCAAGCTTCGAGCATCTGAAGCACTGCTCGAAGTGAAGTGCCTGACGCTTGTCAACAACATACCAGATGTCGGAAGGCTTGAAGTCCTCTTCACGCTGAATGATAGTAGCAAGGTCGGTGGTGTCATAAAGCACCGAGCCGTCAGTCTTCTTTATAAGAACAGGAGGCATAGGAGCCTTGTCTGTTTCCTGCGCAACGTCAACAATCATCGCACCGTCAGACTCGTACATAAGTCCCTTGTCTTCTAAGATTTTCAAGAGCTTGGGAATGTAGTCGTCAGCGTCGCTCTCTCCGTACCAGTAATCAAAATCAACCGAGAGCTTTTCGTAGCTCTTCTTGAGGTCTTCAACAGAAGCTCTGATTATTTCCTTCCAGAGTGAGTAGTAGCCTGGCTTTCTTGCCTGAAGCTGAGCTGTGATTGTGTGTGCCTTGTCCTTGAATGCCTCGTCCTGCTTGGATTTAGCACTCGCAAAAGGATATATCTCATTAAGCTCGTTTACGTCAAGTGTCGGAACCTCATCCTTTGCAGGGTCAAAATCCTCTTTAAAGCAAGCCCAGTCAGGATTTCTCTCCATAAGCTCCGCAATAACAAGTCCCATCGGCATACCCCAGTCGCCCAGGTGTACGTCACCGATAACCTTCATACCGCAGCTTCTTGCAAGACGCTTGAGCGCCTCGCCGATGACTGCACTTCGAAGGTGTCCTATGTGAAGAGGCTTTGCAACGTTTGGCCCGCCGTAGTCAATTACAACAGTGGTTTCCTCTTCAACCTGCGGAATACCGCAGAATTCATCTTCCGCAATCTCTGCGCAGACAGAGGAAAGATATTCGTCAGTCACTGTCATATTGATAAAAGCAGGGTTTACTGCCTCAACCTTTGCAAATACAGGGTTCTCCGAAAGAACCTGCGCAACTTCCTTTGCAATTATAATCGGAGCCTTTCTGTAAAGCTTTGCCCCCTGGAATGCACCGTTGCACTGGAACTGGCAAAGGTCAAGTCTGTCAGAAACAATAACGTTTCCGAGCTTTGCGTCGTATCCGCACTTTTCAAAAGCCTCGGATACAATGCCTGTAAGTATAGCTGTTATAGTTTTCATATTGATACTTCCTTAACTTTATTGTCCATAATATAGTAGCATATCCGCCCCCAAAAATCAAGCATATACGAGTATAAATGTACAATTTATATTATATAGCATCTTGAAATACAGCGTCATTTGTGGTATAATTATATGAATATTCATTTTGACAGGAAAGGCAGGCGGAAAGCAGATGAAAAGATGGGTGATAAATACTCCCGACGAAAGCATAGTAAATGACCTGTCGGCAAAATGCGACCTTACACCGCTTGCACTTAAGGTAATGATTTCAAGGGGCTACGATACCCTCGAAAAGCTTGCAGAGTTTTTCAATGAAAGTGAGCTTGAAAGCCCGTTTGAGCTTAACGATATGCAGGATGCCGTCGATACAATAAACCGTGCAGTAGATACCTTCGACCTTATCTGCATCTACGGCGACTATGACTGTGACGGCGTTACCGCAACAGCAATTTTATATAATTATCTCGATTGTATGGGCGCAAATGTTACATACTATATCCCAAGCCGTGACGAGGGCTACGGAATGAACGAGAAGGCAATCAGAGAGCTTCACGCAAAGGGCGTAAGCCTTATAGTTACAGTCGATAACGGAATTTCCGCTATCGAGGAAGCAAAGCTCATAAAAGAACTCGGAATGGAGCTCGTCATTACAGACCACCACCAGCCTCTCGAAGAGCTTCCCGTAGCAAAGGCAGTCGTAAATCCGCACAGAGCGGACAGCGTGGTAAAATATACCGATTTGGCAGGTGTCGGTGTCGCACTCAAATTATGTGCAGCACTCGACGGCGGCGACTATGACAGCGTGCTCGAGCAGTATGCGGATATCGTCGCAATCGGTACAATTGCCGACGTAGTACCTCTTACGGGTGAAAACAGAAGCATCGTAAAGCAGGGACTCGCACTTTTGCAAAACACCGAGAATCCTGGGCTTCTGGAGCTTTTGTCGCTCAATAAGCTTTCTCAGGATAAGATAAATTCAACCGCAGTTGCATATATGCTTTCTCCGAAAATCAATGCCGCAGGAAGATTCGGCTCACCAATAACAGCGCTTAAAATGCTTATAGACGAGGAGCAGGCGACATCGCTTGCAGAAGAGCTTATGAGCCTCAATGACGAAAGAAAAAACATCGAGGCTAAGATTTCAGATGAGATAAAGAATGCAATTACTAAAAACCCAGGCCTTCTTAATGAACGAGTAATCACAATTGCAGGCAAGGGCTGGCACCACGGAGTAGTCGGAATAGTAGCCGCAAAAATCTGTGAAAAGTACGGAAAACCATGTGTGCTCCTTTCTGTCGATGAGGACGGTGTCGCAAAAGGCTCAGCAAGAAGCGTCCCCGGATTCAATATCTTCCGATGCTTTAAGTATTGTGCCGACCTGCTCGAGCGCTTCGGCGGACACGAGTGCGCAGGCGGTGTCACCGTGGTTCAGGAGAATATAGGCGAGTTCTTTGGCAGAATCAAGGAATATGCCGACAGTATGGAAAAAATGCCGTTTGCGCAGATTACTGCCGATAAGCTGCTCACAAGAGAGGATTTGACAGTAGGACAGATAGCCTCGCTGTCAATGCTCGAACCGATAGGAGCCGCAAATGCACAGCCTGTTTTTGCAATGCTCCACGCAAAGGTGCAGAAGGTTATCCCGCTGTCGCAGGGTAAGCATACAAAGCTTGAGCTTGCATACGATTCTACAGTCCAGACAGCCCTCTGCTTTGGGAAATCCCCGCAGCAGCTTGGTATTTTCCAGGGCGATGTCGCAGACCTTATGGTGAACGCTTCAATAAACGAGTATAACGGTTCAAAATCAATTTCTCTGAAGATTATAGATATACGTCCGAGCGGAGTAAATCAGGCAAAGGCACTTGCCGCAATCGAGAGTGTCGAGGGATTCTTGCAGGGTAAGGAGCCTGATAAGAAGCTGGCTTCCCTTATGCTCCCTTGCAGAGATGATTTCCTGCTCGTGTATAAGGCAATCAAAACATATAAGTCAGTGTCGCTTGATACTCTTATGTGCCGCATGTTTACATTGGGTATGAATATGGCGAAAACCAGAATATGTGTCGACGGACTCAGCGAGGCAGGCGTTCTTAGATACGATGCCGTAAATACTATGATAGAGCTTGTGCCGAATGCCGCACATGCCGACCTTGACCGCCTTGAAATTATAAAGCGACTTAAAAAATGTATTTGATATATTTTGAAAGGAAGAATACAGATGGCAGAAAGTATTGCAGGCAGCTTTACCTTTGAGCTTTTGTCAGACAAAATAAAGGAAAGCGGAAAACAGTACGATACAGATAAAATAAGGAAAGCCTATGAGCTTGCAAACAGCTTCCATGCGGGACAAAAGCGTGATTCGGGCGAGGACTATATCACCCACCCGATAGCCGTTTCCTGTATACTCACAGAGCTCGGAATGGATACCGATACAATCTGTGCAGGACTTTTGCACGATGTCGTCGAGGACACCTCATGTACGCTCGAGGATTTGACAAAGCAGTTCGGCGAGGGTGTCGCATTGCTTGTTGACGGCGTTACAAAGCTTAGAAAAATCCCTCTTGCAACAAAAGAGGAGCAGACTGCCGAGAACGTAAGAAAAATACTCCTTGCAATGAGCGAGGATATCAGAGTTATGATTATAAAGCTCTCAGACCGTCTCCATAATATGCGTACTCTCAAGTTCAGACGTGACGATAAGCGCCGTGCAACAGCCCTTGAAACCATGAACATCTACGCACCGATTGCCCATAGACTCGGTATCAGCTGGATTAAGGAGGAGCTGGAGGATTTGTCCTTCCAGTTTCTTGACCCGTTTGCATATGACGAAATCGAAAGACTTATGGAGCTTCGTCAGGCAGACAGAATAAAGCTTATCGAGAGTATCAAGGAAAGAATAACCGACAGACTCTCAGGGGATTTCGCTACGCTTCCTACAATTGAGGGCAGAGTCAAGAGCAACTACGGAATATACAAGAAGGTCTACCGTGACGGTAAGGAGTTTGACCAGATTTACGACCGCTATGCCGTAAGAATAATCGTAAATACCGTAAATGAGTGCTATAATGTCCTGGGTATAATCCACGATATGTTCAACCCTATTCCTAACAGATTCAAGGACTACATCTCAACTCCTAAGGCAAATATGTACCAGTCGCTCCATACAACCGTTATCGGGACAGAGGGAGTGCCTTTTGAAGTCCAGATAAGAACCTACGAAATGCACCAGACCGCCGAGTTCGGTATCGCCGCCCACTGGAAGTATAAAGAGGGAATCACCTCAAAATCCACACGAGATGATAACCGCCTCGCATGGGTAAGACAGATTTTAGAGTCACAGCAGAATACCGACGATGCCGAGGAAATCGTAAGGACAATTAAATCCGACCTCTCACCCGATGAGATTTTCGTCTTCACACCAAAGGGCGATATGATTACTCTTCCTAAGGGCGCAACGGTTATCGACTTTGCCTACGCAATCCATACCCAGGTAGGACACAGAATGTGCGGCGCCAAGGTCGATAAGAAGATGGTGTCACTCGACTGTAAGGTAAAGACAGGTCAGATTGTCGAGATTATCACAACCTCAAACGAAAACCACGGCCCTAACCGTTCGTGGCTTCAGATATGCCGTACAAACGAAGCAAGAAGCAAGATTCGTTCCTGGTTCAAAAAGGAACGCCGTGAGGAAAATATCTTCGAGGGAAGAAACGAGCTTGAAAGAGAGTTCAGACGAAACTATATCCGTATCCCCGAAGGCGAGCTTGCGGATTTTCTTGCCTCGGATATGCGTAAGCATAATTGCGATACCTTGGATGATTTCTTTGCCGCTATAGGCTACGGCGGAATACAGGTATCAAAGCTTATCCAGCATTTAAAGGACGCATATAACCGCCGTATGCAGGAGCGTCACGAGCCGACCGAGGAGCAGATTATGCTCAGAGCAAAGGAGGGCCTAAAGAGTAAGTCGGGCGTTATCGTCGACGGAATAGGCGACTGCGAAATCAAGTTTGCTCAGTGCTGTTACCCTCTGCCGGGTGACGCTATCATAGGCTTTGTAACAAGAGGCCACGGTATCTCCGTGCATAAGCAGGACTGCCTTAATTATCTCAATCAGAAGGACGACGAGAACCAGCGTGAAAGATGGCTCCCCGTCCGCTGGGCAGATAAGGAAGATACCACCCAGAGCAGTTACTTCAAGGCAACTCTCGATATCGTCGCAAACGACAGAATCGGACTGCTCGCCGATATTGCTTCAGCACTTGCGGAAATCAGAATCCCTATGCATGAGGCAAGTGCAAGAGAACTTAAAAACGGCAACGCAAACGTCGTTGTAACAATAAGTGTAGCAGGTATAGAGCAGCTGCGTTCAGTGATAAACAGACTTTCCAAAATTCCGAGTGTCCTCTCGGTAGACAGATGCGGAAAGTAAAGAGAAAATTATAAAGAGCCGTTTTACGCAAAGCGGCTCTTTCAGGTGAAATAAGGAGACAAAATGGAAGTATTTATGCTTTTACCGCTTTCGGTGTGCGAAACAAACTGCTATGTGGTCAGGACAGAGAAAAACAACGCCTGCCTCATAGATGCACCCGATAGCCCCGATTATATACTCTCAGAGCTTGATAGACTCGGAGTAACGTTGAAGAAAATTCTTCTCACACACGGCCATTGCGACCATATCGCCGCAGCCGCCGCATTGCAGGATAAAACCGGCTGTGAGGTGTGTGTACACCCGCTCGACAGAAAAATGCTCGAAGGCTCAAAGGATAACCTCGCCGATTGGATAATGGGCGGAAAATGCCAGAGCGTCAAGAGTATTACCGAGATTTCAGACGGCGATACAATAACCCTCGACGAGGTAAGCTTCAAGGTTCTGCATACCCCCGGACATACCAGAGGCTCGGTATGCTATATTTGTGATGATATACTCTTTTCAGGCGATACGCTTTTCAATATGAGTATCGGCAGAACGGATTTTCCCGGCGGAAGCTTCGAAACGCTCTCAAAGTCGCTTTCTAAGCTCAGAGAACTCGACGGGGAGTTTACGCTCCTCTCAGGACACGGCGAGGAATCAACCCTTCAGTACGAAAGAAAATATAACCACTATCTCAGGGAGGCAAAGTAATGACGCTTATTTTCAGCACAATGGATTTTAAATACGAGCTTGAAGGCGTCGTAAAGCTTTTCCTTCCCGCACAAAGCTTCAAGATAACCGTATCCCCGACCGAGGAAGGCTACGAGGGAGATATTTGTTTTGTAAAGCGTGAGCCCAAGGGTATGATGACATACCTCTATGTGCTTTGCAGACTAGGCGGAAAGGTCGCATCAGAAGCAGGAATCGTGCTCAACAGCTCCAAGGACTACCGCAGGGAATGCGAAATGACTCTCGCAAGATATGTGTATATGTGCCTCTCACGACTCACAGGAATCACACCCGAGTGGGGAATTATCACAGGTGTTCGCCCCGTAAAGCAGGTGAATGCAATGTCTGCAAAAGGTATGACCGACGATGAGATTAGAAAGTGCCTCAGCGAGGAATTTCTGTGCAGCACCAAGAAAATTAACGTCGCATT
The DNA here is from genome assembly GCA_017848055.1 of Oscillospiraceae bacterium. Classification (GTDB taxonomy): domain Bacteria; phylum Bacillota; class Clostridia; order Oscillospirales; family Ruminococcaceae; genus UBA7477. The sequence goes on along the minus strand of JAGALZ010000001.1, from coordinate 11,599 downwards.
TGCCGTCGCAAAGGTGCAGGAAAGAATCCTGCGTGACCTCTCAAACGATAGCTTCAGCCTGTATGTGTCAATTCCTTTCTGTACATCAAGATGCTCCTATTGCAGCTTTGTGTCGCAGGAGGTCGAGCATAGCCTTACACTTATTCCGCAGTATGTCTCAAATCTCTGCTCCGAGATAAGACATACCGGAAAGCTTATGAAGACACTTGGCAAAAAGCTCGATACAATCTATTTCGGCGGCGGTACCCCTACTGCTATAGAGCCTGCGTATCTAAGAGCAATTATGCAGACAATAGAGGAAAGCTTTGATACCTCAGGTGTCAGAGAATATACAGTAGAAGCAGGCAGAGCCGATACAATCACAGGGCAGAAGCTTAAAACCATAAAGGAATGCGGTGCAAAAAGAATTTCAATAAATCCGCAGACCTTGAATGACAGCGTTCTGTCCGCAATCGGCAGAAAGCATACAGTAAAGCAGTTCTATGATGCCTTTTCTCTCGCAAGAGAAATCGGCTTTGATGTCATAAATACCGACCTTATCGCAGGTCTGCCTACCGATACGCTCGAAAGCTTCAAGCAAACGATTGACGGTATTTTAGAGCTCAAGCCCGAAAATATCACCGTGCATACCCTCTCGATAAAGCGTACCTCAAACCTTAACCATTCCGAGGAGCGTGAGCTCGGCGACGAAACCGCTCAGATGATTGACTACGCTTCCCAAAGGCTCGTGGAGGAAGGATACCTGCCTTATTACCTCTACAGACAGAAGAATATGCTAGATAACCAGGAAAATATCGGCTGGGCAAAGCCGGGGACAGAGAGTCTCTACAACACCTTCATTATGGAGGAAAACCAGACTATCATCGCAGTCGGTGCAGGCGGCTCAACAAAGCTTGTAGATAATAAGTGGGACAGATTAAAGAGAGTATTCAACTATAAGCTCCCACTCGAGTATAACAAGAATTTTGACCTTATGATAACAAAGAAAAAGGAAATAGAGGAGTTTTTCACACTTGAAAAAGAATGATTACATACCCCTTGAAATCCACGCACTTACCAATGAGGGAAACGGCGTGGGAAGAGCCGGGGACGGTATGGCGGTTTTTGTGCCGTTTACAGCAGTAGGGGATAAAATCTCCTGCAAGATTGTAAAGACCGCAAAGGCGTATGCTTACGGCATCGTCGATAAAATAGAATACCCTTCACCCGACAGATGCGATAACGACTGTGAAGCATTCTATAGGTGCGGTGGCTGTTCCTTCAGACATATGAGCTATGGAAGTGAGCTTGTGGCAAAGCAGGATTTTGTAAAAAACTCGTTTGAAAGAATAGGCAAGCTGTCAATGGAGTTTGAAGAAATACTCGGCTGTGAGAATACCGAAAGATACCGCAATAAAGCCCAGCTCCCCGTAGCCGACGAAAACGGCAGGGCAATATGCGGATTTTTCTCAAAGCGTTCCCACAGAGTTATGCCGATAAGCGACTGTAAGCTCCAGCCGAAAGAGTTTTTCGGGATAGTGGATTTTGTCCTTAAGTACCAGAACGAAAAGGGACTTTCCTGCTATAACGAAAATACCCATAAAGGACTTCTTCGCCATATCTATATAAGGCAGGGTGAGCATACAAAGGAAACAATGCTCTGCCTTGTTACGACAAAGAAAACCGATAGCTATAACGAACTTGCAAAATCAGTCTGTGAAAAATTTGAAAATGTCGTGAGCGTCGTTCTGAACGTAAATCCCGATAAGACAAACGTCGTCCTCGGCAGCAGATGTATAACCCTCTGCGGCAAGGATACGATTACTGATATTATGTGCGGCAATAAAATCGAAATCTCACCGCTGTCCTTCTACCAGGTCAATACCCGCCAGGCTGAAAGACTCTACGAAATCGCCGCAGAATATGCCGATTTGAAGGATACCGATACGCTCCTCGACCTCTATTGCGGAGCAGGTACGATAGGGCTTTCTATGGCGAAAAGTGTGAAAAGACTAATAGGTGTCGAAATTGTCGCCCCCGCTATCGAAAATGCAAAGCGTAACGCTTCGCTCAACGGTATAGAGAATGCCGAGTTTTTCTGTGCCGACGCAGGAAAAGCCGCAAACGACCTTCTCAGAAAGGGCGAGAAGATAGATGTCATTATCGCAGACCCCGCAAGAAAGGGCTGTGATAAGCTGTCGCTCGATTCTATGGTCGCATTGTCACCAAAGCGTATAGTTATGGTGTCCTGTAACCACGCAACCGCCGCAAGGGACTGCGCATACTTAGAGCAAAACGGCTATAAGGCAGTAAAATGCCGTGCCGTAGACCTTTTCCCACGCACCACCCACGTCGAGTGCGTAACGGTTCTTGAAAGAAAATAACATTTTAAGCAGAGGATATTGTACAATACCCCCTGCTTTTTTATGTGCAGTTTTATGCTTGTAAAACGATTTCGCATGTGATATACTTTACATATATATGTTGAAATTTCGGAGGGAAAAATATGCCTGATGTTTTTATAAGTCATAGCTCAAAGGACGCAGAGCTTGCCAACAGACTGTGTTCTATTTTAGAGGAAAACGGCCTGCAGTGCTGGATGGCACCGAGAAATATTATGCCCGGAGATGACTGGGCAGCCGCAATCACAAAAGCGATAAAGTCGTCCAAAGCATTTATCATAATTTACAGCGAGAATTCCGTTTCGTCATCTCAGGTGCCTAAGGAAATTATGCTCGCAGGAAGCAGCGGCAGTTACATAATTCCTTACAGAATTGACAATACACCGCTCAAGGAAAACTATGAGTACCACCTCGGTGCAAGCCATTGGATACAAGCCGATGTATCAAAGGGCGTGTTCAAGGGCGAAGAGCTTGTCGAGGCAGTAAATAAGGGAATAGGCAACGCAACTGTCAACGTGCATATCTCTGTTGAAAATACCGCTCCTATAAATATCGTTACTCCCAAAAAGCCGAATAAGCTCACACTCGGACTTCTTATCGCAGGAGTAGTGCTTTTGCTTGTGCTTGTAATTGTGCTTATAGTAATGGCAGTGTCGGGTGACGATGACGACAGCAGCGGCGATTCATCACAGCTAACAAACGGCGTAGTCGATAGCTCGTCACAGACAGATTCACAAGGCGCCATGTCAACCGATTCATCATCCTCAGATGACAACGGCCTTCAGGGAAATATAGAAAAGTACCATGCCCCGACAGATGTGTTCCCATATGACAGCAATAATGTTACTGTCTATAAGGATAAGCACGACAGCTTCATGGTTCAGGGTAATTCCTATGAGCAGGGCTTCGTTATGTACAGACTTGACTCGTTTATGACAATTAACGTGTCCGAGTTTGACAGTGTAAGCTTCAGTATTGCACGTACAGACGATTCGGGAAGCACAGAAAATAAGCTCCATGTATTGCTCGACGGCGAGAAGTATGATTACTTTGAAGTGCACGCCGATACAATTACTTCCGATATAACTATCGACCTTTCGGACATCGACGTTATGCGACTTTATGTCGACGGTGACGGCACAATGTGCGATGTCGCAGTGTTCGATATGGCATTTACAAAGTTTGCAAAGGGCGAGGGTACTAATACCGAAACACCCGACACACCCGTTGCCGACGGTTCAATAGTAGTGCCCGTAGAATACCAGGACTACGATAATTTCGGAGTTACCAGATACAATGACCCGCATAACAGCTTTTCCGTCCTCGGAGTAAGCTATGATAACGGCTATGTGTTTGAAAATATGGGTGGCTGGCTTTTGTTCAATACAGCGGGAATGACCGATTTCACCTTCAGCGTCGGAAGACTTGATGAGTCATCCGACCAGGAGAATAAGATATATGTCGAAATCGACGGCGCAGAGTATGACTACTATAATGTATATGCCGACGCCGTGAACAAAGATATACATATTACGCTCGACGGACAAGAGCATATAATGAAGATTTATACCGAGGGTGACGGTGTTTCATCTCAGGTCGCTATGTTCGGCGCAAGAGCCGTTTTCGGCGATGCTCCGCAGGCTCCCGAGATTCCGCAGAATGTCGTATTATCACCGGAAACCGCAGAGCCGTATAAGACCTGCGACCGTATAGAGATAGTGAACGAGAAGCAGACACAGTTTTCTGTCGGCGGCCACGGAGCTTCAAAGGGCTATATAATGGGGCCGATTGAGTGCGGAATGCTTTTCAATGTTTACGGCTATAACAAGCTGACAATGACCGTCGGAAGAAATGACGGAAGCGAGCTCAAGCAGGGTAAGCTGTATTTCTACGCCGACGGATACGAGGTAGAATGCATTACCATCGAGCCTGATGTACCGCCCAAGCAGGTGGAGATTGACCTGCACGGCGATACAAAAACCCTGTATATCTATAAGGAAGGCGATATCCTTTCTCCGCAGATAGGTATATACGATATGTACTTTGAAGGAACAAAGCTCCCGATGGGTGCATGCGATATCCCTGAAACCGCAATAGTTCTCCCGACCGATTATCTTCCTACCCAGACTGGCAGAATTGAGGGCTATAACGGCTTCGGCGAAAGCTTCACAGTTGCAGGAGAACAGTTTGAAGAGGGCTTTGTAATCTCCAATTACGAGCAGTCCTCAATCGCTATAGATAACGTCGGAAGGACCGAGCTCCACTTCGATATGGGTTGTGTCCACGACAGAAACGATGCCGAACTGCGTGAACGCAGAATAACAGTCTATCTTGACGGTGTCGCAGTGCAGAACTACCTGATAACCACAGCCGCAGGTATCCAGAGCGTCGATGTGGATATCACCGATGTGAGCAAGATAGAGATTACAACAGATTCGGGCGACGTAAACAGTGCATCTATCGCACTTTTCAATATGTATCTTAACTAACGGAGAACAGAATGAAACTGAACGAACTTTTAGCGTTTGATGAGATAGTCGTGCAGTGCCACGATTACCCCGACGCTGATACAGTAGCCGCAGGCTTTGCGGTGAGCGAATACTTAAAGTCAAACGGCAAGAGCGTAAGGCTTGTCTATTCGGGTAATGCAAGAATTACCAAGCCTAACCTCGTCGTTATGATTGAAAGATTGTCAATTCCGCTTGAGTATGTAATCGAGCTTGAAAAGCCACAGCTCCTGCTCACAGTTGACTGCGTGTGCGGAGAACGAAACGTAACAGCCTTTGAAGCGGAGAATTACGCCGCAATCGACCACCACCATGTAAACGCAGACGTGTTGCCGAAGCTTTGCGAGGTAAGGGATAACTACGGCTCCTGCTCGTCGGTTGTAGCAAAAATGCTCGAGGCGCAGGGCAGGGATATAAACGAAAACGGAAACGTCGCAACAGCCCTCTATTACGGTCTGTATATGGATACAAACGGCTTTTCCGAAATAAGCCACCCCGCCGACCGTGACCTTCGTGACTTTGCAAAATACGATAATACCCTTATCGGACTTCTCCGTAATACAAACCTCTCACTCGAAGAGCTTAATATCGCAGGCGATGCACTCAACAGCGTCGAGTATATCGAAAAGTATTCTTTTGCTATAACTAAAGCAAGACCCTGCGACCCGAATATCTTAGGCTTTATAAGCGACCTCGTTCTCCAGGTGGATAAGGTGCTTACCTGCGTTGTGTGCTGTGATGTAGCATCACACGGCACAAAGCTGTCTGTCCGAAGCTGTACAAACGATATGCGTGCAGATGAACTCGCAACAGCCCTCACCAAAGGAATAGGCAACGGTGGCGGCCACCGTATGAAGGCAGGCGGATTTATAAGAAAAGACCTCACAAATGAAACTGAGAATATTATGGAGATTATAAAGGAAAGAGCCTGCAAGGCGTTTGATGAGTATGAAATACTCTACGCCGACAGCCTCTGTCCCGATGATTTTGACTTTATACCTTACAGAAAGCTCAGACAGACAATAGGCTATACACGATCAGCGGATATTATGCCCGCAGGCAGTAAGATACTCATCCGTACCCTCGAAGCAGACCTCAATGTCGAAACAAGCGAGGATATCTATATTATGGTTTCAGCGGAGGGCGGAATATATCCTATAAACCGTGCCAAGTTTGAAAAAACCTACGAAGCCGGCGACAAGCCTTATGTCATGGAGCAGGGCGGCGACTATTCTCCGAGAATAATTTCTGTAACACCCGAAGGCGCAATCTCACTTTCCGGCGAGCTTTTGAAATATGCAAAGCAGTGTACAAGCCGTGAAGCAGCAGGTATCTATGCCGCAAAGCTTACAAAAAACGTAAAGCTCTATACAAAGTGGGACAGCGTGAATTATATGCTCGGCAAAACGGACGACTATATTGCAGTCAGAAAAGACGATAAGACCGATGCTTATATCATAAGAAACGATATATTTTCAAAGTCTTACTGTCAGGGGGAGTAGTATGGAAAAGCATAACTCCTTAATTCCCGCACACGACAGTAAAGTGCGTTTTATCGATATCGATACCTGTGCTGTGCTTTATCACCTCTGGGAAAACCCACCCGAGCTTTTCAAAGATGAAAACGGCAGGATAAATATTTTTGTAAATTCACTTTCGAAGCAGAGCATCGCCCTTGTAAACACCCTCGTCTGGTATTGCCAGAGCGAGGACAGCTTTCTGCATATCAAGGTAAAATGCGAAGCCGAGGAGTGGGAATGCTTCAAAAAAACTTACCCCGAAATCGCAGATGTATCAGCCGTACCCGATAAAAACGAGATTTTCTACCTTGTCGAAAAGGATAATTTGCCGTCATCTGATTTTCATAAGATAACGGTAACACAAGCCGATTATGAAAAGGTTTTAAGTGAAGAGCTGCCCGTGAATTATGAAGCCGAGCAAATCGCAGAGAAAATTTTTCACCTCTGGAGCGGCGGAAAGGGCAATATCAGAGAAAGCGCAAGCGACTACCATACCTCTATGATGTCAGCAATATTCTGGCTGGCACGAAAGAAAGACGGCAAAAGTCTTAAGATAACCGAGCAGAATATGCGTCTTGAACACAGACGCTGGAACGCATATATGCGCTCTCTCGGATTCGTCACAGGCAAAGTCCGTGATAGTAGCGCAAAAACGCACCCCTGCCTTGTCGGCTATGACGATTTGTCGGACGCTGATAAAATGCTCGATGCAAACCCCATAAAGGCAGTCCTTGGAGAGTAAAATATGTCCGTTTCCGTCCGAAGCACAGCGTGCCGTCGGACGGATTTTTTTATAAAACGATTGAAAAATAAATACCAATCTGTTATAATGTATCTATGGCGGATAAAACGTTTTCATCCGCACAAAAGTATTGAAAAAGGAGAGTGCCACAAATGGTAACTTCAAAGGAATTCGGCTTTTATAACGGCTATAAGTGTCAGCTTTTCACACTCACAAACGAAAACGGTATGACCGTAAGACTTACAAACCTCGGTGCAACAATCGTCGGAATTGACGTTCCCGACAGAAACGGAAATTTTGCAGATATCGTTCTCGGTTACGACGACCTCGACGGATATGTTAATGGTACAACCTTCCAGGGCGCAGTTGTCGGCAGATTTGCAAACAGAATCGGCAAGGGTAAGATGACAATTGGCGGTAAGGAGTACCAGCTCGCACTCAACGAAAACGGCGTAGCACACCTTCACGGCGGTGTTTTTGGATACCATAAGCGTGTATGGACAATCGATGCAGTTACAGATAACAGCGTTACATTCGGCTATGTAAGCCCCGACGGAGAGGAAAATTATCCGGGTACTTTAAAGATTGCCGTTACATATACTCTTTCCGAGAATAACGCACTCACACTCAATTACAAGGCAGTGTCTGATGCCGAAACTGCAATCAACCTCACAAACCACGCTTACTATAACCTCGCAGGTCAGGGCAACGGCACAATCTGTGACCACGTTGTACAGATTTTTGCAGACAAGTATACACCTGTTGACGAGGAGCTTATCCCTGTAGGCGAGGATATGCCCGTAGAAGGAACACCGTTTGATTTAAGACAGCCTACAAGAATCGGCGACAGCATCGACAGCGGCGCACTCCCGACAGGCTTTGATAATAACTTCGTGCTTTCCGATAAGGCAGGCGAAGAAAAGACAGCTGCAATTGTCTATGAAGAAACAAGCGGCAGAGTAATGACTGTAAAGACAAACCTTCCTGATATCCAGCTCTATGTAGGCGGTATGCTCAATATCGTAGGTAAGGGCGGCAAGGAGTGTCCTAAGCTCTCAGGCTTCTGCCTCGAGTCACAGTTCTCACCTGACGCACCAAACCGTCCATGGCTCCCAAGCTGTATATTCAAAGCAGGCGAGGAGTATAACTTTACCACAACCTTCGAGTTTTCTGTGAGATAAGTTTTATATTGTATAGAGGGCAAAACGCAAAGCAATACAAGGAGGATTTTTATGATGAATACCTATGATGTGTGCGTTGCGGATTTTCCAAGGCTTGCAGGAGAAGCAAGTGACGACAAAAGAATAATGAGAGCGATAAATTCCTGCGAAAGAGGAGTGCTGTATATCCCGAAGGGCGTGTATGAGATTGAAAGTATGCTCACAGTTACAAATTGCTGTTCAATTCTTATGCATAAGTCAGCCGTCCTCAAAGCAACAAAGGAAATGGACTTTGTCCTTTTCTACGATGCCGCTTCGTCATACCCCGATTTGGAGGAGTGCGACGGACACCTGGTGCCGTCCGATGACCACGATGCCGAGGACTGGAACCTGTTCGTCACAGGCGGATATATCGACGGTGCGGGAAAAGCCAGCTGTATGTGCCTCAATAGCTTCAAGCATTTTACAATGAGGGACGTTTCTCTCCGTAACGGAAAGAAGTACGGACTGAGAATCGAAGAGCAGGGAAGTATGTGGACATACGAGCTTGTAGCCCAGAATCTGTATCTCAAGTGTACAATGCCGGGACTTATGGGCAACGCAGGTATCAGCTCAAACGGCGGCGACAGCCACTTTATCGACTGTATAGTTGTCGATTATACCAAGGGCTTCGAAATGCTCGGTGGCGGCTCAAACAGACTTACGAGATGTCACGTCTGGGGCGGCCCGATTCCGCCAAGAAGCGAGGGAGAATTGCCCGAGATGCTCATAGATTCAGTGAACTATGTGCTCAGCTCTTATGATATTATCCTGACCGATTGCTACGCAGATACGGGCAAAACAGGATTTCTGGTTACCCAGCCGGCAAGACTTATCGGCTGCAGCTATTTCAATAACTACACCTATAAAATGGACGACGTAACAATCATCGACCATAGAAGCGGCGAACTGCTCGTCACAAATTGCCTGCTCCGTAAAACCTGCCCGAATACCACTCTCTATAAGGGCGAAAACAAGAGCGTCATCTGGCGTGACAATATCCTCACAGACGGCCTCACCCTCCCCGAATAAGTTTAAGGAGATTACCACATATGCTCAGACATATATGTATGTTCAAGCTCGTGTCTGCAGATGAAGCGGATACATTTATAGAAAAAGCACAGTCGCTCAGAGCCATTGAGTGCGTAAAGGGCTTCGATGTCGTTAAAAATGCAAAGGGACTCCCCGAGAGCAATTTCACCGTTTCGCTCATTATCGACTTTGACTCAAAGGAAGCACTTGACAGCTACCAGGTGAACCCCGTGCATAAGGAGTTTGCAGGGTATGTCGCAACTGTCAAAACCGACCGTGCCTGCATCGACTACGAGTTTTAGAATTAAAAATGTATAATTTTTACGTTTCCTCCGATACTATTAGAAACAATGGTATCGGAGGCGTTTTTTATGTCGGAAAAAAGGGGCAACGCAACCTATGTTCTCGAAAACCCGCCAAGTATAATAACAAGTGCCTGCGTCGGCGGTAAAACCGAACAGCAAGGGCCTATGCACGACTATTTCGATAAAACCTTTCAGGACGACTACTGCGGAATGGAAACCTATGAGCAGGCGGAAAGCTATATGCAGAAAATCGCAATCGAAATGGCACTCGATAAGCTAAGACTCAAAAGCGAGGATATCGACTTTATGTTCGGCGGCGACCTTCTCAATCAGTGTACAGGTACAACTTTCGGAGTCCGTGACCTCAATATTCCCTTCTTCGGAATATACGGTGCCTGCTCAACTATGGCAGAAGGACTCCAGCTCTCATCACTTATGGCGGATAATAACGTCGGGAGCAAAATCCTCGCAGTTACCTCGTCCCACTTTTGTACAGCCGAAAGACAGTACAGATTTCCCCTCGACTACGGCGGCCAGCGTACGCCGACTTCGCAGTGGACGGCAACAGCGAGCGGTGCGCTGGTGGTGTCCCCCGTGGGAAACGGGCCCTATGTTCGAGCTGTTACAATAGGCAGAATTGTCGATATGGGCGTGTCTGATGCAAATAATATGGGCGCAGCCATGGCACCCGCCGCCGCAGAAACAATCTCCGACTTCTTCAAGGATACCTCGCTCTCACCCGATAGCTTCGATTATGTAGTCACAGGTGACCTGGGGCTCGTCGGCAGCCGTATCGTCTGCGACCTTCTGTGCCGTGAGGGTATTGATATAAGAGAAAACCATAAGGACTGCGGCATGATGATTTATGACCTTGAGGAGCAGGATGTCCACGCAGGCGGAAGCGGTTGCGGATGTGCGGCAAGTATGCTCTGCGGCTATTTTGTTCCCAAGCTCAGAGCCTCGCAAATCAAGAATATCCTCTTTGTCGCGACCGGCGCACTCATGTCACCGACTGTCAATCAGCAGGGCGAAAGTATTCCCTCAATCGCCCACGCAGTCTGGATTTCATCAGAAAAGGAGACGAAAATATGAACTACCTCTGGGCATTCCTTGTCGGCGGTGCACTCTGCGCAGTCGGCCAGATTCTCATTGACTACACAAAACTTACTCCCGCACGTATTCTGGTAATGTATGTAGTCGCAGGAGTAGTGGCAGGAGCATTCGGTATCTATAAACCGCTTGTGGATTTAGCAGGCGCAGGCGCAAGCGTTCCGCTTACAGGATTTGGCAATCTGCTTGCTGAAGGCGTTAGAAAAGCCGTGGACGAAAAAGGCTTCTTAGGTGCCCTGACAGGCGGAATGACAGCCGCATCAGGCGGAATTACGGCAGCAATCGTGTTCGGCTTTCTGGCAGCACTGTGCTTCAGAAGCAAAGGAAAATCAACCTAAGAAAACTATCGCAGAAGCCGATTTTGAAAGTCGGCTTTCTTTTTGCACACAATTTTTCACTTTTTCAAAGGTTTATTGTACAACGCAACGAAAAGTGTTTTTAGGTGTTGACAATGAGCACTCAAAGTGCTAAGATATATAAGTTGCTTGAAGAAATGTCGGATTTTGAAAAATAATTTCGAAAAAAGTCTTGACAAAGCATTTTGAAAGTGATATAATAGTAAAGCTGTCGCACGAGGGTAACACCTCACGATAGTAAAATATGCACCTTGAAAATTGAACAATCTTGGTTTAAACACAAAGAAGAAACCCTTGAGAAATTACTTTGAGTAATTTTATGAAAGGTCAAGACAAAGACCGAAAAAAATGAGTCACAGTCAGTGAAAACTGACCAGGAAAGATTTTGAGTATCCCGAAGAGGATATTTAAGATACAACTTTATTAAGAGTTTGATCCTGGCTCAGG
>JAGALZ010000008.1 GCA_017848055.1 Oscillospiraceae bacterium | reverse complement strand
GCTTGTCTTGAAGATAAGTACTATGATTACAAGGAATATATGATGAAGTGGGTTGAGTCATTCAAGTACTAATCGCAAAAAAACACACAATGAAGGCTCCCTTAGCGGAGCCTTTAGTTTTATGAGGGAGAAATATGATGAGAAAAAATGACAGTGGAGTAGCACAGAGAACGGTAGTAATCATCATCGCAGTTCTTGTTATAATCGGTCTTGCCGTGTTCGGATATTTCCAGACTAAGAATAAGGCACTCAAGGAAGTCCAGGATACAGATTCTTATAAGATTTATAATTATAAGTATTCTATTAATACAAACTTCGCAATCAGAGTTCCCGGCGTTTTTGCAGATAATACAAAGAATTATCTTGCGGGCCCGGGCATTGAAAAAATGGCATTCCTCGGCTGCGATTATGCCGCTGTTGCAGTAGGCAGGTCATCTATCGGTGGTGTCAGCGAAGAGAATGCTGATGACGTTGAGAAGCTTGTAAACGATGTTCTGGCGAATATGCAGTTTGAGGGACAGAAGGTAGAGCCGAAGAAAAATGGTGACTTTACAATCTTCTCTTTCTCCAGCGATAACGTAAAGGTTCTTAAAGACAAGAACAAGAAAGCATATGTTATGATAGGCTATATGTTTGACGGTTCACATTTGTACGAAGTTACTGCCTGGTGTTATGACGAATATAAGGAAGACTTTGAGGAATATATGGAAAAGTGGATTACTTCCTTCTATCTCTTTAAGTAAGCAAAATTTAAAGCCTTGGCTCAATTGAGCCAAGGCTTTTTGTTTTGTAATTAATCTCCGAACGATACGCCGATTCTTCTTGCTGCGAGCACCATCTGGTCATCAGGTGTTACAAATTTAGTTTTTCCTGCTATATCAGAAAGCTTGTTTTCGGTAATCTTTTCGTCAACCATAGCAACTGTGTAACCGTATTTCTCCTTGAAAAGAAGCTCTGCTGCACGTGTGCCGAACTGAGTAGCAAGAACTCTGTCGTATGCTGAAGGGCTTCCGCCTCTGAGCATGTGACCTGGTACGCAGATTCTGGTTTCGATGCCGGTGTTAGCCTCGATTGCAGCTGCAATTCTGGCAGTTGCAGTCTTTTCGCCGGCTTCCGCTCTCTTCTTGGCACGTTCTTTCTTCTTGAGCTTTGCCTCTTCGGTGTCAAATGCACCCTCAGCAACAGCCAGGATAGAGAAGTCTTTGCCGGATTTTTCACGCTTTGCACAAGCGTCACAAATCTTATCGATGTCAAACGGAATTTCAGGGATTACGATTATATCAGCACCGCCTGCAACACCCGAGTAAAGTGTCAGCCAGCCTGCCTTGTTACCCATAATTTCAACTACGAGGATACGTCCGTGAGAGTCTGCTGTGGTGTGAAGTCTGTCAATAACATCTGTTGCAATGTCAACTGATGTGTGGAAACCAAATGTTACACTGGTTCCGAAAATATCGTTGTCGATAGTCTTTGGAAGTCCGATAACGTTAAGACCTTCTTCTGAAAGAAGATTTGCAGTCTTGTGAGTTCCGTTACCGCCGAGAGTAAACAGACAATCAAGCTTCTGCTTTTTGTAGGTTTCTTTCATTGCCTTGACCTTGTTTACATTATCGTCTTCAATAACAGTCATCATTTTGAACGGAGTTCTCTTTGTACCGAAAATTGTTCCGCCGGTTGTAAGAATACCTGAGAAGTCAGAAGGCTCCATTTCCTTGCACTGATTGTTGATAAGTCCTGAGAAGCCGTCGTTTATACCGATAATTTCGATTCCATCATTTCCGAACTTCTCGTAGCATGCCTTCGCAACGCCTCTGATTGTAGCGTTGAGTCCAGGGCAGTCGCCGCCGCTTGTAAGAATACCGATTTTTCTTTTCATATTATCAGCTCCAAATTAGTATTTGTCGTCCTCATCATCAAGAACGATAGTAATATTATCTGTGTCCGGTTCGTCTACAGGATATGCAAATCTTGAAAGTGCAGGAGTAGAATCAGCTACAACCGGTTCGTCGGAAATGTCTTCATCACTCTCGTCGATGTAATTATACTGAGTTGTACCGACACCATGCTTGTCTGAGAGCTTGAATCTTGCAATCATGTTCTTGAGTATAAGTGACTGGCTTGAAAGCTCTTCACTTGCAGAAGCTGAGCCGACAGCAGAGGATGTGTTTGCTGCAACAACTGCAGAAATCTGGTCAACACCTGTGTTAATCTGAACAACAGCCTCAGACTGATGTTCGGATGCGTCTGAAATATCCTTGACAAGCTTTTTAATCTGAGCTGAGTTCTCAACGATGTCGTGAAGAGAATTTGCAGTAACCTCAGCAATGCTTGAACCACGCTGTACAGCTGTTGTGGATTCTTCGATAAGGGAAGAGGTCTGCTTTGCAGCCTCAGCACTCTTCGCAGCAAGTCGTCTTACCTCATCAGCAACAACGCCGAAGCCCTTTGAACCTTCTCTTGCAGCTTCAACAGCAGCATTGAGAGCGAGAATGTTTGTCTGGAATGCGATATCGTCAATAACCTTGATAATCTTAGAAATCTGAGCAGATGAGTCGCTGATTTCGTTCATAGCCGCAAGCATCTTTGTCATGTCGTTGTTGCAGCTGTTGATTGAGTTGGTGTTGTCATTTACAATTCTGAATGCATCCTTAGCAGCATTTGCGTTGTAGGTAATCTGGTTTGCAACGTCGCTGAGGGTAGCTGAAAGCTCTTCGATTGAACTTGCCTGCTGTGTAGAGCCCTGGGAAAGAGCCTGGGCTGCATTCGATACCTGGATAGCACCGGTATTAACCTGCTCAGCAGCGGTATTGATAGAAGCAAATGTATCGGAAAGCGAGTCAAGAATCGAGTTGAATGTGCTCTTGATTTTGAAGAAGTCGCCCTTGAAGGTACCTTCAACTCTGTGGCAAAGGTTGCCTTCGGAAATATTGGTAAGTGCAACTGTGATAAGTGTTATGTACTGTCTTAAGGATACAACCGTTTCTTCAAGTGATTTTGAAAGTACGCCAAGCTCATCCTTTGAGTAGCAAACGTCAACAGGGTCAGACAGATTACCCTGAGCAAGAGCACGCAGACGCTTTGTTGTGTTAACAATCGGCTTCGAGAATGTCTGTGCGTAGAAGATTGTAAATACAGTAACAGCAGCAAGGAGAATTACGCATACAATTATAATTTTCTGAGCATTCTTTGCACTGTACTGAACAAAGTCATCAGTAGGAGCTGAAACTACTACAACAGAGCCGCTGTCACCGATAGCAGAGTATGCGGCAACATAATCGCTGTCATCATAGGAATATTCTCCGTAGCCATTGTTGTTCTTAAGTGCAGAACTCAGGAAGTTGGACATTTCCTTATAATCCTTGTCTGTTTTCCCGGCTTCGACAAGATTTGTAGCAGGGCCGAGCTTGTCGATGTTGTAGCTGTGTGTTACAGCACCTGAAGCATCCACAATGTAAATTACGTTGTTTTTGCTTAAATCTATGTTCTTGAGGATTTCATTGATTTCATTATCGCCTGCGGAACGGTCAGCTATTGAAAGCTCAACAGTTTTGGAAACCTGCTGTGCAAGCGGCATAATAGAATCCTTCAGTACATTCTCCGTAGTGTCTGTAAGAGAGGACAAATAAATTACTGTGAGTACTCCTATAAGAACGAGTGCAATCGCAAGTAATACTGTCATCAGCTTAGCACGGATACTTTTCATTTTTAATCACCAATCCTTAAAGTAATAGATATATCTACATAGTACAATTCTATCACACTTGCACAATTTTTTCAATAGGTAAAATTGCGTTTTTAAGTATTTATACAAAGCATTGTGTATATATTGTTATAAATGAACAAAAAACGGAGTGATGATGTAATGTTAAAGCCGATAAATAAAATCCTTGTACTGTTTCTTGCACTGTCAGCTTTGTTAATGATATGCTCCTGCGGCTCTGATTCGCAGGAAAGTGTGCAGATTTCTTCATCAGATAACCAGCTTTTTCTGCCGATAATTATGTATCACAGTGTGCTGGCTGATGATGAAAACTGCAATGAGTATGTAACCGATGCAGATACACTCAAAGCTGATATACAGTATCTTCGGGATAATGGCTATACTGCAGTTTCATTGACGCAGATTATAGACTATGTTTACAACGGGAAACCTCTTCCCGAAAAGCCCGTAGTTCTTACATTTGACGACGGTTGCTATAATTTTCTCACGGTTGTAATGCCGATACTAAGGGAAAACAATTTCTGTGCAACGTTATCAGTTGTAGGCTCTTTTGCCCAAAAAGAAAAGGAGCAAGCGCAAAAGCAAAGCTCCTTGTATTCGTATCTTACATTTGAACAGATTAAAGAAATATCAAAATGCGGTTATGTCGAAATTGCCTCACATAGCTACAATATGCATTCTCTCGGGAAAAGAAAAGGTTCGCTGAAGCTGGAAACCGAAAGTTATGAAGAGTACAGAAGCCGTTTTCTGTCAGACGTTCTGGTTAATAATAAGCTTTTGTCTGATAACTGTTCGGTTATACCGGTAGCGTATACATATCCCTATGGCTTTGTCTGTGAAGAAAGCCTCGAGCTTGTTAAAGCATGCAGGTTTCAGGTAAGTCTGGGCGTAGAGAAACGGGCAAATTATATCACATCTGACCCTGAGTGCTTGTATTGCCTTAATCGCTACAACAGACCGCATGGTATTTCAACTGAAGAGTTTATGGAAAAGGTTCTCAGTCCTTGATGTAGCCGTCAAACTTTCCGGTAAATTCGTTTGAGATTGATTTGCATGCTGACAACGACTGTATTCTCGATGTGAAATTATCCAGAGCAGAAAGCTCATAACTATATTTTTCAAGCTCAGATAGGGAAGAGCTGACCGTTATGTTTTCGCTTCTCTTTTCAATTTCCTTTAGCAGAAGCCTTCCGTTGTCATTGAAGGCAAGCACCCTCGCATAAGGCAATACGTCGGTAGGTTGTATACCCGACATAGAGTGAATAAAAGCAGAAAGCAGTTCTCGTGAAATCCTTGCCCTTGTAAAGTTCTTTGACTTCACAGCGTCAACAAGCTCGTTGAATGTTTTTGCACTGCCTTGTGTCAGTACATTTCTGACTCTGACCGATAATTCCTCAGGAAGTCTGTCCAGTGCTTTTATATCCGAAATGAGAGAAAGTAATATCATATCGCTTATTCTGTCAATGTCACCAAAAACGGCGTCGGAAATGTCGTAAGGCAAGAATGCGGAAGAATCTTCACCGTTTCTGATAAGGCTTCTGATGTGCGAAGCACTGGCAATATTTCCACTAATTTCGTCAGTATCGTGTCCTGAACCGCTACGCTTAACAGGTAAAATGCCGATATCACAAGAAAGTCTGTCAAGTGCGCTGATGTATTCAATTGCAAGGGTGTTGTTCGGGCTGGAAAGACAGTTAACATGTCTGTGTCCGTATTGTTCGCAAATTGCTTTGTGGATTGCAGATGGATAACTCATGCCGCTTTTCATGTAAGAGGATACAATTTCACTTTCTGTAAGCTCCGAACAGGCATTCGCTGTATCTTTCAAAAGAGAAGCGTCGTCGTCCTCACATCCGAATGAAAGTGTATCTACAACCCCAAGTCTTTTTATTATCGAAACAGCACCGAAAGCAAAATCCCTTGCCGATGCCGAGCTGTAAGGATAGGGTAGCTCTATCACGAGGTCGCAGCCGTTATTTATAGCCGATTTTGCACGAAAGTGCTTATCAAAAATTGCGGTTTCTCCACGCTGCACCGTGTTGCCGCTCATAATGGCTATGACAAAATCAGCACCCTTTAAGCGGGTCTGTTCTATATGGTATTTGTGACCGTTATGAAACGGATTGTATTCTGCAATAATAGCCGCAACACTTTTTCTTGTGCCGTTTTGAATAACTGCCATAAATGTTCCCCAATCTGTGCTTGTTTTAGCTGAGTAATTTGTTCAAAAGGAAAAAAATCCTCATAGGTACTTGAAATTTTGAGTATAATGTTATAATATAATAAAGGCAGATTATTGTCAAGCGGACAGCTTGGCTAAAGAAATAAAAAGGAGAATGAAAATGAAGATTTTAGTTGTAAACGCAGGAAGCTCATCACTCAAGTTCCAGCTTCTCGATATGGAAAATGAGCAGGTTATCGCTAAGGGTAACTGCGACAGAATCGGTATCGACGGCCATGCAAGTGCCAAGACTTTTACAGGCGCTGAATATAATGCTGATTGTAATTTCCCGACACATACCGAAGCTTTCGAAAAGCTCGTTGAAATTATTACAACAGGCGATACAAAGGTAATTAACTCTATGGCAGAGATTTCTGCTGTAGGTCACAGAATCGTGCAGGGTGCAGATATCTTTGATAAGTCCTGCCTTGTTACTGACGAAATCATCGACCAGATTGACAACCTCGCAGAGCTTGCTCCTGTACATAACCACCCACACGCACTTGCTCTCAGAGCTTGCAAGAAGGTTATCCCTGCAGATTGTCCACAGGTTGTTGTATTTGATACAGCATTCCACCAGACAATGCCACCTAAGGCTTATATGTTCGGTCTTCCTTATGAGTGCTACAGAGATTACCATGTAAGAAAGTACGGCTTCCACGGCACATCCCACAGATTCGTTTCCGGTGAGCTTGCAAGAGCAATGGGCAAGAATCCTGAAGACCTCAAGATTGTTTCCTGCCACCTCGGTAACGGTTCTTCCATCACAGCTGTTGACGCAGGCAAGTCTGTTGATACAACAATGGGCTTCACACCACTCGATGGCGTTGTAATGGGTACACGTTCTGGTGCGGTTGACCCTTCAGCTGTTACATATGTTGCAAAGAAGCTCGGTCTTACACCTGATGAGATGAGCGACTACCTCAACAAGAAGTCAGGACTTCTCGGCGTTTCAGGTGTTTCCAGCGACAACAGAGAGGTTCAGAAGGCTGCTGACGAGGGTAACGAAAGAGCTAAGCTCGTAAGTGAAATGCTGTGCTACGAAATCAAGAAGTACATCGGCTCATTTGCTGCTGCAATGAACGGTATGGACGCTGTTCTCTTCACAGGCGGTATCGGTGAGAACTCCTGGGAAGTAAGACAGGGTGTCTGCGAAAATATGGAATACCTCGGAATCAAGATTGATGAAGAACTCAACAAGAATACAAGAGGAAAGCTCATGAAGATTTCTACACCTGATTCTAAGGTTGAGGTATGGATTGTACCTACAAACGAAGAGCTTCTTATCGCAAGAGATACTCTTGCAATCGTTGAAGCTAGCAAGTAATTTAGACATAAACACCAACCGCCGGGAAATTTCTCGGCGGTTTTTGTTGACTTTGTTGTAATTATCTGCTATAATGAGTTGTGCTTTTGTGCAGATTCTATTTTAAAGGGGTAATTATAATGCGTGCAAGCGGTGTGCTTATGCATATATCAAGCCTTCCGGGCAAATACGGAATAGGTAAAATGGGAAAGGAAGCTTATGACTTTGTTGACTGGCTCGTTGAGGCAGGTCAGCATTACTGGCAGATTCTCCCGCTAAGTCCGACAAGTTACGGTGACTCGCCGTACCAGTCGTTCTCAATTTATGCCGGAAACCCGTACTTTATTGACCTTGAAACTCTCGAAAAGGACGGACTTCTCAAGGCAGACGAGTATAAGAAAATCGAGTGGGTAAGGGAAGAAAACTATGTAGACTATTCTATCATCTATGAGAATTTATGGGACGTGCTCAGAATTGCCTTTTCCCGTTTCGAGAAGGATAAGGATTATGAGAGCTTTGTAAAGGAAAATTCGTCCTGGCTTGCAAGCTATGGACTTTTCATGGCACTCAAGGAGGAGAACGGCGGCAAGGCATGGTACGACTGGAGCTGGGACCTTGTAATGTGCAGGAAATTTGCAGTTGATGATGCAAAGGAACGACTCAGCGATAAAATCGAGTTCTATATGTTTTTGCAGTATGAGTTCTACAAGCAGTGGACAAAGCTTAAGAAATACGCAAACGATAAAGGTATAGAAATCATTGGAGATATTCCAATATACTGCGCACTCGACAGTGTAGATGTCTGGGAAAATCCAACACTCTTTGACCTTGATGAGGATAAGAAGCCTGTCAGCGTAGCTGGCTGCCCACCAGACGGATATGCTCCTCAGGGACAGCTCTGGGGTAACCCGATATATGACTGGGACGAAATGAAAAAGCAGGGCTATAAGTGGTGGATTAACCGAATCGGATTTGCTTCCAAGATTTATGACGTTGTAAGAATCGACCATTTCAGAGGGTTTGATACCTTCTATTCAATTCCTGCCGAGGACGAAACCGCCGAAAACGGAGAGTGGAAGCAGGGCTGCGGAATTGATATGTTCAATGCTGTAAAGAAGGCGTTGGGCGAGGTAAGAATCATCGCCGAAGATTTGGGCTTTATCACCGAAACAGTCAGAAAGCTCCTCGATGACAGCGGATTCCCGGGTATGAAAATGATGGAGTTCGGCTTTGCTCCCGACGCTAAGAGCGAGTACCTACCTTGCAATTTCAAGAGTCCAAACTGCGTAGTCTATACAAGTACCCATGACAGCGATA
The DNA here is from genome assembly GCA_017848055.1 of Oscillospiraceae bacterium. Lineage (GTDB taxonomy): Bacteria > Bacillota > Clostridia > Oscillospirales > Ruminococcaceae > UBA7477. The sequence goes on along the minus strand of JAGALZ010000008.1, from coordinate 9,217 downwards.
CCGTAAAGGGCTGGTATGATTCCTGCGCAGATGACGTAAAGAAGTTTATCTACGATTATATCGGTTCAGCTGATGAAGACGATGTAGTATGGGACTTCATAAAGTGTGCGTGGCTGAGTATCGGCGACACAGCTATTACTCAGATGCAGGAGATTTTAGAGCTTGATAACAATGCAAGAATGAATGTCCCTTCAACCTGCGGTCTTAACTGGCGCTGGAGAATGTCACAAGGGGATAATACCAAAAAGCTTGCAGAGAAGCTTCTGAAAATAACTCAGCTTTCGGGCAGAGTATGTGAATAAAATAATTAAGAGCAGGATATATGTCCTGCTCTTTTTGTTTGACTTTCTCTCTTCAATATGTTATAATACAGTATTATGGATTAGTATGTAAATTTTTATTTCGGGAGATATATATGAATCAGGAAAACATCAGAAATTTCTGTATTATCGCACACATTGACCACGGCAAATCAACTCTTGCCGACAGAATTTTGGAGCTTACCTCAACGGTTGCACTCCGTGATATGGAGCAGCAGCTGCTTGACAATATGGACATAGAGCGTGAGCGTGGTATCACTATTAAGGCACGTGCCGTAAGACTCAAATATACAGCTGACAACGGCGAGAACTACGTATTCAATCTTATCGACACCCCTGGCCACGTTGACTTTAACTATGAGGTTTCTCGTTCTCTCGCAGCTTGTGAGGGCGCAATACTCGTTGTCGATGCATCTCAGGGTATCGAAGCCCAGACACTTGCAAACACTTATCTCGCAATAGAGCACGACCTCGAGGTTATGCCTGTTGTCAACAAGATAGACCTGCCGTCAGCAGACCCCGAAAGAGCCTGCAACGAAATCGAGAATATCATCGGAATCCCCGCAATGGATGCACCTAGAATCTCTGCAAAGGTCGGCACAAATATCAAGGAAGTGCTCGAAAGAGTTATAACCGACGTTCCGGCACCAAAGGGCGACGAGAATGCTCCTTTCAAGGCACTTATCTTCGATAGCTATTACGACCAGTATAAGGGCGTTATCATCTTTGTAAGAGTCAAGGAAGGCTCTATAAAGGTCGGCGACACAATTAAGCTTATGGCTACAGATGCCCAGTTCCAGACTGTCGAAATCGGTTATATGGGTGCTACGGACCTCGTACCCGTCGGCGAGCTTAAAGCAGGTGAGGTAGGTTATATTGCCGCTTCAATCAAGTATATCGGCGACACTCAGGTGGGCGATACCGTTACAACTATTGAAAACCCCTGCGACGAGCCTCTCCCCGGATACAAGAAGGTAAATCCAATGGTTTATTCGGGTATCTATCCTGCCGACGGTGCAAAGTATCAGGATTTGCGTGACGCACTTGAAAAGCTCTCACTCAATGACGCTTCGCTTTCATTCGAGCCTGAAACATCCATCGCCCTCGGCTTCGGCTTCAGATGTGGTTTTTTAGGACTTCTCCACATGGAAATTATCCAGGAAAGACTCGAAAGAGAATATAACCTCGACCTTATTACTACCGCCCCGTCTGTTATCTATAAGGTTAATATGACAAGCGGAGAAACCATATATATCGATAACCCTACAAATTATCCTGACCCTGCACTTATCGCATCTGCAGAAGAGCCAATGGTAGAAGCCCATATCCTTGCTCCGTCAGATTACGTCGGAAACATAATGGAGCTTTGCCAGCAGAGAAGAGGCTTCTTCAAGGATATGAAATATATCGAGGCAAACAGAGTGGATTTACACTATGACCTGCCACTAAACGAAATAGTCTATGACTTCTTTGACGCTCTCAAATCCCGTACAAAGGGCTACGCTTCATTCGACTATGAGCTTAAGGGATACGCAAAGAGTAAGCTCGTGAAGCTCGATATTCTCCTCAATGGCGAAATGGTTGACGCACTTTCGTTCATTGTCCATGCCGACAATGCTTATTCAAGAGGCAGACGTATGGTTGAAAAGCTCAAGGAGAATATCCCAAGACAGATGTTTGAAATTCCTGTCCAGGCTGCAATCGGCGGAAAAATTATTGCCAGAGAAACCGTTAAAGCGTTCCGTAAGGACGTTCTTGCAAAGTGCTACGGCGGTGACATAACAAGAAAGAAAAAGCTTCTTGAAAAGCAGAAGGAAGGAAAGAAGAGAATGCGTCAGCTCGGTTCTGTCGAAGTTCCGCAGGAGGCATTTATGTCTGTCCTTAAGCTTGATGAATAGCAATGGAAATCCTGATAACGATTGCTATCATATTGATATTGTGTGTTATAAGCGGAATATCAATATCAACCATTCTTTCGGGTGTGCTTTTGCTTACTTTGTTGTCTGCTGTGCTTATCCTGCTGTTTTTCATAACGTGCGTGGTAAACCTGATAGCTTCAAAAAAGATAACTGTACGCTTTGACAGAATCGACAGAGAAAATGAAAAAAGCTTTGAAAGAGCATATTATTCGGATGGCGAAAACTGTTATCCGAACGCTTTTCCTTATGAGAAGCTTCTAAAATCAGTTTTATATACTCCCGGCAGCGAAACAAAGGTAAGACTTTGCAGAAAGAAAAATAAAGTCTTCGACAGAATGTCGCTGTTTATAGTTGCGGCAGGAATCTTGTTGTCGGGGATGTCTGTATTTGCAATTTCAGTACATATTCTTGAATTGCTTTAACGTGAAAGGACGACAAATGACAAATAATCAGCAATCAGTTAAAAGCGCACTTCGTTATGGCTTTATCGGTGCACCGTTTCTTGTGTTTATCTATGAGTGCTATGCAAACGTTATGCCGGCTATAGCAATTGCAATGGCTGTCGGCGGTATAGTGTTTGTAGCTGTCAGATTGTGTAAATATGAGCTTTCTGACGGATTAAGTGCAGGAGCATTTTTCCTTGTAATAAGTGCAGGGCTCGGCTTGTTTCTTGAAATTATGCTGCACGACAGAATTGTTGCTTTCTTAGAGAAAAGCTCAAAATACTTTCACCTGGACTTTAAAGAAACAATAATGTTTGTCGTTCAGATTGTATTGTGCTATGTGCTGTTGTTTATAATAATAATAGGCAAGGCCGGTGTCAGAGCAGCAATAAATAAGATAAAGAATAACGGAGAGCGCTCAGCTACGTTTATTGAAAATGCATTCAGTGAAGATGATGAATAAAAAAGCAGGAATTTATATCCACATACCGTTTTGCAAAAGAAAGTGTCCGTATTGTGATTTCTATTCTGTTGCAGGTTGCGATATCCAGAAAACCGACTATGTCAATGCCTTAATTTCTCATATCAAAAGCTATATGGACAAATATATTTCTGCCGATACTGTGTATTTCGGAGGAGGCACACCTACAGCACTTTCAGCAAATCAGCTTTGCGAAATACTGAATGCTGTCAGAGAGGGCTTTTCCTTGACCGAAGATTGTGAAATAACAACCGAGGCTAACCCCTGTACAGTAGACTATGACTATCTTAAAACACTTAGAGAAAACGGGTTTAACAGAATTTCCTTTGGCGTACAGTCTGCTCAGGACAGTGAACTTCAATTGCTCGGAAGACTGCATTCATTTGATACTGCGTGTAAAGCTGTACACGATGCTGTGAAAGCAGGTTTTGATAATATTTCCTGCGACCTTATGATAGGCATACCAGGTCAGACAGTTGATTCGCTGTGCGACTCTGTTGATAAGCTTTCACAGCTCGGAGTCTCACATATTTCTGCGTATATGCTCAAAATCGAAGAGGGAACAGCCTTCGATTGCGATAGCATAAGAAGCTCGGTTGCCGATGAGGATTTGTCAGCTGATATGTATCTTGCAGCCGTTGACAGACTATCGAAACATGGGTTTGAACAGTATGAGATTTCAAATTTCTGCAAAGATGATAAACGGTCAAGGCATAATATGAAGTACTGGAATCTCGACGACTATATTGGATTCGGCCCATGTGCGCATTCTTATTTTGAAGGAAAAAGATTTTATTATGACAGAAGCCTTGAGCAGTATGTTTCAAATCAATACTCATCACAGCTTGTTGAAGACAACTCTCCTGATAAGCTTTATGAGTATGTTATGCTGTCACTCAGACTCTCAGACGGAATTTCCAAAGAAACATATATTTCGCTCGGCGGAAATGAGAAACAATTCGATAAGAATGCAAATATGCTTGTTAAAGCATCGCTTGCGGAATTTACAGATATAGGAATAGCGCTTACTCCACGTGGTTTCTTGCTTTCAAACAGCATTATTCTTAAATTTCTTGAGTAAACCTGCTTTGTCATTGTGTCTAAAATTATAAAGCGGAATTTGTTTATTCCTACAATGTTACGGCAATCAAAAGCTTTGAGTTGTAATTTTGAAATTTTGATGTTAAAATATAAAGTAGTGCCTTTGAGAAAGGATTGACTTATATGAAAAGAAGACTTGTTTCAGCAGCTTTCTGTGCCTGCGCACTTTTGCTTTCAGCTTGTACAGCTGATACCGTGAATTCATCCGGTGCAGAGATATATAATGTTTCAGATGTAAAATATGATACATATACCGTTGAGGTAGGAACAATCAAGGAGGCATATTACTCTGAGGCAGAACTTGATTATCCGTATTCTCAGAATCTCTTTATTCAGCAAAACGGTATTATCACAAAGATTTTCAACGGCTCAGAAATTAGTGAAGGTGAGCTTATCTGTGAGGTCTTGGTCGAAGACCTGCAGAAGAGAATTGACGAGCAGAAGCTTATCCTCGATGCTGCTGAGGAAACCTATAACAGTCTCAAAAAGTCACATCCGAACTCAAGTGACACAGAATATGCTGAGATAAATTATCTTCTTGAGAAGAACAAGTACGATGACCTTATAAAACAGCAGGATGAAACTAAAATATATGCACCGTCTTCGGGAACAATAAGAGTTGATAATAACGGCTGCGTTGCCGGAGGCTATGTCTATGATGGACAGTATCTTTGCACAATCACAGACAAGAGCAGAACATATCTCTGTGCGTTCGTGTATGGTGCGCAGCTCAACAATGTAAACTTCGGCAGTTCAGTTACCATAAAGCAGGGTGCTATCGTAGACTGCAAGGGTAAGGTTGTCGATATGATTGAACGAAATCCTGGTACCGAATATGCCGGCTTTACCTATGTTATAGAGCCTGAGGAAGGTGCTGAACTCAGAGATTTCGGTAAGATTGATGTAGTATTCAACGTATATGAAAAGGATAACGTTGTTATTGTTCCTTCGGGGGCAGTAAAGGAAGTAGGTGGAAGAACCTACGTTAACGTGCTTATAGACGGCGCAAAGATAGAAACAGACGTCGAGCTTGGAATCCAGGGTGAAGATGAAGTAGAAATCATCAGCGGACTTTCAGGCGGAGAAAAGCTTATTATTAACAGATAGACCAGAAAGGCAGACTAATTAGTAATGAAGGATATTTTTAAGAATATTTGGATAAAAAGGGCGGTTTCAGTTTTTTGTCTGATTTATACCGCTGTAGTTGTCATTATGACAATTGCAACCTTTTTGTACAGACTCGAGGTAAATGAAGGTGCTCAGGCGGCATTCTTTACGGTGTATTTCATTATAAGCGCACTGTTCCTTGTTTTCATGCTCTACTCAAAGGAGATTATACTTACAAGGATTAACGGCTTGATTTTGTTGCCGATAGTTTTCTTCCTTGTGCTTTTCAATATGGGCAATATAATAATTTTTGTCCCACCGCTGATTGTTGCAATCGTAATGTTCTTTTGTAGCAGAGCACCCGAAAAGCTCAAGGTTCTTCTCGGAACTATTTATCTGATGATGTATATTATCGGAATTTTCGCTTACTTTGTACTCAATACTCTTTTAAGTTCTTCTGCAGTTGAAACAAGGCTTGATGCAAATCTTTCTCCCGATAACGAGGTTTACTCACTGTATGATATGAACTATGTTATGACAATTACCAATGAGGGAAATACTATTTCACCCGATGGTACAATGCAGTTTTATATCTGCGATGTTGAGAATAAGGAAGACGGTCAGGTTATTATCTATGTAGAGCCTTATGGTGAGGACAAGCATTTCAATTTCTTTACTCTCAAGCAGAAGGGTATAAGACGTAAGGTAAAGTTCTATAACGGCAGAGGAGTTATTCCTGAGGTGTTCTGGAGCGACAATAATACTTTGACCTATAAAATGCCAGATAGCACGGAATACAGAAACTCACTTATCATTCTTCCGGAAAAGAACTATTTTGAGTTTATCGGTGTATATTAAAAATCAGCGAGTTACCGCAATGGTAGCTCGCTTTTGTTCTTAAATTGTCCTTCTGAATCATATAATGTACAAATATATTTCGGAGGGATAATATGAACAGCTTGCAGGAAAATAACGAGATTACATCTCGTGATATTATAATTCTGGTATCAATGCTCAGCGTCGTGCTTCTGACAATAGTGGGGATACTTTTATCATTCGATAAAACAGTTTGCGACAGCATATGGCATGCGTTTTCTCAAAGTAATATAGTTAAGTGCTTTGTCAGCCTGTGGAGTAGGATGCTTTGATTGATTTTTCTGTGCGTGGCGTAAGAATAAATCTTATGTTCGGCTTCTTTGCGGTAGTCGCAATTGCATCTATCGGACGATCTGAATGTGTAATGATAGCTTTACTATGCTGTTGTGCCCACGAAACAGGTCACCTGCTTGCAATGCTTTGTTTTAGACAAAAACCTAACGCAATTGTAGCTTACGGCGGCGGTATCAGAATCAAAGCTCCACTGCTCAGAGTAAGTGCGTGGAGGGAAGCGGTAATATACCTTTGCGGTCCGATTGTTAATCTGCTGTTGTATATTGTTTCATGCGTAATTGGCAGCTCGCAAGGTACATTTGCACTTGCTAATCTTTCACTTTGTTTTTTCAATTTGCTACCTGCAAAAAATCTTGACGGCGGAAAGATTGCAAAGGCCCTTGCGGAAAACAGCCGGTTGTGCTATAATGTCTTTGCAATAGCAAGAATATCTGTGTTAGCAGTACTTGCCGCAATAGCCTTTATGTTATTGATGAAGGGATGTCTAAGTATCACTTTATTGGTAGCAGTTGTGTATATGCTTGTCAATGAATGTATTGGTTGATATTTGTGTATTATGCATAACATTGACCGAGCGATAAAGTCAAAAAATGTGTCTTTGGGTATTGCATTTGCTGTGAAAGTGTGTTATAATATTAAAGCATTTGATTTACCGTCGGATTTCCGACGAGAGTTAGTGCCGCCGAAAAACGGCTGACATTAAAGCGGATAGTCCTCTGGCTTTGTCGGTTTATGCTTGACACCGACGATAAAAAAGCGAATGAATGTCTGAAAATAATAGGAGGTATTTAAAGTGGACGCTTTAAAACTTATTTCAAATTCAAGCCTTAAGGAAAATGCACCTGTAGTTAACGTTGGTGATACTGTAAAGGTACACGTTAACATCAAGGAAGGTGACAAGTCAAGAGTACAGATTTTCGAGGGAACAGTAATTTCCAAGAAGCATGGTGGAATCCACGAAACATTCACAGTTCGTAGAGTAGCTCACGGCTGTGGTATCGAGAGAGTATTCCCTGTACATTCACCTGCAGTAGAAAAGGTTGAGATTGTTCGTTCCGGTAAGGTACGTCGTGCTAAGCTCTACTATCTCAGAAGCAGAGTTGGTAAGGCTGCTAAGGTTAAGGAAGCAATCAGATAATTTGAAAATCAGGAACAGTTTGTATAAGCTGTTCCTCTTTTTTTATTTTAAATTGCGAAATTCAGCGGTTTAGCACTTGAAAATATAGAGAAAATTTGATATAATAATCTGTGTATTGTGTGAAAGGAGAGGAATTGCTTTTAAGCAATTCTGATAAATGATATGGCCAAGAAAGTTAATCCGTACAGAAGGGGAATTTCGAAGCGGGATATAGTTGATGAATTGCTCGAATGGGGCGATTCGTTTGCTATTGCTCTTTTTGTTGTCCTTCTGATAATGATATTTGCGTTCAGACAGGTTCAGGTCAGCGGAAGCTCTATGCAGACAACACTCTATGACAAGGATAGAATACTTATCAGTAATTTTTTAGGAAAAATCGGTCAGGGTGATATTGTTGTTGTCAATAGCGAGGGACTCAATAAAACTGTCGTAAAGAGAGTGATTGCTACCGAAGGACAGACTGTAGAAATCGATTATGAAAAGGATACAGTCAGCGTTGACGGTAAAATCCTTGACGAAAGTTATCTTGGTATTACCTCAAAGGATATGGTTAATTTCAGTTTCTATGATAAAAGCTATTGGGTTGAAGAAGATGGTGTCTATAGATATGTTGTTCCTGAGGGTACATTGTTTCTTTTAGGCGATAACCGTAATAATTCCACGGACAGCCGTTCCTCAAGCGTAGGCTTTGTGCCGACAGAGCAGGTGCTTGGCAAAGCTGTTCTCAGAATTTTCCCGTTTACACAAATTACAACTCTCTAAGGAAGCTATATGAAGATTCAGGATTTTGAAAACGAGCAGATAACGATGGGGAATGAAAAATCCAAAGCAGATAAAGCGCTTGCCTACCTGCTGGAGATACTGGACGCAGTCGTAATGGCAGTGTTTGCAATGATTGTCCTCTTTACGTTTCTGATAAGAATCATTACCGTTAAAGGCCCGTCAATGAATAATACGCTCCATAACGGTGACATTCTGCTGCTCAGCTCGTTTGCATACGAGCCGAAAAACGGCGATATAGTAGTTATCGAATCATCTGCCTTCGGAGATACTATCATCAAAAGAATTGTCGCTACCGAAGGTCAGACTCTCGATATAGATTATGACGACGAGGGCGGATGTACAGTAGCGGTAGACGGCGAAATAATTGAGGAAGACTATATTGCTGAGCCCATGGTCGATTCCGATAGCTTCAGCCAGTCTTTCTATGATGCCGAGAATACTGCCTATCATTACGAGGTGCCGAGAGGATATGTGTTCGTAATGGGCGATAACAGAAACAGCTCAACCGACAGCCGCACAATCGGCTTTGTAGATACCGACGAAATAGTCGGTAAAGTTGTTTTCAGGATGTATGCAAGTGAAGACTCGATAGGAAAGGTAAAATAAAATGAGTGAAGTAACATCTGTCCAGTGGTTCCCGGTAAAAAAAATAAATTATTAGGCCAAATTTTGAATTATGATTATGTCACAAACTTTATGGGTAAAAGTTTGGGATTAATAAATCAAACAAACGTAATTGATAAAAAATCTCAAAT